>JBJHCC010000022.1:33598-59569 GCA_050485825.1 Gammaproteobacteria bacterium
GCCAGAGCCAGAGCCGGCCTGGATGGCCGAAGCGCGGGCCTATGAGGCCGCCGTCGCCAGCGGGCTGGTGCCTGTTGAGCCGGCCGACAGCGCCGAACCCGAGCTGGAAGAGACCACCGAGCACGCCCAGGCCGCCGGCTTCGACTACGGCCAGGTCAATGAGGATCTGCTCGAAGCCTTCCTCGAGGAGGGCCAGGAACTGCTCGAACACGCCGACGGCGTGCTGCAGCGCTGGCGTGAGGCGCCAGACGACAAGAGCCTGGTCACCGCCCTGCAGCGCGACCTGCACACCATCAAGGGCAGCGCACGCATGGTCGGGCTCAATCCGATCGGCCAGGTCGCCCACGTCATGGAAGAGCTGCTGGAAGGCCTTGCGACCGGGCTGACCAAGCCGACGCCAGACCGGATCGACACCCTGGAAGCCGGCTGTGACCATCTGCACGGCATGATTGCCGCCGTCATCGAGCGGCAGCCGATGCCGGTACGCCCGGTCAGCGAGCTGCTCGCCGAGCAGGCCGAGGACATCGAGGAAGCGGTGATCCTGCCCGAGCTCACGGCCGAACTGGATCAGCTGCCGGGCGAAGACGAGGAATCACGGATCGCGCGCGCCGAGACCCTGCGCGTGCCGTCCAACCTGATCGACGATCTGGTCAACTACGCCGGCGAAATCAGCATTTTCCGCTCGCGCCTGGAGCAGCAGGTCAGCATTTTCCGCAACAACGTCGGGGAAGTCGACGAGACAGTCATCCGTCTGCGCGACCAGCTGCGCAAACTCGAAATCGAGACCGAGGCGCAGATTCTGGCGCGCTTCGAGCGCGAACACGGGCCGATGGACGAAACCTTCGACCCGCTGGAACTGGACCGCTATTCCACCATCCAGCAGCTGTCACGCGCGTTGGCCGAATCGGTCAATGACCTGACCAGCCTGACCGGCATCCTTGACGATGCCACCCGTCAGTCGGAAACCCTGCTGATGCAGCAGTCGCGGGTCAACACCGAACTGCAGGAAGGCCTGATGCAGGCGCGCATGGTGTCGTTTACCACCCTGCTGCCGCGTTTCCGGCGGGTGGTACGCAACGCCGCGCGCGAACTGGACAAGAAAGCCCAGCTCAAGGTCGATCTGCGCGGCGAGAACGAGCTTGACCGCAATGTCCTTGACCGCATCACCGCCCCGTTGGAGCATTTGCTGCGCAATGCCATCAGCCACGGTATCGAACTGCCGGCGCGGCGGCGCGAGCAGGGCAAGCCGGAAACCGGCACCATCAGCATCGAGGTCAGCCGCGAGGCGACTGAACTGCTGATCCTCGTGCAGGACGACGGTGCCGGCCTTGACCTCGACAAGATCCGCAAGCGCGCGGTCGAGAGCGGACTGATCGAAGCTTACGAGCAGCCGGATGCGCAGCAGCTCACCCAGATGATCTTCCGCAGCGGCTTCTCGACGGCCGAAGAGGTCAGCGAACTGTCCGGCCGCGGTATCGGCACCGACGTGGTGGCCAACGAAGTGCGCCAGATCGGCGGCAGCGTCAGCGCCGAAAGCGAAACCGGAAAGGGTGCGCGCTTCCTCATCCGCATCCCGCTGTCGCTGACCGTGATGCAGGCGATCATGGTGCGCGTCTCTGATCGCCAGTTCGCCATCCCGCTCCAGGCGGTACGCGGCGTCACCCGCATCCTGGCCGACGACTGGCTGCGCGAAATCGAGCGCCCCGAGCCGACCCAGGAATACGCCGGAGAGCAGTACCCGCTGCTGGAGCTGGAGCCACAGCTTGACTTTCCGGCCGAGCCGGTCGAAGGCGGCACCTTGTCGCTGCTGATGATCGAAGCCGGCGCGCAGCGCGGCGCACTGCGCGTCGCCGAGCTGCTCGGCCACCGCGAGATCGTGCTCAAGCCGGTCGGGCCGCAGATCAGCTCGATTCCCGGCATCCTCGGCGGCACGATCACCGGCGATGGCCAGGTCGTGCCGATTCTGGACATGGGCCCGCTGATCCGTCGCGCCTTCGAGCGCGAGCTGCTGCCGGGCCGCCGCGGCCTGATCGAAGCCGAGCGCGCGGCCGAAGTCAAGCGCGCCCCGCTGGTGATGGTCGTCGACGACTCGATCACCATGCGTCGCGTGACCTCGCGGGTGCTGGAGCATCGCGGCCTCGAAGTGATCACCGCCCGCGACGGCCTCGACGCGGTCGAACTGATGTTCGACCGGGTGCCCGATCTGCTCCTGCTCGACATCGAAATGCCGCGCATGGACGGCTACGAACTGGCCAGCCATGTGCGCAACGATCCGCGCCTGCGCGACATCCCGATGATGATGATCACCTCGCGCAGCGGCGAAAAACATCGCCAGCGCGCGCGCGAACTGGGGGTCAACGACTATCTTGCCAAGCCCTATCAGGAGGCCGAACTGATCAATCATGTGTTCGCGCTGCTGAAGATGACCGCGCCGGAAGGATAACGCCATGGCCGATACCGAAATCCGCAGCGTCATGGTGCCGCTGAGCGGCGCCCAGATGCTGCTGCCCAACGCCACCGTCGCTGAAGTCGTGGGCTATTCCGACCCCGACCCGGTCCCGGGTTCGCCGGACTGGTTGCTGGGCACCTTTCTGTGGCGCGGCTGGCAGGTCCCCCTGATCAGCTACGCCATTCTGACCGAGTCGGCCGAACGCGAGTCGGTCAACGGCGCCCGGCTGTGCATTACCAAGACCATGATCAGCAACGAGCGCATGCCCTACATCGCGGTGCTGGCCCAGGGCTTTCCGCGCCTGACCACGGTCACCGAGGAACGTCTGACCGAAGTCCCGATGGAGTCCAAGCCCATTGCCGTCGCCGCGCGGGTGATCATCGACTCCACCGATGCGCTGGTGCCGGATCTCGACCGACTCGGACACCTGGTTGCCCATGCCGCCTTTGGCGCGCTGCCGCTGACCGGCTGATCGCGCCGCCACCCGGGTCGGCGGCGGCCCCGGCTGGAACATCTTCCAGCATTTCTGGTCTATCCTTGCTTCTGGCAAGGGTAAGGCTAGAGGGCATGTCATTTTTCAAGCAGGTGCTCAGCCGCTGGCGACGACGGTGGGCTAAGGCGGGCTATCGCCGCCCCCCCCTAAAGGATGGGCTGAACAGATCGGTCAGCACGGCGGGCCGATTCTGCCCCAATCCCTTCCGCCAACTCGACGTGTACGAAGGCGGGCAGGCGTATCTTTGCTGCTCCTCCTGGCTGCCAACCTCGATCGGCAATCTCAGCGAACAGACCGTGGCGCAAGCCTGGAACTCCGAGCGGGCCCAGGCCATCCGTGCCGGCATTCTGGACGGCAGCTTTCGCCATTGCGACCATCAGGTCTGCCCGGTGATCCAGGACGGTCGGCTGCCAACGCTGGCCTCCGCGCGCCAGCATCCGGACTGGGCCAGCATCATCGAACAGGGCCAGACCCGGCTCGAAAAGCTGCCCGAGTTCATCAACCTGTGTAACGATGCCTCCTGCAATCTGTGGTGTCCCAGCTGTCGCCAGGAGCGGATCAATCATGTCGACGGCGAAGGCCTCGCCAAGGCCCGCGAACTCCAGGACCGGATCGTGCAGGACCTGCTCAGCCGCCCGACCGACCGCCACTTTCGGATTAACGTCACCGGCTCCGGCGACCCCTTTGCCTCGCGGGTTTATCGGGATTTCCTGTTCGGGCTGGACGGCGAGGATTTCCCGAACCTGCGCATCAGCCTGCAGACCAACGGTGTCCTGCTGACACCGAAAAATTGGCGGCGGATGGCGCGCATTCACCCCAACATCGACCAGATCGTGATTTCCTTCGATGCGGCCAGCCCGGACACCTACGCCGTCACACGCCGGGGCGGGCACTGGCCGACGCTGCTGGAGAACGTAGCGGCGCTGGGCGCGCTGCGCCAGCGCGGCGAGCTGGCCTATCTGCGTCTGGATTTCGTCGTCCAGCAGGCCAACTACCGGGAGATACCCGCCTTCGTCGAACTCGCCGAACAACTGGGCGCCGACCACGCCTGCTTTTCGCTGCTGCTTGACTGGGGCACCTGGCCGACCCCGATCTTCGACATCCAGGCGGTATGGAAGCGTGACCATCCCGAGTTTCCCGCCTTTCTGGAGGTGCTCAGGGACCCGTCGCTGACGCGGTCCTCGGTGATTCTGGGCAATCTCCAGCCCTACGTCGATCAAGCCCGGTCCAACACGGCGCTGGCCGCAAGCTGAGGGCGAGCACTGACGGGCGCTGCTTCTGCCGGTCACCGCAGGCTCGGGGCGCGCGCCGGGTTCAGCGGGCGCCGCTCCAGTTCGGGCTGACCCGTCCCGGCCGCTGAACTCGTCAGGCCAGGGTTTCTCCCAATGGCCGCGGCCGCGGGAGGGACGCAGACTTTATCGCTCAGGGCCGTCCCCACTGGAACGCAGCTTATGAGCATCGAATCTCTCAGCATCAATTCGCAGATCCCGGTTCAACTGGCACAGCGCATTGAGGCCGGTCAAAGCGGCCCATGGTCCGGCATCGTCCAGACCGCGCACGGTCCGATGTCGGTAAGCGTCGAGCTGATGCGCGTGGCCAACCCGCACGGGGGCGCGTCGGAAATCACCAATATCAGCATCCAGCGCGCGCCAGCGGGCGCGCAGGCCAACTGGGAACTGGCCGAGCTGCCGGTGCCCGCAGAACATGTCCAGCACGCCGCAAACTGGCTGAGCTTCCAGGGCCCGATCAACGGGTTGCCGCCGAAAACCGTCGTCATCAGCCACAATCCCGACAACGGTGTGGCCTACGTCGCGCGCTGGCATGGCACCGAGGCGGCCGGAAGTGGACGACTCAGTGAAATGGATGTCTTCACCGGCGGCGGCTGGCAGAGCCTGCCGCGCGCCATTCTTGACCAGGTGCCCTCTGACCGTCTGACCCAGGTCACCCGCAGCAATGCCACCTGGATCGAACAGCGGCAGCTGCCGGGCTCGGGCGCGGCCTACTGGGATGTCGGCTACCGTAACGACGCCGGTCAGGTCGTCCATCTCCGCTTCGATGGCCAGGGCACGCTGGGCCTGCGCGAGGTGCACGACAGCGATCCCGGCGCCGGTCGTGTGGTGAGCTTCGGGCCCGCCGCCGCATTCTTCCGCAATGCCGGCGCCATCACCATGCCGGAAGGCGGTCGCCTGCTGATCACCGACGGCGGCGCCCATGTCACCAATGCCGCCGGCAACATCCGAACCGACTGGGTACTGACGGCCTCCGGCGAGTATCAGCAAGTCCGAACGGTCGAGCATGTCTTCCTGGACGGCCAGGGCAGTGACTGGCGGCTGATTACCGACCATCGCTCGGACTCGATCTGGCTGCAGCGCAGTGAGGACAGCGGCCTGCTCGGCGAGCCGATTGCGCTGGGCGGCAGCCGCGAGAGTGGCCTCAGCATTCCGTTCAGCGAAACCACCGAGGCACTGGATGGTCAGCACTTGCGATCGGCCAGCGGGGTGTCGCTGAGCCTTTCCAGGGAACAGGCTGGTACCGACGCCCTGGGCGTAGTCAGCTACTCGGTGCCGCTGCGCAGCAGCAGCATCCCCAACTCTGTCCGCGAGACCGTCGAGACCAGAGCCGGTTACACCGACAGCGCCAATGCACCCTGGACCCTGCGAACGGTCGAACTCGACAGCGACCTGATGGCGCCGCTGGGCATCGAGCGCTTCCGCGACCTCGGCAATGGCCGGGTTCGCGCGGAACTCGAGGTGCTGGATATCCGCGACCGCGGCGACGGCTTCATGCTGCGCGACGGCACCGAGGTCATTGCCTTCACCAACAGCAGCATCACCGGCATCAACGATCAGCCGCTGCTGGTCGTCGGCAGCGTCAACACCCAATCCAGGGCGGAAGCCTCGCTGCTGGTCAGTGAATTGTCCGAGCCCGGGATGATGGTATTGCCGTCGATGGGACAGCCGGCTGCGGAGCTGTTTCCGGCCTTGGCCCGGGCAGGGCTGGAGCCGGTGGCGATCCTGGGCACCGGCTTCATTTATCACAATCAACCCACCGGCACCGATCTGAACGGCCAGCCGATCGAAACGCGCGGCGTCGGCTTCCAGTACATCAACCCGACGGCGCTCGGCGGCGCCGACCGCGATCTGGGCGATCTGCCAGCGCAGGCCACGATCAGCCCCGATGTCGGCGGCCGAATTCGAGCCGGCTACTGGATTGACACCGACGGCAGGTTGCAGCTGCTTGACTTCGGCGACCCCGCGCAGCCTGGCGCGCCCTCGGCGGCGGCGGTCCAGGAGGAGCTTCGGCAGATGATGGAACGCGACGACGTCGTGGCGATCAATTTGTTCTCTCACCGCGCCGCCTCACAGCCCGAGGCGCTGGCGATTGGCGGTTCCCCCTACCCCGATGCCGTCGAGCCGACCCGGGTCACCGAGTCGCGGATGATGATGGTTTTCGACGACAGCGGCCAGTATGTCGGCAGCCTGCGCACCCCCACCATCGCCATGGTCGACACTGTCACCGTGGCCCAGGATGTGTTCGGCGACCGCGCAGCCTTCGTCCTCAACGGCGACGGCGACTTCTATACCCAGCACTGGTTCGCCGACGGCAGGGAAGGCTCGGACCGGCATGCGCTGGGCTACGAAAACGCGATGATCGTGGTTCGACCCACCCAGGATGGCAGTTCGGTGGATCTGCCAGACTCCAGTCGGCGCAGCCGCACCGACGAGCTTCGCTATGGCTTGGGTCGGGTCGTCGACCGGATTACCGACGTCCGCGACTGGATCGAACGGCTTCTGCCCGGCCAAGGCGGCCGGGACTAAGGGCTCACTGCTTCAGCAGTTTCTCAAGATAGTGAATGTTGGTGCCGCCGTCCAGGAAACCGGCGTCGCGCAGCAGGCGCTGATGCAGCGGGATGTTGGTGACCACGCCTCGGAGCACCATTTCGTCCAGAGCGACCCGCATCCGGGCAATGCCTGCCTCGCGGGTCTCGGCATGAGCGATCAGCTTGCCGATCATCGAGTCGTAGTTGGGCGGGATGCGGTAACCGTCATAGATATGCGAGTCGACGCGGATGCCGGGGCCGCCGGGCGCATGAAACGCGTCGACCGTGCCCGGCTGCGGGATGAAGCGCTCCGGGTCCTCGGCGTTGATTCGGCACTCGATGGCGTGCCCCGAGAACGCCACATCATCCTGGCTGAACGGTAGCGGCTCGCCAGCGGCAACCAGGATCTGGGCGCGGATCAGGTCGATCCCGGTGATGCATTCGGTCACCGGGTGCTCGACCTGAATACGCGTGTTCATCTCGATGAAGTAGAACTCGCCGTTCTCGTACAGAAACTCGAAGGTGCCGGCGCCGAGGTAGCCAATGCGTTTGCAAGCGTCGGTACAAATGCGCCCGATTCGCTCGCGTTGCTCTGCGGAAATGCCGGGCGCCGGCGCTTCCTCGATCACTTTCTGATGGCGGCGCTGCATCGAGCAGTCGCGCTCGCCCAGATGCACGGCGTTGCCATGGGCGTCGGCCAGCACCTGAATCTCGATATGGCGCGGGTTGGTGAGGTACTTCTCCATGTACACCGTGTCGTCGCCAAAGCCGCTCTTGGCCTCCTGGCGGGTCAAACTGATCGACTTGATCAGCTCTTCCGGTTCGTGAACCACGCGCATGCCGCGGCCACCGCCG
This sequence comes from Gammaproteobacteria bacterium, assembly GCA_050485825.1. Lineage (GTDB taxonomy): Bacteria > Pseudomonadota > Gammaproteobacteria > Xanthomonadales > Wenzhouxiangellaceae > Wenzhouxiangella. Next base: position 41,216 of record JBJHCC010000022.1, read on the forward strand.
CCGGCGGCGGCCTTGATCAAAACCGGAAAGCCGATATCGGCCGCCAGGCGGGCGGAACGGCGCGCATCGTCGTCCAAAGGCCCGTTCGAACCCGGCACGCAGGGCACACCGGCCTGGCGCATGGCGTTGATCGCCGACACCTTGTCGCCCATCAGGCGAATGGTTTCGGCGCGCGGACCAATGAAGGTGAAGCCCGATTCTTCGACGCGCTCGGCAAAATCGGCATTCTCGGCCAGGAAGCCGTAGCCGGGATGAATCGCCTCGGCATCGGTGACTTCCATGGCAGCGATGATGGCCGGCACATTCAGATAGCTCAGGCCGGCCGCCGCCGGCCCGATGCAAACCGACTCGTCCGCCATCCCGACATGCTTGAGATTGCGGTCCACCGTGGAGTGAACCGCGACAGTGCGGATATTCATCGCCTGGCAGGCGCGCAGAATGCGCAGCGCGATCTCGCCTCGATTGGCGATCAGGATTTTCTTGAAGGGAGGGGGCATATCAAGCTTTCTTGATCACAAACAGCGGCTCGTCGAACTCGACCGGTTGGCCGTCCTCGACCAGCACCGCGACAATCCGACCACCGAATTCCGCCTCGATCTGGTTGAACATCTTCATCGCCTCGATCAGGCACAGGGTATCGCCGGACGACACCGTGCTGCCGACCTTGACGAAAGCCGGCGCGTCCGGATTCGGCGCCGCGTAAAAGGTACCGACCATCGGTGAGCGCACCACCTCCCCATCGGGCAGCGCGAATTCCTCGTCGCCATCGGCCGACGCTGCGGCCACCGGCCCGGGTTGGCCGACGGTCTGCGGCATCAGCGGCTGCGCATAGGCGGTCGGCATGGGCATGGAGACGGCCGGGGCATGGTGACGGATCAGGCGCACCGACTCCTCGCCCTCGTGAATCTCGATTTCGCTGAGCTGCGATTCTTCCAGCAGCTCGATCAGCTTCTTGATCTTTCTCAAATCCATGATTGTTCTTATCCTTCGAGCCGGTTGACCACGGCCTGTAGGGCTAGCAGGTAGGAATCCGCGCCGAAGCCACTGATCACGCCGGATGCGAGGTCCGACAGATAGGAGTGGTGCCGGAACGGCTCGCGTGCGGCCGGGTTGCTCAGATGCACTTCGATAAAGGGCAGCCGGACGGCGGCCAGCGCGTCGCGAAGGGCGACCGAGGTGTGGGTGAAAGCAGCCGGGTTGATGATGATCCAGTCGATGCCGTCGGCCGCCGCCTGATGAATCCGCTCAACCAGCACATGCTCGGCATTGGCCTGCAGGCTGTGCAGGTCCAGGCCGCAGTCGGCCGCGAAGCGGGCCAGCTGGGCGTCGATCTCGGCCAGGCTGGCGCTGCCATAAACCTCCGGCTCACGGGTTCCCAGCAAATTCAGGTTGGGCCCGTGCAGGACCAGCACTGCCGCCATCTCGGCTCCTGCCTTCGAAAGGCCGGCAGTTTGCACCATGATGACGCTATTGTCTACCTGTTCGGCGACGTACGCTACCGTTTGGAGACTATGGTTTTACCCCAGCCAGTCCGTCACCAGCGCTTCGAGCTCGTCCTCGGTAACCTCGCCCAGGTGTTGCCAGCGAATGATGCCGGCCGCGTCCACCAGCACCGTATAGGGCAAGGCACCGGCACTGTTGCCCCAGGCGCGCTGCGTCTGCAGGGCATCACCGGCGCCCACCGCGATCGCATAGCCAATGCCCAGCTCGGCGACGAAATCACGCACCGCGGCAACATCGTCAATGGCGATGCCGACCACGGCCAGGCGTCCGGCATGGCGCTCGCTGACGGCCTGCAGGGCCGGCATCTCGCGCCGGCAGGGCGCGCACCAGGTTGCCCAGAAGTTGACCAGCAGCAGTTGGCCGTCGAAGTCCGCGGCGCTGACCCACTGGCCGTCCAGGCCGGGGTGGCGGAAGTCCGGACGCGGATCGCCGACGCTCGCGCCGGACACGCCGACCGGGGCCGGCGCGGGCTGCTTCAGCCAGGCCAGGCCGACGCCCAGCGCCAGGCCGAGCACCGCCACCGAGAGAAACAGCAGCGTGCGCGACATCAGCCGCGCAGCTCATCGAGCAGGGCGGCAAACCGCGCCGGCGGCATGAAGCCGAAGCTGCGATAGGCGCTGAGTTCCTGGCCGTTGCGGAAGAACAGGTAAGCCGGCGGTCCGATCAGGCCGAAATGGCCGAGGATCTCCTGGTCGGCCGCACTGTAGTCGGTAACGTCGACCTTGAGCAGGGTCATGTCGTTCAGCCGCCGGGCCACTTCCGGATCCGGGAAGGTGCGACGGGCCATGCGCACGCAGTCCACGCACCAGTCGGCGGTGAAGTCGAGGAACACCGGGCGGCTGGACGCGGCAATGGCGCGCTCCAGCTCGGCCAGGGTTTCGATGCGCTGGAATTCCGGCGCCGCCACAGCGGCCACGCCGGCGGCCGGCGGGCGCAGATGATTCAGCGGACGGGTCCAGTCACTGCCGCCGGACAGCGCGCCGACGAACTGGATCACGCCGAACACCAGCAGCATTACACCCAGGCCCTGCCACAGCTTCTGCCAGCCGGACACGGTCGGCTCCAGCCGGGTCAGCGCGCCCAGGTAGACGGCGCAGGCCATCGCCAGGGCACCCCACAGCAGCATGATCACGGCCGGCGGCAGCACCCGCTCGAGCGTCCAGATGGCCAGCGCCAACAGACCGACCCCGAACACCGCCTTGACCGCGTTCATCCAGGCACCGGCGCGCGGCAACAGGCGGCCGGCCGAGGTGCCCCAGACGACCAGCGGGATGCCCATGCCGATGGCCATGGCGAACAGCGCCGCGCCGCCGAGTACGGCATCGCCGGTCTGGCCGATGTAGATCAGCGCCCCCATCAGCGCCGGCGCCACGCAGGGCCCGACGATCAGCGCCGACAAGGCGCCCATGATCGCCGCACCCATCAGCGTGCCGCCTTCGGCGCGATTCGACCAGTCGTTCAGCCGGGTCTGCCAGCTGGCCGGAATCTGCAGCTCATAGAAGCCGAACATCGCCAGCGACAGCAGCACGAACAGGCCGGCGAAGGCGCTCAACACCACCGGATGCTGGAACAGGGCCTGCAGGTTCTGGCCGAACAGCCCGGCGATGACGCCGAAGGCGGTGTAGACCAGGGCCATCGCCAACACGTAGACCAGCGACAGGCGGAAGGCCCGCGCGGTGGTCAGCCGGTCGCCCTCGCCGGCGATCAGACCGGACAGGATCGGCACCATCGGGAACACGCAGGGGGTGAAGGCCAGCAGGATGCCGGCCAGCAAGAACAGGCTCAAGGCCAGCAGCGGCGCGCCGGCCAGCGCCGCGGCCAGGCGATCCTGTTCGGCCAGCGGCACGCTGGCGGCAGGCGGCTCGTCCAGGCGAATCGCCACCTGGGCCGCCGGCAGATCGACGCTGACACGTCGCTGCATCGGCGGATAGCAGATGCTGCCTTCCAGACAGCCCTGATAGTCAGCAATCAGCTCTATCGACCGCGCCGGACCAGCCGGGCGCGCCAGCAGCACCGAGATTTCGACCTCGCCGAAATAGACCTCGGTCTCCCCGAACGACTCATCGTCGATAACCCGGCCAGACGGGAGTTGCAGTCTGACCACCTCAATATCAGAGTCTGAGACATCGAAGGCAAAGGCCTGACGGTACAGGTAGTAGCCAGGACCAGCCTGGAAGCGGACCAGCAGGCTGCCGGCATCCAGCGCAATCGCCTCGACGCCGAAGGCCTGGTCGGGCGGCAGTGCTTCCGGACTCGTCAGCAGGGCGCTGCCGGACGGGCTGGCCGGGCGCGCCAGCAAGGCGCCCAGGCCGGCAGCGGGCGGCGACGGCGGCAGATCCAGGGTGACGGTCTGCCGATGAGGCGGGTAGCAGACCCCCAGGTCGGCGCAGCCCTGAGAGCGAACATTCAGGCTGACGGTCCCGTTTGCCGGCCGTTGGCGCAGCGGCAACACGACCTCAACCGAACCACGATAGGTTTCGGTTTCGCCGAAAAACTCATCCACCGTTGCCTCGCCCGGCGGGATGCGCGGCTCGCCCAGCACCAGCCCGGGGCTGTCAGTGTCGAAGCGGAAGGCGTGCCGATAGAGATAGTAGCCGTCGGCGATCTGCCAGCGCAGGCGAACGGCATCAGCTTCGGCGTGGGCCTCAAGGGCGAAGGCGTCGTCAACCGGCAGCAGATCGTCGGGGTTGATCTGGGCCGAAGCCAGCAGCGGCAGTGCAAGCAGGGCCAGCCCAAGCAGCCATAGGCCGACACGGCGGCCGGCGCGTTCGTCAATCTTCATCCGTCATCCAGTCGCGGGCCCAGGCGAAATAAGCATCCAGCCCGTCGTTGATCGGCAGCACCAGCATTTCCGGTACCTCGTAGGGGTGCGCCTCCTTCAGCGCTTCCTTCAGCGCGTCCAGCCGCTCCGGCAGGGTCTTGATCCACAGCGCTCGCTCTTCGGCGCGCTCGATTCTGCCCTGCCAGGGATAGATACTGGTCATCGGTGCCACAATCGAGACGCAAGCCGCGAGTCGGTTTTCGACCAGGCATCGGGCCAGGCGTTCCGCATCGCGCTCGGTTTCCACCGTCGTCATGACCAGGCACAGTTTCGCGCTCACCGCCGCTCCTGCTCGGGTGGGACAGCCCGCTATTGTAGCCCTCCCGACGTCGTTGAATGCCCGGCCAGCCCGAGCCGCAGCGCGCGGCGATGCCAGGCCTCGGCGCAGCCTCCATCGCAGCGGCGGCGGCAGCGACCTCGGCGGTCAGGCCCGACCCTGGAAATCCGGCATTGACTGCAGCACGCCGCCCTTGAAAAGGCGACGGGCGGGCTCCATTTGGCCTTCCGTACCGGCGCTGTCGGTCTCCCGATCATCGGCAGACCGCGCTGCGCCCGAAACAACCGCGATCCGCGGTCGCTCTCCGTGCTGGAGGCGGCGGGATCATTGGCTATGAATTGTTCAACAACCACAGATCGAAGGGAGATCAACCCATGAAACTGCGTCCTTTGCATGATCGCGTCATCGTCAAGCGCGTCGAGGAAGAGCGCACCAGCCCGGGCGGGATCGTCATTCCCGACAGCGCGGCCGAAAAGCCGATCCGCGGCGAAGTGCTGGCCGTAGGCAACGGCAAGGTCCTGGACAGCGGCGAGCAGCGCGCGCTGGATGTCAAGGTCGGCGACAAGGTCCTGTTCGGCAAGTACTCCGGTACCGAAGTCAAGGTTGCCGGCGAGGACCTGCTGGTGATGCGCGAAGACGACATCATGGCCGTCATCGAGTCCTGATCCACTGCCCTTATCCGATAACGACGCATCTAGCATCTAGAGGATTTTCAACATGAGTGCCAAAGAAGTCCGTTTCTCCGAAGACGCCCGTAACCGCATCCTGCGCGGCGTCGACACCCTGGCGCGTGCCGTCGCCGTGACCCTGGGCCCGAAGGGCCGCAACGTCGTGCTCGAGAAGAGCTTCGGCGCCCCGACCGTGACCAAGGACGGTGTGTCCGTGGCCAAGGAAATCGAACTGGAAGACAAGTTCGAGAACATGGGCGCCCAGATGGTCAAGGAAGTTGCTTCCCAGACCTCCGACGCTGCCGGTGACGGCACCACCACCGCCACCGTGCTGGCCCACGCCATGCTGCGTGAAGGTCTGAAGGCCGTTGCCGCCGGCATGAACCCGATGGACCTGAAGCGCGGCATCGACAAGGCGGTCAAGGCCGCCGTGGTCGAGCTGCAGAAGATCTCCACCCCCTGCACCGATGACAAGGCCATTGCTCAGGTCGGCACCATTTCGGCCAACAGCGATGAAGAAATCGGCAAGATCATCGCCGAGGCCATGGCCAAGGTCGGCAAGGAAGGCGTGATCACGGTCGAGGAAGGCCAGTCGCTGGAAAACGAGCTGGATGTCGTCGAAGGCATGCAGTTCGACCGCGGCTACCTGTCGCCGTACTTCGTGACCGACCAGCAGACCATGCAGGTCGAGCTCGAAAACCCGTTCATCCTGCTGCACGACAAGAAGATCTCCAACGTCCGCGACATGCTGCCGGTGCTGGAAGGCGTGGCCAAGTCGGGCCGCAGCCTGCTGATCGTCTCCGAAGACGTCGAAGGCGAAGCGCTGGCCACCCTGGTGGTCAACAACCTGCGCGGCATCGTCAAGGTCGCAGCGGTCAAGGCGCCGGGCTTCGGTGATCGTCGCAAGGCGATGCTGGAAGACATGGCCATCCTGACCGGCGGCCAGGTCATCAGCGAAGAGATCGGCCTGAGCCTGGAAAAGGCCACCCTGGATTCGCTGGGTACCGCCAAGAAGATCCAGATCACCAAGGAAAACACCACCATCATCGACGGCGCCGGCGATGCCAAGGCGATCGAAGGGCGGGTCGGCCAGATCCGTGCCCAGATCGAGGACGCCAGCTCCGACTATGACCGCGAAAAGCTGCAGGAACGCGTGGCCAAGCTGGCCGGCGGTGTGGCCGTGATCAAGGTCGGTGCGGCCACCGAAGTCGAGATGAAGGAGAAGAAGGCTCGCGTCGAAGACGCCCTGCACGCCACTCGTGCGGCCGTCGAAGAAGGCGTGGTCCCTGGTGGCGGTACCGCCCTGGTCCGTGCACTGAAGGCGATCAGCGGCCTGACCGGTGACAACGAAGACCAGAACGTCGGCATCAAGATCGCCATGCGTGCAATGGAAGAGCCGCTGCGCAAGATCGTGTCGAACGCCGGCGGCGAGCCCTCCGTGGTGCTGGCCCGGGTGGCTGAAGGTTCGGGCAATTTCGGCTTCAACGCCGCGACGGCCGAATTCGTCGACATGATCGACGCCGGCATCCTGGACCCGACCAAGGTGACCCGCTCTGCCCTGCAGAACGCCTCTTCCGTGGCCGGTCTGATGATCACCACCGAAGCGGCCGTGGCCGAACTGCCGAAGAAGGACGAAGGCGGCGGTACCCCGGACATGGGCGGCATGGGTGGCATGGGCGGCATGATGTAAGCCCTGGCAACCCGTTCGAGCAGTAACGAAAACCCCGGCCTTGTGCCGGGGTTTTCTTTTTTTGGGGTAGAGGGGGAGAGGGGAGAAGGGAGAGGGTTGGGCCTGGAGGCATCGCGGCGCTTGGGCGACCACTGCCTTCCCTCTTCCCTCGTCCCTCTTCCCTCTTCCCTCTTCCCTCTTTCCCTCCACCCCTTCCGCTAGGCTATCGGCATGAAACGTGCCATCACCATCGATCCAGACCACCTGGCAGACTCAAGCGCCTTCGTCGCCGAGACCTGGCGGCGGTTTCCGGAGGATGCGGATCCGACGATGCCCGTCGCAGCGCCGGATGAGGATGCGCTGGCGGCTGATCCGCTGCTGGCGCTGCGCCGGTTTCGGCAGCTGTCGTCGGTGCATATTCTGTGGCGGGATCTGAGCGGGCAGGCGGATATTGCCGAGACGGGTCGGGCGATTTCGACGCTCGCCCGGGATTGCCTGGCGCTGGCCCTGGACGCGGCGGAGCGGCAGCTGGAAGCGCGCTTCGGTGCGCTGGCCGGTGTTGAGGGCACGCCGATCCGGCTCGCTGTGCTGGGACTGGGCAAGCTCGGCGGCGACGAGCTGAATTTCAACTCCGATATCGATCTGGTGTTCGCCTATCAGGGCACGGCCACCAGCACCGGGCCGCGCCGCCTGGAGGCAGCGGAGTGGCTGAAGCAGTGCGCGCGCGAGCTGATTCGCCTGCTCGACACCGTCACCGCCCACGGTCGGGTCTGGATCGTCGATACCCGGCTGCGGCCGTTCGGCGACAGCGGCGCGCTGGTCTGGTCGGTGCCGGCGATGGAGCAGTATTTCCTCAGCGAGGGCCGCAGCTGGGAGCGCTACGCCTGGCTCAAGGCCGCGCCGACAGCCGGCGACCGGGATACCGGCAGCGCCCTGCTCGACGCATTGCAGCCCTTCGTCTTTCGGCGCTATCTGGACTACGGCATCTTCGACAGCCTGCGCGAGCTGCATACCCGGATCGACGCCAGCAGCCGCGCCCGCTCGGCCCGCGACGACATCAAGCGCGGCGCTGGCGGCATTCGCGAGCTGGAGTTCCTGGTCCAGAGCCAGCAGATCCTGCGCGGCGGCCGCGAGCCGAGTCTGCGCCAGCGCGGTTTCCTGCCGGCGCTGGCCGCCTGCCGGGATCTGGGCCTGATCGAGCCGGCACGCGCCGAAACGCTCGAGACCGCCTACGCCTTCCTGCGCATTCTCGAAAACCGCCTGCAGGCGATGACCGCACGCCAGGGTCACCATCTGCCCGAAGACGACGACGGTCGGCGCCGTCTGGCCGCGCTGATGGGCGCGGCGAACTGGGCCGAGCTGGCGGCCGAGATCGCCAGCCGGCGCGAGCAGGTCCGGGTGATCTTCGCCGACAGCTTCCGCGAACCCGAGCGACGCAGCATCAGCCTGCCGCTATGGCCGCCCTCGCCCGAGCTGGCCGGACAGCTGAGCGACGCGGGCTTCGAACACCCGCAGGACACGGCCGATGCGCTGCTGCAACTGCACGGCCGGATCGGCAGCCGCGCGCTCAGCGCGGAAGGCCGGCAGCGCCTGGAGCGCCTGATGCCGCAGCTGCTGGCCGAAGTGCAGAGCCAGGATCGTCCGGAAGCGGGCTTGAGCGATCTGCTCAGGCTGATCGAACAGATCGCCCGCCGCTCGGCCTACCTGGCGCTGCTGCACGAGCGCCCGGCCACCCTGACCCGCCTGGTCCGCGTGGTCGGCCAGAGCGCGCGTCTGGCCGAATGGATCATCGCCGCGCCGCAGCTGCTGGACGATCTGCTCGATCCCGTCCACGGCTTCGAGCTGCCCGCCCTGCCGGCTCTGGACCCCGACGACATCGAAAGCAGCCTGCACGCGCTGGGCCGCTGGCGCCAGGCCGGCTTCCTGCGCACGGCGCTGGCCGAGCTTGACGAGCGCCTGAGCCCGGACCAGGCGGCCGCCCGCCTGACCAGTATCGCCGAGGCGATCATCGGCGCGGTGCTGAAGCTCATCGACGGCCAGCGGCCCGATCTGGCCGTCATTGCTTACGGCAATCTGGGTGCCGAACTGATGCACTACGAGTCCGACCTGGACCTGGTGTTCCTGCACGGCGAGGGCGAGCCGCCGCTGCGCACGACCCAGCGCCTGATCAGCACCATGCAGCTGCCAATGCCGGGCGGCCGCTTGTTCGAGATCGACACCCGCCTGCGCCCCAACGGCCGCGCCGGCCTGCTGGTCAGCCGGATCGATGCCTTTGCCGACTATCAGCAGGAACAAGCCTGGACCTGGGAGCATCAGGCGCTGATCCGCGCCCGCTGGGTCGGCGGCCGCGACGCCTTGCGCAGCCGCTTCGACGCGCTGCGGCTGGCCGTGCTGTGCCAGCCGCGCGATCCCGACACCACCCGCCGCGAGCTGGCCGAAATGCGCCTCAAGCAGCGCCGCGAACGCCCCGAAACCCCGATCAAGCGCCTGCGCACCGACATTCAGACCATCGCCGAGTGCCTGCTGCTGTGTCATGCCGCCGATCACCCGGCCCTGGCCGCAGAGCGCCAGCCAACCCGCATGCTGGCATCGCTTGCAGCCGCCGGGCTGCTGGCGGCGGACCGGTCCAGCGACCTGCAGGCGGCCTGGCATGAGCTGTCCGCCCTGCAGCACCGCCAGTGGCTGGCCCGCGGCGACAGCGCCAGCCCGGCGCCCGAGCTGACCGAGCGGGTGACCGCGGCCTGGACAGCGGCGTTTGGAGACGCGGATGCCTGATCAGGGCGGGCGAGCCCAGGCTTCGGACAGCGAGCTGATCCAGCTGCAGCGACAGCTGGCCGGCCAGGTCATCGAGCAGGATCAGCTGCCCGCGCCGATTCGATACGTTGCCGGCGTCGACGCGGCTTTCCCGAACGCCGGGCGGGTCACAAGGGCGGCGGCGGTGCTGCTGTCTTTCCCCGAACTGCTGGTCCTGGACGAGGCGGTCGTCGAACGACCCACCGAGCTGCCCTACATCCCTGGGCTATTGTCCTTTCGCGAACTGCCGGCCCTGCGTGCCGCCCTCGACCAGCTCGGCCGGCGCCCGGATCTGGTCCTCTGCGACGGCCAGGGACGGGCCCACCCGCGCCGCTTCGGCGTCGCCTGCCATCTGGGCGTCACCACCGGGCTGGTCAGCATCGGTGTCGGCAAGTCCCGGCTTTGCGGGCGCCATGGCGAACCGGGTCCGAACAAGGGCGACTGGTCCCCGCTGCAGGACCAGGGCGAGCTCATCGGCGCCGCGCTCAGAACCCGCGCCGGTGTCAAACCGGTGTTTGTTTCGGTGGGGCATCGGATCGCGCTGGAACGCGCGATCGAGGTCGTGCTCGCCTGCACCCCGCGCTATCGCCTGCCGGAGCCGATTCGGCGCGCCGATCGATTGGCCGGCGGCGCCTGAGGCGCTTCCAAATCTCAGCCCGCCCTGTCGACCCTGGTGCGGAGGCGGGTGTACCCCGCAGCAGGCCGCTTGCCGTAAGCGCTGGGCTCAGTCTTCGATATGGTCGCGGTACGCGTCGGCGTCCATCAGGCCGTCGAGCTCATCCGGATCCTCAAGGCGCACGCTGTACAACCAACCATCGTTGTACGGATCCTTGTTGACCGTTTCCGGAGCTTCGGCCAGCGCTTCGTTGATGGCCACGATCTCGCCGGAGACCGGGCAGTAGATGTCGGACGCGGCCTTGACCGACTCGACCACGGCGCAGGCGTCGCCCTGGCCAAACGTGGCGCCCTCTTCGGGCAGCTCCACAAAGACCAGATCGCCAAGCTGCTCCTGGGCATGATCGGTGATGCCGACCTTGACCACGCCGTCCTCTTCCTGGCTGACCCACTCATGGCTCTCGGTATATCGCAGATCGGCAGGAATCTCGCTCATGGCCCTAAATCCGTTGAAAACTGCCGGCGATTCTAGCAGCAAAGTGGTCTCGTTTTGGGGATGTAAGGAACGACCCCAACGGGGCAACTGCAGGCCAGGCTCAGCTGCCCGGTTGCAGGCACAGCCGCCGACGATCACGCAGGTTCAACCAGTGCCCGGTGATCAGCAAAACACCGCCCAGGGAAGTCAGCAGCGCCGTAGCAAGGGCACCGAGACCCTCGTGCTCCAGCCACGCCGCCAGCATCACGATACCCAGCCCAGCCAAGCCCGGCACCAGCATGCGCCGGTTGCCATGAATCCGGTAACCGAGCCCGAAGGCCAGCAGGCTGATCGGCAGGATCAGCACCAGCAACAGCAGATGAAACCACTCCTCGCCGAGAAAACCGATCGACATCAGCGGCGTCACCACCACCAGCAGCGGCAGCAGCAGGCACTGCAGCAGGCAAAGCCCGGACACGCAAATCGCCGCGCGGTCGAGAACATCGACCCGCTCATCCTTATCGGACTGTCGGAAGACTGCGGCCATGAGGACCCGGGATAGGCGTGGACCGCAATGATATAACATTGGTGGGGGTGGAGAAAGTGATGGGAGGGGAAAGAGGGGGAGAAGGGAGAGGGGAGAGGGGGTGGCTGCTGGCGCACCCCCAGCCTCTCGTCAACAGCCGCCCCTCGCCGCAGCCAACAAAGGCCGGCAAGCAGGCGCTGAGCTGATCCGCGTTCCGGTACAGTGCGGTCTGGCCGATCACAGCGATGAATTGAGGACCTTGAGCAAGCCGCCAGCGCCGATTCGCCCGGCCCGCGTCGAGTTTCGCGACGGCACGCCGTATGCGCCGGCCTTCGGCGATAGCTACTTCACGCCTGGTCAGGGGCTGGCCGAAAGCCGGGCGGTATTCATCGACGCCAGCGAGCTGGATGCGCGCTTCGCGGCGATGGCGCCAGGCGAGCTGTTCGCGATCGGCGAGACCGGCTTCGGCAGCGGGCTCAACCTGCTGCTGGCCGCGCAGCGCTTTCTCGAACAGGCACCGCAAGGCGCCTGGCTTGCGCTTCAGTCGGTGGAACTGCATCCGCTGACCCGGGACGACCTGGCCCGCTGCCTGCATCAGTGGCCGGAGCTTGAGCAGCTGGGCCAGCACCTGCTGGCCGGCTACCCGCCGCCCGTGCCCGGCTGGCACCGGATCGCGCTTGCCGACAATATCGTGCTGACCCTGATGGTCGGCGATGCGCTGGACCAGTGGCAGCGCGTCGAGTGGCCGATGGACGCCTGGTTCCTGGACGGCTTCGCACCGTCCCGCAACCCGGCGATGTGGCATCGAAACCTGCTCGCCACGCTCGGCCGTCTCTCGCGACCCGGCGCGACCCTGGCTACCTTCAGTGCCGCCGGCGAACTTCGTCGGGGCCTGAGCGAGGCCGGCTTCGAGGTACGGCGCGAAGCCGGCTTCGGCGCCAAGCGTCATCGGCTTTGCGCACGCTGGCCGGGGCTGTTCAAAGCGCGCCGGATCCGCACCGGGCAGGCCGTGATCGCCGGGGCGGGGCTGGCCGGGGCAACGACGGCTCGCGCGCTGGCCGAGCGCGGCTGGCAGGTCAGCGTACTGGCGCCGAAGGGCATTGCCGACGCCGCCTCGGGCAACCATGCCGGCGTGCTCTACACCACACCCAGCGCCCATCTGACCCCGCAGAACCGCTTCTACCAGGCCGCCTTCCTGCGTGCCCGGGCCTGGTTGGCAAGGCTGGGGTTCCCGGCCACCGACCATGACGGACGCCTCAACAACGTCGTTCTTGCGCCGCCCGACGAGCGCAGCCGGGCCAAGCTCGAACGGGCCCTGAGCAGCGGCGCCTGGCCATCCGAGCTGCTGCAACAGGAGGGCGGCGGCAGCTTCCGCCTGATCGGCGCGGGCTATCTGCGGCCTGCGGCCTGGTGCCGGCTGCTGCTCGACCACCCGTTGATCCAGGTCTTGCCTGTTGCTTTGCGCGACTTCAGTGCCAGTGACCGCCTGAGCGTTTCCCTGTCTGACGGATCCACCCGGGCGACCGAGGCCCTGATCCTGTGTACCGGCGCGCAGACCCGCGATCTGCCGGGCCTGGCCTGGCTGCCGCTGAAGCTGATCCGCGGCCAGGTCAGCCTCTGCCGGGCGACCGCGGCGACTCAGGTCTGGACTCAGGCCGTCTGCCATGCCGGCTACCTGACCCCGGCGCTGGACGATCTGCACTGCGTCGGTGCCAGCTTCGACCTGAAGCGCGCCGATCCGGTGATTGATCCCGCCGATGACGCCGCCAATCTCGCCCAGCTTCGCGAGCAGCTGCCCGGCCATTGGCAGGCGCTGGGCGGAGCGGCCATTGCCGTCGTCGATCGGCGCGCCGCTGTCCGCTGCCAGTCCACCGACTTTCTGCCGCTGGCCGGCCCCCTGCCCGACCCGCGGCGGCAGCCTCATGGCTTGAGCGATGGCGTTCACCTGAGCATCGCCCACGGCTCGCGCGGCCTGACCCACACCCCGCTCTGCGCCGAACTGATCGCCGATCGTTTGTCCGGCCGTCCGTCCAGCGTCGACCCCGAGATCACCGCCGCACTTGCCCCCGAGCGCTTTATCCTGCGTCGCCGCCGGCGGGACCCGGACTGGCGCCCGCCTGACCCGACATGAAGGGCGCTTCGCCAGCGCGACGGCGCAAGGGAGCCTCTGAACACCCCGAAGTCACGGAAACGGCGTTGCCCATGTTCCGTGCACCCAGCGTGCTCCATGCTTGCTGGTCCTGCTGGTCATCCCCCGGCAGACTAGTCTCCTGGGGTACCCCACGGGGCAATGACCTGACTGGAATGAGCAACTTCCAACGACGGCCTAGATTGACGACTCTATTGGCGCGTGCTACTTAGTCAAGCCAGGTTTTCGCCAGGAATGCATACGATGTGGAAGCGGTCGGTCGTTCTGTTCGTAGCCCTGGCCCTGTCGGCAGCGGCCCTGGTTTATCTTGGCCTGACCCACCCGGGGCATGCCGATGCGGGTGAAGACGCGGCCATCGCGGCCGAGTTTCGGCGAGTGGCCACGGCCCTGCTCGCCTCTCCTGAGGCCAGCCAGCGCGCCAGCGGGCTGCTGCTGATCGAGACGATGGCCGAGCCCTGGTTCGACAACGAACCGATCTTGAGCCCGGACGAGCTGCTCGATCAGCTCCATGCGCTGATCGAACAGGCCGACGACCGCCTGACGCGAGCCCTGCTGGCCCAGTTCTGCGCAATGACGGACCTGCAGACAGAGTGTCGCCAGCGCGGCCTGGACGACGCCATCGCTGGGCAGGACGGCGGCGAGCTGCTGTCCCGGCTGTATCTGACCGAGCCCGGCGACAGCGAGCGCGTCCGCGCGCTGCTGATCGCTGCCGAACGCATCGATGAAGTCAGCACTGACCATGCCCTGATCGTGACTCGGGCCTTCGAGCAGCTTGGCGCTGCCGAGGCTGCCGAACCCACGGCCGTCGGCAGCTTGCTGCCCCTGCTACCGCCGCCACCCCTCCAGACACTGGCCGACCTGTGCCGTGAGCCAGCGGCTCTGGATCCGGCCCTTGACCAGGCCTGCGACCGGCTACTGACCGACATGATCAGCGGCCCGCACAGCCTGGGCCTGGTCATGATCGGCGCGGGCCTCATCGCGCAGCGTGCGGAAGCGGCTGGCGACGCCGACGCCATGGCGCGCTACCAGGCCTGGCGTAGCGCCTCGTTCGACTGGCTGCGCTGTCTGGGCGAGGCCACGACCGATACCTGGCAAACCGCCGAGCCTGCGCAGCTGCGCGATGCCCTCGAGCTTTGGCAACGGCACGGTGAAGCCCATGCCCAGGCTTATATGGCCAGCCTGAGCGGCGTGGACTGCGGACATCCCGAGCCCGCACCCGGCCACTGAAAACCGGGCGCACACGCCGGACGGAACAACCGCATCCAAAACTCACCGACGCTGGCGGAAAACCGGCGCGGCTGACGAATGTTCGGGCAACGGAAGCTCGAGCCCATGTCATGCCCCTACGCCTTCGCATCACGGCCCTGCTCGCCTGCAGCTTGCTGCAGGCCGCGCCCGCCCATTCCGGTATGGGCAATATCGAGGCCGAACCCAGCGGTGGGCCAGTACTCAGAGTCGGGGTCGGCTGCGCCTTCAGCAGCGTCCAGGCGGCCATCAATTCCGTTCCGCTCAACGGCTCGGCCACGATCCGGATCAACACCGGCACCTTCCAGGAAAACCTGGAGATCCTGAGCCGCAATATCACCCTGATCGGCGGCCACCCCAACTGCAGCTCGACCACCCCGAACGACCGCAGCCAGATCAGCGGCACGCTCAATCCCGACCCGGCGGTGCGGGCCTTCCTCGGCAGCAGCGGGAGCTACACCGTCTCGCTGCAGAATCTGCGCCTGGTCAACGGCAGCCAGAATCAGTTTTACAACGGCGGCGGCCTGGCCGTGCGCAGCAGCGGCGCCACCTTCACCCTTGAGCTGGTCAACCTGCGAGTCGACAACAACAGCGGCCGGCGCGGCGGCGGCGTATTCATCGGCTTCGATCCCGGCACCAATGGCACCGCTTTCGTCACCCTCCACGGCGACACCCGTATCCATGACAATGCCGTCACTGATCCGAATGCCCTGGGAGAAGCCGATGGCGGCGGCCTGTACTGCCGCGGCAATATCGAGATCCTCAAGACCGGCGGGCGCATCTTCAACAACACGGCAGGAACGCCCGCCGCGCGCAGCGGTCGCGGCGCCGGGCTGCATCTGAACGGCTGCCGGATGTTCTGGTATTCGGGCCCGGCCAGTCACGGGCCGGGCACGCTGGACAACAACACCGCGCACGGCCGCGGCGGCGGCGGCTGGGTCAGCAACGGTGGCGAGCTGTGGCTGTTCGGCCAGGTCTTTCAGTTGTTCGGTATCGGGCCCAGCCTGCGTCCGCTGGAGGTACATCGGAATCGGGTCAACGGCCTTGGAGTGAACGGCCACGGTGGCGCCTTCTGGGTCTCCAGCGGCGGCAAGGTTCACGCGCTCAACAGCTGGGTCCATCGCAACGTGGCCGAGAACAGCGGCGGCGCCTTTTACGTCGCCGGTGAAGACAGCCGCGTCGAGGTCCGGCGCACCCGCGCGGACTGCCACACGCCCCGGCGCTGCTCGGAGATCAGCCTGAACGATGCCGGTCTGTTCGGGACACCGGGCGGCCAGGCCGCTGTCGCCAATTTGGTGTTCGGCGGCCAAGCCCTGATCGAGCGCACTTCGGTCGGGCAGAACTTTGCCAACGGCATTGAAACCGGCGGCCTGTTCCGGATCGCCGGCGGCAGCCGCCTGCAGCTGCGCCACTCGACGGTTTGGAGCGCAGGTGGCCGCAACACCTTTGGTTTTTCCGGCGACAGCAGTGATCCACCACCCGTTCTGGAAGTCCGCTTTTCCACCATCGCCAACACGGTGATGCCCGGCGATCGCGTCTTCCGCGACTTCAGCGGCAGCGCGCATGTCGAAATCTTCGACTCGATCATCCATGCCCTCCACAGCGGCACCATGGGCAGCCTCGGCGCGAATGCGACCTTCAACGTCGACTGCGTGCTCTGGCACGAGCCCGGACCTTTCACCGGCCCCGGCGCCAGCGCGACCCAGATCGGCAACCCGCTGTTCTCCTTCCCGCTCAACGGCGAGTTCTACCTGCTCCCCGGATCGCCGGCGATCAACTTCTGCAACTTCGGCGACACGCCAAACGTCGACATCGAATGGCGCCCGCGCGGCATCCTGCACTCCGGTCAGCCGGCTTTCCTGGGTCCCTACGACCTCGGCGCGCATGAGATGCCGACCGGGATGTTCAGGGACAGGTTTGAGTGAGGTCTCAGGGGGAGAGGGGGAGAGGGGGAGAGGGGGAAAGGGGAGAAGGGAGAGGGAAAAACCGGGAAACTCGGAAGGCACGGAGAACACGGAAAGGTCTTTGAGGTCGCAAAGCAGCCAAGCAGCCAAGCAGCAAAGATGCGGAGTGACTGAACGTGATGGGCGAAGGGGTCTTTGATCAACCCCAAAACCGTCAGCGGGGAGTGGCGGTGGCTGCTGGCGAGGAAGGGTTCGCGGGCGGCGGCGCGATGTATCAGCTGCCCGGTCGGCCGGGGGCGCTTATCGACCGCGCATGCGTTTCAGGCGCCACCGAGGCAATTCTGACCCGCACCCGAGCTCCCAGGAGATCCGCCAATCGACGGTATCGTTACGAGCTCTTCCCCGCCAGCAGCCACCGCCACTCGCCGCCCCCTCCAAGCGCCAGCAGCCACCGCCACATCCCACACCCGCCGCCCTCTGGCCCGCTGTGAGCGGCAAGCGAGTTCTTGCAAACGCCGAGCGAGGCCGAAACAACAACCCGATCAATCAGGCGGCAGCAGTAATAGGGTCTGACGCGGCATTTCAGTGCGGCGATAGTTCGACAGCACATTCTGGCCCTGATCGTCGATCAGGGTGCCGTTGCTGAACTGCTGGATGGCGAAGCTGATTACCGGCTCGCCAAGGAAGCGGGTGCCGTCCGCGGCGACTAGCTGCTCGGCATGGTCATCCAGCGTGATCTTGGCCGTACCGCCTCGGAACAGAGCATCGAATTCGCTTCCCAAGGCAAACGCGTTCTGGATAAAGATGGGATGTCCGAGAATCCAAGACTCTGCCTCCCATGGCGGGGGACCATAGTCCGTATTGAAGGAAAGACTCTGAAGAACCAATCCCATCGGAATCCGTGACTTGCGATCGAGGCACCATGGTCCGGGTATAGGCCCTGGGGGAGAGATAGGACAATTTGCCAAGTTCGGGCGAATCTCGCCTACGTTGGAGCGCACTCGCAGCGTCGGAGCAGATCCGATGGAGAAGGACTCGACTCTATTCTCGTAGGCCTTGAGTGGCCGATGTGTCACCCATTCAAATTCTGCGGCCAGCCCTGGATCCACGGAGTAGCCAACGGTCAGTTCCGACACCATCAAAACCGCGGCCAGCGCCTCGATCGGCTGTTCCCATTCATCGATCCGGCAGTCTCCGTCAACGCAGACCAGGCTGCGCACGCCGCCGTCGTCTGCGCCTGAGTCGAAGGCATGGGCCAGATCAGGCAGTTCCGATGCTGGCGCGGTGTGCTGGGCGATATCGCTGAAGTTGCCGATTGCCGTTGCCGGCACGGTGTTCATGCCGCCGGCCGCCACGTTGATCAAGGTGGCCTGTGCGCTGATGCGCTGAGACGGTGGTTCCAGCCCGGCATTCGGGTCGTCCGCCCAGGCTCCGTTCTCGAAGGCATCAGCCAGGGCATCGCAGCCCAACCAGCGCCAGTCATTGTCCAGCAGATCCGAGTCTGCGCCGACCCGGCCCATCTCGATGATCTCGATCGTACCGCGCGGCGCATCCAGGGTGATCGCCGGGCGGCCGTTGTGACTGGCCGAGGGTGCGGGCAGCAGGCAGCCGACCTCCGAGGGCAGCAGCAGAGTCTGGCCATCAGTCTGCGTCAGCGCCGCACCCCACTGGCTGCGGGCATCCAGATATAGGTTGAAATGGTCAAGCAA
>JBJHCC010000023.1:0-56700 GCA_050485825.1 Gammaproteobacteria bacterium
CGCCTGGACTTAAGCACTGCAGGGCATCGACCGCCTGCCAAGGCGGTCGACAAACCGATGGCCTGATGCACAAGGCCCTCTGCCCCGAATTGATGGCTGAGTCATGTGCGTAATCAGGAAAACCTTTATTCCGCGCCGCGCTTCGTGCGCTCCATCCAACGCTGCATTGAAGTTCGTCAGCGCATTGAAGACACCCAGGGAGCTGTTGCCGTGATGAGGTTCAGTCTTGAAGATTTGCCGCATTCGCCGGCCTGCGAGCGCAACCAGGGTCCGATCGGGCAGGTGCTGATGCGCTTGCTGCCACCGGCCGCGCGGGTGCTGGAGATCGGGGCTGGGACAGGTCAGCACGCGGTGCATTTCACCGCCCTGCGGCCTGATCTCGATTGGCTGGCCAGCGATCGGCCTCAGAATCTTGCCGACATCGAGGCGCGCTTTCGGCTGCAGGCGGCCGGGCGGCTGGGGTCGCCGCTGGCCCTGGACGTCGCCGAAGGGCCCTGGCCGACGGGCCCTTTTGATGCGGTCTTTACCGCCAATACCCTGCACATCATGCCTTTCGAGCTGACTCCGCGGCTATTGGATGGCGCCGCCACCGTGCTCAAGCCCGGTGGCTGGCTGATCTGCTATGGCCCGTTTCACGATGGCGGGGTGCATACGGCCGACAGTAATGTGGCCTTTGATCTCAGCCTGCGTCAGCGCGACCCGGCGATGGGCCTGCGCGACGCGCTGGTCGTGCGCCGGCTGGCTGCCGAGCGCGGCCTGGACGCGCTCGGCGACCTGAGTCTGCCGGCCAACAACCGTCTGCTGCTGTTTCGACGCCGGTCGACGCGGCAGGATTGATGACATGCCGACCGCCGTCCGGCTATGCTGCGCGGCCTGATCCTCAGCCCTGATTCAACGACGCATGAAGCCCCCGCCCGCTCTGAGCACGCCGTACCAGGATCTGGTCCAACAGGCCCGTGGCCTGTTGGCCGGTCAGTCGCATCGCATCGCCAATGCCGCCAATCTGAGCGCGCTGATCTACACCGAGCTGCCGGATATCAACTGGGCCGGCTTCTATTTTCTGGAAGACAATGCCCTGATCGTCGGCCCGTTTCAGGGCCGGCCAGCCTGCGTCCATATTGAGATGGGCAAGGGCGTTTGCGGCACGGCGGCGCTCAGCCGCCAGACCCAGCGGGTGGCCGATGTGCACGCTTTTGCCGGGCATATTGCCTGCGATCCGGCCTCGCGTTCGGAGCTGGTCGTGCCGCTGATCTCAGGTGATGACCTGATCGGCGTCCTGGATATCGACAGCCCGCGCCCGGACCGCTTCAGCGCCGAGGACCAGGCCGGCTTCGAGGCCCTGGCTGCGGTCTACATCGAGTCGCTGGGGACGAAGCGCTGAAGCACCTCGGCCGAGGCTGCCTGCAGCGGTGCCGACACCCGCAGCATCAGCAGCGTGGCGGGCTTCATCCCGGTCAGAGGTAGCTCGGCCCCCAGCCATCCGGCCAGCCACTCCAGGCCGGGATTGTGGCCGATCAGCAGCAGCCCGCCGGTCGCGGCCTCGGCATTGATCAGCTGCCGCAGCGCGTCGGCATCGGCCTGCCACAGCTCCGGGTGAACTTCGATGGGTAGCGGGCTCAAGCCGGCCAGTGCCCGCTCAGCGGTCTCTCGGGTCCGTCGCGCCGGCGAGGCGAGCACGCGCTCAGGCGGGGTAAAGCCGCTATCTCGCAACCATCGATTCAGGCGGCTGCATTCGCGCCAACCGATCGGGCTCAAGGCGCGATCGAAGTCGCGGTGGCCCGGCGCGGGATCCTCCGCGCTGGCGTGACGCAGCAGCCAAAGGGTGATGGCGGTCATGGCCGGGTCACAAGCCAGCCGGCGACGACCGGGCCGAATCGGATGATGACGGGCATGTTTCTATAATACCGGCTGATTCTTTTCCTGTTGGTGAAGCCATGTCCCTACGCGGCGGTCAGCCCCGGCGTCCGGTTCTGCGCGGCGATTACCGCCCGCCTGTCTGGCTGGTCGATCAGGTCGAGCTGGACATCAGGCTGGACCCCGACCGTAGCGAGGTGTTCGCACGGCTGGCGCTGCGTCGCAATCCGGCCTCGCAGGACCGACAAGCGCCGCTGATTCTCAACGGCGTCGACCTGACCACGCTGGCCGTGGCTGTTGACGGCGAGTCGCTGTCCCGTCGCCAGTACCGGATCGACGGCGAGACCATGATCATCGGCAGGCTGCCGGATCGGGCCGAGTTGACCACCCGGGTGGCGATTCATCCCGCCCGTAACACCGCGCTGGAGGGGCTCTATGCTTCCGGATCCTCGCTGCTCACCCAGTGCGAGGCCGAAGGTTTCCGCAAGATCACCTGGTTTCCCGACCGACCCGATGTGATGAGCGTCTTCCGCGTGCGCCTGGAAGCCGACCGCAACCGCTTTCCGGTGCTGCTCAGTAACGGCAACCTGGCCGAAGCCGGCGATCTGGACGATGACCGGCACTACTGCCTGTGGGTCGACCCCTTCCCCAAGCCCTGCTATCTGTTTGCCCTGGTCGCCGGCAAGCTGGCGGCGATCAGCGACCGCTTTCGCACCCGCAGCGGCCGCGAAGTGGACCTCAAGATCTATTCCGAGCCGGACAATCTGGGCCGCCTCGACCACGCCATGGCCAGCCTCAAGCGCGCCATGGCCTGGGACGAGGAGCGCTTCGGCCTCGAGTACGACCTGGACGTTTACCATATCGTCGCCACCCACGACTTCAACATGGGTGCGATGGAGAACAAGGGCCTGAACATCTTCAACGCCCGCTACGTGCTGGCGGACCAGGCGACCGCCACCGACGCCGATTTCGAGGCCGTGGAGTCGGTGATCGCACACGAGTACTTCCATAACTGGACGGGCAACCGGGTCACCTGCAGAGACTGGTTCCAACTGACCCTGAAGGAAGGGCTGACCGTCTTTCGCGACCAGGAGTTCTCCGCCGACATGGGCTCGCCCGCGGTCAAGCGGATTCACGACGTGGCCATGCTGATGGCCCGCCAGTTCCCGGAAGACGCCGGTCCGATGGCCCATCCCGTACGGCCGGAGCGCTACGTCGAGATCAACAATTTCTATACCGCCACGGTCTATGAGAAGGGCGCCGAGGTGGTACGCATGCTGCAGACCCTGCTCGGCCGGGTCGGCTTTCGGCGTGGGCTCGATCTGTACTTCCAGCGCCATGACGGCGAGGCCGTCACCTGCGACGACTTTCTGACCGCGATGGCCGATGCCAACCAGCGCGATCTGTCCCAGTTCGGCCGTTGGTACCGCCAGGTCGGCACGCCGCGGCTGGCCGTCGAGGCCGACTATGATCAGGCCCGCGCCGAGTTCGTGCTCCAGTTTCGGCAGCATCTGCCAGAGCATGGCGACAACCGGGAGCTCGGCCCGTTGATGATTCCGATTCAGGTCGGCTTCCTTGATCGCGACAACCAGCCGCTCGCCGTGATCCGGGCCAATGAGCCCGATACCGCGGCCACGACCCGGCTGCTGGTGCTGACCCAGCCCGAGGCCGAGTTCCGTTTTCGCGGCCTGCCGCCGGATGCGCTGCCGTCGCTGCTGCGCGAATTCTCGGCCCCGGTGGCACTCGAGTTCCCCTGGAGCCAGGCTGATCTGGCCCGACTCGCCGCGCATGACCCGGACCCCTTCAACCGCTGGCGCGCGGCGCGTCGGCTGGCCGAACAGGTGCTGGATGAGGCCTCAGCGGAGGCTGGCGCTGTCCCGGCCAGCGCGGCGCTGCTGCTGGAAGCCTGGCGCTCGGCACTCGGCGATGCGGCGCTGGATGACGGCCTGGTCAGCGAGCTGATGAGCCTGCCCAGCGAGGCCGAACTGGCCCAGCGCCAGGACCGGGTCGACATCGAGGCGATTCACCATGCCCATGGCGGCCTGATCCGCTTTCTGGTCGAGGCGCTGGGCGACGACATCAGCGGCCGCTACCGGTCGCTGGCCGAGCGCAAGGCCTGGTCCGGCGACGGCCTGGCAGTGGCTTCTCGACGGCTGAAAAATCAGCTCCTGCAGCTGCTCGTCGTTGGCGATGCCAAGCGGGGCGGGCCGCTGGCGGTCGCCCAGTTTCAGGCCGCTGACAACATGACCGACCGACTGACCGCGCTGCGCGCTCTGGTCCATACCGGGCACGCTCGCAGTGAGCGCGCGCTGGCTGCCTTCGAACGGCATTTCGCCGCCGATCCGCTGGTCATGGACAAGTGGTTTGCCGTCCAGGCCACGATACCGGATCCGGCCACGGTCGACCGGGTTGAAGCGCTGATGCAGCATCGCGCATTCAGCCTGCGCAACCCGAACAAGGTCCGGGCGCTGCTGGGCAGCTTTTCGCAGCACAACCCGCTCGCGTTTCACCGGCCTGATGGCGCCGGCTATCGGCTGCTGGGCGCGGCTATTGCCGAACTCGATGGCTTGAACCCGCAGGTCGCGGCACGGCTGGCTTCGGCTTTCAATCGCTGGCAGGTGTTCGATGAAGCCCGCGCTGCGGCCATGCGCGCCACGCTCGAAACCCTGGCCCGGCGTAAGCGGACCAGCCCGGACTTGGAGGAAATCGTTGCTGCCGCCCTGCGGCAGCGCGCGGCCTGAGGCAGGCGTTCAGTCTGCTGCCGGCCAGCGCGCCAGACCGCTGGTCGTCAGCACTTGCTGCCAGGGGAAATCGGGGCCCGGATCGAGCTTGCGGCGAACCTGGAGAGCGGGATCGTCGCTGGCCGGCACCCAGCGTTGATCCAGCGCATCATGGCCGGCCAGCCAGCTGAGCCCCGGCAGTTTGCTGCGCAATGTGTCAAGCAGGCCGAGCAGAGCCTCGATCTGGGCCGGGGTCACCGCTTCCTGCCAGTGCTGGTGGCGGCTGTCCAGCCAGTGCGGATAACGGCCCAGATTGACCAGTTCGATCCCGATCGAGCGGCTGTTGTAGCCGGCGGTATGGTGCGCCACCCGCTCGATCGGTACCCACTGTTCGACCCTGCCGTCGCGATCGATATAGAAATGACCGCTATTGCCGGTGCCTGATTCCGGATACTGAATCCGCTCCCCGTACTCGCGCGCGGTCGCCAGATCGGGCAGTTCCGTGGCATGGATCACCACCAGATCGATCTGGTCCAGGCTCCGCGGCGCCAGCGCCTCGACATAATTCAGCGGTTCAGCAATCATGTTGGGCTGAATGTCTCCCTGGTCTGCACAAAGCCCGTGAGTCGCCAGGCAGCCCAGCAGCAACGACAGTCGGCCTGCCACACCAATTGACCCTGGACGTCCGACTGCGCTGCGGCTAGTTGAAGCGGCTGACATCAAGGGCGGGGTGCACAGGATCCTTCTGTCGTCAGCTGTCCGCGGCTCGTTCGGCGATGGCCGCGAGCAGGGCGTCCAGTTCGGCCCGGTCGAACCAGCGGCCGGCGCGCATCACGCCGTCGATGCTGCGGCTGTTGCGGATGTCTTCCAGCGGGTTGTCCCGGAGCAGGACCAGGTCAGCGACGCAGCCGGGCTTCAGACAGCCGTGGCCGGGCTGGTTCAGATAGCGGGCGATGTTGACCGTGCCGGTGGCCAGCGCTGCGGCCGGCGTCAGGCCGGCTTCAACATAGATTTCAAGCTCGTGATGAATGGCGTCGCCGGGCACGTTGAGAATCTGCGGCGCGTCGGCGCCGAGCAGGATCGGCGCGCCGGCGTCATGCAGGGCCTTGATCAGCGCCCGCCGGATGTCGATGAAACGCTCGCCCTGTCCCTCGGGCACCCGGGCGCGCAGATTGGCAATCGCCGTGCGCCACTGGGCCTGGGTCGTGGCCGGGATCCAGCGCATGGCCGGGCGCGCGAACAAGGCCTCGATATCGCCCGTGCTCCAGTTTTCCAGCAGGCTCTGGGTGGGCACATTGGCGATGCCGGCCTCGGCCGTCCTTCGCGCCAGCTCCGGAATACGGGTCGGATCCATGCCGGCGACCAGATTGACCGCAAACAGGCCGGGTTCGGTCCCGTACAGCGGATGGTCCGCCGGCACCAGCTTCTCGCCGTAGCCGTCCAGATGGTCGATCGAGCCCTGGCGCGAGGCCAGCACCCGATCGAGGCCAACGGCCACCGAGATATGGCCGGAATAATCGATACCGAGGGCCTCGGCGGTTTCGGCGATCGCCCGGAAGGCCTCCGGCCACAGCCCGGGATGCAGCTTGAGCAGATCGTAGCCGGCTTCGGCCTGGGTCAGCACCATGGCCCGCGCGGCTGTCGGTGAGGACACCGAGTTGCCGTTGAACGATGGGCCGGAGCTGATCAGACGCGGCCCGACTCGCTCGCCGCTGGCCAACTGCTGGCGCAAGCTCAGGTGGCCGGGCTCGCCGAGCATGCCGCGGATGGTGGTAATGCCGTGGGCCAGATAGAGCGCCAGGGTGTCTTCAACCAGCTGTTCGCCCAGCCGCATCTGCGGCACATGGGCATGCATCTCGGCCAGTCCCGGGATCAGGAATCCGGGGCTATCGATGGTCTGGTCCGGCGCCTCGATCGACTCGGCCGGCACGATGAAGCCATCGCGAACCCCCAGTCTCAAGGGCTCGGATACGGTCGCCGTTTCCACATCAACCAGGCGCACCTTGTCGAACACCAGCGATGTGGCGAGGGCCGATGCCGGCATCAATAACAGTAGAATGGCGAGCTGTCTCATGTCGATTCCCCTGATCAGCAGGCCTGCCAGTGTAGCGCAGTCCGTGCCAGGGGCGCGCTGACAGCCCCGGGCCGGTGGCCCGCCACGACCCATGAGAGATTGCCAATGATACGCAGCGAACCCATCCAACGGCACCTGGTGCTGTCGCTGTTCGGGCTGCTGGTGCTGGTCCGGGCGCCGGTTCTGGTCTGGCCCGGCCGCCTCTGGGGCGACGAAGGGACCATCTATTTCTATCAGTACTACACCTCGACCGTCTGGCAATCGCTGGCCTCGGTGGATCTGGGCTATTTCAGTCTGTTCAACAAGCTGGCCGGTCTGGCCTCCGTGTACTGGGTGCCGCTGATCTATGCGCCAGTCGTACTGGCGCTGTTCTCGTTTGTCATCATGCTGCTGCCGGCCTGGCTGCTGCTGTACGCGAGCCAGGAATTCCGGGAGAACAAGGTCCGCTACTTCCTGATTGTTGCGGTGATCCTGCTGATCCAGCCGAACTCGGAGGTCTGGCTGAACACCGTCAACAGCCAGTTCTACCTGTCGCTGGCCACGGCGATCATCCTGATTACCAGCGCGGGCAGTCGTGGCCAGCACATCGCTCGCTTGTCGGTGTTGCTGCTGGGCGGTCTGACCGGCGTCGTCTCCGGCCTGCTGGCGCCGCTGTTCTGGCTGGAGTATCTGTTCAAGCGCAGCCCGCGGCGTTTGCACGAGGCGCTGGTCCTGTCGCTGGCGACGCTGATCCAGCTGGTGCTGGTGCTCACTGCCGGCGGCCGCGACACCGAGTTCCATTTCGATCTGCTGCCCTGGGCGCTGCTGGTCAAGCAGTGGCTGCTGCCGGTGCTCGGCGGCGACATCACCGAGCACCTGGGGCTGCTGATTCGACAGCATCGCCTATGGGAGTACAGCCTGCTGAACGTGCTGGCCTGGCTGCCCTTCTTGATCCTCGGACTGGCCCTGGCGTTTCACGGCACCCGGCAAACCCTCTATCTGCTGGGCGGCGCGGTGTTCATCGCCGCGGTATCGTTTCTGGTGTCCATCGAAGCCCAAAATTCAGAGATGATCCTCGGCCACCTGACCCCCTTCGGCGGCGGCCGCTACTATTTCGCGCCGAATGCGATGGTGGCCATGGCGCTGATTCTCTGGCAGCAGCGGGCGATTGCGCCCGGTTTGAGCTCGGCGCGCGTCTTCCAATGGTTCAGCAGGCTGTTCATCAGCCTGGTTCTGATTGTCGGTGCCTACGACTACATCACCGGCGGCCCGCTCGATTTCTTCTTCTTCGAAGGGCCGTCCTGGCCGGACGAGGTCAGACAGTGGGAGCGCGGTGATTCCGAGGTCATCCGGATCTGGCCCGAACCCTGGGAAATCCGCTTGCCGCGAGACAGCGATACGCTGCCGACTTTGCCGGCCGATTGAGTCGGCCGGCCTGGCGCCGTCCAGCGGTCAAAAAATGGCGGCAGCGCAAGCATCCGGTAGCGCTGCCGCGTGCAGGATATCCACCCAACGCGCGCCTGGAACTTGTCGTTCCAGCCTGGGCCTAAAATACCCGCGATGGCCAGCCAGGAGGCCTGCCATCGCCGATCGAACGATTTCTACCTGAGCAGGAGACATCTGGATGAGACTTCTTTCTCCGGCGCGCTGGCTGCCGGTTCTTGTGCTGCCGACGCTGTTGATGGGCTGCGGCGAACAGGCCGATGAGACGGCTGCCATCGAGGAGCCCGTCGTGACCGAGTCCGAAGCGACGACAGCTGAAGCGGCCTGGTGGCCGGTAGACACCACCCTGCCGGTTGCGATCCCCGAGACGCGACGGGACCCGAACGTGGTTGAGGTCTTCACCGGTCCCGATGGCCCGGTCGAGGTGCCGGATCCTTTCCGCTGGCTGGAAAACGATGTGCGCGTGGATCCCGAGGTGGCTGCCTGGGTGGCCGCGCAGAACGCCGCCACTTTCGCCTATCTGGACACCCTGCCGGGTCGCGAGCGCCTGCGCCAGCGCTTGACCGAGCTGTTCGACACCGAGCGTCACGGCCTGCCGCAGCGCGCTGGGGAACGCTATTTCTTCCTGCGCAACGACGGTCTGCAGAATCAGTCGGTTCTGTTCGTGGCCGATGCGCTGGACGCCGAGCCGCGGGTGCTGATCGATCCCAACGAATGGGCCGAGGACGGTACGGTAGCGCTGGCCGGTTGGGCGCCGTCGCCCGACGGGCAACGGCTGGCCTTCATGATTCAGGACGGCGGTTCGGATTGGCGCACCATTCAGGTGATCCATGTGGACAGCGGCGAGCAGGTCGGCGAGACACTCGACTGGGTCAAGTTTTCCGGCATCAGCTGGGCCGCCGACAGCGCCGGCTTCTGGTATTCGCGCTATCCGGAAGTCGCCCCCGAGGCGCGCTACACCGCGCCCAACCTGAACCAGACCGTGTTCTTCCATCGCGTCGGCAGCGGCCAGGCCGAGGATAGGCTGGACTTTGAAGACCCGGAGCGGCCCGCGGTGGGCTGGGGCGCCCAGGCCAGCGACGACGGTCGCTTCCTGTTCCTGTCCAGCTTCCAGGGCACTGATGGTAACGGCCTGCGCGTGCGCGACCTCAGCGGCGGGCTGGGTACGGTGGTGCTGGTCGACGACTTCGACCACAACCACGGCGTGATCGGCAATATCGACGACCGCATCCTGCTGGTGACCGACCTGGGCGCGCCACGGTTGCGCATCGTCAGTGTCGATCTGGCCAATCCGGAGCCGGCGAACTGGGAAACGCTGGTGGCCGAAGGCGAGTTCCCGATCGCCTCGGCCTCGCTGGTTGGCGGCCGCCTGGTCGTGCAGCGCATGCAGGATGCCCAAAGCGTCGTCCAGGTGCATGCCGAGGACGGCCGCTTTTTGTCAGCGCTGGAACTGCCCGGCATCGGCAGCGCGTCCGGCTTTTCCGGTCGCCGCGACGCCACCGAGACCTTCTTCGCCTTCAGCAGCTTCAACCGTCCGGCGACCATCTTCCGGCACCTGATCGACAGCGGCGAGACCCGCGTTTTCCGCGAGCCCGAGCTGCGCTTCGACCCGGATGACTTCGTCGTCGAGCAGGTGTTCTTCGAGTCCACAGGCGGGGCGCGCGTGCCGATGTTCATCGCCCATCACCGCGAGCTGCCGCGCGATGGTCAGCGCAGCGTCCAGCTGTTCAGCTACGGCGGCTTCAATATCCCGATGACGCCGAGCTTCTCGGTGCCCAACCTGGCCTGGATGGAGGCCGGCGGCGTGTACGCCCTGGCCAATCTGCGGGGCGGCGGCGAGTATGGCCGCGACTGGCATGACGCCGGGCGCCTGAACAACAAGCAAAACACCTTCGACGACCTGATCCGCGCCGCCGAGACCCTGATCGAGCTGGGCTGGACCGAACCGCGCCGGATCGCCATCCGCGGCGGCTCCAACGGCGGCATGGTGGTCGGTGCGGTGACCAACCAGCGCCCGGACCTGTTCGGCGCCGCCGTGCCCGAGGTCGGGGTGATGGACATGCTGCGCTTCACCCGCTTCACCGCCGGCCGCTTCTGGGTCGACGACTATGGTGATCCGGATGATCCGGCGATGTTTCCGGTGATCAAGGCCTACTCGCCGCTGCACAATCTGCGGGACGGGGTGATGTATCCGGCCGTGCTGGTGACCACCGCCGATACCGATGACCGCGTCGTACCGGGGCATGCCTTCAAGTACGCCGCGGCCCTGCAGTCCATCGACAGCGGACCGGCGCCAACGCTGATTCGCATCGAAACCCGCGCCGGCCACGGCGCCGGCACGCCGACGCGGATGATCATCGACGCCTCGGCCGACCGGATGGCCTTCATGGCCCGCCATACCGGGCTGGAACTGCGCTAGTTGCTGTTGTCGGGAGCCCGGCATGGCCGGGCTCCCGATGTTCTCCCCCGCCGGCAAGATTCGTGCAATCTCCCGGGCGGCCGGTCCGGCCTGGCTACTGCCGGCGGTAGACCTGGGCGCCGGTGTCCCGGAACTCCTTCGCCTTTTCGGCCATGCCCTTTTCCAGCGCCTGTTCCTCGGCCAGTTCCAGCTGGGCCGCGTAGTCGCGCACGTCCTGGGTGATCTTCATCGAGCAGAACTTCGGCCCGCACATGGAGCAGAAGTGGGCCAGCTTGTGGGCTTCCTTGGGCAGGGTCTGGTCGTGATATTCGCGGGCGCGGGCTGGGTCGAGCCCTAAGTTGAACTGGTCTTCCCAGCGGAACTCGAAGCGCGCCTTGGACAGGGCGTTGTCGCGGACCTGGGCGCCGGGGTGGCCCTTGGCCAGGTCGGCGGCATGGGCGGCGATCTTGTAGGTGATCAGGCCCTCGCGCACGTCGTGCTTGTCGGGCAGGCCGAGGTGCTCCTTGGGCGTGACGTAGCACAGCATGGCGGTGCCGAACCAGCCGATCTGGGCCGCGCCGATGCCGGAGGTGATGTGGTCATAGCCCGGTGCGATATCGGTGACCAGGGGCCCCAAGGTGTAGAACGGCGCTTCGTGACAGTGCTTGAGCTCCTCGGTCATGTTTTCTTCGATGAGCTGCATCGGCACATGGCCGGGACCTTCGATCATCACCTGGCAGTCGTGCCGCCAGGCGATCTCGGTCAGCTCGCCCAGCGTACGGAGCTCGGCCATCTGAGCCTCGTCGTTGGCGTCGGCGATCGAGCCGGGGCGCAGCCCGTCGCCCAGCGAGAAGCTGACGTCGTAGGCCGCCATGATCTCGCAGATTTCCTCGAAATGCTCGTACAGGAAGGATTCGCGATGGTGGGCCAGGCACCACTTGGCCATGATCGAACCGCCGCGGGAGACGATGCCGGTAACGCGTCGGGCGGTCATCGGCACGAAGGGCAGGCGCACGCCGGCGTGGATGGTGAAGTAGTCCACGCCCTGCTCGGCCTGCTCGATCAGGGTGTCGCGGTACAGCGCCCAGGTCAGGTCCTCGGGTACGCCGCCGACCTTTTCCAGCGCCTGGTACAGCGGCACCGTGCCGATCGGTACCGGCGAGTTGCGGATGATCCATTCGCGGGTAGCGTGAATGTGCTTGCCGGTGGACAGGTCCATCACCGTGTCGGCGCCGAAGCGGATCGCCCAGACCAGCTTCTCGACCTCGTCGGTGATCGAGGAGCGGACCGCCGAGTTGCCTATGTTGGCGTTGACCTTGACCCGGAAATTGCGGCCGATGATCATCGGCTCGACTTCCGGGTGGTTGATGTTGGCCGGGATGATCGCCCGCCCGGCGGCCACCTCCTGGCGCACAAATTCCGGCGTCACCGTTTCGGGCAGGCGCGCGCCGCGCGGATCGCCGCGATGACGCCGCATCAGGCCGGCGGCCTCATAAGCCTCCTTCAGCCGATCCAGCGCGCAGTTCTCGCGGATGGCGACATATTCCATCTCCGGGGTAATGATGCCGCGGCGGGCGTAGTGCATCTGGCTGACGTTGCGGCCGGTCTGGGCCCGGCGTGGCAGGACGGTCGCGGGGAACAACAGTGAGGCTTCGACTCGCGCGCCTTCTTCCCGGGCGAAACTCGATGACTTGTCGCTGAGCTGTTCGCAGTCGGCGCGCTCCTGGATCCAGCCCGCGCGCAGCGGCGGGAGGCCGCGCGCTGGATCGGGGCGATGCTCAGGCTGGCTGTAGGCGGCGGCGGTTTCGTAGACATAAATCGGCGGGTTCGGCATCGGGCCGCCGGCCGAGGGCGTGTCATGCTGGCGAATTTCGCGCAGGGGTACGCGCACATCCGCGCGCGAGCCGCTGATATGGACCAGCCGCGAGGCGGGCAGGGGCTTGAGCAGCTCGTCGTCTAGGCGGCGGGCAATTTCGCCGGCGGGATGGGCTTCGGTTCCGGACATGGCAGGGCTCGCTGGTTCGTCAGGCCTGCGATGTTAGCACCGTCGGGCTTCGGCTTTAGGTGGCGTTGTCGAGCGCACGCCGGTCCGGGCCAGGTTGCAGGGCCGGCGCGCGCCGAGTGTGGGCCGGATCAGTTGTTGACACCCATTTCGCGCAGCGCGCGGCGCGCGTTCTCGCCGGTGGAGTCGGTGGACTGGGCGGCGATTCGGTAGTTGTCGATGGCGCGCTGTCGGTTGCCCTGCGCCCGCTCCACATTGCCGAGGAAATAGTGGGCCTGAGCGGTCGGCAAGCGCTCGATGCTGGCCTCCAGATCCGTTCGGGCGCCGTTCCAGGCGCGCAGCTGCTCGCGCACCATGCCGCGCCGCAGATGGTGATAGAACCAGCCGGTGTCGCGGGCCAGGGCGGCGCTGTAGGCCTGCTCGGCCTCCTGGAAGCGCTGCTGCGAGGCCAGCGCGTCTCCCTTGAGGGCATGGAAGACAGCCTCTCCCGATTCCAGCGCCAGGGCCTCTTCGGCCTTGGCCAGGGCGGCGTCGAAGTTGCCGCGCCCCAGTTCGCGCCGGCCCTGGTCGTGCGCCTCATAGGCCGGCGCCAGTTCGACCAGGCGAGCGATCATGCGCTGATAGCGTTCCTCGCCGATGGTGCCTTGACGGCCCAGCTGCTCGGCCGTCGCGCGATTGGCGGAGACGCGCTCCTGGGAGGGTGGGTGAGAGGAGAACAGGCCCTGCAGAAAGCCGGCATCCCGGCCTTCGGACAGGCGGACAAAGCTTTCCTGCAAGGCGACCGCGCCGTCCGGGTGGTAGCCGGCGCGGTGCATGTAGACCATGCCGAAGCGATCCGCTTCGAGCTCCTGCTGACGCGAGAAGCGCTGGGTGATCAGCTGCGCGCCGACCATGCCGCCGAGCATGGCCACCGTCGCGTAGTCAGCCCGGTCCGTGGCCACGCCGATCGCCACGCCGCCCAGAATGACCGCGCCCTGGGCGAGCACCGCACGGGATTGGCCCTGGGCGCCATGACTGGCGGCGGCGTGGACCACTTCGTGACCCAGCACGGCGGCCAACTCGGCTTCCGAGCCCATTTCGGTCAGCAGGCCCCGGTTGATCGCCATCTTGCCGCCGGGCAGGGCCCAGGCGTTCGGTACCGAGCTGTTGATCACGTAGAACTCGTAGGGCAGCTGCCGATCCGATTCGGCAGCGACCCGTTGGCCAACTTCCTGCACATAGGCGACCAGCTCGGTGTCGAGCACGAAGTCGCCGCCCTGGGACTGGCGCATCGGCGCGTAATACTGCTGGCCGGTGCTGATCTCCCAGTCTTCGCCGAAGAAGTTGATGCCGCGCTCGCCGGTCACCGGGTTGACCGCGCAGGCGCTGGTCAGGAGCAGCGAGAGGGCAATGAGGATCAGGCGCATTGTCGAAGCTCCGTAGGGGTCGCAGAGCCCCGATTATAGAAGCCTGATCGGGATGACGTCAGCTTCAGCAGTCGGGATCGAGGTTCAGCGAGGTTTCGATCAGGCGAACATCGATCTCCTCGCGCCCGTCCTTGGTTTGCAGAATGCGCAGCGGCATCCAGTGAAAGGCGGCCGCGTGCCAGGAGTCATAGTTGCGGCTGGAGCCTTCGCGCCGAAACCGCTCCATCCGCAGGCTGTTGAAGCAGCCGGCCGGCACGCTCAGCTGGTCCTCACCGCGAAAATAAAAGGTTTGATCCTCGATATCGTCGCGCTCGAGCACCCGAAAGCTGAGATCGCGGCCGCGCTGAGCAGGGTCGGCCAGGCGGGCGGCCAGCTGCATGCGCAGAGTCAGCGGATCGAGCACATCGCCATCAACCGGGATGCGCAACTCGCCCGCGTCATAGGTTTGCGTGTTCGACACGCCTTCGTTCCAGTCCACCTGATGCTGCCAGAAGCGGGTGCGGGTCGGCGCGCGCGCCACCTGGCGATAGGCCAGCATCCGGACCCGACCGTTCTCCCACACGAAATGGGCCGATTCTTCGGCGGAAACGCCAAGAATTCTGGCCATGCGGGCGGTCGCCACGGTTTCGGTGTCGAACAGCCAGATGCCCTGATCGTCCTGCTCCAGGCGCACGTGCACCTCGCCGATCTTGCTGCCGCGCCGCAACACTTCATAGACGGCACTGTGGGCCGGCAGGGCGGCTTCGCTGACCGGCGCCGGTGCCTCAGCGGCGCTGGCCGCGGTCGTCGAAATCATGATCCAGGCGCCAAGGGCGCTCCAGCGGGCGGTGGTTAACGAGAATCTGCTCATGCTGCACTTCGACTCCAAGTTGATGGATTAGTGCGACGGTGGCTGGCAGCAGCCGGTGCTCCTCGGGCAACAGGCGCGCGGCCAGTTGCTCCGGGCTGTCGGTGTCGCCGATCGGCATCCGCACCTGGCTGATGACCGGGCCGCCGTCCAGTTCGGAAGTGACAAAGTGTACGCTGGCGCCGTGTTCGTGGTCACCGGCAGCCAGCGCTCGGCGGTGGGTGTCGAGGCCGCGATGGCGCGGTAGCAGCGAGGGATGGATGTTGATCATCCGGCCGTGATGGCGCTGGACGAAATCGGCCCCGAGCACGCGCATGAAGCCGGCCAGCACGATCAGATCGGGCTCGAAGCCGGTCACGGCGGCATCCAGGCTGGCCTCGAAGTCCGGGCGAGCGGCATGCCGGGCACGGTCGACGCAGACCGTGTCGGTGCCGCGCGCGCGCGCCAGTCCCAGCCCTTCGGCCGTCGGCCGATCGCTGAGCACGGCCACCACGTCGGCGGCCAGCCAGTCTCGGCAGGCACGATCCAGTGCCAGGAAGTTGCTGCCGCGCCCGGACAACAGCACGACCAGGCGCCACCTCATTCCAGATACTGCACGCGCTCGGCGCCGGAGCGGGCGACAACCCGGCCGATCTCGTAGACCGTCTCGTCGACGCTGGCGCGAATCGCCGCGACCTCGTCCGGCGCGCAGATCACGGCGAAACCGATGCCCATGTTAAAAGTGCGTCGCATCTCGGCAGTCTCGATCCCGCCGGCGTCCTGCAGCCAGGCAAACAGCGGCGGCAGCGACCAGCCGGCGGGGTCCAGGCTCAGGCCGAGGCCGTCGGGGACGACGCGAATGATGTTTTCCGTCAGCCCGCCGCCGGTGATGTGGGCCATGCCGCGGATCTCGAACCGCGCCAGCAGCTGCCGCACGGTGTCCACATAGATCCGGGTCGGCGCCATCAGCGCGTCGCCCAGGCGTTGTCCGCCGATTGTCTCCTCCAGGCTGGCGCCGCTGACCGTCAACAGCTTGCGGATCAGCGAGTAGCCGTTGCTGTGCGCGCCGGAGGAGGCCAGGCCTAGGACCACATCGCCGGCCTCGATGCGGCTGCCGTCGATCAGCCGATCGCGCTCGACAGCGCCAACGCTAAAGCCGGCCAGGTCGTACTCGCCATCGCCGTACATGCCCGGCATTTCAGCGGTCTCGCCGCCGATCAGGGCGCAGCCGGCCTGACGGCAGCCTTCGGCGATACCTGCAATCACTTGAGCGGCGGCCTCCACATCCAGACGGCCACAGGCGAAATAGTCGAGGAAGAACAGCGGCTCGGCGCCGCAGACCAGAATGTCGTTGACGCACATCGCCACCAGATCGATGCCGATGCTGTCATGACGATCGAGCTGGCGGGCCAGCAACAGCTTGGTGCCGACGCCATCGGTGCCGGAAACCAGCACCGGGTCGCGATAGCGCTGGCCGAGATGGAACAGCCCGCCGAAGCCGCCCA
This sequence comes from Gammaproteobacteria bacterium, assembly GCA_050485825.1. Classification (GTDB taxonomy): domain Bacteria; phylum Pseudomonadota; class Gammaproteobacteria; order Xanthomonadales; family Wenzhouxiangellaceae; genus Wenzhouxiangella. Next base: position 16,208 of record JBJHCC010000023.1, read on the forward strand.
GGCCGGCCATCACCTCAGGCCGGCGCGTGGCGGCGACCAGCGGCTTGATCCGATCCACCAGCGCATTGCCCGCGTCGATATCGACACCGGCGGCGCGGTAGCTCAAGGGTTCGCGGTGCTTGTCGGTCATGGCCGACCCTTGGGTGGCTGGGGAAGCCACTATTGTGAACGATTCGGCCGCGGCCATGGGCTGGCGCCGCCTACCGACGCGGGCAGAATGACGCCGGCCCTGTGCTATCTTTGCGCCATCATGCGCGCCTACCTGACAACACTGCGGATCCTCAGCCTGCTGGGCCTCAGCCTGCTGGCCTCATCGGCGCTGGCGCAGGATCTCTACACCGGCGAGGTGCCAGTGGCGCGCGACGAGGCGTCGTCACCGGCCGTGCTGCTGCAGGCCCTGGATCAGGTGCTGGTGCGCCTGACCGGCTGGGTCGACGAGTCGCCGGTAGCGCGGCTGGGGCTGCGCCAGGCCGATCTGGCCGCCCTGCTGCAGAGCCAGCAGCGGATCGAGCGCGAGCGCCTGCTTTCGGATGGCAGCGTCGAGCGACAGGTCGTGCTGCGGGCAGTCTTCCACGCTGCCGCAGTCGATCGCCTGCTGGACGCCCGGGGCGCCTCGCGATGGGGGCGTGAGCGGCCCACCATCCTGCTGTGGGCGGTGGCCGAGCCGCGCTCGGGCGAGCCCAGTGTTCGCCTCGACGATTTCCTCGAAGCAGAAATCCAGGCCCAGGGCCAGCGCTACGGCATCGACCTGCTCAGGCCGCTGGGCGACGCCCTGGATATGGCCGAGGTCAGCCTGGCCGATGTGCGCGGCGGTTTTCTTGACGCCGCCGAGGCCAACGCCGGCCGCTACGGCGCCGCTGTGGTCGCCATGCTCGATCTGCGCGAAGCCGGCGACCACTGGACGGCGCGCTGGCATTGGCGAGTCGAGGGCCGCGATCGCAGCTTCAGCCAGTCCGCCGACAAGCCCGAGGAACTGATCGGGCCGGGTGTGCGCGGACTGTTTGCCCAACTCGCCGAGCGTTTTGCCGTGCAAGCCGGCGCCGAATCGCGCAGCAGCCGCCGCGTGCAGGTGCTCGGCCTGGACGATCCGCGCCAGTACGCTGAGGTGATGGGCTATCTGAGCGGTTTGAGCCCGGTGGAGTCGCTGGTTCTGATCGCGGCCGACGCCGATGGCCTGGTGCTCAGGCTGGAGCTGGCGGGCCCGGGCCTCGATGACATCCTGGCCTTGAGCCGAGTGGTCAGTGTCGAGAGTCGGGCCGCGGACGGCAGTGTTCGTCTGCGCCTGCGTCGATGAGCTGGCGGATCATTCCCAATCTGCTGACCATCGGCCGCATTCTGGCGGTGCCGCCGCTGATCTGGCTGTTGCTCAACAGCCACTATCTGGCCGCACTGCTGGTCGCCATCGCCGCCGGGCTGTCCGATCTGCTCGACGGCTGGCTGGCGCGCCGCTACGGCTGGCAGAGCCGCTTCGGCAGCCTGGCCGACCCGGCCGCAGACAAGATCATGATGGTCTCGACCTATGTCTGCCTCGGCATCCTGGGTCATCTGCCCTGGTGGCTGATCGTGATGGTGATCTTTCGCGATCTGGTGATCGTCATCGGCGGCTGGATCTACCACCTTTGTTTTGAACGCCTGGAGGCACAGCCGACCCAGCTGTCGCGTTTCAATACCTTCTGTCAGGTCTTCCTGATGTGGTTCGTGCTGGTGCGGCTGGCCGGCTTTCCGCTGCCACCCGAGGCGCAGATCGGGCTGGAGTGGCTGGTCGGCGCGCTGGCGGTGCTGACGCTGGCGCAATACACCTGGCTGTGGACCGGCAAGGCCGTCATCATCAGCCGGCAGCGACGGGCTGATGCGGAAACGGAATGAGCCAGCAGCAGATTCCGCTGGCCCTCCATGCACCGAGGCGCCCGGCTTTCGACAATTTCGTGGTCGGGCCGAACGCCGCCGTGGCCCATACCCTGGCCCATGGCCTCGAGTCGGGCGGCTGGTACTTCCTGACCGGTAGTGCGGGCAGCGGCCGATCCCATCTGCTGGCGGCCAGCTTTGCCGCGCTGCACGAGCGCGGCATCGCGACCAGCTTCCTCGGCTTGAGCACGCCCCAACATCGACCCCTCCTCGAAACCGCAACCGGCGACTGGGTGCTGATCGACGACATCGATGCGCTGGCGGGCGACGCGGTTGGTGAGATGCTGCTGTTCAACGCCCTCAATCGCTGGCGGGCCGAGCAGGCCGGGCTGATCATGAGCGCGGCCGGGCGCGAGGCTTTCGAGCTGCCGGACCTGCGCTCGCGCCTGGGCCAGGCGACGCGATTGCGCCTGCATCCACTCAGCGAGGACGATCTGGCCAGCCTGATCCGCCAGCTCGCCCAAGAGCACGAAGTCGTGCTGGGCCGCGGCGCCACCGACTACCTCATCAGCCGCTGCACCCGCAATGCCGGCGCCGTCGCCCGCCTGATCGAAACCCTGGCCCTGCGCGCCCACAGCGAACACCGCACCCTCTCGATCCCCCTGATCCGCGAAGCGCTGGAAGGCGCACAGCTGTGACCAAAAGCATCCTTCGCTCCTCATCTTTTCTCACGCCATTGCTGTGCTGATTTGGTGCTGTGCGACCCAAAGGCCCTCCTTACCCCTATCCATCCCCCAACATTTGACCCCACCCTGATGAATATAGTAACGTCAGGCTTATTGGCGGCGTCTGAGTGTCCGCCCATCATCGTTGGCAAGGGGCCATCCGATCGCGTCGGCGCGATCCGGTTTTCAAGGACATCGCATGACACGCACCGTTAGCCTGGCGGTTTTGCTCGCCGGATTCTTTTTCAGCACTGCCAGTTTGGCGCAGGTGTACCGCTCCGATTCTGGTCTGGGTGGCGCGCTGATCCTGCCGTACTGGACGGTGGCGGCCGGTAACGACACCCTGGTCGGGGTAGAGAACTATTCGGATGAGGCGTCGGCGCTCAAGCTGCGGCTGCTGGACGAGGAGGGCGCACTCGTGGCTTCGTTCAATCTGTATCTGGATGCGCGCAGCCTGTGGGGCGCGGCCCTGACCCGGATCAATGACCAGTCGCTGCTGCTACCCTCTGAGATTGGCTGTGTGCTGCCGCCGCCTTCGGCCAGCCACAATGAGCGTCCGGCCCTGCCGCTGGCTGCGCCGCGCGGCTCTATCGAGGTGATCGAGATGGGTCACGCCGAACAGGATTCCGGGCTCGCCAACCAAGGTCGCTGGGCGGATTGTGATGTGCTGGCTGAGGCCTTCGACGCTGGCGCCTGGTCGGAGGATACGAATTCGGGTCTGGCGCCGCCGACCCAGTTGATCAGCTCTCAGGCTACGCTGATCAATGTTGCTGCCGGCGGCATGAACACGGTACCGGCTACGGTTATCGGCGGCTTCAGTGATATCGCCCAGCACACCGATCCTGAATCGGCGCTGCCCGACCTGGCGCACGCCTTCGATTCAGGCGCGGACGACGGCGGCGTGCGCAGCCTGGTCTGCGCGGCCGGCGGCTGTCGGATCGATGAGTGGGCGCAGCCCATCGAGGCAGTGGCGGCAGTGTTGATGGTGACTGAAGCCTCGGTCACGTTTTCGATCGATTCGGACCTGGCAGCAAAATTCGAGTGGCTGCTGCATCGACCACTGAAGCGCTACGAGGCCGAAATCGCCGGCTTCTCGATAGGTTCAGAACCGGGTATTCTCCCTCTGAGGCCTACCGGCCGTGCCCCACGCCCAACTATAGTCGCCAATAATTGCCTGCCATTCGGACCCGGCTATGCCCCTTTTCCTGGTTGCGATCACTTTGCGCTTTTCCCTTTGCGCGCAAGCATTGTTCAGGACAGTTTGCTATTCAATGCCAGCATGGATGATTACCAGACCATTATCGATTCCTCGGTTCTGGGTCATCCTGTATTCGTCTGGCCCGGCTTCGCCTTTGGCCCGGTTTCGGGAGCGCCTCACCCCTCTTTCTTCAATTGGTTCGAGGGAGTTCAGAGAGGTGGCAGCTCCAGAATCAGACTGGATGACCATGACGATCCCTTGACCGCGCCGGACGGTACCCGTTTCCTGGGCGAGCCCTTGATCAGTTTTGCCGTTCAGCAGTTCAGCAACGGTACTTTGACCGACGAGCAGGGCCAGAACGTGCTGTCCAACTACCGCCGGACCGAACTGCCGCGCCAGCGCCTGCGCCTGCAAGCGCCGGACTGATCTGTCCTTGCGGGCTGCATCCTGGCGCTGATGAGGGCGGCCCGTCAGTGTTGGGCGCTGCGGCGAGAGTTCGGGGGGCGACGAGTGGCGTTAGCTGCTGACGAGAGTTGGGGAGCTGCAGCGAGTGGCGGTGGCTGCTGGCGCGGCAGGGCTCGTGACGATCGGGTCGATAAGCCGATGCCCGTGGAGCCTGGGTGCGCGTCAGAATCGCATCGATGGCGCCTGAAACCCCTCTGCGGTCGACAAGCGTCTCGGGCCGATCGGGCAGCTGATACACCGCGCCGCAGCTCGCGAGCCCTTCCTCGCCATTAGCCCCCCCCCACTCGCCGCTGAGGGTTTGGGAGCGCCACCCTCTCCCTTCTCCCCCTCTGTTTCTCTCCCCGGCGATCTGCGGCTTCGGCAAACAGGGTCCGTCGGCCACGTGGGGCCGACCTACCCACCCGGAGCCCGAACAGGTTTGCCAAGGTAGCCACCCGCAGCGAGTAGGTCGCCCCCACGCGGGCGACGTCCGATGTGCGGATCAAGGAAACGCTCGGCTGCCGAAGGGTGAGCCGGGAAGGCAATGACATGCCGCCCGCCAGCCCCTCCTCGCCATCAGCCACCCCACTCCCCGCTGAGGCTTTAGGGTTTTCCCTCTCCCTTCTCCCCTCTACCCCGCTTCCCAGCCTTCAATAACTCTGCTGATGCACCCCCCGCATCGCCCGTCCTGAGGGGTCGGCCATGCTGGCGAAGCCTTCGTCCCAGGCCAGGGCTTCGGGGGTGGAGCAGGCGATGGAGGGGCCGCCGGGGACGGTGGCGGCGGCGGCCGGGGAGGGGAAGTGGCGTTCGAAGATGCGGCGGTAGTAGTACTGTTCCTTGGTGAGCGGCGGGTTGTAGGGGAAGCGGCTTTCGGCTTCCAGCAGTTCACGATCGCTGACCTGGGCTTCGGCGTGGGCCTTCAAGGCATCGATCCAGCCGTAGCCGACGCCGTCGGAGAACTGTTCCTTCTGCCGCCACAGGATTTCGTCGGGCAGCAGCCCGCGGCCGGCTTCGCGCAGGATCGCCTTCTCCGGGCGGCCGTGGCCGGCCATCTTGGCGGCCGGATCCAGGTGCATCGCGACTTCCAGGAACTCCAGATCAAGGAAGGGCACACGGGCCTCGACGCCCCAGGCGGCCATGGATTTGTTGGCGCGCAGACAGTCGTAGAGGTGCAGCTTGTCGATCTTGCGCACCGTTTCTTCGTGGAAGGCCTGGGCGTTCGGCGCCTTGTGGAAGTACAGGTAGCCGCCGAAGATTTCGTCGGCGCCTTCGCCTGACAGCACCATCTTGATCCCCATCGCTTTGATTCGGCGGGCCAGCAGGAACATCGGGGTCGAGGCGCGGATGGTGGTAACGTCGAAGGTTTCGATGTGGCGGATCACATCTTCCAGGGCGTCCAGACCTTCCTGGATGCTGTAATGGAACTCGTGGTGCTGGGTGCCGATCGCCTTGGCCGCAATTCGGGCCGCAGCCAGGTCCGGCGAGCCTTCCAGGCCGATGGCGAAGGAGTGCAGGCGCGGCCACCAGGCCTGCTCGGTGTCGTCGGATTCGATCCGGCGGTCGGCGTAGCGTTTGGCAATCGCTGCTACCAGCGAGGAATCCAGGCCGCCGGAAAGCAGCACGCCGTAGGGCACATCGCACATCAGCTGGCGGTGGATCGCCGCTTCCAGCGCCGCGCGCAGGCGGGTCGGGTCGGCCGGGACGGTGGCCCGTTCGAAATCGCGCCAGGCCGGCTGGTACCAGCGTCGCAGCTGACCTTCCTCGGAGTCCAGCAGATGGCCGGGCGGGAAGCTCTGGACCTGGCGACAGTGCGGCTCGATCGCCTTCATTTCCGAGGCCACCCACAGGATGCCGTCGTCGTCGCGGCCGTAGTACAGGGGCATGACGCCGATCGGGTCGCGCGCGATCAGGTAGCGCCCGCGGGCCTCGTCCCAAAGCACGAAGGCATAGATGCCATTGAGCTGGTTGAGGAAATCGGCGCCGTGGCGCTGGTACAGGGCGAGGATGACCTCGCAGTCGGAGCTGGTCTGGAAGTCGTAGTCCGGACAGGACTTGCGCAGTTCGCGGTGGTTGTAGATCTCGCCGTTGACGCCGAGGAGCTGGCGCCCGTCCGGGCTCAGCAGCGGCTGGGCACCGGAGTCGACACCGACGATGGCGAGGCGTTCATGGATGATGATCGCCTGGTCATGGACGTAGATCCCGCTCCAGTCCGGGCCGCGGTGGCGTTGGCGGCGCGAGGCCTCCAGGGCGAGTCCCCGCAGGCCGCGCTGGCCTGCGGGGATATCAAACAAACCAAGTATCGAGCACATTCAAGGCATCAGGGTGGGAAGGTCACAGTGTTGATGATATCCACGCCTTCGGCCTTGAGGTGAATCGAGAAGTGATTTTCTTCCTGTGTTTCGGCCATGGCGCCCATGATTTGCAGCTGCTGGCGAGCGAAGCCTGGTAATTCCTGCTCATTGAGCTGTCCACCCAGGCGCTCCAGCAGCTGGCGCTGAACACGCATGTCGAGCCGGTAGCTCAGGATCGCGTCGTCGGCCTGGCCGGTGCGCAGGCGGTCGCTGAGCAGCGGGCGCTGCGATTCGCCCAGGGCCAGGCCGATCGCGCCATCCCCGAGGGCGACAAAAGCGTCGCCGTCCGGCAGATTGGGCACCAGGCCGGCCGGCAGCCGCTGCGGCTCGCCACCCGGCCGCAGGTCGAGGGCGGCCAGTTCCGGCGAAAACATCTGCGCCATGCCCACCATCATCTGCGGATTGCGCATGAACACCGCCAGCGAACCCAGCGGCTGCGGCGAGGTCTCCTCGCCCGCGACCATGTCCAGGTCGTCGATGTGAATTCGAATGCCTTGCAGATTGGTCACCAGCGGCGGAATCGGGCGGTTCAGCGCCAACTGCCAGTTCGCCGCGTTGTCGCGCACGTTGGCGAACAGCGGGCATTCCGGCGGCTGGGCGACCCAGCCGGCAGTGAGTGTGCGGCCGAAATCGCGGGCCGCGATCAGGTTGATCGCGAAGCCGGCCGACATCAGCCCACCGCCATCGGCGCTCAGCCCCACCGGGGTGTTGGCAATGGCGCTGAGCTGGTTGCCCAGCTCGCTGTCGGTTTCGAGGCGCACCCGTGTGCTCAGTTCGCGCGCCGTAACCGTGGTCAGGCCGATGCTGATGCGCGGCATCCGTCCGGCCAGCGCCTCGAACTCGCCGGCACAAGCCGGGTGCGCGGCGAAGGACGCCAGCTGCGGTGGCACGCCGTCGCCGCCTGCGGTCAGCTGGCGGCCCAGCCGCGCGATGTCCAGAAAGCCTCCGGCCTGCGGCGCGAAGCCGCGTTCGCGATTGAAGCGCTCCAGCGTGGCGGGGTCGAAGCTGCGTTCGGGCCGGGTCAGGTTGGCGACGCGCTGGAGCAGCGCCTCGTCGCCCGGCACCAGGGCCAGGGTCAGAAACGCCGGATCATGATGGAGGGCCAGGCCGAAATCATTCTCTCCGAACCAGGTCAGGTCGCCCATCTCGATGCGCTGGGCGGTGGCCGTGTCGGCCTGGTCGCGGAACCCCAGCCGATCGAGCATGGCCTGGAAGGCCGCGTAATCGGCGATCTGCCAGTGCATCACCGGGTACAGGCCTACGCTGTGAATGGCCCAGGCGCCGTTCGGATGCAGGCCGCGCGCGCGCAGCGCTTCCGGGCTGTCGATGGCGACCAGCTCGGCCAGCAGCCCGCTCAGCTCGGGGGGCGTTTCGCCGTGGGCCTCGGCCTCGGCCTCCCAGGCCTCGCGCAGCTGTTCGGACATCAGGGCCAGCGGCGCCCAGACCTTGTCTGCCAGTGCGTCCGGTAGCGGCGCCAGATTGGCGAACAGGTAAACCGGCTCGGCGTCGATGCGCCCGAACAGCCCGGTATCGGCAAAAACGGTGGCCGCCGACGCGGCCGAATCGCGAGCCGGCGTCGAACGATCGACGCTGCCATCCTCGGCCTGATCACGGCCACAGCCGGCCAGCAGCAGCGCAGAGAAAGAAATCGCAAGCAGGGTGCGGGTCATGGGGTTGCTCCTGAATCGTGAACTGGGGTTAGTGTTATACAACACCAACACACTTGTCAAGTCTCGGCTGGCCAATGCCGCAGATCCATTCCCTTGGCCTTCTTCCCCGCTTCCCCTCTCCAACAAGGCGGTTGAGCCGACAAAGTCGGCGCCGCATGAAGCTATGACGGACCACCTGCGGCTGCCGTCATGGCCCTGTAACCGGCACCGCTACAATAGCGCCATGAAAACGCCAATCTTTGCCGTCGGCAGCCTGCTGCTGGCGCTCGCTCCCGGCTTGCTCAACGCTCAGGAAACGCCCGCTGGCTGGTATGCCGACGGCGCGCGCCTGGTCGAGGAGCGACGCGCCCGCCATCCGGATATTCAGCCAGCCCGCAACGTGATCCTGTTTCTCGGCGATGGCATGAGCCTGGCCACAGTGGCTGCGGCGCGGATTCTGGAGGGCCAGCTGCGCGGCGAATCCGGTGAAGAGAATTTTCTTTACTTCGAACGCTTCGACCGGCTGGCTCTGGCCAAGACCTACAACACCGATCAGCAAACCCCTGACTCGGCCGGCACGATGACGGCCATCGTCACCGGCGTCAAGACCTTTGCCGGTGGTATCGCGGTGGATCAGCTGGCTCGTCGCGGCGACTGCGAATCCACCCACGGCCGCGAGCTGGTCACGCTGCTGGACCTGGCCGCGCTGGCTGGCCTGGGCACCGGCGTGGTCACCACCACCCGCATCACCCATGCCACGCCGGCGGCCCTGTTTGCCCGCGTACCGGACCGGCGCTGGGAGTCGGATCGCGGGCTGCCGCCCAGTGCTCGCGCCGCCGGTTGCCGCGACATTGCCCGGCAGATGATTGAGTACGATCTTGGCCGTGGCATCGACATCATTCTGGGCGGCGGCCGTCGCGCCTTCCTGCCGGCCACTGCGGCCGACCCCGAGTATCCGCAGCGGCGCGGCCATCGCGGCGATGATCGCGACCTGATCGCCGATTGGCAGCGCCGTCACCCGCAAGGGCTCTTCATCTGGAACCAGGCGCAGTTCGACGCGCTGCCGTCGCGTCCGCGCGGCCCGGTGCTGGGTCTGTTCGAACCCGACCATATGCACTACGAGCATGACCGGCCCACCGATGCGGCCGGTGAGCCCTCGATTGCCGAGATGACTCGCCGCGCCATCGAGGTCCTGCAAAGCCGCGGCAGCGGCTACTTTCTGATGGTTGAAGGCGGCCGCATCGATCATGCCCACCACATCAACAGCGCCTGGCGCGCGCTGACCGACACCATTGCCTTCGCCGAAGCCGTTCAGGTGGCCCACGAGCTGACCGATGAGCGCGACACCCTGATCATCGTCACCGCTGATCATGCCCATTCGCTGAACTTCATCGGCTACGGCGAGCGCGGCAATCCGATCACCGGCCTGGCCCTGCGACCCGGCGACGAGCCCGCCGAAGAGCGTCTGCGCCTGGACGATTCAGGCCGGCCCATGACCGTGCTGAAGTATGCCTCCGGCCCCGGCCATCGCGACGAGCGGCCGGATTTCAGCCAGGTCGATCCGCAGTCGCCGGATTTCGTCCAGGAAGCCACGCTGCCGCTGTTCTCGGCCTCGCACGCCGGCGAAGACGTGCCGGTCTACGCCACCGGGCCCGGCTCGGAAGCGGTGTTCGGCGTGATCGAGCAGAACGTGCTGTTCCACATCATGCTGCAGGCCCAGCCGGCGCTGCGCCGCGTCGCCGAAGCGATCAGCGGCCCGGAAGGCAAGCCGGACTGGCGAGCGGCCCAGCAGTTTGCCGAAAACCCCTGCCGCGCCGCCCAGCTGCTGACGGTGGGAGAGTGCTGACCACGGTCCCGCGTTGACACCGCCAGCCGAACGGCTGGCTTCGTTCTCGTTGGGTTGACAGACTCCCCGGCAAGCGACCTTCCACCCCGCTTCCACACTCCACCTTGGCAGAAAATCTAGAGATCCTCCGAATGTTGATCAGACAAGCGTGATCGACATGCGGAGGCATCGTGATGGACCGAAGACGTCTTCTCCTGGCCCTGGTGGTCCTGATCGCTCCGATCAGTGCGGCAGCCCAGGTATCCAACTGGACCGGCGCCCAGTCCGAGAACTGGTACACCGCAGCAAACTGGAGCCCGTCCGGCGTTCCCAGTACCGGCACCAATGTCATTGTCGACCCGCTGACCTTCACCTATACCGATATCAACGGGGGCTCAACAGCCAACCTCAATGCCATTCAAATTGGCGTTGATCGCATTGGCGACCTGCTGGTATTCAACGGCGGGCATCTCAACAACTCGGGGGTGGGCATGCTGGGCACCAATCCATCCGGTTTCGGCGGCGTTGGCGTGTCGGGTTCAGGTTCGCGCTGGCAGATGGGCTTGGGCCTGGTCGTGGGCGAACAAGGCATCGGCATTCTGCAGATTTCCAGCCTTGGGCAGGTCAGCAATCTTCAGGGCCGGATCGGCAATCTGGCCGGGTCGACCGGCAGCGTAGACGTCAACAACGGCACCTGGACCAGTACCAACCTGTTTGTGGGCTATGCCGGATCCGGTGGCCTGGATGTGCGCAGCGCCGGGTTTGTAGGCAACTCGGCGACGGCATTTCTCGGCTACGAAGCGACAGGTGCCGGCACCGTTCGAGTGCGCAGCGGCGCGCAGTGGGCTTCGCTCGCCCCGGTCCTGGTCGGTCGGGCCGGCAGCGGCACGGTCAGCGTCGAAAGCGGTGCCACTGTGACCAGCACCGAGGCCAGGATCGCGGTGCAATCCGGCAGCAGCGGCCAGGTGACCGTGACCGGCAGCAATTCAAAATGGACCGCGGTCGGCGATCTGACCGTTGGCCTGGTCGGATCCGGCACGCTCAATGTCCTGAGCGGAGGCCAGTTCGAGAGCCAGTTCGCGGTGATTGGCGATCTGAACGGTGCCAGCGGCAACCTGACGATCAGCGGCGCCGGTTCGCGCCTGACCGCTTCGAATGGATTGCAAGTCGGCAGCGACGGGCAGGGGTTGCTGACAGTGGCCAGCGCCGGCCAGCTGATCAGCAGCGGCGGGATCAGCAGCATTGGCAGTCTCAACGGTGCCGAGCTTCGAGTGCAGTCGGGTGGCCAATGGACTGCCGGTCTGGTTCGGGTCGGCCTGACCCGGGCTGGCAGCTTGTCGGTGATCGGCAGTGGCAGCCTGGTCGTCGCCGACTCGATCGAGGTCGGCGCCCTGGGCATCTTGACCGGCAACGGCGATATACAGGCCCTGGTCAACGTTCTGAACAACGGGCGCATTCAGTGGGCAACGCAGCCGACCAGCGCGCTCGATATCCGCAACCTCGGCCTGGCCGAAAACGCCGCGGTCCGGATACCCCTGGGCAGTGCTGCCGGCTTCACCGGTCCGGCCCTGCGGATCGGCTTTGCCGGGCCCGGAACCGGCAATCTGACCCTGAATGGCCGCCTGGAGGTCGTCAATGCCGGCGGCTTCGGCGGCGCCGGCTCCTACCGACTGATGACCTACTCGGACAGTCTGACCGACAACGGTCTGGTGATCACCCAGATTCCCGCGCTGCAACCGGGCCTGACCGCGCGGATTCGGACCAGCACCCCGGGCGAAGTCTGGCTGGACATCGTCCCTGCCTCCGACGAGATTTTTGACGACCGCTTCGAGTCCTGAGGCAACGGTTTAGTTGCTCGACGGAAAACGCTGCCGCGCCGCTTCCAGCCGCTCGATGCTGCCGATGTCGGACCAGTAGCCGCGATAGTGCTCGGCGCTGAAACGGTCGGCCGCGATCGCCGCCTCGAACACCGGCCGCAGCGCCCGGCGACCGGGCGCCAGCGCGGTGAACAGTGCCGGTGAATAGACGGCAATGCCGCTGAAGGTCAGGCGCGGCTCGGCGTCCAGACGCAGGCGGTCGTCGACCAGCGCGAAATCGCCGTCGGGGTGATGGGCCGGATTGTCGATCATGACGAGATGGCCCAAATCGTCGCCATCCGGCGCGCGCAGCCGCTCGAAGGGGTAGTCGCAGAGCACATCCCCGGCAATCACCGCGAACGGCTGATTGCCCAGCAACGGCAGGGCACGGACGATGCCGCCGGCGGTTTCCAGCGCGCCCGGCGGCTCCGGTGAATATTGGATTGAGACGCCGAAACCCCGGCCGTCGCCGAGTCGGTCACGAATCTGATCGCCCAGCCAGTCCAGGTTGATCACCAGCTCCCGGATGCCGACCGCCGCCAGCCGCTCGATGTGGTGAACCAGCAAGGCCTTGCCGCCGACCTCGATCAGCGGCTTCGGGCAGCAATCGGTCAGCGGCCGCAGACGCTCGCCGCGTCCGGCGGCCAGGATCATCACGCGCATAGAGGCAGCAACGGCGGTCAGTCGGTCACAGAGATCGACAGCTTAACCTGTCGTCAGCCTGGCCACACACGCTGATCTGCGCCGGCCTGGCCGTTTGCCCGGGTCGAATCCGGCCGCGCCAGGCCTGCCTGATGCGATCAGGATTCTGCGCGTTCTTCGCCGGCACACAAATTGCATTTTGATCGGTAACGGGCGGCCAGGGTGGCGGCCCTTGGATCACGGGAGACTGAAGCGCTTGGAACCCTGGCTGCTGCTGGATGTGCGGACGCTGGCCTTTGTCTCGGGGCTGGGCGGTCTGCTCATGGGTGCGACCATGCTGGGCATCTATCTCGCTGGCATGCGCGAGCGCGCCGTGCTGATCTGGGCCGGGTCGGGCCTGGCGTTTGGCTGCGGCTATCTGGCGGGTCATCTTCTGCAAACGCTGCCGGTGCCGATTGAGCCCTGGCAGGCGGGCGCGCTGGCTAACGCCCTGATCGGGCTGGGTCACGGCCTGGTGCTGCTGGGCGTGCAGCGCTATCTGGACCGTCCGCGCTGGACCGCCCTGGTGTGGGTCGTGATCGCCTGCTTGCTGGCCTCCAATTTCGTGTTCCCGGAGCTGCGAGAATCGCTGCGCCTGCGCATCACGCTGCAGTCGGGCTGGTACATTCTGGTCGACGTTTTTGCCGGTTTTCTCCTTTGGCGAAACGCCCAGCGTGGTCTGGAACAATTCCAGCGCACCGTCGCCCTGGTGCTGTTCGCCTACGCCCTGTTTCTGGTGCTGCGGTTGGGCTATGCGGCGTTTCTGGCCGATCTGAGCGGCTCCTTCGTTTACAGTCCGGTCCAGATCATTGCATTTCTGTCGGCCACGGTGTTCCAGTTCCTGTTCCCGATGGCGCTAGTCGTGATGCTGTTTCGAGCCAAGCAGCTGGAACTGGAGCGACTGGCGCGCCACGATCCGCTGACCGGCATGCACAATCGCTTGTCCTTGCCCCAGGCCGCCGATGCCGCCATGCGCTACGGTGCTGAGCTGGGCGGCGCAGTATCGGTGATGCTGTTCGACATCGACCACTTCAAGCGCATCAACGACCTGCATGGTCACCAGGCCGGCGATGAGATCCTGCAGGCGGTGGCCGAGCGGATTGATTCGGTGACCCGCGAAAGCGATCGCAGCTTTCGAATCGGCGGCGAGGAGTTCCTGAGCTTGTTGCCCGGGGCAAATCTGGAGCAGGCCAGGCAGGTGGCCGAGCGCTACCGGGCCGCGCTGGATGCCGCGCCAGTCAGGCTGGGTGGCAAGTTGATCGAGATCAGCGCCAGCTTTGGGGTCGTGCAATGGCGCGGGGCGGACGAGCGCTGGGAAGACCTGATGAAACGCGCCGACCAGGCCCTGTATCGGGCCAAGCGCGGCGGCCGCAACCGGGTGGAGGTTGGCGACTGATCGTGGCTGGCAATGCCGGCGCTCAGTCGCCGTTACCAACGCGGGCGCGCCAACCGTCCAGCAGCTGGCGCAGGGTGGCCAGCTCCGGATTGCGGGCAATGGCCAGGTCCAGGTAGGCGAAGAAGCGCGGATGGTCGGCCAGATACTGTGGTTTGCCGTCGCGATAGCACAGGCGGGCGAAGATGCCGATGACTTTCAGGTGGCGCTGTACCCCCATCAGGTCGCAGGTCTTTTGCCACAGCCGGGCTGAATCCGGCACCGGCAGGCCGGCGATCAGAGCGCGCTGACGATAGTCTTCCAGCCAGGCGTCGACCCGTTCAGGTGGCCAGCTCAGGAAAGCATCGCGGAACAGGCACACCGGGTCGTAGCTGATCGGCCCGACCACCGCGTCCTGGAAGTCGATGATGCCGGGGTTCGGCTCGGCCAGCATGAGGTTGCGCGGCATGAAGTCGCGGTGACAAAACCGCTGCGGCTGGTCCAGGGCCCAGCGGATCAGGGTCGCGCACAGCTCGTCCCAGGCGTCGAACTCCTCATCGGTGGGCTCCACCTGCCAGTGGCGGGCCAGGAACCAGTCGGTGAACAGCGCCAGTTCGCGCAGCAGCAGGGCTGGGTCGTAGGCTGGAAGCCCGGTGGTCTCGGCCGAGTGCTGCAGGCTCACCAGTGCCGTCAGCGCGTCGGCGAACAGGGCATCGGCATTGCCCGCGTCGAGGACCCGGTGGAACGGGGTATCACCGAGGTCTTCGAGCAGGACCAGCCCCTGTTCGCTGTCGACGGCCAGGATCTCGGGCGCATGCAGGCCCGCGCGTCGCAGGCGGCCGGCCACGTCCACAAAAGCGGCCGTCGACTCCGGCGGCGGCGCGTCCATCACGACGGCCGAGTCCTGCCCCCGGCGCAGCCGGAAATAGCGTCGGAAGCTGGCGTCGGCCGATACCAGCTCGAACGACCAGTCCGGCCAGCCCAGCTGCTGTGCGGCCCAATGTTCCAGCGCTCTGGCGCGCGCATCGCCGGTCATGGCGGGGTGCTTCCGATCGCTTGCGAGCGGCCGTCAGGCAGGGGCTGAGGCCCGCGTGCGGGACAAATCCATACCAATTTGGTCTTGTTTTGACGGCTTAGCGACTTCATAATCCTTAGGCTACCGCATGAGAGTTTGATCATGTTGCGAATCAGCAAGTTGACCGACTACGCCACGCTGCTGATGGCAGCCTTGGCGCAGCGGCCGGGCGCCTGCCTGCCGGCCAGCTTGCTGGCCGAAACCACCCGCCTCGAGCTGCCGACCGTGGCCAAGGTGCTCAAGACCCTGGCAAAAGCAGAATTGGTCTGCTCGGTTCGCGGGGTCAACGGCGGCTACAGGCTGGCCCTGGCGCCCGGCGAGATTTCCGTGGCGGCGATCGTGCGCGCCATGGAGGGGCCGATCGCGCTGACCGAGTGTGGGCTGGAGATGGGCCTCTGTTCGCATGAAGACAACTGCCGGCTGCGCGGCAATTGGCGACGCATCGGCGTGGCCGTTGAGGCCGCGCTGGAGTCGCTCAGCCTAGAGGATCTGGCCCGGCCTGCTTTGCCGGAGCGGATCGCCATTCGAACTGAGATCACGCAAGTATCGGCCACGGGCCGACAGGACAGGCACCCCACATGAACCAGACCGTAGCCCAGGT
Organism: Gammaproteobacteria bacterium; assembly: GCA_050485825.1. Lineage (GTDB taxonomy): Bacteria > Pseudomonadota > Gammaproteobacteria > Xanthomonadales > Wenzhouxiangellaceae > Wenzhouxiangella. The sequence continues at coordinate 31,830 of JBJHCC010000023.1, forward strand.
CGAGCAGCTGATTCAGCAGCGCTACAAGGCCGGCTTCTACACTGATATCGAGTCCGACCGCATCCGGGCTGGCCTGGACGAAGAAGTCATCGCGATGATCTCGGCGAAGAAGAGCGAGCCGAGCTGGCTGCTGGAATGGCGCCTGAAGGCCTTTCATCACTGGCAGACCATGCGCGCGCCTGACTGGGCCCACCTGAAAATCCCCGCGATCGATCTGCAGGCCATTCACTACTACGCGGCGCCGAAGCAGGAAAACCGGCCCAAGAGCCTGGACGAGGTCGATCCCAAGCTGCTGGAGACCTTCGACAAGCTGGGTGTGCCGCTGCACGAGCGCGCGCGCCTGGCCGGCGTGGCCGTGGACGCGGTGTTTGACTCGGTGTCGGTTGGCACCACCTTCCAGAAGGAGCTGAAGGAAGCCGGGGTGATCTTCTGCAGCTTCTCCGAGGCCGTGCAGGAACACCCCGAACTGCTGCGCAAGTACCTGGGCTCGGTCGTGCCCTACACCGACAACTACTTCGCGGCGCTGAACTCGGCCGTGTTCTCCGACGGGTCCTTCGTCTACATTCCGGAAAACACCCGCTGCCCGATGGAGCTGTCGACCTACTTCCGCATCAACGCCCGCGACACGGGCCAGTTCGAACGCACCCTGATCATTGCCGAGCCCGGTTCGGAGGTCAGTTATCTCGAGGGCTGCACCGCGCCGATGCGCGACGAGAACCAGCTGCACGCTGCCGTGGTCGAGCTGGTCGCCCGGCGCAAGGCCAAGATCAAGTACTCGACCGTGCAGAACTGGTACCCGGGCGATGAGAACGGCAAGGGCGGCATCTACAACTTCGTGACCAAGCGCGGCGACTGCCGCGAGGACGATGCGCGCATTTCCTGGACCCAGGTCGAGACCGGCTCCGCGATCACCTGGAAGTACCCGTCCTGCATTCTTCGCGGCGATCGCTCGGCCGGCGAGTTCTACTCCGTCGCACTCACCCACAATCACCAGCAGGCCGATACCGGCACCAAGATGATTCATTTGGGCAAGGACACCACCAGCAAGATCATTTCCAAGGGCATCTCCGCCGGCCAGAGCAACAACAGCTATCGCGGCCTGGTCCGGATCGCGAAGCGCGCCGACAACGCCCGCAATTACACCCAGTGCGACAGCTTGCTGATCGGCAAGCGCTGCGGCGCCCACACCTTTCCCTACATCGAGTCGGCCAATCCGACGGCGAAGGTCGAGCACGAAGCCACCACCTCGCGCATCGGCGAGGACCAGCTGTTCTACTGCCGTTCGCGCGGCCTGGATGAAGAAAATGCCGTCGCGATGATCGTCGACGGTTTCTGCAAGGAAGTGTTCAAGGAACTGCCGATGGAATTCGCCGTGGAAGCCAAGGCGCTGCTGGAAATCAGCCTCGAAGGCGCGGTGGGGTAGCAGCCAGCGTGCGATGAAGATCTTTTGGTCGCAAAGCAGCAAAGCAGCAAAGATTCAAAGCGGTTTCGGATCTGATAGCTGCTCCTGATTGCTTGGCTGCTTAGCTGCTTTGCGACCTCAAAGGTTTGAAAAACCGAACTCATCCATAGAATCGGAACTGTGAATTGAAATCCATGTTGAAGATCGATCAGCTGCACGTCACCGTCGGTGGCAAGGAAATCCTCAAAGGTCTGGATCTGGAAGTCGGGCCCGGGGAACTGCATGCCATCATGGGGCCGAACGGGTCCGGCAAGTCGACGCTGGGCTATACCCTCGCCGGCCGCGAGGGCTATGAGATCACCGGCGGATCAGTGCATTTCGACGGCCACGATCTGGCCGAGCTGGAGCCCGAGGAGCGGGCCGCGGCCGGGCTGTTCCTGGCCTTTCAGTACCCGGTCGAGATTCCCGGCGTCAACAACGCCTATTTTTTACGCGCCGCGCTCAATGCCCAGCGCAAGGCGCGCGGCGAGGAGCCGGTCGACGGGATGACGTTTTTGAAGACCGTGCGCGAGTCGATCAAGCAGCTGAAGATGGACGAGGGCCTGCTCAAGCGCGCCGTCAACGAGGGTTTCTCGGGCGGTGAGAAGAAGCGCAATGAGATCGTCCAGATGGCGGTGCTGCAGCCCAGGCTCGCCATCCTCGACGAGACCGATTCTGGCCTCGATATCGACGCGCTGAAGCTGGTCGCCGAGGGCATCAATGCGCTGCGCGACGGCCAGCGCTCCTTCGTCGTCATCACCCACTACCAGCGTCTGCTCGACTACCTGACCCCGGACCGGGTCCACGTGCTGTCCAGCGGCCGCATCGTCGAAAGCGGCGGCCAGGAACTGGCCCAGCGTCTCGAAGCCGAGGGCTACGCCTTCCTGGACGCGGACGCGGCATGAGCGCGCGCCTGGCCCAGCTGGCCGAGTCGGCAGCGACCCCGGTCGACGATTTCAGCGCCGTTCGGCGCCGCGCCGCCAAGGCCCTGCTGCAGCACGGCTTTCCGGACCTGAAGACCGAAGCCTGGAAGTACACCTCGCTGAGACTGCTGGACAAACGCGAGTTTGTTGAAAGGTCGGCCTCGCCGTCGAGCGCGCCCGAGCTGCCTTTCGATAGCGATCGCTTGCACATCGACAACGGCCTGCTGGCTGCCGACGGGCTGGAGCTACCGGCCGGCGTCCGCCTGGAGCCGCTGACGGCCGCCGATCTGGCGGCGGTCGAATACGCTGGCCGCAGCGAGGCCTTTGCCTGGCTGAATCTGGCCCGCTTCCAACAGGCCTGGCGCCTGTGCATCGAGGCTGAGCTGGACCGTCCGCTGGTGCTGGCCCTGACCAGCGCGGATGATTTCCAGGCCGACGCGCACCCTCGGCTGGTGATCGAGGTCGGCGCGGGCGTGGCCGCGACGCTGGTCGAGTGCCAGCATGATCGCGGCGCCGGCCTGATCAACATCGTGCAGGACATTCGCCTCGGCGCCGGCGCGCGGCTCGACCACTTCATTCATCGCCAGACCGCCGAGTCGGTCTGGGTGCAGCGGACCGCGGCGAGCGTGGCCGCCGATGCGGATTATCGCTGCCATGTGCTGGACACCGGCGGCCGCCTGACCCGGCATGATCTGTCCGTCGAGCTGATCGAAGCCGGCGCGCGGGCCGAAATCGACGGCGTCGCCCTGGTCGGTTCCAGGCAGCATGTGGATGTCCAGACCGCCATCGACCACCGCGTCGGCCGGACCAACAGCCGCGAAGCCTTCCGCATCCTGGCCGACGGCAGCGGCGTCGGCGTGTTTCGGGGGCGCATCCATATTGCCCGCGGCGCCGACGACAGTCATTCTGATCTGAATACGGCGAACCTGCTGCTGAGCGACTCGGCCCGGATCAACACCAAGCCCGAGCTCGAGATCTACGCCGAAGAAGTCACCGCCAGCCACGGCGCCACTATCGGCCAGCTCGACGAATCGGCCCTGTTCTACCTGCGCTCGCGCGGGGTGCCGGCCGCAGAGGCCGCCGCCCTGCTCAAGCGCGGCTTCGCCAGCGCGCCGCTGGACAACATCGAATCAGACCCTCTCCGCGCCTGGCTCATCAGCGAGCTCAATGCGCGACTGGGATCAGTTGAGAGCTGAAAATCTTGAGGTCGCAAAGCAGCTAAGCAACTAAGCAGCTATGCAACTAAGCAGCAAAGTGGCCAGAGGATTGCGGTCAGCTTCACCCCGAAGCCTGGCAAGGTCGCTTGGCAGACAAACCTCTTGTCTATCTTTGCTGCTTTGCTGCTCCGCGACCTAAAGACTTTAACCATAGAAAGGTAGCCATCGACATGGAACTTGCCAAGTCCGCCGTCAAGCAGCAGCTCGATGTGCTCCGTTTGCGGGATCAGTTCCCGGTGCTGGAGCGCACGGTGCATGGCAAGCCACTGGTCTATCTGGACAATGCGGCGACTTCGCAGCGGCCGCTGGCGGTGATCCAGGCGATGGATGATTTCCATCGGCGCTACAACGCCAACGTGCATCGCGGCGTGCATCAGCTGTCGGTCGAGGCCTCCGAGGCCTTCGAGCAGTCGCGGCGCGACGTGCAGCGTCTGCTCAACGCGCGTTCCGAGAACGAGATCGTATTCACTCGCGGCACCACCGAGGCGATCAACCTGGTCGCCCAGAGTTTCCTGCGACCGACGATCCAGGCTGGCGACGAGATTCTGGTCAGCCAGATGGAGCATCACGCCAATATCGTGCCCTGGCAGCTGCTGTGCGAGCAGACCGGGGCGGTGCTGAAGGTGATGCCGATCAACCGCCGCGGCGAGCTGATGCTCGATGCCGTTGAAGATCTGATCAGCGAGCGCACCCGGCTGATCGGCATCGTCCATGTGTCGAACGCGCTCGGCACGGTCAACCCGGTGGCCGAGCTGTGCGCGCTGGCCAGGCGCCACGGTGTGCCGGTGCTGGTCGACGGCGCCCAGGCCACCCCGCATGAGCAGGTCGATGTCCAGGCGTTGGGCTGTGACTTCTACGCTTTTTCCGCGCACAAGATGTACGGCCCGACGGGCATCGGCGCGCTGTGGGGCCGGGAGGAACTGCTGGAAGCGATGCCGCCCTGGCAGGGCGGCGGCGAGATGATCCTGAGGGTCAGCTTCGAGGCGACCCAGTTCAACAGCCTGCCGTTCAAGTTCGAGGCCGGCACGCCCAATATCTCGGGCGCCATCGGCCTGGGCGCGGCGGTACGATTTCTGGAAGACGTCGGGGTGGCGCGCATCGCCGCACACGAGCAGAAGCTGCTGGACTTCGCCACCGAGCGAATGAGTGCCGTCGACGGCCTGACCATCATCGGCCAGGCACGCCACAAGGGCCCGGTGATTGCGTTCACCCTGGACGGCATTCACCCGAATGACATCGGCACCATCATCGACCATCACGGCGTCGCCATCCGCACCGGCCATCACTGCGCAATGCCGGTGATGCAATTCTTCGACGTACCGGCTACGGCGCGCGTGTCCTTCGCCTGCTACAACCTGCGGAGCGAAATCGAGGTTTTCCTCGACGCCCTGGAAAAGGCCCGCAAGATGCTGGCCTGAGCGCGCCCGGTCGGGCAGCTTTTAGGGCTGGCCTTGAATGACTAACCGTGCAGTCCCCGGGGGCTGGGAATGCAGTCCTTATGCGGCCCAGCAGAAAGGAGAACCTTTTGGGGTCGCAAAGCAGCCAAGAAGGGGCATATCATTCTTGTCCTTCCTCTGCGTCTTTGTTGCTTGGCTGCTTTGCGACATTAAAGATTTCAGTTTCCGATCCAGAGACTTGGCTCGGATGTGTTCGATGACAGAGGCGAAGTGCACCACGGTATCATCGGCGTTTGCAGTCCCGATCTGATCTTGCCGCCATGGCGCTTGACGAGCTGTACCAGCAGCTGGTGCTTGAACACAACCGCTCGCCGCGCCACTTCGGGCGGTTGGCGGGGGCGACGCATGCCGCACGCGGCTTTGACGCGCTGTGCGGGGATGATCTGCTGATCGAACTCAAGATCGACGATGGCGTAATCGTCGCCGCCGCTTTCAGCGGTGAGGCCTGCGCCGTCACCCGCGCCTCGGCTTCACTGCTGACCGACTGGCTGCCGGGACGGAGGGCGGAGGAACTGGACGGCGACTTTGCTGCCTTTCGTGCCTTGCTGGCCGGCAAGATCTCGGCCCTGGATGTTGATTTCGGCGCGATGACGGCGCTGGCTGCAGTCGGCGCGTTCCCTTCCCGGGTCCGCAATGCCGAACTGCCCTGGCGCACGGCGCTCGACGCCTTGCAGTCGGAGCAGGCTCAGCCTTGATCCGGCAAAGACGCGCCTGTGGTCCCTGGTTCCCGAGGGCTCCGGGCCGATCCGAGCGGCCCGGAAGCGGCGGAACCCGGCCAGCCAGTGATGGCCGGGTCCCTCGTTGCAGCTGGCCGGCTGTTCAGCCTGGTGCGGGCGTGCCGCCCTGCGGGGGGGGTTCGTTGCCGGCCGGCGGCTGACCCTGATCGCGATTCCATTCGGCGGACTTTGCCTTCAGCTCGCCGAACTTCTTCGAAACGCCATCCAGCTTGTGCTCCCATTCCGGGTTGGGTTGCTGGCCTTCGGTGACCTTGAAAAACACCTGCATCAGCGCCGTCATCCCGATCGGCTCGATCACTGCCTGCTTCACGCCCCAGGCAAAGACCAGCGCCGTGATCAGGGCAAGCGGCCCGGCGACGGCAGGAATGAAGTTCACCACCAGAATCATCGGGCCAAGAATCAGGAAGAAAACCAGGAAGGTCAGACCCCAGATGAAGAAGGCCAGAAAGAAGGCGTTCTTGAGAAAGGCCTTGTAGTTCTGGGCGTACAGCACCAGCGCGGTGCGGCTGGCACCCCAGGGATTGCTGGCCCGGGTTCTCATCAAATAGGCCAGGATCACCTCATCCAGATAGGTCAGCGACAGGTTGATGACCGTATTGATGAACTTCGCGATCCCCTGGATGCCCGGAATCGGGATGAAGTTGGCGATGCTGAAGAACACCCGGTTGAAGGCGCGCAGGATCACCTTGATGATCTGGTCGACGGCAAACAGCACCGAGGACTGGGCGAAGCGCTCACGCACCACGCTCTGGGCATAGTCGATCTGGCCGCGTCCGCCCGGAATCTCCTTGCCTTCCATCAGTTCGACCAGCACCGCGATATGCCCGGCCTTGACCATGTAGAGCAGGTACTCGCGCAGCAGGTAGGCGACCACCGACATGATGCCAAAGCCGACCAGCCCGCCGAAAAAGCTGAATGCGCCAGGCTCGCCGCCGACCATGCCGATACCGTAGCCGATCCCGGCGCCGATCCCGGTCATCAGAATGTAGGCCAGGGTAATGGCAAAGTAAATCAGAAAACGAAATATTAGAAAAGGCATGGTCCGAGCCATCAGGCTCAGGACTTCGCCGATCTTGAAATCCATGGTCGGTTTCCCTCCGGTGGTTGAAGCGTTGATGTGTCAGTTACTACGAGATCCGGCCGCAAATGGCGCCATGGCCAAGACTACGTCATCTTTGATGACAATCCGACGGGGCCGCGGTGTGAGCCTGCTGTGGCCGATGCTGAGCTACAGCGAGCGAATGTCCACAAAGCTGCCGGATGCCTGACTCTCGCGCAAATCGTCGAGCAGGTCGAGGATGCGTTCGGCGGCCTCGCGCGGGCCGGGCATGTCGGCCGTGCCGCGCGCGGCCTTCAGTTTCTGTACCGAAGGAAAGTCGGCGCTGTCGACCTCGTCGCGGATGTAGTCCTGCATGCCGGTTTCGACCAGGCCGGGGGCCAGGGCGACCAGATGAGTGTCCGGCATCTCCGGGGCGTAGAGTCGGATCAGATTGTTCAGTGCGGCCTTGCTGATCGAGTAGGCGCCCCAGCCGTAGTTCATGTTGACCGCCGCGCCCGAGGAAATCGCCACGATCTGGGTGACCGGCAGGCGCTGTTCGATCAGCCAGTCCAGGATCATCTTGTTGGCCCAGACGTTGATCCGCATCAGGTGCTCGACGTCGTGGACGTCAGCATGCGAGATCTCCTGGATGCGGCCGAGGATGCCGGCGTTCAGGATCACCAGATCCAGCCGCAGGCAGTCCGACAGCAGGCGCTCCAGGCCCTCGCCGATGGTGTTGAGCTTGGCCAGGTCCTGCTGGCGGTCGCGGATCGCGTCGTCGTGCTTCCGCTTCAGCGCGCAGCCGCGCCGGCTCATTCCCCAGACGATGGCGTTGCGGTCCATCAGGGCCTCGGTCAGCCCCAGGCCCAGGCCGCTGCTGTTGCCGGTAATGAACACGTTCATGGCGCTTCAGTGTCCTCCGATCGTGGTCTCGAACAGCCTCAGGATACGACGATACTGATCCAGCCAGCTACTTGCACGGGTAAAGCCGTGCCGCTCCAGCGGATAGGAAGCCAGCTCCCAGTTCTCCTTCTCAAGGTCGATCAGGCGCTGGGCCAGGCGCACCACATCCTGATAGAACACATTATCGTCCAGCATGCCGTGGGTCATCAGCAGATGGCCGCGCAGCCCATCCGCGAATTCGATCGGCGAGGAGCGCAAGTAGGCCTCGGGATCGACCTCGGGCGTGTTGAGGATATTCGAGGTGTAGAAGTGGTTGTAGTGGGCCCAGTCGGTCACCGGGCGCAGCGCGGCGCCGGCGGCGAAGACTTCGGGTGCGTTGAAAAGCGCCATGAAGGTCATGAAGCCGCCGTAGGAGCCGCCGTACAGGCCAACCCGCTCCGGATCGGCGCCGTGCTCGCTGACCAGCCAGTTGACCCCGTCGATCAGGTCCTCCAGCTCAGGCGTGCCCATCTGGCGGTAGATTGCCGTGCGCCAGTCGCGGCCGTAGCCCCTGCTGGCGCGGAAATCCATGTCCAGCACGTGGTAACCGCGCGCGCTCAGCAGATTGTGGAACATCTGCTCGCGGAAATACTGCGGGTAGCGCCAGTGCGTGTTCTGAAGGTAGCCGGCGCCGTGGACGAACAGCACCACCGGGTGGCCGCCTTCCGGGCGTTCGCTGCGGGCCGGATAGAACTTTGACCAGATCGGACCGGCACCGTGGCTGGATTCGACGCCGACGATGAGCGGTGGCTGCCACTCGATGTCGCGGAATTCCGGCTTGCGGGTGTCGGTGAGCGGCTCGATCGCGCCGCCCGCGGCGGCAACCAGCGCCACCTGGGGCGGGAGATAGGGCTCCGAGTAACGCAGCAGAATCCTGTCGTGCCCCGGCAGCACGGCGAAGGATTCGATGCCGCGGTGCTCGGTCAGGCGGGTCAGCGCGTTGTCGCTGAGATCGAGGCGATAGAGATCGTATTCGGTGGGATGCGAGCGGTTCGAGAGCAGCCAGACTTGGTTGCCATCCAGGCTCATGACCGGGTCCATGACTTCGAAGCGACCGCCGGTGCGGGCGGTGGGCACGCCGCGATCAGCGCCTACCGTGTAGAGGTGGGAAAAACCGCTTTCCTCGGACAGGAACCAGATCTCCTCGGTGTCACCGCGCCAGCCGAAGTCGTTGAAGGTCCAGTTGATCCAGGCCGGGTCATTGAGCCGGTGACGGGGCTTGAGCTCGGCAGCCTCGGGATCGAGGCTGGCGATCCAGCGGTCCTTGTTGTCGATGGCCCGGATCATCACGGCGGCCCGATGGCTGCGCGCATGCCAGCGAATGCCCATGATCGAGACCGCCCGATTACTGCCCTCGGCCAGCGGATCCAGATCCTGGGCGCGCTTCAGCTCCGCCAGAGGGTCCTGCTGGATGCCGGGCAGCGCATCAAGACTCAGCTCGTGCTTCTCGCGCTGCTGCAGATCGAGCAGCCAGATGCGCTGTGCCGCAGGCAGATTGCGACCGACCAGGGTGCGCACCTCCTCGATCGAGAGGTAACCATCCTCGGTCACGTAGTGCGGCATCTGCCCGACCCGTCCGGCCTCGTGTCGTGCCGGTGTGACCGCCAGCAGCAGCCAGCGGCCATCCGGGGACAGCGCCGATTGGCCCGGTCGAACGTCATCACCCAGATACCAGGGCGCGGGGGCGCGAGTCGGATCAGCCTGGGCCGCCAGGCGGGCTTCCTCGCGCTCGGCCCGGGCCCGGTCGCGATCCTCGCGCAGGCTGGAAAACAGGCGCAGCTGGGCCTGGCTCAGCGTGTCTTCGGGTTCGGCGTCAGGGTCCTTCTCGAAGCGCAGATCGGCGACCTGTCGCGCCAGGCCCTGATCAATGGCATGGCGCCACCACTGGTTGGCCTGGCGATAGACGATGTGCCGTCCGTCGGCGTCGAAGACGAGCTGGGCGACGGCCTGGGCGCCGTGGGTGAGTTGGCGGGTCTGACCGTCCACGCCGCGCAGGAACAGCTGGCCCTCGCGCAGGAACAGGACCTGGCCGCTGGCGGCGTGGAAGATCGGGTCGGCCGCGTCCAGGCCAGCCTGTTCGGCATGGTCAAGCTGGCGATCGTAGCGGCGCGCCAGATCGATGTGGAACAGATCGTGGGCTGGACTACCGTCGCGCTTGACTTGATAGACCACGCCCTCGCCATCCAGCTGCCACCAGGCGGCCTCGACCGGCGAGCCCATCCATTCCGGATCGGCCATGATCTGGCGCAGATCGATGTCGGCTGCCTGGGCGGTAGCCAGCAGCAGCCAGCCAAGCAGTGTCGGGCGAACGAGGGCGCGGAACATGCGGTATCCAGAAACAAAGGAAAGGAACTGCCGAGGATAACGCAATCGACGCGGCTGATTGGGGCGTTTGGCGACGCCACCTGCCTGGAGACGACCGGCTGCGGCCCGGGAGGTAAAGGTCGACAAGTTGTTTGGAAACGCGAGCTTTGCGGTGCGGCGCCAATAGAAGTATTTGATCTGATCGTTGCATCAGCATTAAAAGTTGGTTACTTTCGGGTCGGGGAAATCCAGAACGGCGAGAAGAGCGATTGGACACCGCCGGGCCGTTATCCAGCCAGTCAGTATGGGAGATTTGCCAGATGCATAGACCAATTCGACGCCTTCCTTTGGTTTCGGCCATTTCCGCCAGCCTTTTTGCCCTGAGCGTAGGGGTGGTTCCTGCGCTAGCCCAGTCCGACCTTGCCGACGATCAGGTCGTTGATGCCACTGACGCCGAATCGCCGGATCGAGTAATCGTGACAGGGTCGCGGATTGCGCGCGATCCCAATCTGATCTCACCGGCGCCTGTGCAATCGGTGGATTCGGAGGACATCGAGCTTTCGGGCGAGCTGAATGTGATCGATGTCGTCAACGACATTCCAGCGCTGCTTGGCTCAAACAATGCCTCTGCAAACCTTAATTCTCCTGGCGCTGCGGGCGCGGGCGTCTTGAATCTTCGAAATCTTGGCACTGCCCGAACGTTGACCTTGGTTAATGGCCGTCGTCACGTTTCCGGCCTCGCTGGCACGGCTGCGGTAGATGTCAACACTATTCCGGCGGCTTTGGTCGAGCGCGTCGAAGTGATGACCGGCGGCGCCTCTGCGGTTTACGGCTCTGACGCCGTGACTGGGGTGGTGAACTTCGTCCTCAAGGATGACTTCGAGGGTTTCGATTTCTCCGCCCAGTACAACCTATCGCACCGGGGTGACGCCGATCGCCGTCTGATCTCGGCGACATGGGGTCAGAATTTCGATGCCGGCCGCGGCAACGTTACCGTATCACTGAACGTCGAAGACACCGTTGGGCTACAACAGGGCGACCGTTTTCATACACGGGGCGATCGCCTGGGTTCGGTTTGGCCCAATCCGGTGCGCTTCATTCAAGCGGACGATATCGCGGCGTTCGACCTGGATCCGCTGCTGCTGGGCAGCACGATATCCAACTTTTGTGGCGACGACGATAATCGCCTGGGTGCCGCCCGCGATCCGCTGTGCAATCGGATTCAAGGGGTGCCGGCCCAAACGCACCGGGCCTTCGGCCGCTTCAATCTGACCAGCTATGGCTCGTTGATCGGTGTCGACTGGTTCGGTGACGGATTCCTGTCGGCCTTTCCGGGCGTGGATTTCGAGGACTTCAACGACCCCATACCGGTCAATCGCGGGCCCTCGGGCCTGATCTTCGACCTCGATGGCAATGGCATCGAGGACTGCCTGCAGACGGTCAACGGCGTGATTCTGCAGCGCTTCGGTTACTTTGCCGGCTGCCACGTAGTCCGCCAGGCCGGTGGTCCGGCCGAGGTGTTCCGCGACGGCTTGCTGGCCGGCTCCCAGAACGCTTTCGGCGGCGACGGCACGGCGCTGGGTCGCGATGGTCAGTCGATCACGCCTGATGACGAACGGGTGGTGTTCAATCTGACCTCACGCTACGATTTAACGCCATCCGCGCGTTGGTTCTTCGAGGGCAAGTTCGCGCGCTCGCGCACGGAGAATAGGGAAAGTGAAGGTGTGCAGGGGTTTTTTGACTCGCATATTTTGCGCTGGGACAACCCGTTCATTCCGCAGAACCTGCGCAGTGCTATCCAGACTTTCGCCGACAACAACCCTGATCTGATCGATGTCGAGGCAGTCAATATCCTGATTGGCCGCGACATGACCGACTTGGGCCCTCGCGACAGCGTTTCGCGCCGTGAAACCATCCGTTTTGTCACTGGCCTGGAAGGCGCCATCGCAAACTCTCCCTTTTCGTATGAAGTTGCGGTGAACTACGGCCGAACCTCCGCGGACTCCCGCTTCACCGGCCTCGCCCTGGACCGCTACTACGCCGCTGCCGATGCCGTGGTCGACCCGGCCACCGGCAATATCGTGTGCCGGTCCGAACTCGATCCGACCGCTATTCCAGGTGACTCCTTCCTGCCCAGTGCTGGACCTTTCCGAGGATTTCAGACCTTCACACCAGGCCAGGGGCTGTGCAAGCCGCTCAATCTGTTCGGTGTCGGCGCACCCAGCGCTGAGGCTGCCGATTTCGTCATTGTCGACATGGCGCGCAAGCGCACCATCGAGCAGACCGTATTCAGCGGCGTGCTGGTTGGTGACACTTCCGACTGGTTCAGCCTGCCCGGCGGGCCGATCGGTGTTGCCTTTGGCGTCGAATACCGCAAGGAGGAAAGCCGCTTCCAGGCCGACGGTTTCGAGCTGCCTCAGCCCGATCCACTGGGCATTGTCGAAGCCGCCTCGCGCGTGTTCCCGATCGATGCGCCCACGGACAACACCTCCGGCAGCTTCAATGTCAAGGACGTGTTCGTGGAAGTGTCGCTGCCGCTGCTCAACGACCGGCCCGGCGTCCGCGATCTGACCCTGGATGCCGCCTATCGCTATTCGGATTACTCCACCCTCGGCGGTACTGACAGCTGGAATCTGCGGCTGAGCTACGCGCCGATCAACGACATTCGCTTCCGTTCGACCCTGTCGCAGACCGTTCGCGCACCGAACATCAACGAGCTGTTTTCGCCGCTGCAGCCGGCCACGGCACGCCCGAATGACCCCTGTGATGCCGGCAACATCAACGCGGGCACGCCGAACCGGCCGATCAACTGCGCCGCCGACGGCCTGCCGCCGACCTTCCAGGATCCGCTGACCGCGCGATTCTCAGGCTTCGTTGGTGGCAACCCGAATCTGGACGTCGAAACCGCTGACACTTTCACCGTGGGTGTGGTCCTGGAGCCGCGCTTCGTGCCCGGGCTTTCGATCACGGTCGACTGGTATGACATCGAGATCGAGGACGCGATTTCGCCGATCGGTGTACAGGAGCTGGTCAACGCCTGCTACGACTCCTCCACGTTCCCGAACCCGTTCTGCGAGCAGTTCACCCGCGATCGCAATCCCGGTTCGCCAACCTTTCTGGGCTTCAACTCCTTCGTCAGCAGCGAGCTGAATTTCCAGTCGATCGTGACCCAGGGCATCGATTATTCGGTGCGCTACAACTTCGAGCTGGGGAGCCTGGCCTCGGCGCTTGCGCCCTACGGCAGCATGACCCTGGGTATCACCGGCAACTGGGTGAAGAAGCTGGACCGTTTCGAGGATCCGGTTGACGACAGCATCGTCAACAACCGGCTCTACATCAACGGCCAGCCGAAGAACGCCTTCAGCGCCTTCGCCCGCTGGCGCTGGGATCGAGTGGTGCTGAACTGGCAGGCGCGCTACTGGGGCAAGTTCTTCGAGTTCTCGCCGCGAATCGATAACACCAACTTCGAGAATGTCGAGAACGCCTGGACTGGAGAGATGTGGCGGCATGATGTCAGCGGCTCGTTCATGATCAGCGACGAGATCCGCGTCATCGCGGGTGTCAACAACGTCTTCGACGAGCGCCCAGTACTGAGCTCCCGAACCTACCCCGTGGGCGTGGTCGGGCGCGAGTACTTCCTGGGCTTGAACGCGCGGTTCTAGCGGCGATAGGAGACAGCGTCGTCTCGGGGGTCGGCTGACTTGGTCGACCCCCGAACAGCTTCCTGTGGTTGATTGGCACGAAAGTCAAAAATGCTCGGTATAATGAGGAGTGTCTTCGCCAGTGGCCGCGAGCAAGGAATGCTTCCGCGCTGTCAGGCTTGACGTCGAATACACTGGTGTTGATTTTCTGATGAGGGGGAGACTGACTTGAGCAGGTATGCTGGCTCGATAGCGGCGCTAGTTCTAGTGCTGCTGCATGTATCCGCGGTTGAGGCGGAGGTTCCGGGTGTGTGGGAGCCGTTCGGCGGCGTTGGCTTTGGCTGCAACGGTGACGTTCTGGCCTCCGTGCAGAACGCTGACGGCAGTTTCATTCTCGGCGGTCGCTTTTCAGCCTGCGGCAGTCAAGTCGCGCATCGGATAGTCCGCTATGACCCGGTGACGACGAGTTTCTTGCCTTTTGTCGTAGACGGCATCAATGGTATCGACGGTCAGTCTTCATTCAGCGCCGTCAACAGCCTCGTGATCCACGATGGACAGCTGTTTGCGGCTGGCACTTTCTCGACGGCGGGTTCCACCGCAGCTCGCAACGTCGTGCGCTGGGACGGCGTTCAGTGGCATGCTTTGCAAGGTGCCATTGGCAATGGCACAAACGGGGTGGTATCTGCGCTGCAGGTTCTTGGCTCAGACCTGTTTGTAGGTGGCTCCTTCGTCGAAGCGGGAGGCTTGCAAGCCAGCCGTGTCGCTCGCTGGGATGGCAGTGATTGGCATGCCTTGGGTGACGGCGCTGAGAATGGGCTGAATGGTCTGGTGCTGGCCATGACTGCCGACAACACCAACCTGTACGTTGGAGGCGATTTCTCCAGCGCGGGCAGTCAGGTTGCCGGCCGGATAGCGCGCTGGGACGGACAGCAGTGGCACAGCCTTGATCAGGGGTCGTCGCCCGCACTGTCGGCTGCGCCCATCGCCCTGCTGTTCTTTGATGGCAGCTTGTATGCGGGCGGTTCCTTCAACCAGGCGGGTGGTTTGGGCGCGAGGAACGTTGCTCGATATGACGGCGTTGCCTGGTTTCCCTTGGGGGTCGGCAATCTCAATGGCGTCAACGGCGCCGTCTACGGTCTGACAGCTCTCGGTTCGCAACTTTTTGTCGGCGGTTCATTCACGACCGCACTGGATCCTGAAGCGCAGATTGAAGCCATGCGAGTGGCGCGTTGGGACGGCTCGCGCTGGCAGGGCCTAATCGAACTCGGCGAAAACGGTACCAGCAACATAGTTTATTCACTGGCAACCGCCGACGAGGGGATACTGGTGGCTGGTGGTTTTGGTCGCGCGGGCCTCAAAGCTGCGAACGGGATTGCCGTTTGGAGTGATTCGGGATGGATGCCATTTGGTAGCGGTGACTCGGACGGGATCAATCAGAGAGTCAATGTCATTGCAAGCGCCGAGTCGCAAGTTTACGCGGGGGGCGTATTTTCGACTGCCGGCGGTGTGGCAAGCTCAAGCATTGCGCGCTGGGACGGCAGCGAATGGCATCCCCTGGGTGGGCAAGGCGCAGAGGGTGTTTTTGGTGAAGTGCTGGCTATCCAGGGATTTGAAGGATCCGTTTACGTGGGCGGAAACTTCAGCAGAGTCGCAGCCAACGTGCCGGGAAACGGTATCGCCCGGTGGACAGGGGCTGAGTGGCTGTCGATTGACGCCGGCTCTCCGTTTGGTCCGGCGTTTCCCCAGCCCGGTCACACTAGAAGCTACTTCACGACGTCAATGACGCTGCTGGACGGTGAACTGCTGGTCGCCGGTTTCGCGCCGACGCTGAACCGGACCACTATCGCCACCTGGAACGGGGCATCCTGGAGTCTGTTGGCGAGTCAGGCAAGCAGCGATGTTGCTGGACGCGTGGAAGCCACGGTCGTGTTTAATGGTGACCTGGTCATTGGTGGCAATTTCGAGAGCGTAGGAGGCGTGCCTGCCGGCCACGTGGCGCGGTGGGATGGCACGGACTGGCAGCCTCTGGGCGACCTGGGTCTTGATGGATTGAATGGCCCCGTCAACGCCCTGGCGGTTCGCGACGGAGCGCTTTACGCCGGCGGCGCCTTCAGCCTGGCGGGCGGGCAGCCTGCCGCTAATGTGGCTCGCTGGAACGGCGGTCAGTGGCAGGCGCTCGGCCCGGGATTGAACAACAGCGTCAGCGAGATTGTGACCGATGCTCGGGGGCTTTTCGTGGTTGGCAGCTTCACTCAAGCCGGCGCGTTGTCTGTTCCCGGGATCGTGTTCTGGGATGGATCGAACTGGGTAAAACTCGCCGGTTCTGGCCCGGATTCGGTCCCTTCGATGTTGCCCCAGTTGACGGCACTTTCGCTCGCTGACAATCGGCTCCTTGTGGGTGGGCGCTTCGTCTCGGTGTTGGGTGAGATATCCGAGAATATTGCGGCCTTCTTTCAGTCCCAGGTGTTTCGAGACCGATTTCAGTAGCTGGACCGGGCGGGTCTGGCTGTTGATCGCCGACCAGTTTGTCAGCTTAGTCCAGTAGCGGGCCCGATCCAGATTTTTGCCCCGCCATGCCCTTTTCAGCTGCCGGAAGCCTTATCCGGCTCATGCCTCGGGTTCGGTCCATGGGGCGGGTGCCTAAGGGTGCTTGCATGGCTTGACGATTCAATTTATAATGCGCAGCTCAATTGCGGGGTGGAGCAGTCTGGCAGCTCGTCGGGCTCATAACCCGAAGGTCGCAGGTTCGAATCCTGCCCCCGCTACCAGGTTTTGATGAGTGCGAGAAAAGCCCCTGGTCCAAGGGGCTTTTTTTGTGGTCAACGCCGGGCCCGGCTGGGTCCTGGCGGGAATGAACGGCAAGGGCGAGGGCGCGTCATGGCGACAGTCGACAAGCTGGAACAACTGCTGGCGCCGGTGGTCGAGGATCTCGGTTACGAGCTGCTCGGTCTGGAGTATTCGGCCAACCCGAAGAATCGGCTGCTGAGGGTCTATATCGATCAGGCTGAGCGTGGCATCGGCCTGGAGGACTGCGAGGCGGTCAGCCGCGAGGTGTCGGCCCTGCTGGACGTGGAAGAGCCGATAGCCGGCCAGTACACGCTGGAGGTGTCGTCGCCCGGCGTCGAGCGTCCGCTGTTCAAGCTTGAGCACTTCGCCCGTTTTGCCGGTGAACAGGCGGTGGTGTTGATGGCGGTGCCGCTGGATGGCCGCCGCAAGTTTCGCGGTCGCATCCTGGGCGTGGAAGCCGATGCCGTGCGTCTGGCGCTGGACAGCGGCGAGGTCAGTCTGCCGATGGCGGGCATGAACAAGGCCCGGCTGGCGCCGGATCTGGACGCATTGTTTGCCGAGCAGGCCAAGGCTGGCCCGGCAGTGGATACCAACTCGGATACTGAGTGATGAACAAGGGCAAGGAAATACTTCAGGTGGTCGAGGTCGTCTCGAACGAGAAGGGCCTGGAAAAGGAAACCATCTTCGAGGCCATCGAGGCCGCGCTTGCCTCGGCGGCCAAGCGCCGTCATGTCGAGGACATCGACGTGCGCGTGGCGATCGACCGCAAAACCGGCGAATACGAGGCCTTTCGGCGCTGGGAGGTGCTCCCGGACGAAGACGCCGAGGAGCTGGAATTCGAATCGGCCGATCGCCAGATCCGGCTCACCGAAGCTCGCGAGCATGATGCCGATCTGAATATCGGCGACTTCATCGAGGAGCCGATGGAGCCGCCCGAGTTTGGTCGTATCGCGGCGCAGGCGGCCAAGCAGGTCATCGTCCAGCGGGTTCGCCAGGCCGAGCGCGAGCAGGTGGTCGATGCCTACAAGGATCGGGTCGGCGAACTGATTCACGGCAAGATCGAGCGCATGGAGCGCGGCGGTATCGTGCTGGATCTGGGCGAGAACGCGCGTGCCTTCATTCCCTCGCGTCATACCGTGCCCGGCGAGACCGCAAGGATCAACGACCGGATTCGCGGCTACCTGTATGAGGTGCGCCCGGACCAGCGCGGTCCGCAGCTGTTCGTCAGCCGCACGATGAAGGAATTCCTGATCGAGCTGTTCAAGCTGGAAGTGCCGGAAATCGGCCAGGGACTGATCGAGATCAAGGGCGCTGCCCGCGATCCTGGCCGTCGCGCCAAGATTGCCGTGCGCGCGCTGGACAGTCGCACCGACCCGATCGGCGCCTGTGTCGGCATGCGGGGTTCGCGGGTCCAGGCCGTTTCCAACGAGCTGGCCGGCGAGCGTATCGACATCATTCTGTGGGATGAGAACCCCGCCCAGTTCGTGATCAATGCCATGGCACCGGCCGAGGTCCATTCCATCGTCGTCGACGAGGATTCGGGCAGCATGGATATTGCCGTGGAAGAGGAGAACCTCTCCCAGGCCATCGGTCGCGGCGGCCAGAACGTGCGGCTGGCGGCCGAACTGACGGGCTGGTCGCTGAACGTGATGACCATTGAGGAGGCGGAGCAGAAGAGTGATGCCGAGTCGCGCGCCGTGCTCGACATGTTCATGGAAAAGCTCGACGTTGACGAGGAACTGGCCGGCATCCTGGTCCAGGAAGGCTTCACCAACGTCGAGGAAGTGGCTTACGTGCCCGAGGCCGAACTGATGGCGGTCGAGGAGTTTGACGAAAAGATCGTTGCCGAGCTTCGCCAGCGTGCCCGCGACGCGCTGCTCACTCAGATGATTGCTTCGGAAGAACAGCTTGAGGAGCATCGCCCGGCAGAGGACCTGCTGGCGCTGGACGGAATGACCGATTCGATCGCCTTTCGGCTGGCCGAGAAGGGCATCCAGACCCGTGACGATCTGGCCGAGTGCGCGGTCGACGAGCTGGAAGATGTCAAGGGCCTGGACCCGGAACTGGCCGCCGAGCTGATCATGAAGGCTCGGGCGCATTGGTTCACCGAAGAGTAATTGAAGTCGCATCAAGCGAGAGGAACGAGGAATGTCTCAGGTCACCGTTACACAACTGGCTGAAGTGTTGGGCGTCGATGTCGAGCGTCTGATCACGCAGCTGAATGACGCCGGGATTGCGGTCAAGGATCCGTCGGCGGAGGTGACCAATGAGGACAAGAAAAAGCTCCTCAGTCATCTGCGCGCCAGCCACGGCAAGAGCGCGATCGAGGACAACTCGGGGCCGCGCAAGGTCACCCTGAAGCGCAAGACCGTGAGCGAGATCAAGGTGCCGGCGGCCGGCGCCGGCCGCGGTCCGCGCGCGCGCGGCGCAGCACCGTCTAGAACGGTCAATGTGGAGGTGCGCAAGAAGCGGACCTACGTCAAGCGCCAGGCCATCGTTGACCAGGAGATGAGCGATCCGGAACGCGAAGCGGCGGCCCGCGCTCTAGAAGAGGCGCGCCAGGCCCGCGAGGAAGCCGAGCGCCGCGAGCACGAGGAGGCCGAGCGGCGCCGCGCCGAGGCCGAAGAGCGCGCCCGGATGGAAGCCGAGGAGCGTGCCCGTCGTGATGCTGAAGAGGCCGAGCGCAAGCGCGAGGAAGAAAAGCAGCGCGCGCTCGCCGAGGCGCAGGCTCGTGTTGAGGCCAAGGTGGTACGCCAGGCTGCCGAAAAGGAGGCCGAGCGCAAGCGCCGCGGCGCGGTCACGGCGGTCAAGGAGCCCAAGCGCGACGACAGCCGGACCCGCTACGGCCGGGAAGAGCTGCACGTCACCCCGAAATCGAAACGCCGCAAGCCCAAGCGCAAGGCCAAGCTGACCAGCATGCCCAGCGAGCACGGCTTCCAGAAGCCGGTCGCGCCGGTCAAGCGCCAGCTCGATATTCCCGAGACCGTCACCGTCGGCGAGCTGGCCAAGCTGATGGCCGTCAAGGCCGGTGAGCTGATCAAGGTGCTGATGAACATGGGCACCATGGTGACGATCAACCAGGCGCTTGATCAGGAGACCGCCATTCTCGTTGCCGAGGAAATGGGCCATGAGGCGCAGGCTGCGTCGGCGCGCAATATCGAGCAGGAACTGGTGTCCGGGGAAGAGGAAACCGGTGGCGAGTTGATGACCCGCCCGCCGGTGGTCACGGTCATGGGTCACGTCGACCACGGCAAGACCTCGCTGCTGGACTACATCCGCCGCTCTCGCGTGGCGGCGGGCGAGCAGGGTGGTATCACCCAGCACATTGGTGCCTACCATGTGGAAACGCCGAATGGCGTGGTCACCTTCCTGGATACCCCGGGCCACGCGGCCTTTACCGCCATGCGCGCGCGCGGCGCCCAGGCGACCGACATCGTGATCCTGGTGGTGGCGGCCGATGACGGTGTCATGCCACAGACCAAGGAAGCCATCCAGCACGCGCGGGCGGCGCAGGTGCCGCTGATCGTGGCGGTCAACAAGATTGACAAGCCGGATGCCGATCTCGACCGGGTCAAGTCCGAGCTGTCGGCCGAGCAGGTTGTGGCCGAAGACTGGGGTGGCGAAGAGATCTTCGTGCCCGTATCAGCCATGACCGGTGAGGGCATTGACGCGCTGCTCGACGCCATTCTGGTGCAGTCCGAAGTGCTCGAGCTGACGGCCACGCCGTCGCGCCGCTGCCGCGGCGTGGTGGTCGAGTCGTCCCTGGACAAGGGCAGGGGAGCGGTCGCCACGATCCTGGTTCAGGACGGCACCCTCAGACGCGGCGACATGATTCTGGCCGGTCAGGAATACGGGCGGGTTCGCGCCATGTTCGATGAGAACGGCAAGCCGATCGACGAGGCTGGCCCCTCGATTCCGGTTGAGGTGCTGGGCTTGTCCGGCGTGCCCAACGCCGGTGACGATGTCCTGGCCGTGGCCGACGAGCGCAAGGCGCGCGAAGCCGCCGACCAGCGCCGCCAGTCCTCGCGCGAGGGACGACTGGCCGAAAAGCAGGCGGCCAAGCTGCAGAATCTGTTCGAGCAGATGGGCGAAGGCTCCGGCGAGAGCCAGACCGTCAATCTCGTCATCAAGGCCGACGTTCAAGGTTCCGTCGAAGCGCTGCGCGACTCGCTCACGCGCCTGTCGACCGAGGAGATCAAGGTCAACGTCGTGGCCTCCGGAGTCGGCGGCATCACGGAATCGGACGCCAGCCTGGCCCAGGCCTCGAACGCCATCATCATCGGCTTCAATGTCCGCGCAGACGCTACCGCTCGCAAGATCATTCAGGACGCCGATCTGGACCTGAACTACTACAGCGTGATCTATGACGCCATCGATGACGTCAAGAAAGCGATCAGCGGTCTGCTGGGTACCGAGGTCAAGGAACAGATTCTGGGTCTGGCCGAGGTCAAGGACGTCTTCCGTTCCTCCAAGATTGGCGCCATCGCCGGCTGTCTGGTGATCGAGGGCGTGGTCAAGCGCAACAACCCGATCCGCGTGCTGCGCGACAACGTGGTGGTTTTCGAAGGCGAGCTGGAGTCGCTGCGCCGCTTCAAGGACGACGTCAACGAAGTCCAGGCCGGTACCGAGTGCGGTATTGGCGTGAAGCAGTACAACGACGTCAAGGCCGGCGATCAGATCGAGTGCTTCGAACGTATCGAAGTACAGCGTACCCTCTGACGATGAGTCATCAGCGCGCCGAGCGAGTTGCCGGCCTGCTCCGCCGTGAGCTGGCCGACATTCTGCAGCGGGAGTTCGAGCACGAGCTGCCGAAGGGCTTGCTGAGCATCACCGATGTGGAAGTTGCCCGGGATCTGAGCCATGCCCGGGTCTACGTCGCCGTGCTGGAGATCGAGCAGGCGCCGGAGATCATCCGCTTTCTGAATGAGAATGCA
Organism: Gammaproteobacteria bacterium; assembly: GCA_050485825.1. GTDB lineage: Bacteria > Pseudomonadota > Gammaproteobacteria > Xanthomonadales > Wenzhouxiangellaceae > Wenzhouxiangella. The sequence goes on from JBJHCC010000023.1 coordinate 53,252, forward strand.
GGCCAAGTCCGGCGCGAGCTGGGGCGGCGCATCCGTCTGCGCCTGACGCCCAGCCTGCGCTTCCACCACGATACCTCCTCGGAAACCGGCCAGCGCATCGAACAGCTGCTGGCGGCCTCCCGCCGCTCCGGCGACGACTGAAGCCCCCCCGCCAGCCCTGACTTTCTGCACTGGCTTGTCCCCATGGGCGATGCCATGATCAGACGCTGGACATCGCGAGACGCGCCATGGACTGGTTGAGTTGGGAACTGCTGCGCTACCCGGGCTGGTTGCTGGCATTCTTGCTGGTCATCGCGGGCCTGGCTGGCACGGTATTGCCGGTTTTGCCGGGCGTGCCAATCCTGTTTGCGGGGCTGGTGCTGATGGCCTGGCTGGACGGTTTCGTCAGCGTTGGCCTCGGCACCCTGCTCGCCCTGGGGGCACTGGCGGTACTGTCCGTCATCGTCGACTTTCTGCTGACTGCGGAAGGCGCCCGTCGCTTTGGCGCTGGCCGTCATGCGATCCTTGGCGCCACCCTGGGCCTGCTGGTCGGGCTGTTCTTCGGGCTGCCCGGTCTGATTCTGGGCCCTTTCGTCGGCGCCCTGCTTGGCCATCTCGCTGCCCGTGCCAATATCGACAGCTCCCTGCGGGCCGGAGTCGGCGCCACCCTGGGCGTGCTGGCGGGTACCGTGGCCAAGCTGCTGATCGGGGTCATCATGCTGGTCTGGTTCGCCCTGGCCTGGTGGCTCTGAGTCGAATTCCCGCCGCCGCCCAGAGGCAGGCCGCCAGCAGCCCCGTCATCTGAACCCTGGGCCGCGCAGGTCGGCTCCCTGCGGGCGCGCGGCGTGTGCGCCTGCCGCCGGCATGGTCCGCCGGCCACGTGGGGCCAGCCTACTCAATCCTGCGTCGGCCCCCTTCACCTTTCCGTTCCCCTTTCATCTTTCCCTTCTCCCCTCTCCCCTCTCACCTCTCACCTCTCACCTTTCACCTCTCACCTTCCCCATAAAGCAAAACGCGGCCCCCAAGGGCCGCGTTTTGCCGTTCCGGTCGAGCTGGCGCTTACTGCGTCAGCAGCGGTGCAATCACCAGGCTGACGATCGCCATCACGTTGATGAGGATGTTCATCGACGGGCCCGAGGTGTCCTTCAGCGGATCGCCGACGGTATCACCGACCACATTGGCCTTGTGGGTTTCGGAGCCCTTGCCGCCGAAGTTGCCTTTCTCGACATACTTCTTGGCATTGTCCCAGGCGCCGCCGGCATTGGCCATGGTCAGAGCCAGCAGCACGCAGCCCAGCAGGGCGCCGCCGAGCATGCCGCCCAGCGCTTCGGCGCCCATGCCGAAGCCGACAATGACCGGGCCGAGCACGGCCAGGGCGGCCGGCAGCAGCATGCGCTTGATCGCCGATGTCGTGGCGATGTCGACGCAGCGGGCCGCGTCGGGCTCGGCCTTGCCTTCGAGCAGGCCCGGGATCTCACGGAACTGGCGGCGGATTTCCTGGATCATCTCGAAGGCGGCGTTGCCGACCGCAGTCATGGTGATCGAGGCGACCAGGAAGGGGAACACGCCGCCAATGAACATGCCGATCAGCACGTCCGGGTCGGAGATTTCCAGGGAAAACTCCGGGATCCGATGGCTGACCTCGGCGATGTAGGCCGAGATGATGGTCAGTGCGGCCAGCGCCGCCGCGCCAATGGCGAAGCCCTTGCCGATGGCGGCAGTGGTATTGCCCAGTTCATCCAGCGAATCGGTGATCTTGCGGGTGTCTTCGCCCAGGCCGGCCATTTCGGCGATGCCGCCGGCGTTATCGGCAACCGGGCCGTAGGCGTCGATCGCCATCGTCATGCCGACCGTGGCCAGCATCGACACGGCAGCAATACCGACGCCGTACAGCTCAGCATTGGCATTGGCGATGAAGATCATGATGCAGATCGTGAAGATCGGGATGGCAACCGACTGCATACCGGTCGCCAGGCCGGCGATGATCACGGTGGCAGGGCCGGTCTGGCCCGACTTGGCAATGTCGCGAACCGGCTTGGAGGCGGTGTAGTACTCGGTCGACAGACCGATCACAACCCCGCCGACGGCGCCGACCAGGGCAGCAAACCAGACGCCGGTGGCGATATTGAGGTAGCCGATCAGGAAGTAGGCCAGAATGATGAAGCCCACGGCTGCGGAGATTGTGCCCATTCTCAGGGCGACCTCCGGGCTCTTGCCCGAGGCCGCGCGGACCACCAGAATCGCGATGATCGAGCAGACCAGGCCCAGCGAGGACAGCAGCAGGGGCAGGCTCATGATGGCCGAGCCTTCACCCAGTCCTTCGACGAAGCTGCCAGCGGACTGCTGAACCATCACGGTGGCCAGCGCCACCGTGGCGATCATGGCACCGCAGTAGGATTCGAAAATGTCCGAACCCATGCCGGCCACGTCGCCGACGTTGTCGCCGACGTTGTCGGCAATGACGCCGGGGTTGCGCGGGTCATCTTCCGGAATGCCAGCCTCGATCTTGCCGACCAGATCGGCGCCGACGTCGGCCGCCTTGGTAAAGATGCCGCCGCCGACGCGGTAGAACAGGGCGACGATGCCGGCGCCCATGCCGAAGCCGTGGATGCGGTGGGCGGTTTCCGGGTCAGTGCCGAAAATCAGGTACAGGGAACCCAGGCCGAGCAGGCCCAGCGAGGCCAGCACCATCCCCATCACCGAGCCGCCGTAGAAGGCCACGGTCAGTGCCTTGCTGGAGCCGAATTCATGCGCTGCAGTGGTGGTGCGCACATTGGCCCGGGTCGCGGCCATCATGCCGAGGAAGCCGGCCAGCGCCGAACAGACGGCACCCACCAGGAAGGAAACCGCCGTCTCGATGCCGAGGCCGGAAAAGGCGATGGCGATGAAGATTACGCCGACCGACAGGCCGATCAGAATGATCTCGCGGCGCATGAAGGCCAGCGCGCCTTCCTGAATGAGCTTGGCGATCTGGCTGGGCTTGCCCTCCATGGCCGGGTAGCTCATCACCACGCGGTAGAGGATAAAGGCCACGATCAGGCCTACGACCCCGAGAATCGGGGGAATCATCAACTGGTTCATCTTGTCTCCCAGATTGTTCTGCTGGATGGATGGTGTTGGTCAGTCATTGTCTTGCGCGGCGACGAAACACACGCTCGCCGGACCGAATGCCCGCGGGCGTCGCGGCTCCCTCTTGCGTTGCCGATCCGGGCTGCGGCCAGAGACAGCCGCAGGCCCCCGTGGCCCGGAAACGCGCCGTACAAATCCCTGCCATTGTAGAGTCTGTGGAAGCGCCGGGCAAATCGGAACCAGGCGGGCCGCCCTTTTCGGGGGCGAAATCGGTGATGGGGGTCCTAGACATTATGGATTGACCTGTCCAACCTCGACCACGTGGGTTACGTTTCGGGGTTGGAAACTAACACCTTCAACGCAGAGCCATTATCGAGGAGGACAGGTCATGAATCAGTTTA
>JBJHCC010000024.1:0-54533 GCA_050485825.1 Gammaproteobacteria bacterium
TGGCCGAGGGTGCGGGCAGCAGGCAGCCGACCTCCGAGGGCAGCAGCAGAGTCTGGCCATCAGTCTGCGTCAGCGCCGCACCCCACTGGCTGCGGGCATCCAGATATAGGTTGAAATGGTCAAGCAACGCACCGTCCTCGTCCAGCACCCTAAGCTTTAGCGCCGTGGGGCGACCCGACTCGTTGCTGATGCCCAGCAAAGTATCGTTGCCGGCCGCTACCGTCCAGTACGGCACGATCAGCGCGCTACCCAGGCCGGTATCGGAGCGATAGACCTGGGCAAAGGCGGTTGTGCAGAGCAGGAGGCCGGCGAGCAGGATCGAAGGGAGGGTGAGAGTTTTCATGTCGTGTCCTGAGCGGAGATCGCGGTGGAAGCGATCAGGCGAACCCGATGCCCGGCGCAAAAACCGGGGCGATCGGAAAGCCAAAGTATACTTTCTTGTTGCGGGGGTCAACTTTGGAGCGAAGAGCTTGGATAGGGGGAGAGGGAAAGAGGGGAGAAGGGAGAGGGAAACCCCGCAACTATCGGCGCCACTGATGGCTTCAGAAAGTCTCTTGATCGCAAAGCAGCCAAGCAGCAAAGACGCGGAGTGACTGAACGTGATGGGCGAAGGGGTCTTTGATCAACCCCAAAACCTTCAGCGGGGAGTGGCGGTGGCTGCTGGTGAGGAAGGGCTCGCGGGCCTTGGCGCGATCCAGCAGCTCTCCGATCAGCCTGCGGCGCTTATCGACCGCAGAGGGGTTTCAGGCGCCAAGGAGGCAATTCGGACCCGCAACCAAGCTCCACGGGCATCAGCTTATCGACCAGGTCGTTACGAGCCCTTCCTTGCCAGCAGCCGCCGCCACTCGCCGCACCCCCCAACCTCTCGCCAGCATCCAACGCCATTCGCCGCAATCCCCAGCTCTACTCAACTGCCGCCACAATCAGCCGGACCCTGCTTGGGCCTAGGCGAGGCGCAGCCCGGCTAGCCCTTCAATTCGCCTGCTGCAGTTGCATGGTTCGACGCGGCAGCTCGGTGCGGCGATAGTTTGACAGAACGTTTTGGCCCTGATCGTCGGTCAGGGTGCCATTGCTGAACTGCTGGATGGCAAAGCTCACAACGGGCCGACCGAGGAACTGGGTGCCGTCCTCGGCCGTCAAGTAACCGGGAAAGAGGAATATTCCAGCCATGCCGTCGATGAACGGTGCATCCTCTTCGCCGCGGGCGCCCAAGGCAATCGACCTGAAAACCTGGCCGCCATGTCCGAGGATGGACGAATCAATCGTCTGATTAAGCGAAGCCCCGTCGCGAAATGCGTTGAAGCTCAGGCTCTGCAGGGTAGAGAAGTTTGGAAGCAGCGGATCACCACAAGGGCATACCGGGATGACGCTGCCGGGCAAAATCCGCGGCTGACCATCGCTGGATGCAACATTGATGACCATTTCGGGAGTCAATCCCATATTCCCGTAGCGCTTCAAGGGCCCATGAAGAATCCACTCGAACTCGGCGGCCAGACCAGGATCAATCGAGTAGCCAACGGTCAGGGTCGACACCATCAATACCGCCGCCAGCGCCTCGAGCGGCTCTGTCCACTCATTGACGCGGCAATTTCCTTCGACGCAGACCAGGCTGCGCACGCCGCCGTTCTCTGATCCTGAGTCGAAGGCATGGGCCAGGTCAGGCAGTTCCGACGCCGGCGCGGTGTGCTGAGCGATATCGCTGAATCTGCCAATTGCCGTCGCCGGTACAGTGTTCATCCCACCTGCCGGCACATTGATCAGGGTAGCTTGTGCGCTGATCCGCTGAGACGGTGGTTCCAGCCCGACGTTCGGGTCGTCCGCCCAGGGGCCTTCCTCGAAGGCGTCTGCCAGGGCATCGCAGCCCAACCAGCGCCAGTCGTTATCCCGGAGTTCCGAATCTTCGCCGACCCGGCCCATCTCAATGATCTCGATCGTTCCGCGCGGCGCATCCAGGGCGATCGCCGGGCGGCCATTGTGGCTGGCCGAAGGCGCCGGCAGCAGGCAGCCGACGTCCGAGGGCAGCAGCAGGGTTTGACCATCGATTCGCGTCAACGCGGCGCCCCACTGGCTGCGAGGATTCAGATACAGGTTGAAATGGGCAAGCACCTCGCCCCCTTCGCCCAGCACCCTAAGCTTGAGGGCCGTCGCGGGACCGAAGTCATTGCTCACCCCGATAAGCGAGTCGTTGCCTGCCGCCACCGTCCAGTAGGGCACGATCAATGCACTACCCAGACCGGTATCGGAGCGGTAGAGCTGGGCAAAGCCGGTCGAGCTAAGCAGGAGACCAGCGAGCAGAATCGAAGGGAGGGTGAGTGTTTTCATGTCGTGTCCTGAGAGAAAATCGCGCTGGAAGCGATCGGGCAAACCCGTTGCCGGATGCAGCAATAAAGACGTCCAAGAAAGCCAAAATATACTTTCTTGTTGCGGGGGTCAACTTTGGAGCGAAGAGCTTGGATAGGGGGAGAGGGAAAGAGGGGAGAAGGGAGAGGGAGAACCCTGCAACTACCGGCGCCACTGATAGCTTCGGAAGATCTTTTGGTCGCAAAGCAGCCAAGCAGCAAAGACGCGGAGTGACTGAACGTGATGGGCGAAGGGGTCTTTGATCAACCCCAAAACCGTCAGCGGGGAGTGGCGGTGGCTGCTGGCGAGGAAGGGCTCGCGGGCCGTGGCGCGATCCAGCAGCTCTCCGATCAGCCTGCGGCGCTTATCGACCGCAGAGGGGCTTCAGGCGCCACCAAGGCGGTTCTGACCTGCACCCAAGCTCCACTGGCGTCAGCTTATCGACCAAATCGTTACGAGCCCTTCCTCGCCAGCAGCCACCGCCGCTCGCCGCACCCCCCAACCTCTCGCCAGCAGCTGCCGCCGCTCGCCGCACCTCCGAACGCTCGCCGGCTGTCTGCCGCGGTCGCGGATCGGACGTCGCCCGCGTGGGCGCGACCTACTCGGTACGGGCCCAAGCCTCGGAGAAGTGTCTTGGCTCGGGGGGAGTGGGTCGGCGCCAGCTTTCCGATGGTAGGACCCTGGCGAAGCTGCATGTGCGGCGCGTCCGATCCGCCCATTGGCCGGACAAGAGCTTAGTTCGAGTCACCCTGACCTGCTCGGGCGGTGGCCAGGCGGGTCAGGCCTTCTTCGATGGAGATGCGCGGGCGGTAGCCGAGGTCGCGTTCGGCGGCGGTCAGGCTGTACCAGTGGGCGGTGGCCAGGTGTTCAACGACGAAGCGCGACAGCGGTGGGTCTTCGGCGCGGCCGGTCAGGCGCCACAGGCCTTCGACCAGGCCGGCCACGGACATCGCGATGCTCAAGGGTACCCGACCGATGCGCGGCGTCTCGCCGCTGGCTTCGAGCAGACGGCGAATGATCTCGCCGACCGGCATGGGCTCGCCGTTGGAGATGAAATAGGGTTTTCCGGCCGCCGTCGCAGGGCCGGCCAGGTTGTCCAGGGCCAGCACATGGGCCTCGGCGGCATTGTCGATGTAGACCGTATCGATCTTCTTCTCCGGCGCCGGCAGGCGCAGCCGGCCGGCGCGGTTGCGCTCGATCAGGCGCGGCAGCAACTGGTTGTCGCCAGGGCCCCAGATCAGGTGCGGCCGGAGTGCGCAAGTCTTCAAGTGCCGGCCGTTGGCCGCCAGCACCATCTGCTCGGCTCGCGCCTTGGTCGCCGGATAGGGCGCATGAAAGTGATCGGGATACGGCAGCGATTCATCCCCGTTTTCGATATCGCCGCCGCCGTGGACCACGCTGGGCGAGGAGGTATGAACCAGCAAGCCGATGCCGTGGGCGCGACAGGCCGCCAGCACGTTCTCCGTGCCGACCACGTTGGCCCGCTCGAAATCGACCACGCGCAAGCCCGGCCCGGCCTTGGCCGCGACATGAATCACCGCGTCGCAGCCCGCCGCCGCCGCGCGCACCACCTCGGCATCGGCGATATCGCCGCGCCGGCAATCCACGCCCAGCGCGTCAAGCTCGGGATACAGCGAACGATTGAGCACCACCACGGCCTCACCGCGCTCACGGAGCCGGCGAACGATCGCCTGCCCGAGAAAACCACCGCCGCCGGTAACGAGAATGCGCATGGGGATTGGGAGGATGGGAGTTGACCGGGAAGTTTAGCGTTTGGGCGAAGCGGGAGAGAAGAAAGAAGGGAGAGGAAAGGGCCTTGCGCCTGGCGACTGAGCAAGCGCGTTCTCCAGGGCCGCGGCGGCATCCGGGTCCAGCTGGAGCAACTCGCGATGCAGGCGCAGGGCGGCGTCAGCCTGTCCGGCCCGGTCGAGGCGCAGGGCAAGCACGGTCAACGCTTGCGGATCGAACGGTCGAATCAGGGCCTGCAGATTGGCGTCTCGCAAATGATCGTCCTCTGGTGCCAGTCTCAGGCCATCCGTATCCGGTGCCGCGCTGGCCGCCCAGCGACCGGACCATCCGGACAGCACTCGATCGCAGGCCTCGGACACGGTCGCGAAGGACGCGGCCTGCCATCGAAACGACTGGCAGGCCTGATGAGCGCTGCGGCTCAGGCGGGTCCAGCGCGACCCAGTAAGCCAAGCGCTCACAATCGCGCCACTCAGCTGGGCTTGATCGGCGGCCAGAGACCAGGGCCGGCAGTCCAGAACCTGCTCAAGCAAGCGTCTGAGCTGCCTGCGCGGCAGCCGTTCAAGCGCATCGGTTGCGGCCATCGAGATGCCGGCTCCGTCAAAGGCTTCGGTCACCGCTTGATCGAGCGCCTCGGCCCGACAGCGCTCAGGGCTTTGCCGCGCGTCCACTGCCGGAACGGACTGAAATCGCACCGTCAGCGTGAGCGCCGGATCGACCGCCGGGCCGCGCCAGAGAGCGAGCGCAAACAGCAGCATTAGCAGGGCCGAAAGGACGATCGGCAATCGGTTCATGGCTGGAACAGCGCCTGGCTCAGGATCGTGAGCGCCCTGCCCTCGACCGTGATCGTTTGGCTGTGCCAGCCCGGCAGCTCCAGCGCACCGAATACCCAGAAGCTGACCGTTCCCGCGTCCGGATGCGCCTTTGCAGGGAGCGGCGCCAGGGGCTCGTCGCCGTTCGGCTGCCAGGCCATGGCCACGATCCGGCGCTCGCCATCCAGCTCCAGCTCCAGCCGCCCCAGATGACGGTTCCGGTTCCAGGTGGCCAGCTCATGGGCTCTGGCGAAGCGCACCCGAGGGTCTGCGGCCATCGCCTCGAGCGCCTGACCCAGTTCATCGAAGGCGCCGTGCAGCGTCGGCGTCGACGGGTGCCAGAGCCAGACCTGGGTGGTGCCGAGCACTTGCCCGATGTCGGTCAAGGCGTCGTGCCAGTCTTGCACGTAGGGCAGATAATCCTGAAACCGCAGCGCGCGATTGCAGCATGGGTCCGGTTGCGCGGCGGGCAAACTGAACATCAACGGCAGCCCACGCTCCGGGGCCCGGAAGTCGTCGGTCGCGGTGTGCACATGACGGGTGAAGGCGGGAAGCGATAGTCGTTCCCGGGCGGAACCCGCCAGCCAGGCGCGCGGGGGGGTGACCGCCGGGTGGCTATTGATGAGATCGATCTGATGATCAAGAACCAGCGCGATCCCGGCCTGCTGCATGCCCGTCCAGGCGCCAGACTCCTGCTCATTGCTGCCCCAGGCCTCGGTTCGAATGGACCGCCAGCCATTCCGCTCCGGCGACCCTTGATCAAGACCCAGCAGACGCTCGGCGGCGCGCACATCCTCATAGACGGCTGCCGGCCCATGGACGCCACCGCGACGGCGAAAGGGAATACGGCTGTGACCCAGCCGATACTGCTGGCCGCGCGAAGAATGCGTGCCGATCTCGACGTTCGGCATCGACTGAAGCGCGGCATAGTCGGCCGGAAACCGTGTCGCCACCTCGCCCACCACGTAGAAGCTCACCGGCAGATGCCACTGCGCCGCGACTTCAGCCAGGCGCCGGGCCGACTTGATCTGCAGCCCGGCCGGATCGGCGTGGACATCACCCGTGATCGCCACCACGGTGGCAAACGACCCGGGACCTTGACGCGCCACGGGCCAGGCCAGCTGGTGATGGCGCCACAGCATATTGCTCAACATCAAGCGCATCAGCGTCTGGGCGCTGGCGGCCGCGCTGCAATCGCTCGCCCTGCCCTGCCGGTCCGGGTAGCAATAGGCCACGCGCGCCAGCGAGAAGGACGTGAAATAAACGAAACCGCTGCCGAGCGCCCGAACAGCCACACTGGGATGGTCGACGAGCTCGGCCCTCAGGTCCGATTCCATGCGATCCCGGTAGGCCTGGGCCAGCACTTCCGCGTCCACCGCTTCCAGATCGAGCGCGTGGCCCAAGCCCCGCCGACCGAGCCGCAGCCCATCGCCGGGCCGCAGCGGAAACAGCAGATCGCTGGCCACCAGCAGCGCGGGCCGGACCTCGATCAGGCCGGGATCATGCCTGCGGGCACGCATCCCGGCGAACGCGAGCAGATCGTCTGCCGGCGCCAGCTCGCCTTGCCCGCACCAGCTCAAATCCGGATCCTGCACGCCGGAAATCAATGCGATCCCGCCGTCCCGTACCCATCGCTCTAACGATTCAAGTTCATCCGCAGCAATCTGGCCCGCCTCGACGATGCGAATCTGCTGGAGCGAATCGATTGCGGCCGGTGATGTCGCCGCGACCTTGACGGCAGGAACCTGCAGAGCCTCGTGCCAGCTCTTGTGGAGCCAGCCCTCGCAGGCCGATGATTCGATCTGCCAGGGTATCGTGCCCCGAGCCGGCATTGCCGCATCCGAGCCGACTGCCGAATGCACGAGGGCCAAGCCGAGGGCAAGCAAGACCGGACCGCTCAAGCGCTTCCAATTCATGGCGCCAGTCTAACAGCCGCTAAAGCCAAAATTGCTCAGGAGAACCCCTCTCCCCTCTCCCCTCTCCCTTCTACCCCTCTCCCCCTCATGCGATAATGGGCGTTTACCTCCGCCCCCAAGCCGCATGAGCCAATACGTCTACACCATGCACCGCGTCTCGAAGACGGTGCCGCCGAATCGAACCCTGATCAAGAACATCTCGCTGTCGTTTTTCCCCGGTGCCAAGATCGGCGTGCTCGGCCTGAACGGGGCCGGCAAATCGACGGTGCTCCGGATCATGGCCGGCGTGGACAAGGAGTTCGACGGCGAGGCGCGGCCGCAGCCGGGCATCCGGATCGGCTACCTGCCACAGGAGCCGGAGCTGCCCGAGCAGATGACCGTGCGCGAAGCGGTGATGGACGGGATCGGCGAGATCAAAGAGCTGCTCGATCGCTTCAACGCTATCTCGGATCGCTTTGCCGAACCGATGGACGACGAGGAAATGAACACCCTGCTGGCAGAGCAGGCCGAGCTGCAGGACAAGATCGACGCCGCCGGCGGCTGGGAGCTGGACCGCACCCTGGAAGTGGCCGCCGATGCCCTGCGCCTGCCGCCCTGGGAAGCGGAGATCGGCAAGCTGTCCGGCGGTGAGCGCCGTCGCGTCGCGCTGTGCCGCCTGCTGCTGTCCAAGCCCGACATGCTGCTGCTCGACGAGCCGACCAACCACCTCGACGCCGAATCCGTGGCCTGGCTGGAGCGCTTTCTGCACGATTTCCCGGGCACCGTGATGGCGGTGACCCACGATCGCTACTTCCTCGATAACGTCGCCGGCTGGATTCTGGAAATGGACCGCGGCCACGGCATCCCCTTCCAGGGCAACTACTCGTCCTGGCTGGAGCAGAAGGAGCAGCGTCTGGCGGTGGAGGAAAAGCAGGAAGCTGCCCGGCAGAAGGAAATCAAGGCCGAGCTGGAGTGGGTGCGGGCCAACCCCAAGGGTCGCCAGGCCAAGAGCAAGGCGCGCCTGAAGCAGTTCGAGGAGCTCAATTCCAAGGACTTCCAGAGCCGCAACGAAACCCGCCAGATCTACATCCCGCCGGGCCCACGGCTGGGCGATCAGGTGATCGAGCTCGACGGGGTCTACAAGGGCTACGGCGATCGCTTGCTGATCGAGGACCTGAGCTTCAAGGTGCCGCCCGGCGCCATCGTCGGCATCATCGGCGGCAACGGCGCCGGCAAGTCGACCCTGTTCCGGATGATCGCCGGGGTCGAGCAGCCGGATCGCGGCTCGGTTCGGGTTGGCGATACCGTCCAGCTCGCCTACGTCGATCAGCGCCGCGACAGCCTCAACGGCGACCGCCAGGTCTGGGAAGAGATTGCCGACGGCGCCGAGGAAATCGTGGTCGGCAACTACCGGATCCCGGCCCGGGCCTATGCCAGCCGCTTCAACTTCAAGGGTGCCGAGCAGCAGAAACGGGTGGGCCAGCTGTCCGGCGGTGAGCGCAATCGCGTCCATCTGGCCAAGGTCTTGCGGAGCGGCGGCAATGTGCTGATGCTCGACGAGCCGACCAACGACCTCGATGTCGAAACCCTGCGCGCACTGGAAGAAGCCGTGCTGGCTTTCCCCGGCTGCGCGCTGGTGATCTCGCACGATCGCTGGTTCCTCGACCGCATCGCCACCCATGTGCTGGCCTTCGAGGGCGATTCCCACGTCGAGTGGTTCGAGGGCAACTTCTCCGACTACGAGAAGGACCTGAAGCGCCGTCGCGGCGACCAGGCCGGCCCGCACCGCTTGAAGTACAAGAAGCTGAAGGACTGATCGCCGGTGCCGGCACGTGGGCTGGCTGTCAACGCCCGCGTGCTCGGCGGCCCGATGATCGGCGTGCGCCGCTGCCTGGAGGAATGGCTGGCGGCCTGGCCGGGCGATGCGCCCAGGCTGATCCGCCCGCCCGCCTGGGCCAGCCGCGGCGTGCTCGGGCATGCCTGGGAGCAGGGCCTGCTGGCCGCGCAGCTGGACGGCGAGCTGCTGTGGTCGCCGGTGCACTCGGGGCCGGTTCGGCTGGAGCGCCAGGTGGTCACGGTTCACGATGTGGTCCCGCTGGACCATCCCGAATGGCTGACCGGGCGCTTCGCCGGCTGGTACCGGCGCATGCTGCCGAAGCTGGTGCGCCGGGCGCGCCATGTGATCGCGATCTCGGCCTTCACCCGCGATCGCCTGGCCCGACACTGCGGGCTGGAACCGGCCGCGATCAGCGTCGTCCATCACGGCGTCAGCGATCGCTTCCGCCGGGCCGCCGGCCCGCCTGGCGAGCTGCCGGCCACGATCAGCGACGGCGCTCGGCCCTATCTGGTCACGGTCTCGACTCTGGAACCGCGCAAGAACCTGGCTACCCTGCTACGAGCCTGGCAGCGCGCCCTGCCTCGGCTGCCGGCCGATCTGGAGTTGCTGATCGCCGGCGGCCAGGGCGATGCGCATGTGTTCGCCAACGCCGGGCTGGGGCAACTGCCGGAACGGGTTCGCCTGCTGGGCTTCGTCGATGATGCCGTGCTGCCGGCCCTGTACGCCCGCGCCCAGGGCTTCGTCTATCTGTCGCGCTACGAGGGCTTTGGCCTGCCGCCGCTGGAGGCGATGGCCAGCGGCACCCCGAGCCTGGTCAGCGACATCCCGGTATTTGCCGAAACCCTGGGCGACGCCGCGCTGAAAGCCGACCCGAACGATGTCGACGCCGTCGCCGAGGCCCTGGTCCGCTTGAGCCGGGACGCCGACTTGCGGGACCGCTTGAGCGCGCTGGGCCGGCTTCAGGCGGACGGCTATCGCTGGGAAACCAGCGCTGGCCGGATCGCCGCCATTCTCGATCGCTATCGCGATTGAAGGCCCTGCAGGGCGCCGCGCAACACCGCTGAGGCCTCGGCCATGCGCAGGCTGAACAGGCGCTTGCAAAGCCGCGCGCCGACGCCAACAACAATCGCCGGCCAGCCGCCCAGCGGCCCGTGCTGGCGAAAAAAGCGTACCGCCGAAGCGTTCAGCCATTCGGCGCGCAGCGGCCGATCAAGGTCGCCGGTGGCGCCTTCGGCGTGAAAGACCGAGGCCGCCGTCGCCACGCCCAGGGTCCAGCCGGCGGCGCGCAGCCGGAAGCACAGATCGACATCTTCCCAGTACATGAAGTAACCGGGATCGAACAGCCCGCACTGGCGCAGGGCGTCGGCGCGCAGCAGCAGGCAGGCGCCGGTGATGTAGTCCGGTGATACCGCCGCCGAGCGCACATGTCGGGACCGGCCCAGCCAGGGCTGCACGCGGCCGCCGCCGATGGCCAGTACCGGATGCGGCGGCTCAAGCGCGCGCAGGGTCGCACCGACTGCGCCCAGGCTCTGCTCCGATGCCGCGTATTCGAGCATGGCCTGCAGGCTTTCGGGCTCGACCCGGGTGTCGTTGTTGAGCAGCCAGATCCAGTCGATATCCTGCGCCAGCAGCTCGGCCAGCCAGGGATTGTGACCGCCGCCGAAGCCGAGATTGCGGGCATTGCGCCGCAGCTCAACGCGGGGATAGCAGGCCATGATCGCGGCGCTCGGATCCGCCGAAGAACCGTTGTCGATCACGATCAGCCGATCCGGAGGCCGGGTCAGCGCGGCCACCGAGTCCAGACAGCTCAGCGTGTCCGATAGCGCCTCGAAGTGCAGGATGACCAGGGCCACCCGCGCCGGGCCAGGCGCCGCACCGGGCGCGCCAGAGCTGCGGATCGCGGCCGAATGCGTCATCAGCCGGGCCGAAACGGGCGCGGGTTCCAGCCCAGATGCTCACGCGCCGGGCTGTCATCGACCAGCAGATCCTGACGCTGGCGATCGAGCATCACCGCACGCACGCCCTGCAGGCGACCGCAGGCATGGGCGGCGCCCAGGCCGAGACGCAGCAGCCAGGCTGGCAGGCGCAGCAGGCGCGGCTGGCGCCCTCGCGATCCGGCGATGCGGCGCAGGAAACCCGGATAGTCCAGGGTTTCGCCGCCGCCCAGCAGCCAGCTGCCGGCCGTTGGCGGCCCCAGCCGCAGGCAGTCGACGATCAGCCGGGCAATGTCGTCGGCATGGACCGGATGGCGCAGACCGCGTCCGCAATAGGGCAGTAGCGGCAGCCGCTCGGCCAGCGCGGCGACCTGGCCGACGTTGGCATCATCCGACCCGCCGTAGATCATGGCGCTCTTGAGCAGGGTGAGCGGGATGGCGCGCTCGGCGCATTCGGCAATCAGATCGGCTTCGGTCTCGGCCAGGGCGACGATGAAGTCGCGCTCATCGGCATCCGCGGATTGCTGCTTGAACAGGGTGCTGGCCGAACTCAGGGCGAGCACTCGACCGAGCCTGGGCATGGCCCTCAGCTGTGCCAGCGCGTGGCGCGCGGGACCCAAGCTGATCAGCACGCTGGCCTCGACCGGGGCCGGCGCCTGATCCAGATCGTGCTGCAGCCAGATCACCTCGGGCTGGGCGCCGGGCGGGGGCCGGCGGGATACCGCCATCAGCACCAGTCCTTGGCCACCCAGACGGTTCAGCAGGAAGCCGCCGACGGCATTGCTGGCGCCCAGCACCAGCACCGGCGCCGCGTTCATCGTTGCCGCCACAGCGCTCCCGGCAGGGCCAGCAGGGCGTGCGACCAGATCCCGATCCACCATAGCGGCCGGCTCCACAGCGGCCAACGATCGCGGCAGTGCTTGTTCAGATAGCGCCACAGGCCGCGATGCTTGGCCAGCATCACCCGCACCGGGCGCTGTCGGGACGACACGCCACCGGCATGCGAAATCGCCACCGAGGGCAGCAGGCGTACGCGCCAGCCGGCCTGCTGCAGGCGCGCCATCAGGTCCAGATCTTCGAAGTGCATCGGGAAGCCGACGTCGAAGCCGCCAAGCTCGCGAAAAACCGCTGTGCGCAGCAGCATGCAGGCGCCCGACACGGCCTCGACGGCAGTCGGGTTGGTCGGCGCCGGGGTATGGGTCAGGTCGACGCCGTTGCCGATCCGAAAGTGAAATACTTCGTTCAATACCCGCCGCGGCCCCGGCAGCTGGCGACGGCTGCCGCGCTGTTCGTTGCCGCTCATGTCGTAGATGCGGCCAGACACCAGGGCGGTGTCGGCTTCACGGTCGAGCTCCCCGACCAGAGCCAGCAGGCCTTCGGGCGAAAGCAAGCAGTCGGGGTTGATGATCAGCATGAACTCGGTGTCGATCCGGTCAAGCACCGAGTTGACGCCGGGGCCGAACCCCAGATTCTGCTCGCTGCGAATCAGACTCAGACCCGGCAATGCCGGCAGCTCGTCCGCGCTGCCATCTTCGGAGGCATTGTCCACCACGATCACCGCCGGAAACCGCGCATTGCGCCCCTTGAGCGCGCGCAGACAGCGCTTCAGCCACGGGCCGGAGTTGTAGTTGATGATGACCGCGGTCACCCGACCCAAGGCCTGGGCTGGATGATCAAGGCGGACGGCGATGTCGTCGGGCTGCGCGCTCATCGTTCCAGTTCGGTCAGGCGCGCTTTCAGCTCGGCGATCTCGGCGTCGCGCTCGGCCAGCAGATGGCCGGCTCGAATATGCTTGCGAATCTCGTCGTTGTAGTGGGCGTAAACCGACTCGGTGCGATCGCTGAACAGCGCCACTGCGGCCGCTTCCGGCAGGCACGCCGGGCTGGCCGCCGCCATCACCAAGAAATACAGGGCATCCGCCTCGGGCGTGGATCCGGCACTGATCGCCTCGTCGCCCAGGGTCAGCCACTGGGCCGGCCCGGAGCCCTGCAGCGACCACAGCGCGGAGACGAACATCAACTTCTGTCCGAACAGGCGAAAGGCCGGAAAATGGCGGCCGACCAGGGCTTCAAGCTCGTCGCGATAGAGCTCGCGCACATGAAAGGGATTCCTGTAGCCGGTGGCATCGCTGTAGCTGCGGCGATCCGGAGAGGACAGCAGCAGCAAGCCATCGGGCACCAGCACCCGGCGGAACTCGGCCAGCAGCGCGTCCTGCTCGGCCAGATGCTCCAAGGTCTCGAATGACACCACCACATCCTGTGATGCGTCCGGCAGGGGCAAACGGGTACAGTCGGCTTCGATGAACTCAAGCCGCGTGCTGCCGTAGCGACGCCTGGCATGGGCGACGGACTGCGGGTCGATATCGACGCCGGTCACCCGCGCGGCGTGCGCACTGAGCAGGTGGCTGCCATAGCCCTCGCCGCATGCCGCATCAAGCACCCGCTTGCCAGCCACCAACTGAGCGGCCCAGGCGTAGCGATGCCAATGCTCATAAGCAATCTCCCGCACGCATTCGGGGGTGAAGCGTTCGCCGGTGAATTTCAGTTCAGAAGCCTCGGTCATGCTGCCGCTCGTCGTCAAGAAGCGCTAGTCTAGTGTACCGCGCGCCTGATTCAGGCGCCTGCCAGCTGAGGACCGAATCGGTGCCAGAGGACGGAACGACGATGGCCGGCGATCGGCCAGCCGTCGGGACGGGAACCTCATCGGGTCCGTCCGGTCCTAGCCGGCATGAATCTTTTCTGACCAAGGACACAGGGCACATGCGATTCATTTTCTTGTTTGCCAGTTTGTTGCTGCTCAGCGCCTGCCGCTTGGGGGGCAATGATCAGCCGACCAGCGCCGACCCGGTCGTCGAGCCGCCGCGCCCGGAGACGGCAGCGGCCGCACCACGCCCCGAACCGAGCCGACCGGCAGCCGCTCGGGAAGCCCAGGCCGACCTGCCACCCCTGATCGACCCGGCCCGCGAGCTGCCCCAGTTCAGCGGCCAGCTGTCGCATGAAGGCTATGGGCTCAGCATTCCGGTTGACGGCACGAGTCCGCTCGGCTTCCAGGCCAGCCTGGAGATCATTGCCGAAGAAAGCTCGCCGGGCCAATATCAGCAGCTGCACAGCGCGCTGGAGTTTCTGCGCGTCTATTCGCTGGGGGTCCGCGATCTGCCGACCTTCTACAGCTCGCTGGACGGGCTGACCGGTGAAGACATCATTCAGCGTGCCGCCGACATGCGCCAGCGCCGCTGAGGCGCGCGCTCAATCCCACTGCTTCCCGTCCCTGGCGGGCCATGGGGCCCGCTAGGGGCCTGCGCGGCAGGCTGTCTGGCTGTGGTACCGGGTCACAATGGCCGCGCGTCGCGCCGCCATGGGATCGGCCTCGATGAAGGCGCTGACGCGGGACAGATAGTCCGGGTAGCGCGCCAGCAGGGTGGTCATGGCCTGCCCGCCCGGCCCCAAGCCCAGCGGGCCGAAACTGGCATTGCCCTGATGGGCAACGAAGGCATCGTCGCAAAGGACATGGCGCCAGCCGGCCGCGCTGGCGCGCAGGCACCAGTCGTTCTCTTCGCCATAGCCGCGGCCGAAAGCCTGCTCGTCGAAAGCGCCGATCGCGTCCAGGCAGGCGCGGCGCATGAACATGCAAAAGCCCACCCCGGTCGGCACATCCGGATACTGCGGCGAGCCGCTCTCCGCACAGGCGCGTGCCCAGGCCTGCGGATCGTCCGGCCAGGGATTGGCGCGGCAGAACGCGGGAATTGAAGCAATCTCGCCATTGTTGGTCAGCGGCGTGATGGAAGCGATTTGCGGGTCGCTGGCGGCGCAGCGGGTCAGCGCCTGGAGCCAGCCGGGCGTGACTTCGGTATCCGAGTTGAGCAAGACCACATCGGCGCCACCCGCCAGGGCCATGCCGAGATTCGCGGTGGCGACAAACCCAAGATTGAGCTCATTGCGCACCCGAACCCAGCGCTCGGGCAGCTCGGACAGAACATCGGCAATCGCGGGGTCGGTGGAAGCGTCGTCAATCACGATGACGCTCGCCTCGATCGACGCCAGCGACTGATGCAGCGCCAGCAGGCAACGCCGCGTTTCCGCCGGCGCATTGAAGACAGGGACAATCAGCGCGATCACGACCGGGTACTCAAGCGGGAAGACCGCGTCGGCGCAGGAAACCTCGGGGGCTGAAGCTCAGCAGGAATTTGTTGTCACGCTCGTCGACGACAAAGTCGTCGTGCTGGCGAAGAAAGGCCTCGAGCGCCTCCATCGGGCCTGGCCCGAAAGCCGGCAACACCGGATTGCCGTTGACGCAAGTGTCCTCGACGATCAGGAATGAGCCCGGAGTGACCAGCGAATGGTACCGCTCGAGCTCAGCGGCGACATGCTCCCGGGTATGAGCTGAATCCAGGATCACCATCACCCGGCTGCAGCCGGCCGCCTTGCTGCGGAGCTGATCGAGAATGGCGTCATCCGTTGATGAGCCCTGCAGGTAGGTGATGCGCGGATGCTCGGGCCGATCCGCTTGCGGATAGAGATCGACGGTGTAGACCTCGCCGCCACCGAGCAGGTCCAGCTGGCTGGCCAGATAGTGGGCGCTGGCGCCGGTCCAGGTGCCGGTTTCTATGATCAGATCAGGACGCAGCTCGAACAGCAACTCGTGGTAGTTCCACAGGTCCGAAGGCGGCTTCAGGATCGGGCGACCCATCCAGGTGCTCTGATGCCAGGGCGGCACGGCGTCGGTGGCTCCGTAGAAGCGAAGCGCAAACGCATCGTCGACCAGACGCGGACAGCGGCGGGCAAGCCAATTCGCCCAGCGCAGCCGGGCCGTTCTCAACCAGGGCGTCAACACGGCCGGGCAATTCGGGGCAAGCCAGCGAAGCAAGCCAGGTTCATGGGGCCGGCGCCTGATCGTCGGCCGACTGGCCCGCCTCTGCGGCGGCAGCGACGCCCAACCACTCATACGGCAGCCTCACCAGGCCCTGCTGGCGGGTCGGGTAGCGGACACTGAATTCCATATCGCGATTATCGCAGGCTCTGAGGCCTTCGGGGTCCAAGGCACAAACCCGAACAAAGTAGTCACCGGGCATCAGTCCCACCGCCGGGAAGCGCACGCTGGCTTCCCACAGATTCGATGCCTTGGCCAGCGGCACGACGCCATCCTCCTCCGAAGAAATGCCGAAAACCGGCGTCCCGTCTGCCCGCACGATGCCGAACTGCACGACAGGCGGACGGTCCTCGGGACAGCGGATCGAGGCACGAACCTGCAGATCGTCCAGCTGGCCGAGGACCGCGGGTGCGGCCGCTGGCGATACGATCTCCATCGCCTGGATGCTGGGCAAATGCGGAGACGCCGCCGCAGCATGAACTTGCCTGGCATCGCGACGCTCGTGCCACGCCAGGTAGGCCTGAGTGACGCCGAAGACATCGCCGTACTCACGCGCACGACCCTCGTCCAGCCACAGTGCCTGGCGGCAAAGCTTCTGGACCTGGTACATGTTGTGCGACACCATCAGCAGGGTGCCGCCCTCGCCCAGATAGCGCTCGATCCAGCGAATGCACTTCTTCTGGAAGGACTCATCGCCGACCGCGAGCACTTCATCGGTAATCAGCAAGTCGGGACGCACCGAGGCGATGACCGCAAACCCCAGGCGCACGACCATCCCGGAGGAGTAATGCTTGACCGGTTCGTGGATTGCCGAACCGATATCGGCAAACGCGAGGATGTCATCCAGCCGATCGTCAATCTCTTCGCTGGTCAGGCCCAACAGCGTGCCGTTCATGCGCAGATTGTCGAGGCCGGAATACTCGGGCTCGAATCCGGCACCGAGCTCCAGCAGCGCGGCCTGCCGCCCCATGGCCTCGATTCGCCCCGTGGTGGGCGCCAGTACGCCGGTGATCAACTTCAACAAGGTCGACTTGCCCGCCCCATTGGCGCCGATGACGGCCAGGGATTCCCCCGCGCGCACTTCGAAGTCCAGCCGCGCCAGCACTTCGGTACCCTGCCCGGCGCGACCGGCGCGAAGGATCTGCCACAAGGCTCGGAGACGATCGCCAGAGCGAATGGTCAGCGGATAAGCCTTGCTCAGACCCTCGACCCGGAGCAGCGCCGCGCTCACAGAAAGTCCTCGAAATGGGGGCTGAGCCGGCTGAACAGGGCCCAGCCGAGACCCATCGCCAGCACCGGGCAGGCCAGCATCAGCAGGGCTGCCCCCGGATCCGGCCAGGATTGACCCTGCAACATCGCCGAGCGCGTGGCGTCCATGAAGCCTGCCATGGGGTTGAACTGCATCCACCAGGCCATGTTCTCCGGCAGCAGCTGCTCGGCATACAGAATCGGGGTCAGAAAAAACCAGAACATGAACAGGGTGGGCAGGAGCGGCTCCAGATCGCGAATGTAGATCTGCAGGGCGCCCAAACCCAGCGCCAAACCGAGGGCAAACAGATACAGCAGCAGCAGACTGAGCAGCAGCAACGGCCAGCCGGCTTGCAGCAGCGGCAGGTCCACAGTCAAGCCCAGCACCAGCAAGACGACGATGAAACCGACCAGATGGAGCAGAAAGGCCGCGCTGCATCCCACCATCACGAGCAGGTGTCGAGGCACGGCGACCTTGGCAATCAGCGCCGCATGCTCACGAATGGACTGAGCACCGCGCAGCACCCCATCGGAGAAGGCCAGCCAGGGCCACAGGGCGATGGCCAGCCAGGCGACAAAAGGAACGGTCAGCCCCTCAGGCACCCGCGCGCTGAAAATAACGCCGAAAACGAGGGCGTAGACCGTGAGCTGCAGCAAGGGGGTAACAATCCACCACAGCCAACCGGTAGCCGTACCGACAAAGCGGCTGCGCAGATCGCGGCGCAGCAACTCTCGGAACAGCAGGAACTGGCGGTTCACTCAATCAACGCAGGTGCCCGGACAGGCACCTTGCTCCGAAACATTGGCATCCACACAGACGCGCCTTGACCTGATCATTCCCTCGCGCAAACTTGAGGCCTCAGCGAAACAAAACGCATCGTGAAGCGTCGTGCGCCAAGGCCTTCGAAGATGGCGAGCCAGCCTGCGCGATCATCGCGCAGTCTCACAGGCCATGGAGCTTAATCCAGCTCCGCGGCCCGCCAGCGAACTTCCGGATACCTGTCAAGCAGCGTCTGCACCACGTCTTTCTCCACGATCAGCTCGTCGGCGCGCAGGCGCTGAATCAGACGCTCGCGCATACGGACCATGTGACGCTCGCGAGCCATCTCCAGAGCGACTTCCTGAGCGTCTTCCCAACGCATTGGTTCACCGGGAATTTTCTCATCCAGCCGCAGCAGGTGCCAGCCGAAAGCCGAGCGGACGGGTTCCGATATCTGGCCTGGCTGCATCAGGGACAAGGCC
The DNA here is from genome assembly GCA_050485825.1 of Gammaproteobacteria bacterium. GTDB lineage: Bacteria > Pseudomonadota > Gammaproteobacteria > Xanthomonadales > Wenzhouxiangellaceae > Wenzhouxiangella. The sequence goes on from JBJHCC010000024.1 coordinate 17,921, forward strand.
GTGGCGACAGCAGTGTCCAGATCCTCTAGCGGGATATTGGAGTAACTGCCTTCATTCTCCGATACTGCTGGATCGTCTGAATGCTCCACGGCAAGTTCGCTCAGGTCAGCATCCTCGCGCAAGGATTCATAAAGCTGCAACACCAAACGCATGGCACCAAGTTCGCCGCGCTCAGGCCCCGGCTGGATCAAAACGTGGGTAAAACTGACCCTGTCCGGATGAGCAAAGCGATAAGCTTCAGTCTGGTAAAGCTCGCGCGCTAGCGGCATATAGTCGTCCAGCGCCTGCCGGTCGGAGCTGAACATCAGCATCTCATCGCCAATCAGAACCACAGCAGACTGCCAGATTCTTGCTCTCAAAGCTTGATCGTTGTCCAGGATCCCGTCTTCGATCGCTTCATTTGCAAGCAAGCGCGGCAGCATCAAGTTCTCAATGACTTCACCAACACGCCGTCGACTGTCGAGAAACAACCCACGCTCCGCCTCTGGCACCCGTTCAAGAAAGGCCTCAAAGTCGGACACGGTCACTGTCGAACCCCCCTGCCTGGCAAGGACAGGGGACTCTATCTTCAGGTTCAACTCAATGGTCTCCAATGGCACAGCCTGCTGGACTTCAGCGCTAGCAATCGCCCCGACAAACAAGCTGACGACCATTCCAATAAAACGAGACATCATTCCTCCGCAAAAAATTGAATACGCATCACCGACCGTCGAGATCAGGGAGTGTAAAGAGACCCGCCTGGAGCAAAAATGCCTCCACAACGATTCGTCTCACACGTCGGATGCAGCTGAATGCTCTCTGGATCCGTGCCAGGCAGGGCGTTGGTCCAAACAATATTCAAGAAGTACGTTGTATTCGGCTGCAGCGCACACCGCGAAGCATCGTTGAAGAAACTCGGCCCGCCCCAAAGGAAACTGTCGGTCGAACCAAACATGTCTCTCTTGATGCAACCGGGGCCCATTTCCGCATCGATCAACGCCTTGTTGTAGTCCCCAGGACACTTGGAAATAGACCAGAGCTTATTGGCGGCCTGAGCGCCGAACTGTGGCAGCTCTTGCGTCATCGCGGCTTGTGCGTTGCTTGGGATGTTTCCACTGTCAAACTGCATCGCAATGAATCCACGCTCACCCGAACTGATCGTCAAATTCCTCGAACTGTTGCCACCCGGCCAGGGGAGAGGCCATACCTGCGAAAACTGTCTGCAATCCGCAGCCTGATTCAACCCGACGCAAAGGCCAGGAATACACCAGCTGCAGGAGTTCTGCCCCGTAGTCTTCCGTGTCCAATTGGACAAAGAACCCTGCCCCAACAAAGGTCTTTCAGAGCACTGCGACGGAATCGGCGTCGGATCAGTGATGTTAATGGTCCGGGTTACGCCGGGCGAGTTGCCCGCCGCGTTCGAGCAAACCAGCGTAGCCGTAAAGCTGCTGCCCGGCGCAAAACCGGATGTATTGCTGATTGTCTGCGACCCAGACACCGCTTTGGACCCTGACCATCCTGGCAAGGTCCCTGACGCCTGACAGGCGGTCGCGCTGGTTGATGACCAAGCCAAAGTCAATGTCTGGCCGGGGTTGATGGACACGGCGGACGTGGACTGATTTACGGTAAGGCTTGGCGTCGGCGGCGGGCTACCCGGGTCCGCTGCTGTGACCTGCACGGTGGCTGCGCTGGTCAGCGTGTCGCTGCCATCAGAGCAGCTTACCCCAAGATTGTAACTGCCAGCAGCCGTCGAGCTGCCTACCGTGAAAGTCCTCGGGCCCTGAAGACCCAAGGGCTGGCTGCTCCAGCCTGGCAGGGTGGAGGCGGTGGAAGGCGTGCAGGTAACCGCGCCCACGGAGGTCCAGAGCACCGTCAGCGCGGTGCCGGCCTGAACCGGGCTCGGCGTTGTCAGAATCGGGCTGACATTGAGCGCGTCGGCGGAACCCACGCAGTCGTCCAGGTCAGCAACGGTAACGGTGATGTCCCCGGTGCTGGGCGAGATGCTCATGGAGCCCTGCGGGGCCAGCACACAAGGCTCGATCACCGCGCCAGAGGCGTCCAGAAGATTCAGAAATCGGGTGGATTGGTTGGCGGCGGCATCCTGGATGCCCGCGGCGGCCGACATGACGGCGACCAGACCAAAAACAGCAATTCGTGACATGTGTTTTCCTGCTTACAGCATGAAATGAGGGTCGCCAAGTGGTAACGACCTGGATCGAGAAAGGCTCTGACGCCGATTCGGCAATGAGAGCTGTCAAAAGTTCCTCACTTTCTGACTTTATCAAAAAAAAGAGGCCACCCGGAGGATGGCCCCTTTTTCTACGCTGTTGAGCTATCGCGACTACCTGATAGCCGGCCCAGCGTCGGTACTGCCAGGCAAGGTCGGATTACTGAATCCGACGGCTGCCACGGTGGTTGAACGAGCCACCGTAGTTCGACAGCGTACCGCCCGGCAGCGTACCGTTGGTGATGGTGGTAGCCGCAAAGCCGATCACCGGGAGACCGCGAAGCTGGTCGCCATTGGCTGCCGGCGGGGACAGACGAAGGCCGTCATTCCGGATGTCATCGCTGGCACCAGAAGCGACCGAGGCACCGGCCGGGATATTGGCCAAGTCAAAGCGAACCCAACCATCGCGGAACCCGGACGGCAGCCCAAAGTTCGTGTAGCTCAGGCGAGCGAACGCACCTTCACGCAGCGGCTCCCTCGTGATTTCGGTAGCGGCTGGCAGAGTGGTGCCACCAGCAGCGAAGCGAACCACGTTGGTCTCGCGACACAGATCAAAGGTGTCGGGGGCCGGGGTCGGCGGCGGCGGCGACGGAATCACCACTCCGGTCGGGCCACTCGGGGACTGCTCTTCACGATCCCATACACGGAAGCTCATGGCTTCACAGGCAAGGTTCAAAGCGCCAGTGGAGGTAACGTGCCAGGTGTTAGAGAACGGTGCAATTGGCTCATTCGGGGGTATGCCTACACCGCCAGGTGCCGCGTCCGTGTGGAAGCGCTTGGTCGGGAAGGTCAGAACCCACTCGGTGCGCGCGCCGACATCAGCGTTGGCCGAGTACTCGTTCATCAGCTGGTCGAAGGTTACAGTGGCATTGACGGCGAGAATGGAAGCCGGCCAGCTGTGAGTAACAACTACACCATTGACGAACACGTTGCTCTCGGGGTTCAGGCCTGACGCCAGCGACGGCAGAACGCTGGCCGGGTTGGTGTGCGAACCAGCGTTGTTCTGCCAGAAAGCATCCAGGGCGGTAGCGTTGTAGCTGAACATCGTACCTTCGGCCACGTTGATGATGCTGGCCGAGCTGAACAGACCGCCGGTGGTTTCCGGAGCGGCACCAACCAGTTCGAAACCGAAGGAGGTGTTGCCACCTGCCCAGATTCCGTCCGGCAGCAGCCACTGCGTTTCAAAGAACTGGCAGTTACGCGGACGCGGCGGCTCGCCAACATGCTTGGCATTCCAAGGCACCAGGCCGGGGGAACCCGCAGCCGGCGTGCTGATCGGCGTCTCGAGGAAGGTGCCCATCTCGATGAACTCGATGTGGCCCGACAGCGTACGCTCAAGACCAGACGGACCGCCGTCGGCATTCGGGGCGACACCGTAGCCAAAGTTCACGAACGGAAGCTCACCGCGACCCATGGCCGGATCAAAGATGTTCGGCGAAGTACAGGTCGAGTCAGCGGTAACGATCTTGCCGCCGCCGTTGCTGCCTTCAGTGATGGCCGCGGTCCACACGTCCCACTCGGACATGTAGATGTTGAAGTCGAGCACTTCGCGCGAGTTCAGGGCTTCGAGGATACGGATCTTGACGGCCTTGCCGCGATCAGTCGTGTTGACGATCGAGATCAGGGTGTCATTACCGCCACGCGCGGTGTAGTACGGAAGGAGCAGGACCTGACCCAGACCGTCCGGGTTGACGTTGACAGCGTTAGAAACGCTGACCATCCCCGCCATTCCCGTCAGACCGGCCAGAACCGCCGTCGTCAAGGTATTTCTTTTCATTTACAACACTCCTAGATTGTTGGACACAGGGCTCTGTGCATGTATAACGAGCGGGCCCGGCCGGGCACCGAACTCGTAAATGCGAGTGTATGCTACCTGAGCAGGTCTTGTAAAGCAATCAGTTCTGCACGAACCACCACTGGCCGTCGACGTACAGCCACTCTTCGCGCAGTTCGCGCTCGACCGTCATCTGATTGATGCCGGAGGGGGCGTTGGGCGCCCGATAGGCGACCTGACTGATCACCGTGCAGCGGTCGGGCTGGGCGCACTCTGACCGGACCACTTCTGCCGCCTGCCAGATGACCGGCCGCCCGGACATCATGGCAATGAAATCCGGCTGCGGCGTGATTGACCTATAGCCGGGGGTGTAGAACTCCCAGGCGGCACCGAAATCGCGCGCCACCATATGGTCCCAGCGAATCTGGGCGCGTTCCTCGACCGTCTGCGCCGGGGCGCGATCGGCGGCCGCCGGGCTGCTGGTGCCGGTATTGGCACAGCCACTCAGCAGCAGCACGAGCGCGGCGAGCGTCGGCAAGGCGGCCGGCCGGCCGCGGCTGGCGAGAAAAGCGAAAGTAGGCGTGTTGGCGATCGACATCATCGTTGGGCTCATGGCAGGGTTGACTAGGGAAGCTCGGGGTCGCGGCCGCGCGCGGTCAGCGGCTGCAAGGCCCGGAAGCGACTGCGAAGGTCATCGGAAGCGCCGCGCAGGGCTTCTGTGCTCTCGATTACGGTCGGCGTAATCAGGACCAGGGTCTCGGTGCGGCTCTTGCGGTTGGTGGTGTTGCGGAACAGTGCGCCCACGCCGGGGATGCGCTGAACGACGGGCAGCCCGGCGCGCCCGACCGACTCCTCGTCCTGAATCAAGCCGCCGAGCATGATCGTCTGGCCGGACTGGACAGCAACCTCCGTGCTGACCTGACGGGTGTTGATGGTGGGATTCTCGGTGCCGCTTGTCGGCGCCGGCGAGGACACCTCCTGGCGGATGGTGAGATATACCAGACCGCCAGGATTGACCCGTGGCGTGACCTCGAGGATGACGCCGGTATTCAGATACTGAACGCTGCCGATGGTGCTGGCCCCTTCGCCGATGGTGCCACCGACAAATCTCGTCGATTGGACCGGGACCTGCTGGCCGACGTTGATGGTGGCGTCGGAGTTGTTGCGCACCAGCAAGGACGGCGATGAAATGGTGCGCACGTTGGACACCGATTCCAGGGCGTCGATGGTCGCGGCCACGAAGGTCCGGTCGAGCGCGCGCCGAGTGATATTGACGAAGTTGTCGCCGGCGCTGATCAGGCCCCGATTCTGACTGCGACTGGCATCGAAGCCGCTGGGCAACTCCGGCCCACCGGCATCCGGCCCGCGGTTGGCCAGGAACCAGCTGACGCCGTAACGAAGCTGGTCGCTGAGATCAACGATCAGCACCTGGGCTTCGACCAGCACCTGCAGCGGCTCCTCATCGAGACGCTGGATGGCGGACAGGATCGCATCGTACTGGCTGGGCGAGGCCTGAATCAGCAGTGAGTTGGTTTCCTGCACGGCAGTGATCCGGACCTCGCCGTCGGAACCGAGTTGCATGCCGCCTTCGGTGGCGCGGCGCTGGGTTTGCGGCTCTTCGCTGCGGGTGCGCTGGAAATCGCCGACCGTGGAGACCTGGGCGGGCTCCATGCCAGGGGCCAGCCCACCCCGCCGATCACGCTGCCGCGGGCGGGCGCCGCCGGTGCCGAATAGGTCACCCAGGTAGCCGGCCAGCACATCGGCCTCCAGGTTCTTGACCCGATAGACGTACAGCCGAGCCCCGGCCTCCGGGCTGGAGCGGTCGAGGCGCCGGATCCAGGTTTCGGCCTGGTCCAGATAGTGATCGCTGGCGGTGATGACCATCACCGCGTTCAGGCGCTCCAGCGGCAGGAAACGGAACATGCCGGCCAGCGGCGTCTCGCCACCTTCGCCGAATACCGCTTCGAGCTCCGGCAGCAGTTCGCTGACTTCAATCCGGCTGAGGCTGAACATGCCCACGGACATGCCGGCCAGCCAGTCGACATCGAAGGTCTCGATGATCTGCAGGTAGTTCTGCAGCTCGAACCGGGTGCCGGCCAGAAACAGCAGGCCGCGCGCATTGTCGGCATTGAATACGCCGTCTTCGCGCGCATAAGGCTCAAGGATTTCAGCCATTTTGGCCGGCGAGATATAACGCATCGGCACGGCCATGACCTCGTAGCCGATGCCACGCGTCGTCGAATCGAAGCGCGGCACCAGATTGCCCCGCACGGCCTCGGCAATCGGAATGATGTGGTACTGGCCTTCGCGCCAGATCAGGGTGGCGCCGTTGCGGCGCAGCAGCATCTCCAGCACCGGCATGATCTGGTCGCGCTTGAGCGGCCGGGCCGTGGCAAAGGTCACCTCACCGCTGACGCCCGGCGCGATCACATAGTTTTCCTGGAAAAGCTGACCCAGAATGGCGCTGACCACTTCCTGGATCCCCTGGCCTTCGAAATTGAGGGTGATCTCGCCCTCCTCGTCGGGTGGCGGGGCGCGATCGCGGATACCGCGCTGGTCAACAAAGACGCCGGTTCCGGGGAAAATCTCGGTGTCCTCGAAATTGGCCTCGTCATCGTCAGCGTCATCGCCGCGCAGGCTGATCTCGCCATCGGTGACGACGCGGGCCGGCCCGGACTGCAGCACCGGCTGGCTCGGCTCAGCGCCGGCCCTCGGCCCCAGGCCGGCGCAGGCGCCAAGCAGCAGCGCGGCCGACAGCGGCAAGCTCAGGCGAAGCAATCGCCCGGCGACGAGCGGGAAGTTGGCAATCATCAATTGTCCTGTCGTTGTTGTTGCAATTGCGCGCGGCGCTCGGCCTCAGCCCGCAGCTCGGCGCGGCGCTCGGCGACGCGGCGGCGCACTTCTTCAGCGCGGGCACGCGCATCCATGTCGCCGCCTTCGGTGGTGGCCGCCTCGGGTTGCCCTTCGGCCAGACGCGCCTCGGCACGCTGCTGAGCGGCTGATCGGGCCGGCGGCGTCGACGCGCCCGCGCTCAGACCGGCCGTGTTGACCTTGAGTTCCAGTTCCGACTCCCGGCCATCGACGGAGACGAACTGGACCCGGCGCGGTTCGATCAGATCGAGACGCCAGGCTGCCTGGTCGCCGTCCAGGCTCATGCCCTCGCGCAGCATGACGGTCTTGTTGGCCGCCTGGTCGCGGACCATGGCCAGACGGACGTCGGGGGTGATGATGATACCGGCGACAACAGCGCGCAGATCATCAACCGTACCGTCTTCGCCGGACAAGTCGGGCGGCGCCTCTTCTTCGTCAACGGCGACCATTTCCACCACCGGCAATCGCCGGTCGGAAAAGAACACCGGCCGATCGGTGATCGCGGTGTAGCGATCGAGCGACTCCAGGCCGGTTTCCGGCACGTCGACCTGCCCTTCCATGACGTTGCTGCCGCCGGCCGCCTCGATGGCATCCATATCGACCCGGCCCATGAAGACGGCCTGACCGACCAGGACGGTACCCAGCAGCCCGATGCCGCCGGCCAGCAGGGTCGTCAACAGATTGCGCTGGGGATCAAACAGCAGCGACATGCGCTAAGGCCCCCGTCGTTCGGTCAGAAAACCATACATGTCGAAGCGGACATCGAGCTGGCCATATGCCTCGACGCCCGCAAGGCGGGTGCGCCTGTTGGCGGTCAGGCGCTGGTTGATCAGCAGGTTATCGACGAACACCAGCGGGACACTGTTTTCCAGATCGTAGAGGATGCGCACCAGGTCGGGCAGCGGACAGTTCATGCGGACGTTGACCGTGACCTGCTCGAATCGTTCCGGATCGCGATCCGGCGTGTTCTGGGTGGCGACGATCGTGCACAGCTCGGCATTCTCGGCCTCGCTGGCGATGGTCTCGCGCAGGCGCCGCACCAGCGCCGCCGCCGCGGTGTTGAAATTGGACTGCGGCAGGAACAGCGCGCTATCGAGCCGATCCACGCGCAGATTGTCGAGACGCTCTTCCAGCATCGGACGGCGCGCCGAGGCGGCCTTGAAGCGCGCGGCCTGGGTTTCCAACAGGCTGATTTCCTCACTGATCTCGCCGTGGCGGACCACGAACCAGTGGAAGCCGACCAGATAGACCAGCAGGCCCATGATCAACGCCAGGCCAATGGCCAGCGGGCGATTATTCTCCCGGTTCGGCAGCAGCTGCATGACCTGCCCTCCCTCTGACGATCGTGGCCATGGCGTTGAAGCGCTCCTGCCCGGTCGATGGGTCGACGTTGATGGCGCCACGGAATTCGGCATTGTCCAGCAGCGGCGAGTCGTTGACCAGCTCGATCAGCCGCTGCGAGCCATCGGCCAGGCCCAGCATGTGCAGCTCGTTCCCGTTGACCCGCACCTGCTGCAGCCAGATATCGTCCGGCAGGATCCGCGAGACCTCGTCGAGTACCTGAATGATGACCGGCTGGCGGCGCCGGCGCTCGGCCAGAAAATTGGCGGCGAGCAAGGCGTCCTCGAGCTGGCGCTGCAGGTCGACCACGGCTTCGGCCTCGCCGCGCAGGCTGGCCACTTCGGCGCGCAGGCGCTCGGCGGTCTGCCCGCGCAGATACAGGGATTGCGCCATGACCAGGGCCAGAATCACGGCGGCAATGCCGGCCAGCATCCAGTTCAGACGGGCGCGGGCATAGGTGTAGGGCGGCCGCTCGGCCTCGGGCAGCAGGTTGAAACCCTCCGGGCGCGGCGGCGATTCGGCATCGGGGAGCGTATCGATGACGTGCGGGCGGATACCGATGCGCGCCAGGCGCTCGCGCAGCGGCTCCAGGCGCCGTAGCGGGATCAAGCGCAGATCGATCGACAGCCGGCCGTGCTGGGTATCGCGACGGGCGACGCGGTGGTCGTGCAGGACCTGATTGGCCCGAAACGGGGTCAGCTGGTCGAGCTGGTAGCCGATCGCGGTGGCCAGATTGGACTCCACTGCCATCGGCAGCTCGACGGTGCTGTCCAGCACGTCTTCGGCGGGCAGGCACAAGCGGATTTCCGGCGCGCCTTCCTGAAAACTGTTGATGTGCTCCAGCCAGCGGTCGCGGAGCAGTTCGGCGTCTTCGGCGGCCTCGAAACGATCGCGCCGCTCTGGCTGCTCGGTGCCGCTCCAGATGCTCAGCGCACCGTCAAGCTCGGCCACCACCCACAGTGCCGGCCGCGGCGGCACCATCCGGGCGCGCAAGCCTGGCGGTGCCAGCGCGGACAGCTCCCTGCCCCACCAGGACAGGAAGCCGGGCAAAGGGCTGCCGCGATAGCGCGCGGCCAGGCCGCGGCGATATTCCTCCAGACTCTCAAGCATCATCGGTCATTGACATTTTCGCGCCAGCGCAGAATTCTGAAGGGCCGCCCGCGCGTATCCGTGCCCAGATTGACCGTGGCTTCAAGCTGACTCCAGGTCCCGTTGTCCAGTGTTGCGCGGGAGCGAATGCTATAGGTCCCGCTACCACCTTGCAAGCTCACCAACTGCCCGTTCGGCAACATCAGGACATTCGGGTCGGTCGGATGCATCAGCTCACGCTCGGCAACGAAGGCCCGCGCGGACTCCAGGTCGATGTCCGGCAGCGCCGCCAGCACATCGGCCGAGGCAAAGGCCGGATTGAAGGCGCCGCGTCCGCTGTGGACCGTGAACAGGGTCTCCAGCTGGCGAAACAGCTCCCAGCTCATCCCCAGTACCTGCTGCAGTTCATCCACGGTCTGGAACGGCCGATTGGACGGCCCATACGGCAAGCCGGCAGCCAGGTAGTCATCGATTTCGGCGCCATAGAGACGAGCGATGTCGTCCTCGTCGCGCCAGTCCTCGATGGTTTCAGCCAGACGCCAGGCATTCATTTCATCCAAGCCACGTGAGATAAACAGTTCGGTCAGAAGTTCCGCATCGGCGGCGTTCAGATCGATCTTGCCGGATTCGTCGCGGACCTGGATTTCAATCACGGCCTCGCCGAACTCGACGAAATAGGAGCGGCCATCGGCCACCCAGCGCGTTTCGATATCGGGGTTGCGCATTTCGAAGACGGCGCGGTGCAACCCGGCCTCGGCGGCAAAGCGCGCCTCGGTGGTATCGAACAGGAAGCGCGCCTGCAGGGTCTCGGTGCGGGCCAGCACCGCATAGACGCCGACCACGATGGTCAGCAGCACCAGCACCCAGAGTACCACCACCAGCGCGATACCGCGCTGGTCGCCGCAGGCCGGCGGCGGCCGTCGCCAGGCGCGAGCAGGCGAAATTCGGGTCATGGACTCAGCCCTCAACGACCGGGCCCGAGCATGTCCGAGGCCCGGCGAATCTGGCGCAGCCGGCGCGGCTGGCCGGTCGCCGTCGAGCTGACATCCAGCATCACCGGAGCGAACAGTTCCGGCCAGACCAGACCATTGACCCGATCCAGATCGATCGCCAGGCTGACCGCCAGCGGCATGCTGGCCGGCTCTTCCCACAGGTCGGACCAGGACACCGACTGATCCTCCGGGTCCATGGCCAGGAAGCGGAATTCGCCGCTGCGCAGGCCCGACATCAGCACCACGCCTTCGGACTGCTCGATTTCTCCGGGCTCATAGCCGTTCAGCATGGCGTAGTAGAAGACCAGCTCCAGCCCGTCGCGGCCGCGCTCCAGGCTCAGCTGCTGAACATAAGAGCCGCCAAAGCTCAGATAGCCCGGCATCGGGGCAACAAAACGCACCCAGTCGCGCTCACCTTCAAAGCGCACCTGCACGCCCTCGTTCTCGCGCTCCTCGATGATCAGGGCCTGGGCCAGACTCAACTGCCGACGCACGAACTGGTGGGTGATCCGCAGCTGATTGGTCTCTTCGATCAGCGCCTCGCCGCTGGCGGTGGAGCGGGTGGCGGCCTGAAATCCACCGTAGGCCAGCGCCATGATCATCGCGATCAGGGTCATGGCCAGCATGACCTCGAGCAGGGTGAAGCCGCCCTGGCTGCGGCCGGCCAGAGCGGGCGATGTGGACAAGCGGTGGCTACTCACAATCCCGCCCGCTGGCGCTCTTCCCAGTGCATGTCGACGCTGCGCAAGGTCCGGAACACGGCCTGGCGAGTGCGTAAATCACCCCACTCCACGGTCAGTTCCAGGTGATACAGCGCCACCGGCAGGTCGAAGACGTCGATGCCGCGTTCATCAAAAACCAGCTCCTCGCGCACTTCCAGGACCCAGGAAAACCGATCATCGAAACTGCCCTGGCTGCGGCCGGGCTCGAGCATTTCCTCCAGACCGGCGCGGTCGAGCAGGGTTTGCGCCCACAGCGCCGCCTGGGTGAAGTCACCGGCCCGACGCGTATTGCTGAGCGAGGTCGACAGCACCTGCAGAACCACGCCGAACAACAGCGCAAACACGGCGAAGGCCGCCATGACCTCAATCAGGGTGAAGCCGCGCTGACGACGACCGGGGGCGGAGTGGATCATCGCCGCTGGTCCCGATCGATGCCGATCTCGCCGGTCAGCCAGGCGACGGTGACATGCCACTCCCGCTCGCCAGCCGTCAACACCACGCTGCCGCCGGTGGACGCGCCGTCAGGATAGAAACGGATACCGCCGGCACGCTCGCCGGTCAGCTCCGAGCGGGCGGTGTTCAGGGTGATGTCCAGACCGTCGGGAATACGAACCGGATCGCCGCCGGCCGCCTGCCAGGTGCGCGCGTCGACATCGACGCTGAACACCGTCTGCTCGCGCCGGACGATCGCCTGGCCGCGGGTATGGCGCAGAGCGGCGGTGACTTCGCGGGCGGCGTTGCGCATTTCCGCTCCCGACACCGACCGGCTGACCGATACGCCGACCACGGCGAACAGCAGGCCGATCAGCACCATCACCACCATCAGCTCCAGCAACGAGAAGCCGCCCATGGCCCGCGGCAGGCGGGCCCGGGTCGACGCCCATCGCGCCTGGGCCGGGGCTGGATGCGCCGCCCACATCATTGATCTGTCCGCCGCTGCATCAGGCCCCGCCGATCACTCCCAGTTGTTGATCGGTCGATTGACACCCTCACCGCCCGGCTGGCCGTCGGCGCCGTTGGAGAAGATGTCGTAGGACCGATGCTGGCCGGGAAAGCGATACTGATAGGGGTTGTCCCAGGGATCGTTCAGGTTCGAGGCGTTGACGTAGGGGCCGTTCCAGTTGGCGGCGTTGGCCGGCCGCTCGACCAGCTCGCGCAGTTCACGCGGGGCCCGGCCGTTGTCCAGGTAGAACTCATCGACGGCCATCGACAGCCGCTGAATCTCGGCCCGGGCGGCACGCACCTTGGCATCCTCGCCGCGCTGCATGATGTTGGGCACGACCAGGCCGGCGATCAGGCCCAGAATGACCAGCACCACCAGCAGTTCAATCAGCGAGAATCCCCGCGCGTTTTGCATCGTTTTCATGTCTTCAGGTTCTCCATCCCGCCGCTTGCGGGGTTGTCGGTCCTCACTTGGATCGATCGCTCATGCGATCAGTTCATTAATACTCAGAATGGCCATCAGTACCGACATCACGATCACCCCGATCAGAAAGGCCAGGCCCAGGGTCAGCGCCGGGACCAGCAGCGCCATCAGTCGGTCAATGGTGATTCGCACTTCGCGATCATAGGTATCGGCGACCTTCAGCAGCATCTCGTCGAGCTTGCCGGTTTCCTCGCCGACATTGACCATTTGCAGGGCCAGGCGCGGAAAGTTGCCGTTGCCGGCCAGGGCCCTGGCCAGGGGCGTGCCGGTCTTGACCTGCTTGGCAGCCTCGGCCACGTCTTCGGCCAGGACGGTATTGGTCATGACATTCTTGGCGATGGACAGGGCCGACAGCAGCGGCACGCCGTTGACCAGCAGCGTGCCGGTGGTGCGGCTGAGACGCGCCGTTTCGATCTTGGCGATCACATCGCCGATCCACTTCATCGCCAGAAAGCGACCATCCCAGACCCGCCGCGACGCCGGGCGGGCCATCTGCATGCGAAACCAGGTCACGACGACGAACAGCACCCCGACCATCGCCCACCAGTAGCCCTTGAGCAGATCGCCCACGGCCACCACGATCTGGGTGAGGAGCGGCAGATCGCCGCCGAAGTCTTCGAACATCGGGGTGAACTGCGGAATCACGTAGACCATCAGCAGCAGCAGCGAAGAAATCGCCAGCACCACCAGCAGGGCCGGATAGATCAGGGCCGAGACCACGCCGTCCTTGAGCTCCTTGGCGCGCTCCAGATATTCGGCCATCCGCGACAGGGTCTGATCCAGCGAGCCGCCGATTTCGCCGGCCCTGACCATATTGATGTAGAAGCGCGAGAACACGCCGTGGCGGGCCTCCAGGCCCTCGGACAGGGTGCCGCCCTCGCGCACATGATTGCGGATCTTCTCGACCATGTCGCGAACGCGATCATTTTCGGCCAGTTCGGTCAGGATGCCCAGCGAGCGGTCCAGCGGCAGCCCGGCACCGAGCAGGGTCGACAGCTGCTGGGTCAGATCGCCAATCTCGCGCTGGCTCAAGCCGCGGCGGCCGCGAAACAGGCTGTCGAGGCGAAGCCCGGTGCCGACCTCGCGCGCCGAGACCGGGATACTGCCCGATTCCTGCAGACGCAGGATCACCATGTCGGCGCTGGGCGCGTCCATTTCGCCAGTCAGGGTTTCCCCGGCCGGCGAAACCGCCTTGTACTCGAACAAGGGCACGCGGTCAGGCCTCCTGGGTCACGCGCAGCACTTCCTCAGCCGAGGTCTCGCCGGCCAGGGCCTTGATCAGGCCGTCCTCGTACATCGTCCGCATGCCCTCGTTACGGGCGTGACGTTCGATTTCACCGGAGGTGGCGTGCTTCATCACCATGCGCCGGATTTCGTCGCTGAGCAGCAGGATCTCGTGGATGCCGGTCCGGCCGCGGTAACCGGTCGGGCAGGCTTCGGTGCTGCCGGGGTGGAAGAGCATGATCGGATCGGCATCGGTGAAGCGGTCCAGACCCAGTTCATGGACCATTTCCGGCAACACCGGATAGGCCTTGCGGCTTTCCGGATCGAGCCGGCGGACCAGGCGCTGGGCCATGATCGCGTTGACCGTGGAGGTGAGCAGATAGTCCTCCACGCCCATATCGAGCATGCGGGTGATGCCGCCGGCGGCATCGTTGGTGTGCAGGGTGGAGAGCACCAGGTGACCGGTCAGCGCCGACTGGATCGCGATCTTGGCCGTTTCCAGGTCGCGCATTTCGCCGATCATGATCACGTCCGGGTCCTGGCGGACGATGGAGCGCAGCGCCCCGGCAAAATCCAGCCCGATCGCGGGCTTGGCCTGAATCTGGTTGATCCCTTCGATCTGATACTCGATCGGGTCTTCAACGGTAATGATCTTGCGCTCGGGGGTATTGAGCTGGCTCAGGGCGGTGTACAGCGTGGTGGTCTTGCCCGAGCCGGTCGGGCCGGTTACCAGAATGATGCCGTGCGGCATTTCCAGTGCCTTGATGAAGATCCGCTGCGAGTCTTCGGCGAAGCCGAGGCTGGAGAAGTCCAGCACCACCGCTTCGCGGTCGAGAATACGCATCACCACGCTCTCGCCGTGCGCGGTCGGCACGGTGGATACGCGCAAATCCAGTTCCTTGCCGCCGACCCGGTGCATGATGCGCCCATCCTGCGGCAGGCGGCGCTCGGCGATATTGAGCTTGGCCATGATCTTGACGCGCGAGATCACCGCCGCGGTCGAGCGCGCGGGCGGGGCCTCAACCTCCTGCAGCACGCCATCGATACGGTAGCGCACCTTGAGCCGGCTCTCGAAGGGCTCGATATGAATATCAGAGGCGCGCGATTCGACCGCGCGTTGCAGGATCAGGTTGACCAGCCGGATCACCGGCGCTTCCGAAGCCAGGTCTCGCAGGTGCTCGACGTCTTCCTCGTCTTCACCGCCGCCTTCCGAGCCCAGGGTCTCGGCAATCTGGCCCATCGCGCTCTTGCCGCCGCCGAAGTAGCGCTCGATGGCATTGTCGATTTCGGAGGTGACACCGACCTTGGCCACGACCTTGCGGCCGCAGGCCATGCACAGGGCCTTGAGCGCGTAGCGGTCGTGCGGATCGGCCATCACCACTTCGATCTCCTCATCGGAGACGCGGATCGGCACCAGATGCTGCTGCTTCATGTAGCGCACCGAGATGTCCTCGATGGCCGGCGCCTCCTCGGGATAGTCCTTGTCGCTGACCAGTTCGATACCGAGCAGCTCGGACTGGGCCCGGGCCAGATCACGCTCGGACACCAGGCCCAGCCGGACCAGCAGGGTAAGCAGATTACCGCCGTGCTGGTCCCGGTAGGCGCGAGCGCGATTGAGATCGTCCTGGCGCAAACGGCCCTGTTCGACCATCAACCGACACAGTTCGGCGGCCTGGCCTTCGAGATGATCGCCGATGCTGGGCAGCAGATCGGTGTCGTCGACGGCGGTGATGCTTTGGGTTTCCATCAGCTTAAGTTGCTTTCCTGGTCAGGTGGCGGCGGAGCGCCCGGCCCACGTCGGGGCCACGGAAGACAGACAGCGCGCCAGGCCATTCGGTTCAGCCTCGATGGCGCAGTACCTCGCGCTCGATGAAGTCGCGATTCATCAAGATCCAGGTCGCCACCGGGATCACGGCCGGAAACATCAGGTAGCCCAGCTGGTAGCACAGGGCGATGGCCGTCGGCGGCATGCCGGTCTCGCGCACGGCCGCGCCGATGTCAGGCCCGAACAGAAAGGCCAGATCGCGCCAGGACTCCCAGAACGAACCCCAGGTCGCGACCAGGCTGACGACGGCAAAGCCGATCAGCAGCTGGAGCAATCGCCGGCCGACCGACAGCGGCGTGGCCATGATCAGGCCGAACAGCAGCGCCATGCCCCAGGCGTAGATCATCGGATTGACCCCCCAGACCAGCGGGATCATCTCGCCGGCTTCATGGTTGAAGACTTGCAGCGGGCTGTAGATCTCGAAGATGAAGCCGTCCTGGAAGATCTGCTGGAACAGGTCGGGAAACAGACCGGTCAACAGCGCCTCGGTCAGCAGCCGGGTCGGCACCATCAGCAGACTGGCGGCGAAGAACCAGAGAAAGAAACCCATCGGCAAGTACAGCAAGGCCAGCAGAAACATCTGCTTGATCGGATTGCTTGGACCCACCTCGTCCTGATTCGGTTTGTCTTGGTCGCTCATGCTGGTCTCTGGCCGGCTCAGTTGAGCCAGCGTCGGGCGTTGAAGAACATTTGCAGCCAGGGCGAGCGCGCGTCCCAGTCGGCAGGCGCCCAGGAGAAGTTGGCGCGCTTGAGCAGTCGCTCCGGATGCGGCATCAGAATGGTCACACGTCCGTCGTCGTTGCACAAGCCGGTAATGCCGCCGAACGAGCCGTTCGGGTTGTCCGGATAGCGCTCGGCCGGCTCACCCCAACCGTCCACATAACGTAGCGCAACCCGGGCCTGGGCGGCGTTGGCATCAGCAAACTCGGCCCGGCCCTCGCCATGGGCGGTGACCACCGGCAGCCGCGAGCCGGCCATGCCGGCGAAGAACAGCGACGGGGATTCCTCGATCCGAACCAGGCTCAGGCGCGCCTCGAACTGGCGCGAGCGGTTGTGGCTGAAGCGCGGCCAGGCCGCGCTGCCGGGGATGATCGATTTCAGCGCGCTGAGCATCTGGCAGCCGTTGCACACGCCCAGGGCAAAGCGCGAGTCGTCCTGGAAAAACGCCTCGAACTGCGCGGCCAGGGCGGCATTGAACAGGATCGAGCGGGCCCAGCCCTGGCCGGCCCCGAGCACATCGCCGAAGGAGAATCCGCCGCAGGCGGCCAGCCCCTGGAAAGCCTCCAGGCGCATCCGGCCGCTGGCCAGGTCGCTCATGTGCACGTCCACCGCCTCGAAGCCGGCGCGCATGAAGGCGCGTGCCATTTCGCGCTGGCCGTTGACGCCCTGCTCGCGCAGGATGGCGACGCGCGGACGCGCGCCGGCGGCGACGGCCGGCGGCTCGGTGATGCTGAAGCTCAGTTCGGGCGCAAGCCCGGGGCGCGACCAGTCGGTCAGCGCGGCCAGCTCTTCGTCGGCGCAATCGGGATGGTCGCGCAGGCGCTGCATGCGATGGCTGGTCCGGGCCCAGGCGCCGGCCAGCTCAGCGATGTCGCGATCGAACGCCGGCGCGGCGGCCGCATCGTTCGCCAGCGCAATCACGAATCGATCGTCGCTGCGCGGCCGGCCGACCACCTCAGCCGCCAGGCCGGCGGCCAGAAAGGGCTGGCGGACGCGATCCAGATCCCGGCTTCGCAGCTGCAGCAGCAGACCCATCTCCTCATTGAACAGGGCCGGGATCAGGCTGTCGGCGGATTCGGCCAGCGTCAGGCTCAGGCCGCAGTGCCCGGCCAGCGCCATCTCCAGGGCACAGACCAGCAGGCCGCCGTCGGAGCGGTCATGACAAGCCAGCAGCAGGCCCTCGTCGAGCAGCTGCTGGGTCGCCAGGAACAGGCCGCTCAGCTGGGCCGGGCGGTCGACATCGGGCACATCGCCCAGGTCGCGCGCGTACACCTGGGCCAGCGCGGATTCACCGAGCCGGCGCTGGCCGGCATGGACCAGCACCAGCACCGTGTCCTCGTCCGTTGACGACAGCATCGGCGTGAGGTGACGGTTGACGTCCGGCACCGGCGCGAATCCGGAAAGGATCAGCGACACCGGCGCGATCATCCGCTGCTCGCCATGGTCGTCGTTCCAGACGGTCTGCATCGACAGCGAGTCCTTGCCGACCGGAATGGCGAGATCCAGCTCGCGACAGAACCGGCTGACCGCGTCAACCGCGGCGCGCAGCGCGGCGTCCTGTCCCGGTGCGCCGGCTGCCGCCATCCAGTTGGCCGACAATTTGATCCGGTCCAGCGCGCGCACGCGCACCGAGGCGAGATTCGTCAACACTTCGGCCACCGCCATCCTGGACGCCGCCTCGGGATCACGAACGGCCAGCGGCGTCCGCTCGCCCATGGCCATGGCGGTGCCGCTGTCGTGCTCGTAATCGGTCAGGGTGATGGCGCAGTCGGCCACCGGCACCTGCCAGGGGCCAACCATCTGATCGCGCACCGACAGACCGCCGACGCTGCGATCCCCGATCGTGATCAGGAACTGTTTGCTGCCGACGCCCGGCAGGGCCAACACGCGATCGACGGCAGCGGTGAGGCTGATGCCCTCAAGGCTTTCGCAACGACTGCGCGAGGGTTGAGTGACGGCGTCGCGATGCATCGACGGCGGCCGGCCCAGCAGCACCTCTAGCGGCAGATCGACCACCGCCTGGCCATCCAGGGAGTCGATCAGCAACAGCCGGCCGTCGGCGGTCGCCGGCCCCAGATCGGCCCAGGGACAGCGCTCGCGCTCGCAGATCGCGGCAAAGCGGGCCAGCTGATCGGGCGCCAGCGCCATGACATAGCGTTCCTGGGCCTCGTTGCACCAGATCGCCATCGGCGACAGCCCCGAGTCGGCGCTGGGGATGGCGCGCAGGTCGAGCCGGGCGCCGACGCCGCCGTCGTGGAGCAGCTCCGGGATCGCATTGGACAGGCCGCCGGCGCCGACATCATGGATCGACTTGATCGGATTGGCCGCGCCCAGCGCCCAGCAGCGGTCGATGACTTCCTGACAGCGGCGCTGCATCTCCGGGTTGCCGCGCTGCACGGACGCGAAATCGAGTTCTGCATCGGACTGGCCGGAACTCATCGACGAGGCCGCGCCGCCGCCGAGACCGATCAGCATCGCCGGGCCGCCAAGCACAATCACCCGGTCCCCTTCCTTGAGGCCAAGTTTGCGGGTTTGCCCGTCGGCGATCATGCCGCTGCCGCCGGCAATCATGATCGGCTTGTGATAGCCCCACAGGCGGCCGCCGATCGAGGCGCTGAAACTGCGGAAGTAGCCGAGCAGCGCCGGGCGGCCGAACTCGTTGTTGAAGCGAGCCGAGCCGATCGGCCCGTCGAGCATGATCTGGCAAGGCGTGGCCAGGCGATCGGGCGGCGGCGGTGTGATTTCCCAGGGCTGCGGATGGCCCGGAATGCGCAGGTCGGAAACCGAGAAGCCGCACAGGGCCGCGACCGGTCGCGCGCCGCGACCGGTTGCCGATTCATCGCGGATTTCACCGCCGGCGCCGGTGGCCGCGCCGGGATCGGGCGAAATCGCCGTCGGATGGTTGTGCGTCTCGACCTTGATCTGAATATGCAGATCGCCGGCGCTCAGACGGTAGACCGGGTCATCGTCGCGGGTCAGCAGGGCTTCGGCTGGAAAACCCTCCAGCACGGCGGCGTTATCGTCATAGGCGACCAGCGTGCCCTGCGGCGTGGCCGCATGCGTCAGCCGGATCAGCTTGAACAGCGAATGGGTCTGCGGCTCGCCATCAACCGTCCAGCTGGCGTTGAAAATCTTGTGGCGGCAGTGCTCGGAGTTGGCCTGGGCGAACATCATCAGCTCGGCGTCGCTGGGGTCGCGGGCCAGCCGCGCGTAGGCCTCGGCCAGATACTCGATCTCCCCCTCGCTCAGCGCCAGCCCCATCCGGGCATTGGCCTCGGCCAGCCGGCCGCGTGGGTCCTCGCCCAGCCGAATCCAGTCCAGCGCGCCGGGCGGCGAGGGTTGCAGCCAGGCGCTCAGATCGGCATCGGCCGGCAGCACCAGTTCGGTCATGCGATCATGCAGCAGGGCCAGGGTGGCCGCTGCCAGGCGCTCAAGCGGCAGACCGTCGACCCGCAGCAAGCGGGCCCGCTCGACCCGGCTGAAATCTGCCAGGCCACAATGCCGAATGATGTCACCGGCCTTGCTGGCCCAGGGCGTACGTGTGCCCGGGCGCGGCAGCACCAGCCGTTCGTTCGAGGCCTGGGCGGGCCCCGTCCAGGGCCGGGCCGACAGCAGCGCCTCAAGCCGGGACTGCTCCTCCGGCCGCGGTGCGCGCGCTGCGTCGATCAGAATCAGTTCATGAGCATCGATGGCACAGGAATGGCCCTCGAGGCGAGCAATGTCGTCGGCAATTTGGCGCAACCGGAAAGACGGCAGTGCGCGCTGACCCAACAGCAGCAGCATGGGCGGCTCGTGGCAGGCGGCGGATTCGGACAGCCCGCATTATAGGCCAGCTGCCAACGGACGACGGCGCGCCTGCCAAGGCGGCGATACCGCCGATGCCCGCCCGGCCAATGGCAGCGCACGGGCGCCCGGCCGAACGTCAAGGGGCTCGACAATGGACCAAACCGACCATCGCCGAGCCCCTTCTACGTCAGGGATGGATTCGAGCGGCCGACGCCACCGACAGCGGCGTCAGCACGGCTTCGTCTCCCATCAACCCCCTGCCCTTTCCACGGCCACCAGGCCGCCTGGCGCGCCCGCAGCCCGGACGGCTGTTGGCGCGCAGGCTCCCAGGCGGTCAGCGGCTGCCGTTTGCAGCCAGGCGCTCAAGACGCTCGCGCAGCTGCTCGGCCGCCACATAGCCGGGGATGATGTCGCCATCGAAGGTCATGATTGCCGGCGTGCCAGTGACGCCCAGGGCCTGGCCAAGCTGATACTGGGCCGTGACCGGGTTGTCACAGGTCGCCCGCGGCGGAGTACGTCCGGCTTTGGCAATGTCCATCGCGCGCTGGCGGTCGTCGGCACACCAAACCGAGACCATCTTGTCGTAGGTCGCTGAACCGACACCGGCACGCGGGAACGCCACGTAGTGGACCTTGATTCCGGCCGCTTCGTACTGGTCGATTTCCTCGTGCAGGCGACGACAGAAGCCGCAGTCCGGATCGGTCCAGACCAGCACTTCATAGTCAGCCGAGTCGTTTCCGAACGAGACGAAGTCCTCGCTCTTGAGTTCGCCAAGGCGATCGCGGCGCAGGCCCGCCATGGCCGCGTCGTTAAGGTCGGTCTGGGTGTCCATGTCGATCATCCGGCCCTGGACCAGATAGCGGCCATCCAGGCTCAGGTAGACAATCTCCCCGCCCACCCGGACCTGAGCGAGGCCCGGCACCGGTGTTTCAGCGATCACGACCTGGCTCATGTCCGGCACCAGGCCGGCCAGGCGCTGCTCGATCGCTTCGAAATCGGTGGCGCTGGCCTGGGCGGCGACGCCGACCAGGGCGACGGCCGCCAGCTTGACTGCAACAAATCTCATTCCATGTCTCCGTAACAATTATCGGCGGCCCATCAACGACTTGAGCTCGGGCCGTGGGGGGTTTCAAGTGCTGCGTTCCCACGCCGTACACAGCGCAGCGCGGGCATCCAGCCGTGCCAGCATGGCTGCTTGGAACACAGCGGATGCGACTAGTTTCATCACCGCAGGAATCCGACGCGGCCAGCTCAGCCGCGCGGATGATGCCGCTGGTACAACGACTTCAAGCGCGCACGCGACACATGAGTATAAATCTGTGTGGTGCCCAGGTCGACGTGACCGAGCAGCATTTGTACGACGCGCAGGTCGGCGCCGTGGTCGAGCAGATGGGTGGCGAAGGAATGCCTGAGCAAATGAGGGTGCACCGGCTGCGCAATGCCGGCCGCGACCGCGTGCTGGCGAATCCGCTGCCAGACGGCAATGCGCGTCAGCGGCTGGCCGCTGCGTGACACGAACACCCGATCCTGGCTCGGTTTCAGCGCCGGCCTTCCCTGCGCCAACCACAAGGCCAGCGCATCAAGCGCCGGCTCGCCCAGCGGCACCAGCCGCTCGCGGCCACCCTTGCCCGTCACCCGCAACACACCGCGGCGCGGGTCGAGGTCGGCCAGCCGCAAACCACACAGCTCGCTGACCCGGATTCCGCTGGCATACAGCGTCTCCAGAATGGCTCGGTCGCGCAGCGCGAGCGGCCCATCTCCTGCCGGCTGGGCCAACAGCGCCGTCACCTCAGCGGCCGACAACAGCTTCGGCAGTCGCGACGGCCGCTTCGGCCCGTCGATGTCCAGCATCGGATTGCTGGCTACATGGCCGTGGCGCAGGGCCCAGGCGTAAAACTGTCGAAAACAGGACAAACTGCGAACCACGCTGCTGACCGCATCGCCGCGGCGCAAACGCTCGCCCAGCCAGGTCAGAATCTCCTCGCGCTGCAATGAGGCCAGTGGCCCACGACGGGCCAGGGCCAGCAGATCATCACGGTAGCTGGACAGGGTGGCCGTGCGCAGCCCGCGCTCAGCCCAGGCGGAATCCAGAAAGGCATCGGCCAGCGTCATGCGCTGGCCGATGTCCTCCGCTTGGCTGTCGATGGTCACACGACCATCGCCATCGACCATCGAGATCAAGCCTTGCCGGTGAGTCGGGCAAGACCCTGCTGCGCCGCGGTTTCAAGATCGGAGATCTTGGCCCGGGCGGTCGCTCGAAGATCCTCAACAGCCTGCCGGCGATGAGCAAACTCGTTCGAGGCGAGTTGCTGCAGGGCATCGCGCAGCTCTTCAGCGGCCGCCAGTACCCGCGACATGGAATCGCCGGAAGCTGCTGCAGCCCGGCTTGCCTTCTTTTTGCCGCGCTTCTTCTTGCTCGCTTTTTTCTTGCTGGCCGACTTCTTGCTCACTTTCTTCTTGCCGGCCGTCTTCTTGGAGGCCTTCTTCTTGCCAGCCTTCTTGGATGCCTTTTTCTTGCCAGCCTTCTTGGCGACTTTCTTCTTGCCGACCTTCTTGGATGCTTTCTTCTTGCCAGCCTTCTTGGAGGCCTTCTTCTTGCCAGCCTTCTTGGAAGCCTTCTTCTTGCCCACTTTCTTGGCTACCTTCTTCTTCGAAGCCTTTTTCTTGCCGGCTTTCTTCTTGCTGGATTTCTTCTTGCCGACCTTGCCTGCCGGCTCCCCAGCAGAAGCATCCGCGGCTGCAGCGGCACCGGCATCCGGCGCCTGTTGTTCGAGTTTGGTTTCTTCGTTGCTATGCATGGTATTTTGACCTCCGAGGTCGATGATGGTTTTGGCGGGGCGCCTAGATCACGATCCCTTCTAACCCTGACATGACGGACCATCGCACGGTCCTTCCTCCTACTCTACGCAAATTCTGTGTCGTAATAAAGGCCTGTAAAGGTCTGAACGGTCATGATTGATGATATTCATCACCATTCGAGGGCTTTTCGAATAGGCAAACGCCCTTGGCATGGCCTGAGCTAAGATCAAATGGTGTCGCCAACGATGGCAATCAAGCCGGCGACCATTCCACCAACCACGTCATAAGAGCTGCATCGTGTCGACCGACAACAACACCGAAAACCCGTCCGCGCCGCGCACCTGTTCCTTGCCACGCCGCCTGGCTGCCATGTGTTATGACGGCCTGCTGCTGATCGGGCTCTGGATGCTGGCCGCTGCGGTGGTGGTGATCGCATTGGACCGCAGCGTCGATGCCGGCAACCCCTGGTTCAAGGCCTATCTGCTGGCGGTGGCCTGGCCTTACTTCGCCGTCTGCTGGCGCGCCGGTCAGACCCTGGGCATGAAGGCCTGGCATATCCATATCCGCTGCCTCGACGACAGTCGGCCAGGCTGGATCACCTCCTTGCTGCGCTTCAGCGTCGCCGTGGCCTCGCTGTTCTGTTTCGGTCTCGGCTTTCTGTGGAGTCTGCTGCGACGCGATCGGGCGACCTGGCATGACCTGGCCTCAGGCACCCGTCTCGTGGTCATCCCGAAAACACCGCGCAAGACTGTCTGAGCGCACGCCGCTCAATGCAGGCGCCTGAGCAGCAGGCTGCCCAGCATCGCCGTCAGCAGCGCCGGCAGCAGCGCGCTGAACCATAGCGGCAGCGGCAGCAACAAGGCCAGATTTTGGGTGATGCGCTGAAGCACGAAGAACAGCAGCCCCAGCGAGACCCCGGCGAACAGATTCAGACCGCGCGCTGAACTGCGCGCGTTCCGAAACACGAACGGCAGGCCGATCAGGACCATCACCAGCACATTGACCGGATAGTAGACGCGGGCCCAGAACGCCAGCCGATAAGGCTCGACGTCCAGATCATTGGCGCGCAGAAACGACTGCATGCGACCGATATCACGCAGCGACAGCAAGCGCGGCCGACTGACCGTGGCCGCAATCAGATCGTGACTGATCCCGGAAGCGAGGCGGTGTTCCGAGGATTCGACCAGGGCGGTATCGTCGCCGGGCGCCATCCGCACCACGCCGCTGAAGGTCCAGTAGCCCTGGCCATGATGCGCACGCTCGGCGCTGAGGATTTCGCTCACGCTCATGTCGGGCTCGATGCGATAGACCAGCACCTCGCCGAACTGAATCCGATCCGGACCGAGCCAGGCCGACTGACCCAGACGCATCATCAAGCTTCCATCGCGCAGCCATAGCACGCCCTGATGACCAAGACCCAGATCACCGGTTCTGGCCTGCTGACGTTGCGCCCTGGCCTCGCTCTCCAGATCAGGAATCATCCATTCGGCCATCAGCATCAGAACGGTCAGGCACAGCAGCAGAACCAGCATCACGCGGGCGACAATCCGACGCCGATCAAAACCGGCCGCCCGCATCGCCACCAGTTCATTGCCGCCCGCCAGGGCGCCCAGCCCCAGCAAGGTGCCGATCAGCGCGGCGAACGGAAAGATGTCGTAAAGCCGGCGCGGCATCGTCTGCAGCAAGAACCACAGCATCTGCACCGCGCCATAGTCGCCAGCCAGAGCGCGCGCCTCACGAATGAACTCAACCAGGGTATAGACGCCAACCAGCAGCAGGCTGGTCAAGCCGATGGCGATCAATACGCGGCTGGCGAGGTAGCGGGTCAGCACCCTGGTGGGCAGCACGGTCATCACCAGTGCCGCCACTGCCGGATCAGCATCAAGGTGGCCAGCCCCATGATCAGCGCATGCAGGGGCCACAGGCCGGGTCCAGTGGCGGCCTCGGACTGTTCCATCAGCACCAGCCCGGCATGGATCGCATTGCTGTAGATCAGGTAGAGCGTCAGCGCGATCATGAGACCGATAAAGCGGCCCTGCCGCGGCTGTCGATGGGCCAGCGGCAAGGCCAGCAGGCCCAGGCCCAGCGCGGCCATCGGCGCGGCCAGCCGCCAGTGCCATTCGCGGCGTTCCAGCACGCTTCTGGGGGGCCATAGTTCGGGCAGCGTTCGGCCGAGCTCACCCTCCTCTCCGGTGGCAGACGCCGGCAGCGGCAGACGAATATCGTTACGGGCGAAGCGGATCTCGCGCAGGCTGGCATCAGCCAGGCCGTCACGATGGCGCAGCTGACGTCCGTCGAGCAACGACAGATAGCGGCTGTCGTCCTCGGGATCGACCCAGATCCGACCGCGCGCGGCGCTCAGCACTTGCGGGTATTCCGGATCATCGAGATGAATCAGCACATCGCGAAGGCTGCCATCGCTGCGGTCGACGCTGCCCACATACAAGGTCAGACGGCCCTGGTCGAGACGATCAAAGCGGCCGGCCTGAATGCCGGCGATCACCGCATGCCGGGCCGCGTCGGCCAGCAGGCTGTTGCTGTGCACCACCGCCTTCGGCGCCAGCCAGCCCGACACCAGCAGCAGCGCGAAAGCCCAGATCACGGTCAACAGTGCGGCCGGCAGCAGACAGCGACGATAGCTGGCGCCGCCGGAACGAATCACCACCAGCTCGCTCTGCTCGGCCAGGCGGCCCTGACTGAGCAGGAGCCCGGTCATCAGCGCCAGCGGGCCGACCAGCAGCACCGCCTCGGGCAGGCGCAAGGCCAGCAGCAGCAGGATGCTGCGGGCCGGCAGCTGGCCCTGGGCCGCGTCGCCAAGCAGCTCGGCCAGGAACAGGGCGATCAGCACGCCCATCAGCACCAGCAGGCTGATCAGGCTGGCTGTCAGCCCCTCCCGAAACAGGTAGCGCTGCAGGATCAACACGGAGTGACCGCCCGGTTACAATGACGGGTGATCAATTGCGGGCGCTGCCGTCGCCACGGGGCGACGAACGCTCTCGGCCAACTTTCGCAAGGAGTTCATCGGCATGCAGTTTACAACCAACCGAGAAGCAGCGACCAGCATCGCCTGCGACTGCCTGATCGTCGCAGTGGAGCAGAATCAGCCCTTTGACGACACCCTGGCCCAGCTGGACAAGGGCAGCAACGGGCTGTTGACGCGCCTGAGCGACGCCGGCGATCTGCCGCGGGCCAGCGGCAAGACGCTGCTGCTGCACGCCGTGCCCGGCCTGGCCGCCGAGCGCCTGCTGCTGGTTGGCGCCGGCGAGCGGGGCAAGCGCAACGGCATCGCCTTCGTCAAGATCGTCCAGGCCGCCGGCAAGGCCCTGCGCCAGTCGCGCGCCCGCAGCGCCCACAGCCTGCTGACCGAGCTGGCGGTAAGCGATGCCGATCAGGCCTGGAAGTTCCGTCAGGCCGCCCTCGCCCTGGCCCATGCCGACTACATCTACTCGGCGACCAAGAAGCCCAAGGACGACGCGCCGCCGGCCACCGACACGGTCAGCTTCCCGGCCGTCGACGGCGCCGAGCGCGAACTGGCCCGGGCCAGCGCGATTGCCGCCGGCGTGCAGCGCTGCCGCGATCTGGGCGACGCACCGCCCAACATTTGCAACCCTGAATATCTGGCCGAGGTCGCTCGCCAGCTGGCCGCCGAACACGAGGGCTTGAGCGTCACCGTGCTCGATGAAGACCAGATGCGCGAACTGGGCATGAACTCGCTGCTGGCCGTCGGCCAGGGCAGCGAGAACCCTTCGCGCCTGATCCATTTGAGCTGGCGCGGTGGTGCCGCGGGTGATGCGCCCTACGCCCTGATCGGCAAGGGGGTGACCTTCGACACCGGCGGCATCTCGATCAAGCCGCGCGAGCTGATGGAGCAGATGAAGTTCGACATGTGCGGTGCGGCCAGCACCATCGCGACCATGGAAGCCGTGGCCCGGCTGAAGCTGCCGATCAACGTCGACGGTGTGGTCGCCGCGGTCGAGAACATGCCCGACGGCAAAGCCTATCGCCCCGGCGACATCATCACCACCATGTCCGGCAAGACGGTCGAAGTCCACAACACCGACGCCGAAGGCCGCATGATCCTGGCCGATGCGATCTATTGGACGGGCCAGCAGCTCAAACCCGCGCTGACCGTCGACATCGCCACCCTGACCGGCGCCTGCGTGGTCGCACTGGGCCACCATGCCTCCGGCGTCATGACCCAGGACGACGAACTGGCCGAGCAGCTGCTCGCCGCCGGCCTGAGCGCCGCCGACCGCGGCTGGCGCCTGCCGCTGTGGGACGAGTACCAGGAGCAGATCGACACGCCGTTTGCCGACATGAAGAACCTGGGCGGCATGGCAGGCGGCAGCATCACCGCCGGCTGCTTCCTGGCCCGCTTCGCCGACGGCCAGCGCTGGGCCCACATCGACATCGCCGGCAGCGCCTGGCAGTGGGGCAAACCCGAAAGCGCCAGCGGCCGCCCGGTCGGCCTGCTGGTGCAATGGCTGGTCGACCGCGCCGGCGGCTGGAACGCCCTGAACGGCTGAGCCTCGTTTCCCGAGTTGCCCCAACAAGGGCCTTGAGTTCAGTGCTTTGGCAGGTCAAAAAACCTTTCGGTCGCAAAGCAGCGAAGCAGCAAAGAAATGCACAGAGCAAAACTGATTTTTCTTTGCCCCTTTGCTGCTTCGCTGCTTGGCGACCCAAAAGGTTTTGATGTCAATTGTCCGTCCGAGATGGCACGCGGCAATGCTTGGCGAGAGGCTTTGGCCTGAACGATGAGAGTTGATTTCTACGAGATGAGCGGCCGTTTCACCGATCCTTTGTTCGTGGCCGGCGTACTGATCGGCCGGGCCTGGCCGGCGGCGAAGCGGATTGCGGTAGTGGCCGAGGCCGGTGTGCTGGCCAAGCTCGACGAGCGGCTATGGCAGGAACCGGAAGGCCGCTTTCTGCCGCATGCCGTCGGCCGCTCCAAGGCACCGATCCAGCTCCTTGAAGACGCACCCGACGAAGCCGATATCCTGATCAACCTGGACACCGCCGCCCCCCTGCCCGGCGGCCGCTTCGACCGCATCCTGGAAATCGTCCCGCCCGACGAAAGCCTGAAGCAGCAACTCCGCGAACGCTGGATGGCGTGGAAAGGGCGAGGCGCGGAACTGAAGCATCATGTGTTGAAGTGAGAGGGGTAGAGGGAAGAAGGGAGAGGGTCAAGTTTCGAGATATTGGCAAGATGTTCGCGCCGGCACCCCTCTCCCCTCTCCCCTCTTCCTTCTCCCCCTCTCCCCACTGCAATCACCGCTAGACCACCGTTCACACCGACATCGAAAAAGGCACTGAAGCGTTCCATTTATGGACAAGACCTATTCCCCCCACGAGCTAGAGCAGCGCTGGTACCAGCAGTGGGAAGCCAGCGGCTGTTTTGCGCCGCGTGGTACCGGCGAGCCCTACTGCATTCTGCTGCCGCCGCCGAACGTGACCGGCACGCTGCACATGGGCCATGCCTTCCAGCACACGCTGATGGATGCGCTGATTCGCTATCACCGGATGAAGGGGCGCGATACCTTGTGGCAGGTGGGGGTGGATCATGCCGGGATTGCCACCGAAATGGTGGTCACCCGGCAGATCGAGGCCGAGGGCGGCAAGCGCGATGACTACTCGCGCGATGCCTTCGTCGAGCGCGTCTGGCAGTGGAAACAGGAGTCCGGGTCGACCATCACCCGTCAGATGCGCCGCATCGGCGCCTCGGCCGACTGGTCGCGCGAGCGCTTCACCATGGACCCGGACCTGTCCGAGGCGGTCACCGAAACCTTCGTGCGCCTGCACGAGGAAGGCCTGATCTATCGCGGCCCGCGCCTGGTCAACTGGGACCCGGTGCTGAGAACCGCCATCTCCGACCTGGAAGTGGTCAACAGCGACGAGCAGGGCAAGCTGTGGTCAATCCGCTATCCGCGCTCCGACGGCCAGGGCGACATCGTCGTCGCCACCACCCGCCCGGAAACCCTGCTGGGCGACGTCTGCGTGGCCGTGCACCCGGAAGATGATCGCTACAGGGATCTGGTCGGCAAGACCGTTCAACTGCCCCTGACCGGCCGCGAGATTCCGGTGGTGGCCGATGACTACGTCGACCGCGAATTCGGCACCGGCTGCGTCAAGATCACCCCGGCGCACGACTTCAACGACTGGGAAGTCGGCCAGCGCCACGGCTTCGAGCCGATCAACATTTTTACCCCCGACGCCCGCATCAACGACAACGCCCCGGCCGCCTATCGCGGCCTGGACCGCTTCGAGGCCCGCGCCCGCATCGTCGAGGACCTGAAAGACCTCGGGCTGCTGGTCGAGGAAAAACCGCACGCCATGATGGTGCCGCGCGGCGACCGCTCCGGCCAGATCATCGAGCCGTATCTCACCGACCAGTGGTTCGTGCGCATGGATCAGCTGGGCCGCCTGGGGCTGGAAGCCGTCGAATCCGGCCGGGTCGAGTTCGTGCCGGGCAACTGGATCAACACCTACCGGCACTGGATGGAGAACCTCAAGGACTGGTGCATCAGCCGCCAGCTGTGGTGGGGCCATCGCATCCCGGCCTGGTACGACGAGGCCGGCAACATCTATGTCGGCCGCAGCGAAGCCGAAGTGCGCGCCGCGCACGGACTGAAGTCGGAGACCAATTTGAGCCAGGACAGCGACGTGCTGGAAACCTGGTTCAGCTCCGCGCTGTGGGCGCACTCCACCCTGGGCTGGCCGGATCCCGAGCGGATGGCGTCCGAAGGCTTCGAACGCTACCTGCCCAGCTCGGTGCTGATCACCGGTTTCGACATCATCTTCTTCTGGGTCGCCCGGATGATCATGATGACCGGCCACTTCACCGGCAAGGTGCCGTTCGAACAGGTCTACATCACCGGCCTGATCCGCGACCGCGACGGCCAGAAGATGTCGAAGTCCAAGGGCAACATCCTCGACCCCATCGACCTGATCGACGGCATCGACCTGGAAGCCCTGGTCGCCAAGCGCACCGCCGGCCTGATGCAGCCGCAGATGGCGGCGAAGATCGAAAAGGCCACCCGCGAGGAATTCGCCGACGGCATCCCGGCCTTCGGCGCCGACGCCTTGCGGTTCACCTTCGCCGCCCTGGCCGGACACGGCCGCGACATCAAGTTCGACCTGGCCCGCTGCGAGGGCTACCGCAACTTCATCAACAAGCTCTGGAACGCCGCCCGCTTCACCCTGATGAAGGTCGGCGAGGAGCAGCTGCCCGCGCCCAGCCACGACCACCTCGACGTGCTGTCGCGCTGGATCCTGTCGCGCCTGGGCCGCACCATCGCCGAAGTCGACCAGGCGCTGGCCGACTACCGTTTCGACCTGGCCACCAAGGCCCTGTACGAATTCGTCTGGCACGAGTTCTGCGACTGGTACCTGGAGCTGTCCAAGCCGGCCCTGTTCGAGGAAGCCGAAGCCGCCGACCCGGCCACCGCGATGGCCACCCGCCACACCCTGGCCACCGTGCTCGAAACCACCCTGCGCCTGCTGCACCCCTTCGTGCCCTTCGTCACCGAGGAAATCTGGCAGCGCGTCCGCATCCCGGCCGGTGTGGCCGGCGACAGCATCAGCTTGAGCCCTTGGCCGCACGCCGGCGTCCCCGACCCGGAAGCCGAAGCCGACGCCGAGTGGCTGAAGACCGTCATCTCCGCCATCCGCTCCGCCCGCACCGAACTGAACCTCGCACCGGGCAAGCCCATGCCGCTGATGGTCCAGCAAGCCGCCACGGAAGACCGCCAGCGATTCGCCCGCTTCGACGAACTGATCCGCCGCCTGGCGCGCATCGAAGCCATCAGCCTGCTCGACACCGACGCCGAAAGCGACCCCCGCACCCAGGGCTGCGCCGCCGCCCTGGCCGGCCACATGCGCCTGCTCATCCCATTGGCCGGCCTGGTCGACATCGCCGAAGAACTCGCCCGCCTGGGAAAACTGCTGGAACGCGAACGCAAAGGCCTGGAAAGCGTGGAAAAGAAACTCGCCAACGAACGCTTCGTCGCCAACGCCCCGGCCGAAGTCGTCGCCCAGGAACGCAGCCGCGAAGCCGAGCACCGCAACCGGGTTGCCGAACTCAGCGCCCAGATCGCCAAACTCGAAGCCCTGGCCTAAACAGCAAAAGGAAAGGCCGGCGACTCGCCGGCCTCCCCGTCAAGCCCTCGTAGGTCGACCCCACGCGGCCGACGAACCATGCCCGCCGAAACCCCACACCCCCCCGTCGGGGACGTGGCCCCGACCTACCCGACGCTGTTCGATTCCTCGGAGGCCAGATCGGGCACCGCGTAGGTCGGCCCCACGCGGCCGACGGACCATGCCCGCCGAAGCCCCGCATCACCCGTCGGGGACGTGGCCCCGACCTACTCGGTGCTGTTCGATACCTCGGAGGCTAGATCAGGCACCGCGTAGGTCGGCCCCACGCGGCCGACGGACCATGTGTGCCGAAGCCCAACATCACCCGTCGGAGACGTGGCCCCGACCTACTCGGTGCTGTTCGATACCTCGGAGGCTAGATCAGGCACCGCGTAGGTCGGCCCCACGCGGCCGACGGACCATGCCCGCCAAAGCCCCGCATCCCCCGTCGGGGACGTGGCCCCGACCTACTCGGTGCTGTTCGATACCTCGGACGCTAGATCGGGCACCGCGTAGGTCGGCCCCACGCGGCCGACGGACTATGCCAGCCGAAGCCCCGCATCCCCCGTCGGGGACGTGGCCCCGACCTACCCGGCGCTGTTCGATACCTCGGAGGCCAGATCGGGCACCGCGTAGGTCGGCCCCACGCGGCCGACGGACCATGCCCGCCGAAACCCCACATCGCCGGCCCCCACCCTACCGGCAAATGTTCCCCCTAAACCGGCATCACCCTCGGCGAGCCGCCCAGGCACTGCACCAGCCGTTGGCGTTGACCGCCCGACCGGGGAACAAACTGCAAGGTCCCCATTCATCGCCTTCGCGGCCGGTGTAAAGCACGCAGTTGCTGCAGAGATGGGTAGAACCGCGCTGCGGGAACTGCTGCGGATCGACCAGACTCGCATCGTGCTGATAGCCCAACGCCCGCGCCGTCGGATCGTTCAGGTCAAGTTGGGGCAACCCCTCGCCCGTCACTTCGGCGGGCGGCTCGGGCGTGGCTTCCGGCACCGGCTCGGGCGCCGCTTCCACTGCCGGCTCCGGCTGGGCCTCTTGCGTGGGCGGCGAAGGCCGCGCGGGCGCAGCCGGCGGTGGTGGCGGTGCATCGCTGCCACAACCGCTAATCACGACGATCGGCAACAAGGCAGCCGCACTGCCGGCCAACCTCAGAAACCGGCGACGCTGCTCGCCAACCGCCGGATCAACAGATTCATTCTGGTCGGTCATATCCATGCCCTCGGCAGCAACAGGAAAGTCTGCCGAGAATGCCACAAACCAGCCAGAAAATCTCCTGGCGGGACGCGCTCAGTTCTCGGAATCCGGCCGGCCAGGGCCCCGTCAATAATGCCAGCCTGGTTCAACAACGAAAAGAGATCGCGGCTTTGCCCACGTCGTTCATGACTCGAGAAACCGCCCACTGGCAAGACCGTCGGCCACGATCGCAGCGCGCTCATCGTTGAGCTTCTGGTAGAGCGATAGCACGTGCATCTCGAACTCATCCGCCGAGTTCTCGTCACTGCAATACAGTCGCTCGCCACTGCCGATCACTTCCTTCTGCATCACCGTCGACGACTGCCGAAGGTTGATCAGGTCAACGTCCCTGGACAACTCATCCTCAAGGTCCAACTGCAAGGGGCTGCCGCCCAGGCTACCGGCCTGCATCGCCTGATCCGGTGGCAGCAGCACCGCGATGTCGATATCGCTGCCCGGCCGCGTCTCCCCTGTCGCAGCAGAACCAAACAGATAAATGGCCTGCGTCCGCGGAAAATCCGCCAGGATCTGTTCGATGATGAGGGAACGATGGCGCATGGCGCCAATATAGGCCGCGGCTGCCGGAACGGGCAAAACCGGGACCTCGAGCGCCATTCCGGGGCGAACCAGAAGAAGGCGGGACACTCCGGCTGCCTGATCCCGTGCGCCGACTAAGGCGGCACCATCACCTGCCGACTCAGTCCGGTGGCTGGCGCCAATCGCTCATGAAGGTGGATCGGCCGAAGACTGTTCCATGGCAAGCGGCTCGCCCGCCCGCGAACGCTCGCACAGCTCCCGCTCGGAAGGCAGCGCGAGCCAGGCTTCCATCTGTTCCAGCAAAAGTTTGCTCATACTCTTCCGCTCCCTCGCCGCCCGCGCCTTCAAAGCGCGATGCAGCGACGCGGGAACGTTTCTGATCTTAATAGTGCACTTCATGGCCCAAACCGCTGTGACGTTTCGTACATTCTGCCATCCCGGAAACCGGCAAAAAGCGCGATTCGCTTAAGTCTTCCTTGCGCCCGGCACCACCCAGTCGATCGGCAAAGACCTCGCCAACCTCGCTCAAGCCAAGAAAGCCAATTTCCGTCGGCCCCACGCAGCCGACGGCCTATGTTCCAAGACTGCTCCCAAACTCTCCCTTGTCGGCAGGTCGCCTGAAACCGCCCGTTCCAAGAACCCATCCGAGCAGTGCCCGGGCCCGGGAGCTTGCTCAACCAGGCGCTTTGCCTCCTCCGCTCCGTTCGGAGGGTAGGCGCAAAGACGCCCGGGCGACGCTGGCCAATCGGCACTGGAAATTGGTCTAACGAACCCGCACCGAGGAGATCGCCATACTGATAAAGCCATGATATGCTCTTGCCGGTGAGGCCCAGAGAGAAGCCGAAACCTTCTAGGCGCTTGTCGCTCGGGCTCTCGGGACGGTTTCGTGAATCCTGAATGAGGACATCTGCGCCGCGCTAGATCAACTCCTTAGCCTATTCTCAGGTTTTGAGAATCTGCGGCGTTAGGATTTGAGTTAGGACATCAATGAATGGCGGGATCATGTTCAGCACTGTTCTCAATAGCGCTGAAAGACGCCCGACTGCATAGCATTGAATCAAGGGGAGCAAACGATGCTTAACCGTCGAGCCTGGGGGAAACTGAACAAACACGAAACGGGAGATGTTGCCGACTCCCTTGGGCTGATCGAGCATTCGATTGACGTAGCAGCCGTCTCAACCGCGCTCTGCGCGTTGCCAACCGTTCGGAACCGATTAGAGCGACTTGCGGGAAGGGAACTTGCCCCAATTGATTTTTCTAGGCTGAGTCTGTTGGCTTTTCTGCACGACCTGGGCAAGACTTGCAGTGGATTTCAGTCAAAGGCGCTGGAGTCGGACAACCGCAGTGCTCTGCTTAAGAAAGCCGGCATCAGTTCTGATGGCATCGAGTGCGGCCACACCGCCATTCTGGGCGCATTGCTGCACCATGGTGAGCGCTGCCGCCGTTTGGCCAGCTTGGTATGCCTGGCTGAAATAGACGGGTGGGGCGGGCTGGATCACTGGCTGGCAGCAGTGTCCCACCATGGGCGACCGCTGAACCTCGTCTCTCTCGGACAAAATCTGATTCAGCAACACTCCCAAACCTGGGAGGCCGTACCAGGCTATGAACCTTGGGAAAATCTTGCCGAGATGGGGTCGTCAGCCAAGCAACTGTTTCCCGATTCATTTGCCGACGACGCCCAACCTCTTCCACAGCAACCCGAGTTCGTGCACGCGTTTGCCGGATTGGTGTCGCTAGCGGACTGGATTGGCTCAGATGCTCGCCCCCATGCCTTTCCCTACGACCTCGCTCAGGGCCTTGATCGGTGGCCTGTCGCACTGGGCAGGGCCAAGGGCTTGCTTCGAGGGATGTGTATTGACGTGGAGCCCATTCGCGAGGATCTCCGTAAGCGCCAGCCTGCTTTCTCCGACATTTTTGTCGACCAAGAAAAGCGTCCGTTCCAGCCTACGGCGCTCCAGGCCGAAATGGACAGAGCCGACCTCGGTTCACTGGTCATCGCCGAGTCAGAGACAGGCAGCGGCAAAACCGAAGCCGCACTTTGGCGATTCAAGGCACTGTTCGAGCAAGGTGAAGTCGACTCACTCGCCTTTCTACTGCCTACGCGAGTTTCGGCAGTCCAGATTGAACAGCGAGTGCGAACCTTTATCCACGAAGTTTTTCCGAATGAAGCGCTCAGGCCCAACGTCCTCCTGGCGCTGCCGGGCTACTGGCAGGTGGATGGCGTGGAAGCCGAAGGCTCGCTACCTGGTTTCGAAGTTCTTTGGCCGGATGGCAAGGACGAGGCCATTCTCCATAAGCGCTGGGTTGCCGAAAACACCAAGCGCTATCTGGCCGCTTGCTGTGCGGTTGGCACCATTGACCAATTACTCCTGTCTGGCCTGCAGACTCGACACGCGCACCTTCGCGGCTTTGCCGCCTTGCGCAGCCTGCTGGTCATTGACGAAGTTCATGCCAGCGACGCCTATATGGCCCGAATTATGGAGAACATACTTCAGCGCCACCAGCAAGCGGGCGGACATGCCTTGTTGCTTTCTGCAACGCTTGGCCTGGCTACCAGAGACCGCCTGCTGGGTCGAAGTGACCGTGACCAACACCATGATCACCCCAGCGACGCGCCTTATCCGTGCATTACTCATGAAGGCGGAGAGTTTGGCCTGGAACGCACTGGTCGCTCAAAAACGATTCATGTTGAATGCCAACATTTGCTGGACGAGCCTGAGCAAATAGCGCAGCGAGCCGTTGCCGCAGCTCGTCGAGGGGCCCGCGTGCTGGTTGTTCGCAACACGGTCAATGCTGCAATAGACACACAGAATGCGATTGAGGCACTGCTGGACCCAGATGATTCGATCCTGTTTCGGGCGGGGCCCGGTGACGGCGTGGTCTGTCTCCACCATGGCCGTTACGCGGCTGGCGACCGGCGCGTGCTCGATCGCGCTGTCGAGACCAGTTTTGGCAAGCAATCACCCAATCGAGGCCGCATCCTTGTGGGCACTCAGACCCTTGAGCAGTCGCTGGACATCGATGCTGATTTGTTGATCACCGACTTGGCACCCATTGACGTGCTGCTCCAGCGCATGGGGCGACTGCACCGCCATCACTTCAGAACTCGACCGTCGGGATTCGAGCGTGCCCGAGCGATCGTACTGACACCATCGACTCGAGACTTGCTGGCCTATTTGCCTCGCGGTCGCTCCCTTCACGGCATGGGGCCCGAGCGAGCCTATGAAAACCTGCCCTCATTGGACGCCACCTGGACATTGCTGGAGGAAAACAAACTGCTGACCATCCCCGACCAGAATCGTGAACTGGTCGAGTTGGCGACTGATCCGGAAAGACTCAAGCTGCTGGCAGATTCGCACGGCGGTGATTGGCCGCAGGCTTGGGGCGATGCGGTCGGTGCTCATATCGCAGGCAGACAAGCGAGTAGCACGGTGCTTTGCAGCTGGAACAAACCCTGGGATGACAGCGACTTTCTTAATGACGAGCGTCGCATACAAACAAGGCTTGGCATTGCTGCGGTTCGACTTGAGCTGCTGGACCGATGGCAGTCTCCGTTCGGCACATACCTGCAGGAACTGGCTATTCCGCATTGGATGCTTAAAGGCGTCGAAGAGGTATTGGTTCTGTCGCAAAGCACTTCGGATGAAGAACTTGTACTCGACACCACCGGCGGAACGTTTCACTACAACAGACACGGACTGTCCCGGACTGATTAATGGGCAAGCTGATAGGGAAGGAGAAGATGAAGCTTGAATATGGAGAAGACAAACCACGAGGCAGGAAAGATGAACCTGTTGTAAGCGCCTACGAACTCCCACCCTTCTCAGCGGCCTGCGGATCACTATCCTGACGCCATCAGTTTTCAAGATGGAGCACAGGTATGGGCAGACGCTATCTCAAGCTGGAGCAGTGGCGATCGCTGA
>JBJHCC010000025.1:0-50659 GCA_050485825.1 Gammaproteobacteria bacterium
GCATAGGCATACACCGACACCGCGAAGCATTCGGCCAGCTCAAGAATGCGGGCTTCGATCCATCCTCGGCGGTGCTCGAAGCACTTCCCGGTGAGCTTGTCCTGCCCGCAGAGGAAGGCGCGGCGGACGCAGCGGCTAACGACATGGAAGTAGCCGGGCACGCCTTCGGCAACGATGTGGCTGCGGGGATAGGTCATGGCGGCATTGTGAGGTGCCGCCTCAATCCGGTCTATCGGAGATTGCCCCGGGTTGAGCTAGGAAATCTTCCCGTTGGTGTCTGTCCCGAAACTCCGCCTGGTCCGTGCCTGTCCCAAAAGGGACGTTCTGGTTGGTGCCTGTCCCAAAAGGGACCGCCAGGCGCAATCAAGGGTGGGGGTTTGTAGGCGCTTACAAAAGGGAAGCTGTTCGGGAAGCTGTTCGTGCCTGTCCTTAAAGGGAACCTGTCCTTAAAGGGAAGCTGTTCGTGCCTGTCCTTAAAGGGAAGCTTGGAGTGGACTGCCAGCAATGGTGAGGATTCGGCTGCCGCCGCCCGCGCGGTTCATCCGGTCTGAATGAAAAAGCCCGGCTTTTGCCGGGCTTTTTGGTTGAATGGCGGCGGCCAGAGGACGCCGCGAGGCCAAACTTATTGCGCGGCTTCGAAGCGGTCCTCGAACATCGGATCCGGGCGCTCTACGGCGACACAGGAGGTCACTCGGAAGTCGTCGATGTACCAGCCAGGTCTCGACACGGTGCTGTCAGTGCCGAGGCGGAAGCGGAACTGCACGGTTTGGCCCGCCCAACCGGACAGGTCGACTGCATAGCGCTCCCAGTCGCGCGGGTCACCGCACCAGCCTTGTGAGCCCGCCAGAGGGTTCTGGTAGCCGCTTTGGATCAAGCCGTCGTAGGCCCTGGTCAGCAGCGCCGGTGTGTTCACCTGGGTCCAATTTGTGCCGCCATCGGTGCTGATCTCGAGGAGGCCGCCGTCCCAGCAGCCGCCCGCAGCGCGCGACTCCAAGTGCTGCCAGTTCCAGAAGCTCAGCAGCACGGTCTCGCTGGCTGCGGGCAGGGAGACGGCAGGGCTGATCAGTCGCTGGTCGCTGACCGTCGGAAGGTTCGGTGCGAACATCGCGTGCGAGCCGGTATGCACCTGCGCAGTCGACGCTGACCAGGTCTGTGCACCGACAGAGCCTGTCGTCGACCAGCCCGCTGGCATGCTTCCGCCGTCAAAGTCTTGGCCGTAAATGGCCTCAGGTTCTGTTCCGACCGGGCAATCTCCAGGCAGGGACTGGGTGCTGAAATGACGGACGACGCTCTGGGTTTCGCCGCAGCTGTTGATGGCGATGACTCTCCAATAATAGGTCGTCGAGGAGTCCAGGCCGCTGATTTCAAGACTGGTCGAGTTCGTGACCTGGTCGACGACAATATCGGTGAAGGCGCTGTCTCTGGCGACCAGAACGCGATACTCGAAGCCTTGCTCCGAAGCTTCCCAGCTCAGGGTCAGGCTGAGCGGCTGATTGCTGCTGTTGTTGCCCGGCGCAAGCAGGCTGGGCTGTGTCGACGGCTGGTTGAAGACGCCCAGCGTCAGATTGAGGCTGCGCTCGATTTCCCCGGCCGCGGCATCCAGCCTGGACGTATGGAGGCCAGGCTCTGCCTCGGCGTCGAAGGTCAGCGTCAACTCGCTGTCACCTGCCGGGGTAACCGGGTTGACGGAAAACTCGAAGCTGACGCCGTCCGGCAGATCGGCCACATCAAGCATGACCGGGTCATCGAAGCCGAGGATGCTGCCGATGCTGACCGCCACTTCGCGTTCGTCGGGTACGCAGACATCGATCTGGCGCGGTTCGGCGGCGAGGGTGAAGCTCGGCTCTTCGATGCAGTTCTGGCAGACCAGTGCAAAGTGCTGTGCCAACGAGCCGGGGGCGACGCCGTGCAGGATGGCGCTGCCGGCGAGCTGGAAGGCATCAATCCGAATCGTGGCGGAGCCGCCCGGGTTCTGCACCCAGACCTGCTCGATATTGTTGAGGCGATCCGGCGAGCCGCCCGATGCCGACCAGACGCCCGAGGTGACGTTGCCGAAGTAGGTCTCACCGCCCGTCTCAACGCTCAAGTCCAGGTCGTTGACCAGCGCTGGGTTGGCGCCGACAGCGCCCGGCGCGTCAGACCAGGCCAGGGTGATCTTCAGCGGTTGGCTGGGGTCGACCACGCCGACCGTGACGGTCCAGAATTCACCGGTTTCGGTGAACAGGTCTTCCTGGTCCCAGAACTCGAAGCTCAGCTCGCTATCGAAAATGGTCGAGGCGTTAATACGGCCGAAGCCGCTGTT
Source organism: Gammaproteobacteria bacterium (assembly GCA_050485825.1). Taxonomy (GTDB): domain Bacteria; phylum Pseudomonadota; class Gammaproteobacteria; order Xanthomonadales; family Wenzhouxiangellaceae; genus Wenzhouxiangella. The sequence goes on from JBJHCC010000025.1 coordinate 2,303, forward strand.
GCCGTTGGGGCCGGTGCCGCTGATGTTGCGAGCGGAGTTGACCACCAGCGCCTTGCCCATGGCCGGGCTGAAGTCGGCGCCGTCGTTCATGCCGCGCCACCACTCGGCCAGCAGCACCATGAAGCCGGAGACCTGCGGCGCGGCCATCGAGGTGCCCGAGCAGAAGGCGTAGAGGTTGTCGGTGCCGGCAATGGCGGTGGAGCAGGAGCCGCCGAGCGGATTGCGCGCTGAAGCAATCTGAGCACCGGGTGCTGCCACCGTCACACCGATTCGGCCGTCGACGGCCGGGCCGCGGCTGGAAAAGCCGCTGATCGAGTCGATATTGCCGGTCCGGTAGTTGGCGGTGCTGCCGGTCACGACCACGTTCTTCGCTTCTTTTGGCGCCGTCAGCGTGGTGGCACCGGGGCCGGAGTTGCCGGCCGAGAAAACAATGTTGATCGGCTCGTGAAAACTGGAATCGAAGTTGCCGTCCAGCACCATTAGGTCGTGGGTGCGTTCCGGAGCGCGGTAGCCCATACCCGCGCCTTCGCCGGTATGCCAGGAATTGTTGACCCCGATCGCATTGCCTTCCGTGGCGTGCTTGGTCAACAGCTGCCAGCCGCCGACCGGCGGCCAGGAGCTGCCCATCAGGGCGTTCTGGGTCCAGATGCTGGCGCCGGGGGCGATACCCAGCCCGTACAGGAAGCCGTTGGCATCGGCGAAGCCGCCGCTGGCATCGCCGGCGATGATGCCGGCCACGTGGGTGCCGTGGCCGCCGCCAGCGACGTCATTGCCCGGCAAGGCCGGGCTGACGCCAGGGTAGTTGTTGCCGCCGACGATACGCGGGCCGACATCCGGGTGGCTGTAGGCCACGCCGGTATCGATCACCGACCAGATCACGCCGCTGCCGTCAACGCCGGCAGTCTCGAGCCAGTCCGCATAGCCGGTGAACGGCACGCCAGCGCCGCTGAAGTTGCCGGCCACGATCTGCGACGACATTTCGTCGTCGGTGAACACTTCCGGCGACAGGAATTCTGACGCGACCACTTCGGGGATGCCGGCCAGCAAGGGCACCAGGCTGGCGTCGATTTCAATCTTGGCGTCCCACAGGCGACCGTCGGGCTGGGCGCGCCAGGCGTCCAGCACATTGGCGCCAAGGGCCGACAGCCGCGCCAGGGTTTCTTCGGTGCGGCCGGTGTTGACGAAGTGGACATTGACGTTCTGGATCAGCCCCTGCTTGCGATGCAGTTCCGGTGCGATCCGGACATCGGCCGGGAAGTCACCGGCGAAGCGGACTTCCGAGCGACCGGCCAGGCTGGCCAGGGCCTGGGCGCTGCCCCAGACCAGGTAGGCCTGGTGCGGGTAGTACTGCAGCGGCTCGAGGCCGGCGCTTTGCAGGGTCCTGACATCGTCCGAGCGCAGCGGCGCGTGGAACTGAACCAGGCCGAGGCCGAGGCCGTCGGCGTCGCGCGGTGCCGACAGCTGATCCGGGCGTGCCTCGCGCGGGTCGAGGCGATAGTCATAGATTCGAATCTGACCGGCCTCCGGAAAATGCTCGAAGGGCACTCCGGCGGCGTTCAGCTGCATCCGCAGCTCGTGGCCGCCGCTCAGCCAGACCCCGGCGCCGTGCGGGCGCTGGTACTCGGCGGCGGTCAGCGAATCGAGCTGGTCCAGGGCATGGGAGGGAATCAGAAAACCTTGTTGAGCAAGCAGCGGGGATGTGAAGCACAAAAGGGCGAAAGTAGCGCCGAGGCGCCAGAAGCGAGCTACGGACATGGTGTGGGTTCCTGCAAGTGACGCGGCATCTTAAACGCATTCACACACTGTTGACCAGTGTGTAGTGCGGGTGAAACCAGCCCCACGTCTTCGACGGGGTCTTTGCGGTCACTCAGTCCGGGCGCTGATAGCGGAGCTGTCCGCCGACGATCGTCATGTCCACTTGGGTCGCGCGCAAGTCTTCCGCTGGCACCGTCAGCGGGTTGCGGTCCAGCACCACGAAGTCGGCCAGCTTGCCCGGCTGAATGCTGCCGAGCAGGTCTTCCTCGAACACGGCGTAGGCGCAGTCGATGGTGTAGGAGCGCAGGGCCTCGATGCGGTTCATGGACTGCTCGGGGAAGAAGGCTTCGCCGTGGGCCATCAGGCGGGTGACCGAGGCATGAAAGGACGCCATCGGGTCGATCGGCTCGACCGGCACGTCGGTGCCGTTGCAGATCGTCGCGCCCGCGCCGAGCAGGCTGCGCCAGACATAGGCGCGTTCACGGGCGCGCTCGGCACCCAGGCGCTGCGGCACCCAGGGGCCGTCGGAGGTGGCGTGGATGCCCTGCATCGAGGCGATCACGCCGAGGGCGGCAAAGCGCGGCACCTCATCCGGATGCAGGTTCTGGGCGTGCTCGATGCGCCAGCGCAGGTCCTCGTCCGGCCGGGCGCCGAGCAGGTCCTGGTAGATGTCCAGTGCCTCGCGGTTGCCGCGATCGCCGATGGCGTGGGTATTGAGCTGAAAGCCGTGGCGCAGGGCAATCTCGGCGGTCTCGCGCAAGGCCTCGATCGGGGTCTGCGGCAAGCCGGCGGTGTCGGGCTTGTCGGTGTAGGGCTCCAGCAGCCAGGCGCCGTGGGTGCCCAGCGCGCCGTCGATCTGGCGCTTGATCGCGCGCACGGTCAGGAAGTGATTCGCATGCCCGATCAGGCGATAGTCGGGCAGGCGCCGGTCCATCTCGGCGTTGCTTTCTCCGCGCACGGCCAGATGCAGGCGAATCGGCAGTTGCCCGGCTTCCGCCAGGCGCTTGAGGCGGTCAATCTCTTCGAAGCTGGCGCCCTGGTCGTGAAAGGAGGTGATGCCGTGGGCGAGCGCGGTTTCGCCGGCCAGCGCGACCTGGCGCAGGAAGCGCGCCTGATGTTCTTCCTCGCTCATGTCACGCTGGCTCTCGAGCACGGCGCGGCGGGCGGCGAGCTGGGCGGCCTGGCGCAGGAAGCCGGTCGGTTCGCCGCTGTCGTCGCGGACGATGGTGCCGCCGTCCGGGTCGAGGCTGTCGCGGTCGATGCCGGCCAGGGCCAGGGCGCGCGCGTTGACGAAGGAGGCGTGTCCGCTGGCATGGGTCAGCAGGACCGGGTTGTTCGGGCTGGCCTCGCTGAGTCGATCATGGCGGGGAACGCCGTCGAAGCGCGCCTCGCCCTCGTCGCGCCAGCGCTCCTGGTGCCAGCCTCGGCCCATGATCCATTCGCCCGGCGCGGCTTCGGCCGCCGCGGCCGCGACTCGCGCCACCACTTCGGAGAAGGCCTCTGCGTCCTGCAGATCGAGGATCATGCGCGCCTCGCCAAGGCCCAGAAAGTGCCCGTGGCCTTCGATGAAGCCAGGCATCAGCACCCGCCCGGCGAGGTCAATCCGGCGCGTGCCCGGCCCGGTCAGGGCGAGCACCGTATCGTCATCGCCGACGGCCAGAATGCGGCCATCGCGAACGGCCAGGGCCGTTGCCTCCGGCTGGGTCTCGGCGAGGGTGATGATCTGGCCGCTGAACAGCACCAGCTCGGGCTCGGCAGCGCTGATCTCGGCCGATGGCGGTGCGCTGGGTTCGGACTGGCAGGCACTGAGCAGCAGTGCGCTGGCGGCTAGCAGGGTCAGGCGAATGATGGCAGGCATGGCAGACAGGCTTTCAGTTGATGGGGGTGTGCGCGAGGGCTGCGCGCCAATCGGCCACCAGGGTGGCGGCGCGCGCGGCGTCGTGCAGCGGTGGGTGGACGCCCCAGACCGGTCGCGGCCAGGCCGGATCGTCGCGAAAGCGCGCGATCAGATGGATATGCAGCTGGCTGACCACGTTGCCCAGCGCGGCGATATTGAGCTTGTCCGGACGATGCAGGGCGCGGGCGATGCGGCTGCAGTGGTCGATTTCGGCCAGCAGCAGCTGCTGATCCTCGCGGCTCAGGTCGAGCAGCTCGCGGATCGCCTCACGGCGTGGCACCAGGATCAGCCAGGGATAGCGGACGTCGCGCATCAGGCGCAGCTCGGACAGCGGCAGTTCGGCGATCGGCAGGGTGTCGGCAGCCAGCTGGGGGTCGAGCTCGTAGCGCATCGGGGGCGGTCGGTTGGAACTGAGGTGGTAGTCTAATGTACCCCGTCAGCTCCGGACCGTTCTGAATGCCCCGTCACAGCCGAGCATGAGCAGGCAGCGTATTCCTGATCGCGAGGCCCAGCTCGCCGCGCTGGCGCGCCTCGACCGCTTCAGCTACTGGACCGACAGCAACTTCCGCATTCCCTTGACCGGGTTCCGGTTCGGGCTGAGTCCGCTGATCGGGCTGGTGCCGGTGCTGGGCGATGTCATCGGTTTGCTGCTGTCGCTGTATGTGCTGCGGGAAGCGCGCCGCGTGCGCGCCAGTCGACGGGTGCAGCTGCGCATGGTGTCCAACATGCTGATCGAGTTTTTCGGCGGCTTGCTGCCGGTGGTCGGCGACGCTTTCGATGCCATCTACAAGGCCAATACGCGCAACACCGAGCTGCTCAGGGCGCACTTGCTTGAGCAACTGGAGACTGTCCCGCGCCCGGCTTTTCCGTGGTGGACCCTGCTGTGGTTGTCGCTGCTGCTGGCGCTGCTGCTGGGCCTGCTGTGGTGGCTGATCTGAAACTGTCGGTCAGGGCCCGGGCATGCTGCTGCCAGTGCCCGGCCAGCTGGCCTCGACGGTCGCTTCCTCCGCCGGGGCTGGATACTCGTCGCCGGCGCTGGTCGCGATCTGGCGGGAGACGTCGATCAGCGGCTCGAGGCGGTAGGCGGCCAGGCGCTGCTCGAGCTTGAGGTAGAGATCGTCGACCCAGGCCGGCAGACCGCGGGCCGGCGGTAGCAGGGTCTCGCGCCGCGGGTCGTGCGGCACAATGACCACTTCGGTATTGCCGAAGCCGGCGTCAACCACCAGCACGAACAGCTCTTCGATCGCCGGGTCGCCGATGGCCAGGCAGCCTTCCGAGTAGTCGCGACCGTGGATGAAAATGTCGTAACCCAGGTTGTCGCGACCATCCTGCAAGCCCATGAGGCGATCAAACTCGTTCGGATAGTTGATCCGCATCGACAGATGAAAGCGGCTGTTCGGGTTGAAGGCGTCGACCCGGTAGATGCCTTCCGGCACCTGGTGATCGCCGCGCCGGCGCTTGGGCCCTGGCAGGCCGGAGGCGTCGAGCACGGGATAGCTGTGAATGAAGCGCGGCTCGTCGTTGACATACGCCCAGACCTCGAGCTGACGCTCGGCCTTCAGGCCGATCAGGGTCAGGCGTCGCGGCGGCCAGGGCACGCCGGCGGCCAGAAAGCGCTGGCGCAGGGTCGGGCGGACCATCGGACCATAGTGGTTCAGAACGTCGTCCAGCGAGCGTGGCCGCGGCGGGCTGGGCGCTCGCTCCGGCGCGGCCGGCAGGTCGAAGTCGTGGAGGAAATCCGCAGCGGCCTGGGCCGGCGGCCCGGCCATCCCCAATATCAGAACCGCAGCGGCGAGCAGCCGGCAGACCGGGCTCATGGCCGCCCCGTCTCGTTCGGCGGCCAGGTGCCGTCGGCGCCGGCCACCAGCAGCAGGTGGTCGTGCATGGCCTTGAGCTGTTGATGTCGGCGGGCCAGCTGCTGCACGCGCATCCAGTAGCCGGGTGCGGTGTCCAGGGCTTTGCCCAGGCGGCGGTCGATATCCGCGCAGATTTCGCGCTGCCCGACCAGCAGCGCTTCGATGGCGTCCAGCGGCAGATCGCAGCGTCGGGCCAGTTCCACGCTGTCGAGTCCGGCCGGGCCCAGATGCGCGCTGCGCAGCAGTTCACCCGGGCTCAAGGGGTCGGGCGGGCTCATGCCCCGTCCTCCTCCTCATCCCAGCCGTAGTCGAAGGTGATTTCCTCGTCGCGGGCAATCGGACGGATGGCGTACAGGTCCGTGCCCCACCACTCGGCGTTTGGTGTGCTGGAATGGTTGAGAAAGCGCATCTCGTTGTTGCCGTTGATGCCCTCCCAGCGCTGACGCTCCTCGTTCCAGACCCACAGCACGTGCATACCGTTGCGCTGGGTGGCCGGGCCCTCATAGCTGCCGATGAATTGATCGCGGGCGATGCGGCGACGGGCGAACAGTCCGCGCCCATGAATCGGCGAGGACGCGACGTAGGCCAGCGGGTTGTCGTCGTACTTCTGGCGGCTCATGCGGCGGCCGGTCTCAGGCGAAGGCTGCCCGGATCATAGCAAACGCCATCGGGGCTGCGGCGAACGACAAGTCCACGGGCCTCGAAATCCGACCTGAGATGCCGGACCGAGCGGCCCGAGAGCGGGTAGAGGTTGATTTGCCGGCCATCGTCGATCAGGGTCCAGGCCACCAGGCCACAGCTGCTGTGGACGTGCTCGGTGACGCTGGCCGGCTGGCGGCTGGGGCCGACGCTTTCGACCAGGCAATCGCGGCTGGCGTCCAGGGTCAAGCTGGAATCGGCGCGCCAGGGCACGCCGTGGTGATCGAGCAGCGTGGTCAGCGAGCGCAGCGCACGCAGCCGCAGCACATAGTCCTCCAGCGGCTGTTGCGCTTCATCAAAACTCAGGAAGCTGACGGACCAGCAAAGGGCTTCCGGATCCCAGGCCGCGGCCACGTCGGCGGGCAGTCGCACGGACTGTGGGTCCGGCTCGGCCAGCAGCGCGGTTTCGACCAGCGGCCAGAACGGGCCGAGCCCGGCGGTATCCATCTGCACATGCTGCAGGGCGATCAGGTCGGCCAGCGTCAGCAGCTGGCCGTGCGCGCTGGCCAGGGCGGCATGCTCGGCCAGCAGCGCACGAGCCGGCGGCGCGATGCCGCCGCGCTCGAACAGTTCGGCCTCCAGCTTTGCCGCCAGTTCGGCGCCGTCGCCGGTGGTGACCAGCAGCATCGGCAGCGCCAGCAGATGGCCCTGGGCGCTGGCATCCGGCGGTGCCAGGCGACGGTCGGGCAGGCGGCCCTGGTGAGCGCCGATGCCCATGATCAGCGCCGGCAGGCCGCTTTGGCGAATCGCCGGTTCTGCCAGCTCCGCCAGCGCTCGCCAGGCCGGGAACTCGGGCCGCAGCAGTTCGGAGGGTTCGAGCAGGCCGCCCCCGACCACCAGCGTCATCGGGGCAGTGTCCCCGACCACACGGGCAATATCAGCGGCCAGCGCCGCGGCGATGGTCTGGCAGTCCGCGCGCTCAAGGCAGCGCTGGACAGCGGCGCCGGGCTCGATCTCGAAACTGGCCAGAAGGCGGATATGATGCGAGTCCTGGATCACCGATGTTCGAATGGATGTCTGTTGCAAGCGTGGATCAAGAATCGGAGCACCAGCTGTGCTGGCGCGTCAGCGGCTTTCAGCGCTTGAGCCGGGACGCCTTGTACCGGATCCTGGCCGCGCGCAGCGCGGTGTTTGTGGTCGAGCAGCAATGCCCCTATCAGGATATCGACGGCCTCGACCTGAAGAGTATCCATGTGCTGGCAACGGCCGGTGACGGCGGCCTGCTGGCCTATGCCCGGGTCGTGCCGCCGGGTCTGCGCTTTGCCGAGCCTTCGATTGGTCGGGTGCTGACCACGGCGGCCGGACGTGGGCGCGGCCTTGGCCGGGCGCTGATGCTGCGTGCCCTGGCGGTGGTCAGGCGCCGCTTTCCGGGCCAGCCAGTGCGGATCTCGGCGCAGCAGTATCTGGAGCCCTTCTATCGCTCGCTGGGATTCCAGACGGTGGGTTTGCCGTATGACGAGGACGGCATTCCGCATCTGGAGATGCTGGCCCCGGCGTCAGCAGGCCGGCGCTGAAGGCCGGCCGTTGCTGCGAATCCCCGCGGCTGGATCAGAACAGCGAAAACGGTGACTTGCCGCCGCCGCCACTGCCGCTGCCGACCATCCGGCGCCGGCGACGCATGCGGCCGAGCAGCGCGCGTTCGCGGCTCTTGACGAAGTCTTCGCGGTTCAGTTCGGCCGGGTCGACGCCGCGCTGCTGGGCGGCCGAGGCGCGGAAGCGCACGAAGTCGCGATAAGCATCGATCTCCGGCTTCAGCTCGCGACAGATCAGTTCGACCATGATGGCGTCATCGAGCAGCCCGATGCCGGGAATATTGTCGGGGATCAGGTCTTCCGGGTCAGCAAAGTAGGCCAGCGCCGTCAGCACTCGGCCCTGACCGATCTCCTGCATGCCCCAGCCTTCGTCTTCGAGCATGTCGATGAGAATCTGGAGTTGGCTCAGGCGGCTGCGGATAAAGTCGGTATCGATGCGATCGTCGACCTGCTTGAGCAGCTCTCGTGCCTTCTGGACGATGACCGCGCGCGGCTGCTTTTCGCGCTTGGCCATGGCCTTGCGGGCCAGGGCACGGAAGTGCTCGAGATCGTTTTCGGTGAGATCGAGAATGATGCGCAGGCTCATGGTGCTGGTTCCTCAATGACAAATGCGGGGGGTCATGCCGCTACCACGAACAGGGCGATACAGCAGCCCAGGCCCACCATCCAGGCAATTGAGCGGAGCAGATGGCGGTCGGCGAGGTAGCAGGCGGCGTAGAGAATTCTGGCGCCGATGAAGATCAGGGCGAGCAGATCGATGCGGCCGGAGTCGGCGCCGACCACATGGGCAATGATCACCGCGGCCGCAAATACCGGGAAGGCTTCCAGACTGTTTTGCTGGGCCCACCAGGCGCGCTGACGGTAGCCGCTGACGGTCTGGTACCAGTCGCGCGGGCGGCGGTTGTTGAAGCTGCGATCGCCCGCCTTGGAGATACCAGCCAGGGCAATGGGCATCAGCGCGGCAATCAACACGCACCAGAATGCGATGGTCACGACCTTGGCTCTCCAGACCAAAGCGGGCAGTCTACCGTACAATCCCCGGTCATGACAGACGCCAGGGAAACTGCCTCGAGCAGCACAAGCAGTGAGCCTGACTCGCTGCTGACACCGTTTGTTCTGGTCAGCGAAGTGGCCGAGGGGCGGCGGCTGGCTGAGCCGATTTTCCAGCGCAAGTACGCGGCCCCGGCGCCGCGGCATGGCCACCATGTGCTGGCGCTGGTTGCACGCGGGGCCTGCTGGCAACCCGCCGCCTATATCAATTACCTGCCCTTCGAGGGGGCGATGCTGGTTGGCGGCGCCTGTACCGATGGGCAGGTACTGGCGGCACTGCCGGTCGAGGCCAGGGCGCTGATCCGGCATTGCGGCGGCCTGATGCTGCAGCTGGTGCGCTACGCCGAAGCGCGCTTTGCCGAGCGCTCGCTGGCAACGTTCGGACATTGCGGGGATGCCCGCTCCTGGTCGGTGCTGGCGCAGTGCGGCTACCAGCGCCTGGACCACCCGCACCTGATCGTGCGCTGGAATCGCGAGCCGCCCGAGCCCGAGCGCAGCGCGCTGCTTGAGCGGGTCGCCGCGCTGGGCGAGTTCTGATCGCTGCGCTGCGCCGATCGGCCAGGCCCTGAGCGCTTCGGCTGCACCTCAAAGGCCTGATGCACAAGACACTCTGACCGACGGCGGAGTGACAGACGTCAGCAGGACCGGTTTTGTGGCCCAAACCTGTCAGCAGGCCAGCGCCCTCAGGCGATTTCTGCCAACAGTCGCTCCAGATCTTCCGGGCTGGTCCAGTCGCGGCCGCACATGTAGCGCGGCAGAAACCAGGGGTCGGAGCCCAGCGTGACCGGCTCCGGATCGCAGCCCAGCGCGGCAGTCAGGCCGATGTCGGCACCGAAGCGAGGCAGGTAGTCCGCGCGCAGATAGTCGCTGGCCTGGCCGTAGGGGTAGGCCAGAAACTGCGGCCTTCTGCCGCTGGTGCGCTCGATGTAGTCGCTGGCCTGGTCGATCTCGGCGCGGCATTCGGCTTCGGTATCGATCCAGCGAAAATCGCCGCGCCGATTGTCCCGCTGCACGGTCCTGGCGAGCGAGTCGTGGTTGTGGTCCCAGCTGTGGCTCTCCACGCTGATCAGCCCGCTGCTGTTCGCGGCTCGCCACCAGCGATCCGGCCAGACGTCGAGGCTCATGTAGTCCTTGCGATCCAGCTCGGCCCGGGCTTCGGGCGAGGCGATGACAAAGCTGGTCAGGTGAAGCTGGTGGCGGTCGCGGGTTCCGGGCTGATCAAGAAAGGCGCGCATGCGCGAATAGAGGCTGAGCTGATGCCCGCAGCTGGGGTGGTCGAAGTCTTCGAAGTCGAGGACGGCGCCATCGTCAACGGTCAGTACCACGGTCCTGGCTGGCAGGTCGGCGCGCGCCAGCCGGGCCAGGGCCTGAGCCAGCGGCAATATCGTCCAGCCGAGGCGATCGAGCAGCGCCAGATCGCTGGAGAACGCGATCGGGTCGCTGCCCGCGTAGCTGTTGTCCAGCACCTTGATCGAGTGCCAGGTCAGAATCGGAAAGGACTGGGTGCTTGCCATCAGCGGAAACGTCCGGGTTGGCCGGGCACGGCGTGCAGAAATCCGCTGGCTTCAACGCGGCCGCGTCGGCCGTCGAAGTACAGCTCCAGATCCCAGGGCAGGTTGCGGCGCTGGCCTCCGGCCAGCTCGTCCAGCGCGGCTACCGCGTCAGCCATGGCGAGCGCTTCAATGCGCAGGATCTCGCGTCCGCGCGGCGGCAGATTCAGCTCGACAATCTGGGCGTCGACTTGGGCCAGCAGGCGGCCGTCGACGTGCAGACGCAGGCTGACCGCATCGGCTTCCAAGCGCAGGTCATTGACGTTGCGGATCATCACGTCAATGCCCAGGGCGCTGCCGTTCCGACTCACGCCCTCCAGATCAATCAAGGGGTCGGCGCCGCGAACGGTGCGCGGGCCTGACGAACAGGCTTGCAGCAGCAGGCAGATGGTCAGCAGCAGGGCTGCCGACAAGGCCGAACGCGCAGGGTTGCGGTAGTGGCTCATGGGCGATTCAGGCGTGCAGTGGTGGTCACGGTCGTCCGGTCATACTGTCTGCTGCCGCCATCGTGGTCAAGCCCCTGCATGTCTGCCGAGTTCTCGACGCCTGATTCCGTTGCCCTGGTCCAGGGCGCCAGCCGCGGCATCGGCCTGGCCTTTGTGCGCCACCTGGCCGACAGCGGCCGCTATCGCTGCCTGATCGCCTGCTGTCGCGATCCGATCGCCGCGACCGAACTGGCGGAACTGGCCCGGTGTTCAAGCACCGACATTCTGATCGAGCCCCTGGACGTCAGCCGCGCCGACAGCATCGCGGCGGCTGCGGAGCGGGTCGCCGCGCGTCAGCTTCGTCTGGATCTGCTGCTGAACGTGGCCGGGCTGCTGCATCAGGGCGAGTCCTTGCAGCCGGAAAAGCGCCTGGAAGACCTGGACTTCGATGCGCTGGCCCGGGTGTTCGCCGTCAATGCGCTGGGACCGGCGCTGATGATGCGGCATTTTCTGCCGCTGATGCGCGCTGGCCGGCGCTCGGTGTTCGCGGTGCTGTCGGCCCGGGTCGGATCGATCGGCGACAATCGCCTCGGCGGCTGGTACGGCTACCGCGCGAGCAAGGCCGCGCTGAACCAGTTTCTGCGGACCGCTGCGGTGGAGGCGCGCCGTCGCTTTCCCGAGACGGTGCTCGTTGCCCTTCATCCCGGTACCACCGACACGACGCTGTCGGCCCCGTTTCAGTCACGCGTCGCTGCCGACCAATTGTTCAGCCCGGCATCGGCGGTGGCAAGGATGATGGTGGTGATCGATGGCCTGGAGGCAACCGACAGCGGCGCGTTTCTGGCCTGGGACGGTCAGCCCATCCCCTGGTAGCCGACCGCGCCGAGCAGGGCGCGAGTGGCCGGGTGTTGCGGCGCGCGAAACACCGCGATGGTTGGACCCTGCTCGACCAGGCGGCCCTGGTCCAGAACGGCGATGCGATCGCACAGCCGGGCAATGCCGGCCGGATCGTGGCTGATCCAGAGCAGGCTCAGCCCCAGCGTCTGCCTGAGCGACTCGATCTGCTGCAGGATCAGCAGGCGCATGGTCGCATCCAGCGCGCTGGTCGCCTCGTCGGCGATCAGCAGCCGCGGCTGGCCGGCCAGGGCCATCGCCAGCAAGACCCGCTGGCAGGCCCCGCCGGACAGGGCGGACGGCAGCGCGTCAAGGCGCTTCCGAGCCGGTGCCAGGGCCAGGCACTCGAACCAGTCGATGGCGGCGGCGCGGGCGGCGGCGCGGCTCAGCCCGCGGTGACGGCGCAAAACGGCCATCAACTGGCTGCCGACCGAGCGCATCGGGTTGAGCGCGGCGGCCGGATTCTGGAACATCATCGCCATCTGGCGGCCGCGCAGCGGCCGCAAGCGCCGTTCCGGCAGGCCCAATATTGACTGGCCGGCGAACGCCACCGAGCCGCTGATCGAGCTGCCGTCCGCGGCCGGCAGCAGCCCCATGAGCGCCAGCGCCAGGGTGGTCTTGCCGCTGCCGGATCGGCCCATCAAGCCCAGGCTCTCGCCGGCCGCGAGCTGGAGGTTGATCGAGGTCAGGCCGGCACCGGCGTTGGCGGGCCGGGTCACGCAGAGGTCGCGCACCGTCAGCAGCGGCTCGGCCTGCTGCTCAGACCGTGTCATTGCGGCCACTGCGTGGATCGAGCGCGAGCTGGGCCCGATCAATCAGGTAATTGACCGCCAACACCAGCGCCAGCAGCAGCAGCGAGGCGGTGGCGAAGTTCATGTACTGCCCGGCCAGAATTTCCTGCGTCGACTCGACGATGATCACCCCCCAGCTGACCCTTTCCACCCCGCCCAGGCCAAGGAAACTCAGCACCACCTCCGCCTTGATCGCGACCACGAACACGATGGAGGCCTGGATCAACAGCAGGGGGGCGGCGTGCGGCAGCAGGTGGCGCAGGATGATCCTGCCTTCGCTCAGGCCGCTGACCCGGGCCGCCTCGATGAAGGTGGCGGCGCGCAGGCGCAGGATTTCGGCCCGGACCAGACGCGCGGTCGTGGTCCAGAAGGCCAGCACCATGGCCAGCTGCATGGCCAGCCCATGGCCGTGCAGGGCGAAGGCCAGCGCGATCACCAGCAGGTAGAACGGAATAGCCTCGAACAGACCGGCCAGCCACAGCACCAGTTCGTCCAGCCAGCCGCGATGCCACCAGCCGGCGATGCTGCCCAGCGCGGCCCCGACCAGAATGCTGAGCGCGGCGATCGGTAGGCCGATCTCGAAAGAGCGCGCGATGGCAACGAGGGCGCGGGCAAAGATGTCCTGACCGAGCCGGTTGGTGCCGAGCGGATGGCGCCAGGACGGCGCCTCCCACATCGCCCCGGCCAGGGCAGCCCAATCACCGCCCCACAGGCCAGCCCAGACCCCCAGTGCGACCAGACTGTAGCCGCCGATGACGAGACCGGCGAGCAGCGGGCCGATGGCGGCGCGACGGCGCTGCCTCATCGGGATTCCGCGCGGATCACGCGCGGGTCGATCAGCCGGTAGAGCTGATCGCTGATGATCACGATCAGCGCGAACAGCAGCGCGCTCAGGCTGACAATGGCCATCAGTACCGGCTGGTCGCCGCTGACGGTGGCGTTGAAGCTGACCCGCCCCAGGCCGGGGATGCCGAAATGGTTTTCCAGCAGTAGCGAGCCGGCCACCAGCATCGGCGGCAGCGAGAACAGCGCGCGCGTGACGATCGCCAGCAGGCAGTTCGGCAGCACCTGCTGCAGCATGACTGCCACCGGGCCGGCGCCGAAAGCCCGAGCCGCCAGTACATGGTCGGCATCGAGCTGGGCAATGAACAGGGCGCGAAAAAAGCGCAGGTTGTAGCCCAGCTGAGCCAGGATCAGGGCCAGGCTGGGTACGGCAACATGGGCCAGATAGCTGGCCAGGTCAGTGACGGCCCAGCCGCGGACCGGAAACCAGCCCAGCATCACGCCGAACAGGGCCTGCAGACCGACAATCAGAATCACCATGGACAGGCTCATGCTCAGCCCCGACAGGCCGTTCAGGCATCGGTCGATGAGGCGACCGCGCTGCCAGGCGGCCAGCATCGCCGCGGCCAGCGCCAGCACCAGGCCGATCAGGAAGCCGGGCAGGATCAGGACCAGCGTGACCGGCAGGGTGCGGCTGAGCAGCTGACGGACCGGCTCGCCGGTGCGCAGGGAATGGCCCAGGTTCAGCGTGATCAAGCGCTGCAGATAGTCGGCATAGCGCCGGGCCAAAGCCTGGTCGAGGCCGAGTTCGGACCTGATCTCGGCAATCTCCGCCTCGGTCGGATTGTGGCTCAGCAGCTCCCAGGTGGGCTCGGGGCCGAACTGGACGGTCAGAACGAAGCTGACGAAGCTGACCCCGAACACAAGGGCCAGGATGCCGATCGACCGCCGCGCCCAGACGGGTAGTCGCCGACCATCAGGGCGCCGCATGATCCGGCCGGATACCGACGAAACGCAGGAAGTAGCCGTTCACCGTCTCCCGGTCGGGGAGCATGCTGACCTCGCGCCGCCACAGATGCAGGCGTGTGCGCGCCAGGCCGCTGATCGCCACGCAATCGTCGATCACCATGTCGTTCAGACGCCGATGGAGGGCGCGTCTTTCCGGGCCGTCGGACAGGACGCTGGCGGCCTCGAACAGACGATCGAACGCCGGGTTGGCATAGTTGAACTTGTTCGCCCCCGGCGCGGCATTGGGGCCGTAGAACAGCTGCAGGGCGTACTGCGCGTCGGGGTAGGCCAGGGTCCAGCTCATCATGAACAGGTCGAGCTCGCGCTGCGACACCGCCCGGCTCAGGTCGCTGAAGGTGGCGAACTGACGCGCTTCGATCATCTGCTCCGGGAGCCCGGCTACGGCCAGAAAGGCGCGCAGCTGGTCGAACATCTGACGCTGCTGCACGCCGGCATCGAGACCGAAGCGCAAGCTCGGCAGGGTATCGCTGGTCCAGCCGTGTTCGGCCAGTCGCGCCCGTGCGCGCGCCGGATCGTGGCTGACCGAGTCCGGCGGCAGCGCCGGGTCGAAATCCGGCAGATGCGGCGGGATGGCGCCGGGAAAGACCACGGCCAGGCCATGGTGGAAGGCGTCGTTGCGCGCCTGCCAGTCATAGGCGTCCCGGATGGCACAGCGCAGCGCGCGATTGGCGGCGTCGCGGGCCGGATCGGCATGATGGCCGATGGCGGGGTTGGCCATGTTGAAGCCGTAGAACACAAAGCCGCTCTCCTGCTCGGCCAGGCTGTGGTAGCGCTCGGCGATGTGCGGCCGGAACCGGATCGGGTCGCGGCTTTCCAGCAGCCGCAGGGCCTGCTCGTTCGGCAGCATCACGTTTTGCACCTCGCGGCCACTGGCAAAGCTGGTCCAGCGAACGCTGGGCTCGCTGATGAAGTGAAACTCCAGCTGCTCCAGCAGCGGATAGGCCAGGCCGTCGATCCACTCCAGATCGAGCTCGCCGTGCCGGGTCGGATCGAAGCCTTCCGCGGCCAGATCGATCGGGCCTCGGTCAAAGCCCGGATTGCGGCGCAACACGGCCCGGGTTTCGTCAACCGTCACGAGCTTGAACGGGCCCGAACCCACGGCGTTGATGCCGAGCTCGCGGCCATAATGGTCCACCGCCTCGCGCGGCACGATGGCGGCCAACGCTGTGGCCAGGGTATAGGCCAGCTGCGGGAAGGGGCGGGTGAGATGAATATCCAGGGTGTGGTGGTCGACCACGACCAGGCCGGCCACCGGATCATCGTAGTCGGCGCCGCGCTCGGCCCAGTCCTCGAGGTCGACGATCCGACCGCGCCATAGCCAGGCCCCTCGGGAGCGAGTGGCGGGGTCGAAGTGGCGCTGCAAGGAAAACACCACGTCGTCAGCGACGACTTCGCGACCCCGGCCCTCGGCAAAGGCCGGGTGGTCGATGAAGTGGAACCCGGGGCGTAGCCGGATGCGCTGTATGCGGCCCTCGTCGCGGAGCTCTGGCAGGCCCAGCGCCAGGTTTGGCGCCAGCTCATAGGGCCGGGCGAGGTAGCGGTAGCGGTACAGGGTGTCATAAAGATTGACCACGATCGCCGAGGCATACACGTTGGCGGCATGGGCCGGGTCGAGGCTGGTCGGCGCGCCATCCAGCGCATGCCGGTACACCGCGCCGGTTTCGCCCGCTGTAGGCGCCCGATCACAGCCGGAGCAGAGCAATAAAGCAATAACAATCAGTGAGCTGAATCGCATTCTGCAACATTATTTCAGTGGCCTGGCCAGCAAGGAGAGTAGCCCAGCGGGCCGATGCCGACAAGGCACAACCTCGCCATCGGGCGCCAGGCTTCAGCGGTGCGCCCGGGCCGGCCCGTGGAAGCCCCGGGTGAGGCATTGCCACGGCCAATAGAATGGGGGCTTGCATTTCAACCGCCAAGACTGTAGAGTCTATAGAGGCTGAAACCGTCGGCCATTCAAGGGGTTTTGTAAGGGGTGAGCGTTGCAGCTGCGCATGCGGTCCTGTCGGATGTCGATGATTCCGGGCGACGTGCCGCCGGTTTTCCGACGAGCGCAGATTGCGGCTTTGCAACGCAGCCGATGGTGCAGCTTCGTAGCAGCCGGCATGGTCGCTGGTTTGAGTGGTTGGTTCGACCCCGCGGATCGCTGGGTTGGGCCTCACCGCAGCGGCTGATGCAGGCGCTTTACCAGCGCTCGGGATGCAGCCAGATTGACCGAGTGATCATCGATCTGGCCCTGCGCTGGGTCGGTCAGGCCGGACCCGAGACCTGCGTCAGCGTGAATCTTCATCCGGAAACGATCATTGAGCCCGGCTTCTCTGACTGGCTGGCCGAGCGGCTGCTGCGGCGCGGCGTGTCGCAGCAACGGCTCGGCCTGGAAATCATCGAATTTGTCGATGCCCTCAGTCTCACCGCCAATCTTGGCGAGCTCCGGCGCCTGCGCAATCTGGGCATCGTCGTGGCGCTGGATGACTACGGCACCGGCTCATCCAACCTGGGTCTCTTGGCCGAAGGCCTTGTTGACCAGATCAAGCTTGATCGCTCGATCGTCAAGCAGGTCGCTTGTCAGTCGCGCTATGCGAATCTGGCGGCGAGCGTCCAGCGCATGGCCGAAACCCTCGGCGTGGAAGTGGTAGCCGAGGGTCTGGAAACTGACGTCGATGTCAGGGCGCTGGAGGCTATTGGTGTTCACTGGGGACAGGGTTACTATTATGGTCGCCCCTCACTAATAGACATGCAGGAGAAATAGCATATGGCGTCACTCAATCCCGAAGTAGCCAGAGACATGAGCTGGCTGGTGAAGGCCGCCGAGCACATGTTGCGCCCGGTCGCTCGCTTGCTGGTCGGCAAGCTGTCCTGTCAGGTTGCCATCAACCTGCTCAAGGAAGCTTACATCGAGGAGGCCAAGCGCCGCCTCAGGCTCGAGGGCAAACGCCGGATCACGCAGTCGGCGCTGGCGCTGATGACCGGGCTGGATACCCGTGCCATCGGCCAGCTCGAAGCCGAGCCTGCGCCGGATTCGGTCACTTCCAGCGATCTTTGCCCGGAAGCCGCGGTGCTCAACAGCTGGGCCACCAACCCGATGTTCTGTGACAGCAAGACCGGCAAGCCGCTGCTGCTGCCGATCTATGGTCGGGGCGTCAGTTTCCAGACCTTGATCATGCGCAATGCAGGGCGCAACGTCACCTGTCCGACGGTGCTCAACCGCCTGACGGAGAGCGGCAATGTCGAGCTGGTGGGCGATCAGCACGTGCGTCTGCTCAGCCACCACTACGTTCCCGTCAACTCCTCGGAGCAGACCGTGATCGAGGTCGGTAGCGGCTCGATCAATCGCCTGGGTCGAACCATCGCCCACAACCTCGAAGCCGAGCAGGCCGAGCCGAAGTGGCTGCACCAGGAGCGCTGGTCGCGCCGTATTCCAGCCGAGAAGCTCGACGCATTGCGCCAGCGCGTTCGCGAACTGCTGACCGATCAGATCGAAGTCATTGAAAAGGAGCTGGACGCCGCCGAGGCGCCGGTTCGCCAGAACAACCACCGTACCGTCGGTATCGGCTGGTTCTACTGGGAGGACAGCGACCACAAGGGCTGATGCTCATGGGGCCGATGATCCTCCTCATTTGTCGTAGTTTGCATGGAGGTTCATCGTGGCCACAAGGGGTCGTTTGGGTTCGAACAATACTCAGGTAGAGCGAAGCGGGACCGGCCAGCAACGGCCGGTCAGCGCTTCTGACAAGACCGGGGTTGCCGAGGATGGCAAGGCCGGTCGGGTGGAAAGAGCGGGCACCGGCATGGTTCGACAGGGTCTGTCGGCCTTGTTGGTTGCCCTGTGGGTCCTGACGCCGGCCCTGGGCTGGTCCTGGCAGGTCAAGCTCAGTGAACAATCCGGTCAGGTCGCCCTGCTCGTGCAGGGCGCTGATGTCGTTGTCGCAGGCAGCGGCTCGGGCCAGGATGAGCACCATGTTTTTCCGGTGTTCGCGCTGCCCGAGGTCGACAGCGAAGACGCCGGGACGAACGGACCTGACAGCGAAGGCGCGGGCACGGGTGGTCCCGACAGCGAAGGCGCCGGAACAGGCGGCTTGCCCGCGGTTTGGGGCTATGCCGAAGCCACTCGGGCGGTCGACGGAAGCTGGCAGCTGGTCCTGTTCAAAAGCGAAGGGGAGGACTTTACCGAGGTGCTGACGGTCAGCGGGCTCGGTGACTGAGCGTTGGGGTTGGTGCTGCCGGCATGAACCTGCCGGCAGCGATTACATATGAACGGCGGCGATGACGATGCCGATGAAGCACGTCATCGCCAGCCAGTACAGCATGACCCCGGTGCCCCGCCGGGATGCCCGAAACGCGCCGATTCCGAGGCCGATATAGACGACAATCAAGGCCAGCTTGATGCCCAGGCCTGATGCCAGTGGGTAGCGGCTGAGGGTCCACAGCACCAGGCCCGAGATCAACAGAAGCGTGTCGACCACGTGCGGGCCGATCCGGACCATCGGATGGGCCAGTGGGCGATCCAGAATCAGCCGCATGTAACCGCGCAGGCCGAAGCCGATGCCGCTCAGCAGCGCCAGACCGATATGCAGATTCTTCAGCAGCAGGTAGATGCTCATGGTCACCAGTCGAGATGGGATGGTTCGGGCGACGCCATCTGGACATCAGCCAGCGGCCTCCCGAACCTGACGGTGCGCATTCTATCAGCTGGCCCCGACCATCTGACCAGGAGCCTGCGCGGCAGAAGCCGTCCGGGCTGCAATGTCGCCTTCGCCATGGAGTGCGCCTAGCGTCGAGCTGACATCGGTCCACCATGCGCGCTCTCCGATAGACACGCTCAATGGCGATGGCATCCGTTTCGCCTCGAACGTTTCCCGGGGTGCCCGGCGGCCGGGCTGGGTCGGTGCCCATGGCGCTGCCCGCTCGCCGAACGCCGCTGAACCGCGGCAGCGGTTTCTGGTAGCGTGAAGCACACTGCGGAACCATTCAGGAGGTGGGCATGACGGACCGGAATCTGGAGCAGGTGGTCGAGCGCGTGCTGTCGCGCGTAGGCAAGCACCTGGTCATGGGCCTGCCGTTGGGTTTGGGCAAACCCAATCGCCTGGTCAATGCCTTCTATGAGCGCGCTCGGCTCGATCGTGACATTCGGCTGGACATCGTAACCGCGCTGAGTCTCGACGTCCCGCAGTCCGGTCACTGGCTGCAGGCCCGGCTGATGGACCCGATCGTCGAGCGCCTGTTCGGGCGCGACTATCCGCGCCTGCAGTATCTGATCGCTGCCAAGGGTGCCGGACTGCCCGATAACATCCGCCTGACCGAATTCTATTTCCAGTCCGGCGCCGCGCTGGGTCAGCCCGCCATGCAGCAGCGTTACGTGTCCTCGAACTACACCCATGTCGCCCGTGACCTGGTCGATCGGGGGGTGAACGTCACCCTGCAGCTGATCGCCGGACCGGAACGCGGGCGCTACAGCCTGTCCTGCAACCCGGATGTCAGCCTGGAACTGAGCGAGCGGCTGCGCGCCGCCGGTCGGCCGTACATGGCCGTCGGCCAGATTCATCCGGCGCTGCCGTTCATGCACGGTGACGCGGTTGTCGAAGCCGATTTTTTTGCCGAGATCGTCGAGGTCGATCCAGCGCAGCGCCTGTTCGGTCTGCCGCGGATGCCGGTGTCCTTGCAGGATCACGCCGTGGGCTTCCATGCCAGCCGTCTGGTGCTGGATGACGGCACCCTGCAGATCGGCATCGGTTCGCTCAGCGATGCGCTGGTCCATAGCCTGATCCATCGGCATGAGAACAATCCCGGCTGGCGTCGGCTGCTGGCCGAAACCGGCGCAAAGCCGCTGCCCATCGAGTCTCACGGCCGGTTTCAGGCCGGCTTGTACGGCGCCAGCGAAATGTTCATGGACGGCTTCATGCACCTGTATCGGGCCGGCATTCTCAGGCGCGAGGTGTTCGATGATCTGGATCGGCAGCAGCGTGCCAATGCCGGCGAGCCGGTGCCCGAGGCCGGTAGTGGTGCCTTGATGGACGGCGGTTTCTTCCTCGGCAGCGCCGCGTTCTATGATTTTCTGCGCGGCCTGGAGGAGCATGAGAAACCCCGCTTCCGCATGCATGGCGTGAACCGGATCAATCAGCTCTATGGCGGCAATGAGGCCCTGGAAGTCGCCCAGCGCCGCCATGCGCGCTTCATCAATACCTGCATGATGGTCACCGCGACGGGTGCCGCCGTGTCCGACGGGCTGAAGGACCACCAGGTGGTTTCCGGTGTGGGCGGCCAGTACAACTTCGTCGCCATGGCCCATGCCATGGACGACGGCCGTTCCGTGCTGATGCTCCGTTCAACTCGCGGGTCGGGTGGCGAGCGCCGCTCCAACATCGTCTGGGAGTATCCCCACGTCACCATTCCACGCCATCTTCGCGATCTGGTGGTGACTGAATACGGCGTCGCCGACCTGCGCGGCCGCACCGACGAGGAATGCATCCAGGCTATGGTCGGCGTCATGGACGCCGGGTTTCAAGATGAGCTGGTGGCGCGGGCCAAGGCTGCCGGCAAACTGGCGAGCGACTGGCAGATCCCGGACGCTGCGCGCCGCAACACCCCCGAGCGGCTGCGGACATTGTTCGCCGATCACAGCCCGCGGTTTCCCTTCGGCAGCGATTTCACCGCCACCGAACAGCGTCTGATCGAGGCCCTGCAGGCTGCCAAATCGCTGGCCGGGCGCAAGCTGGACCTGATTCGGGCAGCGCTGCGCGGCCGACCCGGGGAGCAGGTTGATGCGTTGGCGCGGCTGGGTCTGGACGAGCCGGCGTCGCTGAAGGAACGGCTGATGGCGCGGGTGTTGGCTGACGTGCTGGCGCGTCCGCCGTCCGGCGCCGATGGTTGATGCCGGCGGCCGGGCCCGACCCAGCGCGCAAGGCTTCCTGGGCCCGGTATCGGGTCAGCGATCAAGTCGGCCTGACGTCGCCTGTTTCGCGGCTGGGCCGGGCTGATCTGTTCGGCTGGCTGCCAGCCAGCTGGCGATGGCGGCCACGCTGGCGGCTGTATCACGCATCCAGGCGTAATGATCGGCGGCTTCTCCCGGCGCCGATGCGCTGATCAGTTCGACGCTGCGCGCGCAGCCCGGCAGCTTGTCCAGCAGCCAGTCCAGCGAGGCCTGCGGCACGAGCCGGTCGTTCGCCATCCGCAGGCCAAGCACCGGCACGCTCAGCGCGGCCATGCCGGCTTCCAGGTCCTGAGCCATGTCGGGGAAACGATAGCGCCCGCTTCGGCCGCTGCGCGTCCAGTCGGCGATGACACCGCGCGCCTCGCGGCCGGCAAAGCCCAGGCGGCGACCAGGATAGTGACCCAGCAGGGCAGCGACTGCCGGCATCAGAAAAAACACCGGCAGCAGGCCGAGTTGCATCCGGCGCGGAAAGCTTCGCCAGTAAGGCGCGCCGCCGGCCACGGTGAGCAGGCCGGCGCAATGCTGCGGCCGCTGCCCGGCCAGCAAGCAGGCGAGCTGTGAGCCCAGACTGTGGCCACCGAAAAGCAACGGGACTTGACCTTCCTGATTGAGCGCATCGAGCACTGCCACCAGATCGGCTTCAAGCAGCTCGCGATAACCCCAGTTGCAGCCGCGCGCGGCACGCAGGCTGGAAGAGCCCATGCCCCGCCATTCATGCAGCCAGACCTCGATGCCGTGCCCGGCCAGGGCGCGGCCGAAGCCGATGTACTGACGCGCGCTCATGCCCATGCCGGGCAGGAACAGCAGGCGGTGCCGGCAGTCTGCCGCCGGTACCTGAATCAGCTCAAATTCATGGCGGTCCGCAGTGCTGATCTGGAGCACCGGCTGGCTGTGCGGCATCGCTGCGGCTCCTGTTGGGGCAGGGCGGCCGGGTGGGCGCGCTCACCCGGCCGCCATGGTCACGGGTCAGTCGGCGCTGCCGATGCCGAACTGTTCGAGCATGAACTCGGCTTCGCGGCGGTGATAGAACAGCCGGTTCGACAGTCGCCGCCAGCCGTGGCCCTCGTCGCGGAAGCGGATATAGGGCGCGTCGATGCCGTTGGCGCGCAGGGTGCGGACCATGACCTCGGACTCGTAAATCTCGACCCGTCGGTCGTTGACCCCGTGCGAATACAGCACCGGCACGTTGATCTGGTCGGCCTGGCGGATCGGCGAGTAGCGGCCGTAGAAATCCAGCCAGCGCTGTTCGCGGATGTCGCCGTATTCGATGATGTCCGAGGCCTTCAGCGCGGGCGATGCTACCTGCAGCGCGGTGACCCAGTCGGCGACGCCGAACAGCGACACGCCGGCAATGAAATATCCCGGATGGTTGGCCAGCACGGCGTTGACCGCATAGCCGCCGTAAGAGCCGCCGCGGACGATCGCGCGCGAGGCGTCGACGCGGCCGTCTTCGCGGAAGAAGACCAGCATGTCGACCAGGTCGCGGATGCTGTCGAGGCGACGCTCCTGGTCGTCCAGGGTCAGGTAGGTATGGCCGAAGCCGGTAGAGCCGCGGATGTTCGGCAGGAACACCGCGATCCCGCGGCCGAGCAGGTACTGAATGCTGCCGCTGAAGCGGACCACCGACTGCGCGGTCGGCCCGCCGTGGACGTCGAATACCACCGGCGGCGGACCGTCGTCGAGGCGGGCGTCGTCGCGCGGCAGATAAAGCAGGCCCTGCAGCATGATGCCGTCGCGGGCCGGCATGCGGATCGACACCGGTGCGACCAGTCGTTCCGGATCCAGCCCGGCCAGATTGGCCGCCCACAGGGTCGAGGCCTCACCCGAAGCCAGATCCCAGAGCAGCAGGTCGCCCGGCGTCGAGTAGCCGTTAACCACCAGCGCCGCCTTCGCGCTGCCGCGCGGGCAGGACAGGCTGTACACGCCGTCGGCCACCGCCGGCGTGGCCAGGGCGCGGCCCTCGACCAGGTCGCGGCCGTGCAGGCGGAAGAAGCCGTCTTCGTTCGTGGTCCAGATCAGGAAGCGGTCGTTGTCGCCGCAGAGCTGGACGTTGTCGATGTCGTGCTCGACGGCGACCAGTACCTCCACCTCGTTGCTGGCGATCTCGCGTCGCACCAGGGCGCGGAACTCGCGATCTTCATTGGAGGTGTGGAAAACATGAGCGCCGTCGGCGCTCCAGGCGAAGCCGCCGTCCTGGGTGTTGGCGCGGCGCTCGGGCCGGGACAGCGTGCGGGCCTCACCGGAGGCCAGATCGAGCTGGAACAGATTGTTGGAGTCCTCGCCGACCGCCTGGGTCATCAGGATCGACTGGCCGTCCGGCGCAATCGAGCGCGGCAGCCAGGCGAACTCGCCCTCGTAGACCATGCGCTGCTCGCCGGTTTCGGTATCGCGGACATAGATGTCGTAATCGAGACCGTTGCGCTCGGTCGAGGCAAACACGATGTGCCGATCGTCCGGCAGCACGCCGCCGAAGGTGCGGAAGGCCCCGGCCAGCGCCGGCACCAGTTCGGCTTCCGAGCGGCCGTCGACGCTGATCCGGAAATAGGCTTCCTGCTCGTCGCCGGCGTTGTCAGCGCCATAGATCAGGCTGGCGCCATCCGGCGCCCAGCGGAAGAAGGTGATGCCGTTGCCGAAGGTGAGTTGGCGCGCCTGCGAACCGTCGGTGGGAATCAGCCACAGCTGCGGCTCGCCGGTGATGGACTTCGACACCGCCACGTAGTCGCCGCGGGGCGACAGCTGGGCACCGGACACCCCCTGCACCAGCAGGAAGCGCGCGATATCGGCCGGGAACTCACCGGCCAGGCCGATCCGGATCGGCTCCGGCTCGGGCTCGATCGCCTCGAGGTTTTCGTCCGGCCCTTCGCCCGGGCCCGGCTGGGCCAGCGCGGGAGTGGGCAGGGCAAATAGCGCGCCGACCAGCGGCAGGGCGATACGGAGTGGCGTCATCGGTTACCTCTGAATGTGTGCGTGGAGCAAAACGCATGCGACCGGGCCACGACGATGAATGCGGCTCGGCCCGGCCCCCATCGCCGCTCAGTATAGCGGTCGCCCAGTGCCCGAAATCCGAAAACCTGATCCGCGCAGGTCGACCCCATGGCGCCGCCGGGCCATGCCCGCCGAAGCCCACCATCGTCCGCCGGCCGCGTGGGGCCGGCCTACTCGATTGCTCGCCATTGACGTCGAGCCTCAGCGCTGGTTGCCCACTCGCCATCGGGCCTGCTACCTTGAGGCAAGCTCACCGCCATTGCGACGCCCCGAAATGACCCGCCGCCTCTACACCGAAGACGCCTACCTCGCCGAATGCCAGGCCACTGTCGAGGTCCTCACCGACCAGGGTGTGATCCTGAACGCCACCGTGTTCTATCCGGTCGGCGGCGGCCAGCCCGGCGACACCGGCACGCTGAGCTGGGACGGCGCCAAGGCAACCGTTGTTGACACGATCAGCCAGCCCGACGGCCGCATCGTTCATGTCCTGGCAGCCGACGACGCCAGGCCTACGCCCGGCACCCCCGTGACCGCCGCCATCGACTTCGCCCGCCGCCACCGCCTGATGCGGATGCATACCTGTCTGCACCTGCTCTCCGCCGTGCTGCCGTATCCGGTCACCGGCGGCCAGGTCGGCGACGGCTCTGGCCGGCTGGACTTCGACCTGCCCGACGCCCCCGACAAAGCGCAAGTCGAAGCCGGCCTCAATCGGCTGATCGAACAGGACCACCCGGTCGGCGAACGCTGGATCACCGACGAAGAACTCGACGCCCAGCCCGAGCTGGTCAAGACCCTGTCTGTTCAGCCGCCGAGGGGCGCCGGCCGCATCCGCCTGCTCGACATCCCCGGCGTCGACCTGCAACCCTGCGGCGGCACCCACGTCAAGCGTACCGGAGAAATCGGCCCGGTCCGCGTCGTCAAGATCGAAAAGAAGGGCCGGATGAACCGGCGCGTGAAGCTGGAGCTGGCCTGAGCCCTTGATCGGCGACGCTATCTCGATTTGAAGGTCGGCGCCCGCTTCTCCAGCCGCGCCTTCATCGCCTCGCGCTGGTTGCTGCCCAGTAGCAGTTTCAGCTGCAGCCAGCGTTCGCGGCGCAGGGCGCGGCGTTCGGAGACGACGCGGGTTTGCTGGAACAGGCGCTTGGCGGCGGCGACGGCGTCGGGGGACTGGGCAGCGATGGTCTCGGCCAGCTGCAGGGCAGCCGCCAGCGGATCGTCGGCGATGCGGGTGATGAGCTGCTTGTCCAGGGCCTCGCGGGCGTCGAACTGGCGGCCGGTCAGGGTCAGTTCCAGCGCCTGGTCCAGCGGCAGCAGTTCGCGCAGGGTCACGCTGGCGCCCATGTCGGGAATCAGGCCCCACTGGATTTCCATGATCGAGAATCGGCAGTCGGGGGTACTGATCCGGAAGTCGCAGCCCAGTGCCAGCTGCAGGCCGCCACCGAAGCAGTAGCCGTGGGTCGCGGCGATCACCGGCGCTGGAATGTCGCGCCAGCCCAGGCACAGGCGCTGGAACAGGTTGCCCTTGCGCCAGCCGGGCAGGAAGGCGGCAGCCAGCTTGCCGGGGCGCTTCAGCACGCTGGCGAAATCCAGGCCGGCACAGAAGGCGGGGCCGGCGCCATGGATGACCACCGCGCGCAGCTCGCGCTGTTTGCGCAAGCGGCGCGCGGTCTCGTCCAGAGCCTGCATCATCGCCAGGTCCAGGCCGTTGTACTTGCCCGCCCGATCCAGGGTAACGACGGCGATCCGCTGACGCAGTTCGACCCGCAGGCGGTCGTGTACGCTTTGCAAGTGCGGGCTCCTGCTGATGGCTGCGATGGCCTGGGCGGTCGGTTCGGAAATGCGGACGCCCGAGCCCGGCCGGGCCCGCCGTCAGGGCTGGGGCGGGTTATTGGGCGCGATTTGCTGACGAAGCAGCTCTTCCTGGCGCAGCAATTCGAAGCGACGCTCGCTTTCGGCGACCAGGCGCCGACCTTCGGAAATTTCCTCCTCGCCTTCCTGAACTTCGCGGCGGCCGCGCTCCAGATCGCGTTCAGCGGTACTGATCCTGCGCTCACCGCGCTCGATCTTGCGCTGGCCCGAAGTGATCAGCGCCTGGCCGCGTTCCCAGTCGCTGGCCATGGCGGCGCGCCGGTCGGCCTCGGCCTGAATGGCGGCCGCTTCGCCGCGCATCTCGTCGGCCAGAGTCGGTGTGGTCTCACGGCTGCCGCAGCCGCTGAGCGTCAGCAACGCGGTGGCTGACAGAATGAAAAGAGCTGGCTTGAACATGAATCCTCCATTGCAGATAAGCCGGCATGATGAACACGCTGGTCGCCCATGGGCCTGTAAAAGACTATAGCAAGCCGGGCCTGAACGCGAGATGGACAGCCGCTGTTTGCGCCGGCAGTCTGGCCCGTTCGTTCGAGAGCTGGCAAGCTGCTGGCGGCGGCTGTGGGTCGAACGAAGTCGCCGTGGCCCCGCAAAGCTGCAAACGACTTGATGGCCATCTGATGGTCGCCCGGATCAGTTGCCGAGATGGAGTGCAACAGTCTGAATCCATTGCCAATAGGTGCCGATTATTGTGCCGGGCGCGCGCTGCCTGCACCATCAGGTGACACCTGTGATTCGAAGGACTCGATGAGACTGATGTTTTGGATTGGAAGCCTCCTGGTGGTGGCGCTGGGCCTCTGGCTGCTCGGCGTGTCGCTGCCCGAGACCCGGGAAGCGACGCTGAGCCGGACCGTCCAGGCCCCGCCGGCGCTGGTTCGCGCCACCCTTGTTGACATTGGCAGCCAGCCGGCCTGGCGCGCGGGGGTAAAGGCGGTGGAAGGCACGCTCGACCAGGGCTGGACCGAGCTGACTGAGGCTGGGGAACGGATACAGTTTCAAATGCTCGAAGCCACGGAAACCCGGATTGTCCTGAGCTTCGACAGCGCTCGCGGTTACAGCGGCGAGTGGCAGGCCGAGCTGGTTCTCGCCGCCGATGGGGCAACCGCGCTGAGCGTTCGGGAGCGGGCCACCACGCCCTCGCCCTGGGGTCGACTTCTGGCGAGGCTGCTGTTCAATCCGGAAGCCTTTGCCAGCACCTATCTGGATGAACTGGAAGCCGAGCTCGCGCGGCGCCAGGAGCGTGGACAATGAAGAAAACACCGGCCCGTCCGACGGACTGGCGCAAGCGATTCGATCAGGCCAAGCCGCCAAAATTGGTGCGGCTGGAGACCGATTTCGCCGGCATCAAGGCAGGGAATCTGCTGTATATCGCCTCGCCTGGGGTGATCGCGAACTACATCGCACGCATCCCCAGCGGCCAGACGCGCAGCATCGCCCGGCTGCGCAACGAGTTGGCCCGCCGCAACGGCGCCACCGCGACCTGCCCGGTGACGACCGCGATCTTTTTGAGAGTGGTTGCCGAGGTGGCGTTGCAGGACTTGAGCGAGGGGCAGGCGCGCGAACGGGTCGTGCCGTTCTGGCGAGTCATCGAGCCGGGCAGCAAGATCGCGGCGCGGCTGTCCTGTGACCCGCAAATGCTGGAGGACTTTCGGGCGCTTGAATCGATCTGACCGGCCGCTCTTCAAGGGCGATCCGGGCGCCCTCGGGCCGGGCAGACGTGAACACCGATGTCGAGCCCGCGCTGTCAGACAGCAGCGGGTTCCAGCGATTCGGCCAGAAAGCCGCCGCTCTGATGCGTCCAGAGCCGGGCATACAGGCCGTCGGCGTCCAGCAGCTCGGCGTGACTGCCCTGTTCGACGATCCGTCCGCCGTCGATGACCACCAGTCGGTCCATGGCGGCGATGGTCGACAGGCGATGCGCGATCGCGACCACGGTCTTGCCTTCCATCAGGCGGTAGAGGCTGTCCTGGATGGCGGCCTCGATCTCGGAGTCGAGCGCGCTGGTGGCTTCGTCCAGCACCAGGATCGGAGCATCTTTCAGCATCACCCTGGCGATCGCGATGCGCTGGCGCTGGCCGCCGGAGAGCTTGACGCCGCGCTCGCCGACGTGGGCGTCGAGGCCGTGCCGGCCGCTGGCATCGTTCAAGGTCTGGATGAAGTCCCAGGCTTCGGCTCGCTGCGCGGCGGCGATGATCGCATCGTCGTTCGCATCCGGCCGGCCATAGCGGATGTTGTCGCGCACCGAACGGTGCAACAGCGAGGTGTCCTGGGTGACCACGCCGATGCGGGCACGCAGGCTGTTCTGGGTGACGCGGGCGATGTCCTGGCCGTCGATCAGGATCCGGCCCTGCTGCAGGTCGTGGAAGCGCAGCAGCAGATTGACGATGGTGGACTTGCCGGCGCCGGAGCGGCCGACCAGGCCGATCTTCTCGCCCGGCCGGATGGTCAGGCTGAGGTTCTCGATCACCGGCCGTCCCGAGTCCGACTGGCCGGGATAGGTGAAGCCCAGGGATTCGAAGCGGATCTCGCCCTGCGGTACCTGCAGTTCGACAGCCTCAGGATGGTCGCGGACCAGATGCGGGCGGGCCAGGGTGTTGATGCCGTCCTGGACGGTGCCGATCTGCTCGAACAGGCGCGCCAGCTCCCACATGATCCAGTGCGACATGCCGTTCAGTCGCAGCGTCATCGCCGTCGCCGCCGCCAGCGCGCCGATGCCGACCTGGCCCTGGCTCCACAGCCACAGGGCGACACCGCCGATGCTCAGGATCAGGCTCATGCTCAGGAAGTGAACCAGGGTCTCGATGCCGGAAACCAGCCGCATCTGGGCGTGCACCGTCTGGATGAACTCACGCATCGCGCCGCGCGCGTAGTCGGCCTCGCGGCCGCCGTGCGAGAACAGCTTGACCGTGGCGATGTTGGTGTAGGCATCGGTGATCCGCCCGGTCATCAGCGCGCGGGCGTCGGCCTGGCGCTCGGACACCTTCGCCAGGCGCGGCACGAACCACCACAGGATCAAGGCGTATACGCCCAGCCAGATCAGGAAGGGCAGCATCATCAGCGGATCGAAACCGCCGACGATCAGCAGCATGGTGGCGAAGTAGATGGTGACGAACACCAGTATGTCGGTGACGGTCAGCACGGTATCGCGCACCGCCAGCGCGGTCTGCATGACCTTGGCCGAGACCCGGCCGGCGAATTCGTCCTGGTAGAAGCCCATCGACTGGCCCAGCATCAGGCGGTGGAAGTTCCAGCGCAGCCGCATCGGGAAATTGCCGGCCAGGGTCTGGTGCTTGAGCAGGGTCTGCAGGCCAACAAGGCCGGTGCTGCCGAGCACGATCGCGGCCAGCAGCAGCAGGGTGAAGCCGTGCTCTTCCCACAGCGCGCCGGGTTCGACGGCAGACAGCCAGTCGACCACCTGGCCCAGCATCCAGAACAGCACCGCCTCGAACACCGCGATCGAGGCGGTCAGCAGGGTCATGCCGAGTATGTAGGGTCTGAGGCCCTCGGTGCCCGCCCAGAGGAAGGCCAGCAAGCCTCGCGGCGGCTGGCCGGGCTCCTGATTCGGGTAGGGATCGACGCGGCTTTCGAAGTAGCGAAACACGGCTGGGACTTTGGTCACTGGGGTTGCAGTCTAGCCCGAACGGTTCATGAATTGTTCGGGCCAGTGTCATGCGCTGCTGTGGCAGCGCGTGTTGATTGCCAGTCGCTGCAAGCACTATCGCTCAGGGTCTGATTTCACCGTCGTGAGACTTTTCGGCGCTGAATCCTGCTTTCTCAATGAGCACGTCGGGCACTGCCCGGCCGGATGATCTATCCAGTCAGAGAGAACCCAAGGATGAGCGCTGAGTTTGCCTGTTTCCGATTACTGCGGCCCTGCCCGCGCGCCCGGTTTGCCGGATGGCCCTTGCTCCTGGCCCTGTTGGCGATGCCGAGCCTGCTGTTGGTCTTGTCCGGCAGTGCCTGGGCCGCCGGTCAAATGCGGATCGGGCCGGGGGCGACGGTCGACACCGGCAGCGGGCAGATTGCCCTGGGCTGTGCCGCGCTGGACCTCAGCGGTCGCGCCGAAGGTCGCTGGGTCGGTATTGACAGCGTGACGCTGGGCCATGCCGCGACGCTGATCCCAGATCGCCTCGCCTTTGGCGGCAACTGGACCAGCGCCGGGTCGGCGCGCGTACCGGGCCTGGTCGCCTGGACCGACGCCTGCGGCCGCTCGCCGGCCAGCATGTTGGGCAGCAACGACTTTGATCGTCTGGAGATCCACTCTCCGACCGGTCTCGAACGCCGCTTCGACGCCGCCGGCGCGCAGCGCACGCGTCTCGCGCTCAGCGTCGTTGGCGGGCAGCAGCGGGTTCAGCTGCGTTCGACCGGCCCCAGCGCCGCGATCTTCACGCTCGATGCTGGCGCTACTCAGCAGATCGCGCGAGTCGATGTGCGCGATCTGGATGCCAGCGGCGGGCAGTTGATCGCACCCGGCCGCCCCGGCGATTTCGACTCGATCGATTCCGGCAACAACAGCAACTGGTTCTTCGATCTGGTCGCCATCCCCGTTCCGACCCTCGGATTCGGTGGCCTGTTGCTGATGGCCGGCCTGCTCCTGTTTCTGGCCCGCCGCCGGTTGTCGGGCGGCCTCGGCTTCAAGCACTGACACTCTCCCCTCAAGGTCTTCCGATATGAAAAACGCACTGACTTTTCTGCTTGTCTCGTTGATGGTTTCCGTGGCCCTGGCTGGCGACATTCAATTGCAGCCCGCGCCCGGCAGCCGCGTCGTGATCAGCGACGCTGGCGGTAACCAGGCCTATTTCGAAGTGCTGGAAGATGGCCGCATTCGTCTGCCCGGTCTGGCCAGTACCGCTGCGATGGACGAGGCGCCGATCTGTTACGACCTGGCCAGCGGCCAGATCGGCAACTGCCCGCCCGGGACGGTTCAAGGCCCGATCGGGCCGCAAGGCCCGGAAGGACCGCAGGGCCCGCAAGGGCCGCAGGGCGAGCAAGGTCCGGTTGGGCCGCAGGGCGACATCGGCGCGCAGGGCGCCCAGGGTCCGGAAGGACCACAGGGCCCACAGGGCCCGCAGGGTGAAATCGGTCCGGTCGGTCCGCAAGGAGAGACCGGTGCGCAGGGTGTGCAGGGGCTTGCAGGTCCGCAGGGGCCGCAAGGGCCTCAGGGCGAACCGGGCCCGGCCGGTCCGCAGGGCGAGACGGGCCCGCAGGGTGAGCAGGGACCCGAGGGTCCGCAGGGGCCGCCTGGCGATACAGGTCCGGTCGGTCCGCAGGGCGAGATCGGCCCGGAAGGCCCGCAAGGTCCGGTCGGTCCTCAGGGGGCACAGGGCCCGCAAGGACTACAGGGTGCGCAGGGTCCACAAGGGCAGCAGGGTCCGCAGGGACCACAAGGCCCCCAGGGCCCCGAGGGACCACAAGGCCCCAGTGGCATCTCGGGCTACGAGTACGTGGTCGGGGTCGCCAGTTATTCCTTGAACGTGAACCAGTGCACGTCGGTGGTGGCGCAGTGTCCCTTCGGCAAACGGATGGTCGGTCACTGGACTTCGTCGAACAACAGCACGGTGTATGCCGTCAACGGCATCACCGGGGTCCAGAGTGGGTCGCCGACCAGCGTGTCGGCCACGTTCTGTAACCGCTGCCGGGTTGGCGTGCATGTCAATTGCGGGGCCAGCGCATCAACCGGAGAGATTCGTGCTCATGCAGTCTGCGTGAATTTCTGAAAGCGCCCAGGCCTCGGCGGCAGCTGGGTTCTGTCCGCGGGCGTGCACAGGCGCACCCCCGGCTGAACCCTTCAGCCGGGGCTGCGGCCGGCCAGCAGCGCCCGGTGCCGCAGCAGGCTGGATTGCGTTCCGAATTGCTCGCGCATAGGCTCGGTCAGTTGGTCCAGCAAACGCCAGCCCAGATCGGTCTCACCCCGGAGCAGGTGGTACTCGGCCCGATACAGGGCCAGCAGCAGGCGGATCGGGTGGTTTGTAGTCGTCACGTCCGCCAGCTTGGCTTCGCTGAAGGCCAGGCTGATGGCGGCGGCCTCGGTATCGCCCACGGCGAGCAGAACCCGGGCAACGCGCAGGGCGCTGGTGGCCGCGATCAGCGCGGTTTGTGACGCCGATTCGTCTCCAAAGGTGGCCCAGCTGGCGAGGGCCTGCTCGCGGGCGGCCTCAAGCTGGCCGGCAGCGGCCAGCCATTCGGCGCGCAGCAGGCGTAGTTGGGCCGCACGGCGCGAATGGCCGGCGTGATGGGCCGCCAGCTGGGTTTCCAGCTCCGCCAGTTGATGCTCAGCCTGGTCCAGGTCATTGGTCCGGATCAGCACTCGGGCCAGGTTGATTCGGGCGCCGATCATGGCCTGTTCGTGCGGGCTCAACAGCTGTTCGCGCAGGGCGACGGAACGGCGCAGATAGCCCAGCGCCTCCGCCTCTCTGCCGACATCTTCCAGCAGCGTGCCGAGGTTGTTCAGCACCCGCGCCCTGAGCATCGGGTCGATCTCCGGCCGGGACTCGGTGGTGGTCAGCGCCAGTCGGTAATGATATTCCGATCGCCGATAGTCACCGGCATCCTGCAGCACCGCGGCGAGCTCGTTATCGAGGCGGGCAACGGCCAGTGAGTCGGCCCCGATTACCTGGACATGAGTAGCCCGAATCTGGCTGAGCAGCTCCACCGCGCGGTCCATGTCACCGAGATCGCTGTATCGAATGGCCAGCAGCTCCAGCGATCGGGTATGAGAGGGATGCAGCGGGCCGAACAGCTCATGCTTGTCCTGGAGCACGCCTTCAAGCAGCTCGATGGCCTCAGCCGAGCGGCCTTGCTGGCCCAGTTGCAGGGCAAGATTGTGGCGAAAGCTGACCCGCTGCTGCCGCGCCTCCGGGCCGTTGCCCAGGTCGACCGCCAGCGCCCGCCGCGTCCAGGTCTCCGCTTCGACCGGGTAGCCGGTGGCTGACAGGACCAGGCCGTAATTGTTGTAGGCCCGGGCCAGTTCCATGCCGGCGTCAGCGTCGCTCTCCAGTTCCGGGATCAGCGCCAGCAGGCGCTCGGCGGCAGCCGGGCCACGACCGAGTTCGCGCCACAGATCGGCCTGCTGCAGCGCCAGGTCGCGGCGCTGGCGCGGAGTCAGATGTTCGGCCAGGTCCAGCGCTGCCGTCATCAGCTCGTCCGCCCGATCGCTGACGCCGAGATTGCGATAGGCCTGGGCCATGCGATGGCCGAGCATGGCCTGCAGGCTCGGGTCGCGGTCGAGCTCGGCGATGCGCCGGGCGCCGCGGTCGAGCAGTTCGCGTGCGCTGATCGGCTCACCCAGCGCGGACTCGGGATCGGCGGCGGCGAACAGTTCCACCATGAAGCCGGCGACCTGTTCGGTGATGGCGCCGGTGGCGGCAACGCGCTGGCGCTCCCGTTCAAGGGCCAGGGCAAGCCCGAGCAGTCCCAGCGAAAAGCCCATCACCGCTGCGAAGGAAAGACTCAAGCTCAAGGCCAAGGCCGGGTTTCGCCGAGCGAACAATTGCGCCTGCTGCCACCAGCGGATCGGACGCACTGACACCGGCCGCTGGTCAAGAAAGCGCCGCAAGTCCGCTGCCAGTGCGTCGGCCGACGGATAGCGATCGGCCGGGTCCGCTGCCAGCGCCGTGGCCAGAATGGCTTCAAGATCGTCACGCGCGGAAGGCCGGATCTTTTCTCCCAGGGTGGGGTGGACCGGCTGCAAATCGGG
Source organism: Gammaproteobacteria bacterium (assembly GCA_050485825.1). Taxonomy (GTDB): domain Bacteria; phylum Pseudomonadota; class Gammaproteobacteria; order Xanthomonadales; family Wenzhouxiangellaceae; genus Wenzhouxiangella. Next base: position 36,036 of record JBJHCC010000025.1, read on the forward strand.
ACCTGCTTCCCGATCGGGCAGGCGCCCGGTGAGCAGCCGGTGAAGAAGCAGGCCCAGGCTGTAGATGTCGGTGGCGGTGGTGATGGTTTCGCCGCGAAGCTGCTCGGGGCTGGCGTACTCCGGCGACAGCAGCGCTTCATGCAGAGTCAGCGATGGCGCAACCGCCGCGGCACTCGCGTCTGCTGCTGTCGCCTGCTCAGGGCGTTCCAGCAGCTGGGCGATGCCAAAATCCAGCAGTCGGACCTGGCCCCGCGCGTCCACCATGACATTGTCGGGCTTGAGGTCTCGGTGGATGACCCGGTTGGCGTGGGCGAACTGGACCGCCTGAGCCAGATCGATCAGCAGCCGCAAACGAGCCTGCAGATTCAGCCTCTGCTGCTCGCAGTGGCTGGCGATATCAGCGCCGTCGACATGCTCCATGACCAGGTAGGGCCGGCCATCATCCAGCTCGCCGCCATCGAGCAGGCGAGCGATGCCGGGATGATTCAGATCTGCCAGAATCTGTCGCTCGCGCTCGAACAGCCTGGACAGCCGGGCATGACCGGCAGCCTCGACCACCTTGATGACGGCCTGCTGGCGATAGGACTTGTCGCTGCGACGCGCCAGATAAACCGTGCCCATGCCGCCGCGACCGAGAATGGAGCCGACGGTCCAGGCGCCGACGCGATCGCCAGGCTCCAGGCGTCCGGCACCCAGGGCGACCTGGCGCTCGATGCGCTCGGCGATCGGGTCCCCGGTCGAGGCCGCCGGCGCGGTGGGCACGGCTGCCAGTTCGTCGGCCTGAGCCGCATCGGCCGCCAGCAGGCGGGCCAGGCTCGCGGCCAGCCCGGCGTCGTCGACTGCCAGTGCGGCCAGCCACTCGTCGCGCGCGGCCGGGTCCAGCTCGACGGCCTGATTGAACAGTTGCTCCAGCCGAATCAGCTCGTTCCTGGCCATCGCTCAGCTGACCTGTGGCCCGAGTTCGGCGGCGATATAGGCCCGGGCGAAGCGCAGTTCCCGGTGAACGGTCGCTCGCGAGATGCCCAGCTGAGCGGCCATTTCCTCATAGTCCAGGCCGCCGAAATAATGCAGCTCCACGATCCGCGCCTTGCGCGGATCAATCTGGTCGAGCCGCTCCAGAATCTGCTCCAGTTCGATCAGTTCGATATCGGCGCGCAGGCTGCCGATACGGTCGCCGTCCAGGGTGACGTGCAGGGCCTGGCCGCCGTGCCGCCAGGCCAGTCGCCGATTGGCTTCGTTGGCGAGGTAGTGGCGCATCATCCGCGCTGCCAGTGCCAGCAGATGCTGGCGATCCTGGCAGGTCGGCACTTCGGCCAGCAGGCGCAGCACCACTTCGTGGACCAGCACCGTGGGCTGCAGGGTGATCTGACGCGATTCCAGCCGCATGCGCTGCACCGCCAGCTGGTGAAGGCGCTGATACAGCAGTTCAGTCAGGCGGGATTCAGCCTGCTTGTCACCGGCCTGCCAGCGTTCAAGCCAGGACTCTAATTCATCGGGCAGCTCGGAATCAGACTCGGAACGGGACATGCGCGGTGCGCAGGCGATCAAGACCGCTAAAGTCTAGCCGGAAGCGCCCCGCCAATCTTCAGATTTTTCCAGCTGCCCTGCAGAAGTCCGAAATCAGGAGGTATGGCCACAGCTTTCGACCTATGCTGGAGCCATGGAAGATCCGACCGATTGCCGAACGCACGATCAGTTCTATCAAGCGCTGGCCAGCCGCGATGCCCGCTTCGATGGTCGTTTCTTTGTCGGGGTGACCAGTACCGGTATCTATTGTCGGCCGATTTGCCGGGTGCGCCTGCCGCGGTCGGACAACTGTCGCTTCTTCGCCTCGGCTGCCCTGGCCGAGACCGAAGGCTTTCGGCCTTGCCTGCGCTGCCGTCCGGAGCAGGCGCCGGGTTGGTCGACCGCGGATGCCGTCGACATGCTGGCCGAGCAGGCCGCCCAGCTTATTGGCCAGGGACGAATCCAGAGCCCAGGCGCGCTGGCCGCGCGCCTGGGGATCAGTGATCGCCACTTGCGGCGGCTGTTTCAGAGCCGGTTCGGGGTCACGCCCGGGCAGTATCTGCGCACCCGCCGCCTGCTGTTGGCCAAGACACTGTTGACCGACACCCGGCTGCCGGTGCTGCAGGTGGCGGCGCTGGCCGGTTTTGGCAGTGTCAGCCGGTTTCACCACCACTTCCAGACCCACTATCGGCTGTCACCGGCGCGCTTGCGCCGCAGCGTCGGTGAGCGTGCCCGGTCTGCCGTTGCTGGCGCGCTGCGCTTCCAGCTGGGTTTCCGGCCGCCCTTTGACTGGGACGGATTGCTCGCCTACCTCGGAAACCGCGCGATCGACGGCGTCGAGGCGGTGATTGACGGCCGCTATTGCCGCGCCGTCGCCGCCGTCGATACCGGCGGACAGGTCCATGAAGGCTGGCTGTCGGCGGCCCCGGCCCGCGTCGGGCATGCTCTGGAGCTGTGCCTCTCGGAGAGCCTGGTGGCGGTGATTCCCGAGTGCCTGGCCCGGGTGAGGGCGCTGTTCGATCTCGACGCCGACCCGAGTCGAATCAACGCCGTCCTGGGCGGGCTGGCGGCCGAGCGGCCCGGCCTGCGCGTTCCGGGCGCCTGGGATGGCTTCGAACTGGCGACACGGGCGGTGCTCGGCCAGTTGATCAGCGTGCGCGCCGCGACCACCCTGGTTGGCCGCGTCGCCGAACTGGGCGCTTGCACGGTGGCAACGCCCTGGCCTCAACTCTACCGGCGCTTTCCGCTGGCCGGCGAGTTTCTTGCCCTGGCGCCGGACGCCCTGGGCGAGCGCGGCCTGACCCGGCGCGGCGCCGCAGCCCTGGGCGCGATTGCAGCTGGAATGGTCAACGAGCGGCTGGACCTGTCGCCGGGTGCCGATCCGCTGGCCGCAAGGGCCGGATTGCTCGCCGTTCGCGGCATCGGCGACTGGACCTTCAACTACATTGCGCTGCGCGCGCTACGCTGGCCGGATGCTTTTCCGGCCGGCGATCTGGGCGTCCGGAAGGCCTTGGGCGTCAGTGATTCGCGCGCGGCGGAGCAGGCCGCCGAAACCTGGCGGCCCTGGCGCGGCTATGCCGTTCTCCACCTCTGGAGCAGTCTCCCTTGAACTGTATTGAAATCGATACCCCCCTGGGCCCGATGCTGATCGCTGATCGCGGCGACGGTCTGGCTGGACTCTGGTTCATCGGCCAACGCCATTTTCCGTCAGACGCAGCGACCTGGCGCCGCGACGAAACCGACGCGCTCGCAGCCGCCAGCGCTCAGCTGGGCGAGTATTTCGCCCGGCGGCGCAGCGCGTTTGAGTTGCCGCTGGCGCCGCTGGGTACGGCTTTTCAGCGCGCGGTCTGGCGGCAATTGCAGGCTATCCCGCACGGTCATTGCATGAGCTACGGCCAGATCGCAGCGACGCTGGGCAAGCCCGCCGCTGCTCGCGCCGTCGGCATGGCCGTAGGCCGCAACCCCTGGAGCCTGGTCGTGCCCTGTCACCGCGTTGTCGGCAGCAACGGCCAACTCACCGGCTACGCCGGCGGCCTCGACCGCAAACGCTGGCTGCTGGCGCTCGAGGCAGACTGAGCTGCGCAAGTTTCGGTGCATTCGAGGTGCCCAGATGAGCGCGGAAAATCTTTTGGTCGCGGAGCAGCAAAGCAGCCAAGCAGCAAAGCGAGGAAGACAGCACACCCAAGCAGCCCGCGTCCGTTCTTTGCTGCTTGGCTGCTTCGCGACCCTAAAGGTTCTAAAGCTTGGCCCTGCTTGCAGAAAGCTTCGGAAGCAAGCCTCAGGCTTGCCGGATCGAGTCCATGTCGATGACAAAGCGGTAGCGCACGTCGCCCCGTTCCATTCGTTCGTAGGCGGCGTTGATGTTGCGGATGTCGAGTTGCTCGATATCGCAGCTGATGTCATGCTCGGCGCAGAAGTCCAGCATGTCCTGGGTTTCCGGCAGGCCGCCGATCAGCGAGCCGGTCAGGCTCAGGCGCTTGAAGATCAGCGTGGCCGGATGCAGCGGCGGTTCGATCGGGTTGATCAGGCCGACCAGGATCATGGTGCCGTCGCGCTTGAGCGTTTCGAAGTAAGGGTTCATGTCGTGCGGCACCGGCACGGTGTTGAGCAGGAAGTCGAAGCGGCTGGCCGCCGCTTTCATCTGCGCCGAGTCGGTCGACACGATGACGGCGTGCGCGCCCTGGCGTTCGGCCTCCCGGGCCTTGTCGGCGGAACGGGTGAATACGGTGACCTCGGCGCCGAAAGCGCGGGCGAACTTGATGCCCATATGGCCCAGGCCGCCCATGCCGATCACGCCGATCCCGTGGCCTGGTCCGACGCCGAAATGCTTCAGCGGGGAATAAGTGGTGATGCCGGCGCACAGCAGTGGTGCGGCTGCGGCCGGATTGAGCGCGTCCGGCATCCGCAGCACGAAGCGCTCGCTGACCACGATGCCTTCGGAATAGCCGCCGAAGGTCGGCGCGCCGTCGTGGCGGTCGACGCTGTTGTAGGTGGCGACATTGCCTTGCTCGCAGTACTGCTCCAGCCCGTCCTCGCAGGACGAGCAGCTGCGGCAGGAATCGACCAGGCAGCCGACGCCGACCCGGTCGCCCGGCTTGAAGCGGGTCACCGCTTCACCGACCTCGGTCACCGTACCGACGATCTCGTGGCCGGGCACGACCGGATAGCGGGTGAATCCCCAGTCGTTGCGGGCGAAATGCAGATCGGTGTGGCAGATGCCGCAGTAGTCGATGCGGATCACCACGTCATCCGGCCGCGCGGCGCGGCGCTCGATCGCGAAGGGCGCCAGGCCGGAACTGGGCGAAAGGGCAGCGTAGGCACGAGTCATCGGGGCAGGGATCCGTCGGGTCGGGCCTTCATCATACGCCGCCTCAGTTCAGCCCTTCAAAGGCAAAGGCCTCGGCCTCCTCGAACAGCGCGGATACTTCGCCCGACAGGATGCGGGCCATGTCGACACCCATGTCCAGCTTCCTGACCGGCGCGTCGGGGTCGAAATCCAACTGCTCCAGATCGACCCAGAACACGCTGGGCGAGAGCACCGACTCGGCGTAGTAGCGCCGCGCCTTGTGGTCGGCGACCACGCGCCAGCGGGTGGTTGACAGATTGGGCGCGTTGTCGATGCTGATGCCCCAGGGCACCGAGGTTTGTCGGATGACACTGAACACCGAGGCGGCGGCCACTCTCGGGTCGTCGCTCTGGACCACGGCATTGATGTAGAAATGGGCGCGCACGAAGCGGTCGGATGCCCGCACCGTGCCGGGCAGGAACTCGCGCGGATTGACCCCTTTCCAGTATTCGAGAATCGCGAGCTGCCTGTCGAAGCTCGGTTCATTGGTCATCACCTGATACTCGCGACCGTGGTGAATCACCATCTCACCGTCAATGAACTCGATGATGGCGCTGTCTCCGCTGGCATCCGACAGCGACACATGAACGGTGGCGAGACGGCTGGTATCCATCGGCAGCGGCGCGGTGACCACATGCAATGGCTCGCTCTGAAGCGCGGCAACGGCTTCGGCCACGGTAGCGAAGCGGTCGAGCAGGTACTGCGGGAAAACGGACACCGCAATTCGCGGGGTTTGCCCGTCGTCCTCCGGATAGCTGGCATTGACTTCCCACAGCAGGTTGGCAACCAGCCCGGCCTCGTTCATGCCGTCGGCCGTGGCGATGTCATAGCCCGACACGATCAGACTGCCGTGCCGCGAGGTCCAGCTCAGGGAACGCTCGCCGGCTTCGCCGCTGCGTTCGATGCCGCGCGGAAACACCCACAGATTGCTGGTCATGGGCAGTTTCCAGTCCATGCTGCGGCCGGTCAGCACGCGGTCTTCCGGGCCGAGATAGACCGCCCGGGTGCAGGCCTGGGCCTGGCTGGTCGCGAACAGGACGAGGGTGGCGGCGACGACAACGGCCTTCAACAGGATGGGCTGGCGGATCATGGGCGGCGCTCCTGGCGCAGGATGCTGGCCTTGCAGTGTAGAGGCCCGGCGTCGGGATGCAAAGCGGAACGAGCGATAATCCCCTGCCGAGGGGACAGCCCGACAGGTCCGGCGCAGGGTTTTCCCCAGTTGTTCGGCCAGGACCGCCGCCGCAGACTGCAGGCTCATCAGTCCTAGCGAGGCCGCCTCATGAACGAGCTTGCCCATGCCACTCAGATTGGCAGTTATCGCCCGGCGGGCATTGACGTACCGCTATCCCCGGGCCCTGGGGACCTTCAGCAACTGGCGCGGGAGATCCTTGATGTCGGCCAGCGCCGCTTTCGATTCGACGACTACGGCGCGCGAATGGAAGCCTTCGCCCAGATTCTCAATCAGCTGCCCGAATCATCCCGCGCGGATCTGATGGCGGAGGTCATCCGGCAGGATCCCGGCGCGTTTCAGTCCTGGATCAAGCTGGACCTGCTCAGCGGCGGCCTTGAATCCGGCAGCATCAGCGAGTCGGCCTTTCAGGCGGTCGCTTCGACCTTCGTGGAAGCGGCGGTTCGGGGCGACATTCGCGATTTCGAGGTCGACAATTTCCTCGGCTTGAGCTGGGGGCTGAGTGATCGCGCGCCCGGACTGGTTCCGCAGCAGTGGGATCGGGTGCGCGGTTTTCTGGACGCAGCTCAGGAGGCCGGTCCGGTGCACGAGACGCGCACCATCGCCCTGCGCGAGACCATTGCCGGCAATCTTCTGGACCGCGCGCTGGACAGCAACAGCCTGCACAATTTCCACGATGCCGGCATCGCCATGCAGCTGGCCGCCGACTCCGGCCAGGCCGATATGGCGGCGCGCCTGCTGCTAGGGTATTCGCCCGGACAGCAGGCGGTACTGCTGAGCGAGATTGCCGGCTCCAGCATCGGCTTCCAGAACAGCCTCGGCGAACTGCCGACGCTGAGCAATCCGATGTCGGTGTTGATCGACTCGGTCGCCAGCTTGCCGGCTGCCGCTCAGGACGGACAGGTCAACGCGGCCGGTGAACTGGCCATCAGCATTGCCCGATTTGCCCACCTCGGCGAGCGTGAGGCGTTCTTCGATCCCTACTCCGGCGAGCCGATCCAGAATGTGGCCGAGTCGCTGTCGCGGTTGCTGGTCAGCCCGCACGGCGACGCTGTGCTCGATGCGCTGACCACCTGGGACGACAGCTTCGTCGTGGGCGCGCACGGCCACGCCCAGCGCTTTGGCCTGAACGCCATCCAGCTGGGCAACCTGCTGCGGGTGACCGCCTTCAACAGCGACAATCCGCTGGCTGAATCGGTGATCGAGGCAGTGTCTGAGTTTGCCCAGCATCGCGTCAACTACCTGAACGGGATTGATGCACCGGCCGGCAGCGGCACGGCCGTCGACCTGAACGACACCAGCGCGGCCCAGCAGCTGGCCATTCTCGGTGCCGCCGCTTCCGATGCCGTGGTCCAGATGCAGATCGATGTTCGCAATCGTCAGGAGGCGACTGCCCAGCTCGTCGGCTTCGCCGTCGACGTGGTGGTGGCCTTGATCCCGGGCGGCGGCAAGGTCAGCTCGCTGCTGGTTAATGACCTGAAGCAGACCTTCAACAACGATGCCACGATTGGCAGGGTCATCGACCAGCTGTTGAAGCCGGGCGACAATCTGTCGAAGGCCGTGATCGACCAGTTGAAGTCCGACATCACGGCCGCGATCGGTTCCGATCAGGCCAGCATCGAAGCGCTACGCGCTCAGGCGAGCAGCTTTGTGATGCGTGTGGTACTGGCCGGCGTACCAACCGAAGGACGCGCGCAGGCCGATGTATCGAGCTACATCCAGAGCGTGCAGAGCGACATCTCGGAGAACCGCGCCGCACCGGGTCGGTAGGGCACGCTGCTTACCGGTCCTGACCGGACCGAACGGCCTGTTGCGCTAGCTGCGACGCTGTCGGATGGTGTTCGAGATGGACCGCAGCCAGGGCAGCCAGCGTCCGGTTGGCCAAGATGCCGGCGCGGTCGGGCTGGCCGTCAGCCAGCAGCAGCTCGACCTGGTAGACGGCGCGACGCGCGAGCTCGTGAATGAAGCCTGCAGAGAGCTGGGCGCTGTGCTGTTCGGCTTCATCCATTGCCGCCAATGCGGCGGGCCGGTCGCCGGCCTGCTCGGCACAGACGGCGCGGGCGTGGGCCAGCCAGGCCAGCCAGCGCGGGTCGGTGTAGTCGAGTTCGGCGCGTTCCTCGGCGATGCTGCGGAACGTGTCCTCCGCGGCCGCGCGCTGGCCGAGTTGGCACTGGCTTTCGGCGAGCAGGATCAAGACGTCGACTCGGGCCAGGCGGCTGCTCATCCCGGGCGGCCAGTTCAGGGCCAGGGCCTGCCCCAACCGCTCGGCCGCGCGACTGAATTCGGCCTGGTCCAGCTCGATCATCGCCTCGCGGTACTGGAACACGGGATCGTCCTCGACGCGATCCAGGCCCATTAGCGCGGCCCATTCGCTGCGGCTGGCCCGGTTGGCGGCGCTGGCCTCGACATGCTGGCCCTGGGCCAGCCTCAGCATGCCGAGCAGCGAGCGGGCGGTGGCCCGCTGCGGCAGGGGGTCGTCGCCGAGGCGATCGTAGATCCCAATGGCGTCGGTCAGCCACTTGTCGGCGCGGGCAAAGGCGCCCATCCGCATGGCGTTGCCGCCGGCGTTGGCCAGGTGCACGGCATAGTTAAGGTGGCTGGGCCCGTATTCCAGTGCCGCAGCCGTGATCAACTCGGCGTAGACCGCGTCGGCCTCGGCGTACTGGCCGGCGCTGGCCAGGCTCCAGCCGAGCAGGTTGGCGACTCGCAGGCGCAAGTCACGGCTAAGGTCGCTGCGGCCGGCCAGTTCGGCGTGCAGGGCCTCAAGCTGGTCGCGGGCCTGTTCCGGCCGCTGCTCGACCAGGTCCAGGCGGGCCCGTTCGTAGCGGCTTTCCAGGCGCAGCACATGGTCGGCCGGGAGCGCCTCTGCGCCGTCGTCGATGACATCGAGCAGATTTGCCGCGCGGGTGAAATCGCGCACCGTCATGGCTTGCTGGGCGGCGGTCAGGCGGGCCCGAACCCAGGCGGCCGGCTCCTCAGCGGCCAGCGTTTCGGAAAGGCTCAAGGCCTGATCAATCAGCGGATCGGCGGCCTCGGCCATCTGGCGCTGGAGGTAGATGGCAGCAATGGCGCTGAGCATGTCGGCTCTGAGCGAGGCGTCGGCCTCGATGTCGCGCTGGGCGCGCTCGGCGCCCGCGGCCAGCAGCTCGTCGGGGCTGGGCATGTCGTCGCCGGGTCGCAGCGGGCGGGATGCGCGGAACAGACCGAGCAGGAAGTCGTTCAAGGATTCCGCGCGGAGCTGGGCCCGGCGCGCGTCGGCCTCGGCGCTGAGGGCGCGCTCGGCCTGCAGGCGGGCCAGCGCCGCGGCCTGCTCGGCGCGGTGGGCCTGCCAGATCGTGCCGACCAGCCCGCCCAGTATCGCCAGCAGAACGAGCAGGCTGGCGGCCACGCCGCCGCGATGACGGCGCACGAACTTGCCGGCCCGATAGATTCGATTGGCCCGGGCCGCCCGGACCGGGCGGCAGTCCAGCCAGGCCTGCAGGTCTTCGGCCAGCAGGGCGACGTTGTCGTAGCGGTCCTCGGGCTCCGGCGCCAGCGCCTTCAGCAGGATGCGGTCCAGATCGCCGCGCAGCAGCCGCTCCAGGCGCTGGCGCTCGCCGCTTTCGATGTCGGCGCGTTCATGCGCCGCCAGCGACGGCCGGGTGATGCGGGAGTCAGGCGGGTCCGTGAGCTCGCGCGGCGTTCGTCCGGTCAGCAGCTGATAGAGCAGGGCGCCGAGGCTGAACACATCCATGGCCAGGCCGCTGTCGCCGCCGAGCAGGCGCTCGGGCGCGGCGTACTGCGGAGTGAAGGCGCGCCAGCGGGTGCCCGTGTCCTCGCTGTCGACCTCGTCGAGCAGCCGCGCGATGCCGAAGTCGAGCAGATGGATATGGCCGTCGTGATCGACCATGATGTTGCCGGGCTTGATGTCGCGATGCAGCACCAACTGGCGATGGGCGTGGCTGACCGCGGCGCAGACCTCCATGACCAAGCGGACGATGTCGCGCGCGGACAGGGCCCTGTCGCGGCACCAGTGGTCGATGCGCTGGCCCTGGATCAACGGCATCGCCAGCCAGGGCGTGCCGTCGGCGAGCTGGCCGGCGTCGATCAGGGGGGTGATCGCCGGATGGCCGAGACGGGCCAGCACGGCCTGCTCCTGTTCGAAGCGGCGGCGGCCGTCGGCGGCCAGGGCGCCGGTGCTCATCAGCTTCAGTGCAGCGCGCTGGGTGGTGCCGGCAAGCTCGCGTTCGGCGCAATAGACCACAGCCATGCCGCCGCGGCCGATTTCCTCGATCAGGCGCCAGCCGCCGACGCTGGCCGGGCAGCCGCCCTGGCCCGGGATGCTGCGGCCGGCGGAGCCGTCAGCGGATTCGCGGTTGGCGGCCGGGAGACCCGGCGGCGGCGAGTCGAGCAGGCCGGGCTGATCGAGACTGTCCAGCATCAGCGCCAGCTTGGCGCGCACCGGCGCTGCCAGCTGCAGGGCCGCCAGCGCCGCGGGCCGCTGGTCCTCGGGCAGCTCGATCAGCTGATCCAGCGCCTGCTGGGCCTGGCGCCAGAGCTCGGGGTCGAAGGGGGTGCTCATGATTGCTGGCTGATCGGCTGTTGATCGCTGCGGGGCTGGCTGGTCATCCGCGAAAAGGTCCGGGCGTCTGTAGGTTGAATTCGCGATTCGAGACGGGCTTCTGCCACTGGCCTGAAGCAATCGGCCAGCTGGCCAAGGGCGCGCGCCGGGTCGTCGGGGCCCAATGTGCCACAATGCCGCGACAACTTGTGGGAGCGCGTCTGCTTGAAGATCAACCTGCGCCAGCTCGAAGCCTTCCGGGCCGTGGTCGCCACCGGCACCGCGACCGAGGCCGCGCGCCTGCTGCACGTCAGCCAGCCGGCGATCAGCCAGTTGATCAACCAGTTCGAGGACTCGATCGGCGTCGAGCTGTTTCATCGCCACAAGGGCAGGCTGCAGCCGACGGCCGAAGCAATGATGCTGTTCGAGGAAGTCGACCTGGCCTTCGATAATCTCGATCGCCTGGTCAGCCTGGCCTCGAACATGAACTCGATGAATGTCGGCCAGCTGCGGATCGTGGCGCCGCCCAGCCTGGCCGAGGGCGTGCTGTCGCGCGTGGTCGCGGCCTATCTGATCGACCACCCGAACGTCAAGATGTCGATCGATTCGCGTACCCCCGAGGCGGCCAAGGAAGCGGTGGCGATGCGGGCTTATGACTGCGGCATTGCCAAGCTGCCGATCGATCATCCCGGGCTGATCACCGAGCCGCTGCTGATCACCGAGACGGTATGCGCGCTGCCGGCCGGTCATCCGCTGGAAAGCCAGGACCGGGTCGGGCCGGCAGATCTCGCCGACCAGCCCTTGATCCTGCTCGGTCAGGGCCGGGCGTCGCGGGTGCGGATCGAGAAGGCCTTTGCCAGCGCCGGCGTCGAACCCCGGGTGCGGCTGGAAACGCATACCGTGGGGGCCGCCTGCGCTTGCGCCGCCATGGGCTTGGGTGTTGCCATCGTCAACGGCCTGATGGCCAGCCAGTATGCACATCAGGGCGTCAGCCTGCGGCTGTTTGATCCGTCCATCCTGCATGAGTTTGTCTTCATCACCCCGACCGAAGCGCCACGTCGGCGGCTGATCCGCGATTTCCAGGCAGCGCTGCGGGCCCATGTCCAGGGCTTGAACAATTGCTACGTGCATCTCGCCGGCTGAGCCCCCATCGGCCCCGGTTATGGTCCCATAAGCCGGAACTTATACTGTTGTCACGCCGATTTAACGATTCCTATACTCCCGTCACATTGCTGGCCTGCGAGCCGGTTAAGCCCCCAACTTGGACTGCCAGGAGTGAAGGACTAATGTCGTCATCGAGCACAAATTTCGCCCGGCGAAGCGCGTTGAGCCTCGCGATCGCCGCCGCTTGCGCCATGCTCACGCCGGCCCACGCCCAGTCGGATGATCCCGATGGGGGCGGCCTTGAACGGATGGCCGTGACCGGTTCGCGGATCGCGCGTACCGACTCCGACCAGGTCAACCCGCTGCTGCGGCTGGACCGTGAGGAGATCGAGGCGCGCGGTGTGTCGTCAGTGGCTGAACTGCTGCAGACTTTGCCGATTGCAGGCGCTGGCCTCAATCAGCTGGGCTCGGCCGGGACCTCATTCGGCGCTGCCAATATCAACCTGCGCAACCTCGGCGCCAACCGGACCCTGGTCCTGGTCAACGGCCGACGCTGGGTCAACACCGGCGGCGGCCGCGGCTTCCGTGATTTCGTCGACCTGAACTCGATTCCCCTGGCCGCGGTCGAGAGCATCGAGGTGCTCAAAGACGGCGCCTCGGCGATCTACGGCTCCGATGCCATTGCCGGCGTGGTCAACATCCGCACGGTGCAGGATTTCGACGGTGTGCGGGTTCGGGCGCAGTACGGGCAGACCTCGCGCAACGACGGCGAGCAGCGCTCGATCGATCTGACCATGGGGCACACCACCGACCGGGGCTCGATCCTGCTCAGCATTTCGCACGTCGACAACCAGCCGATCTTCGTCGACGACCGCTTCTTCTCCGCCCAGCCGCTCGGCACCCTCAGCCTGAATACGCCTTACGGACGCTACATCATCCCGGGCCGTGGCACCCTGACCCTGATCGAAGGCCGCAGCGGCACCAGCCCTGAAGACTTCCGTCCATTCGACAATGTCGCCGACCGGGTCAGCCTGTTTGACGACACCTATCTGACCCAGCCGAACCGGCGCAACAGTATCTACGGCCAGGGCCGCTATGCGCTGAGTTCGAACATCGACCTGGTGACCGAGGCCTTTTTCACCCGGCGCGAATCGCGGCAGAACTTCTCACCCGCGGTGCTCAACCTGACCGGGGCTGCCGGTTTCAGCATCCCGGCCGATCACCCCTTCAATCCTTTCGATCAGGATCTCGGGCCCGGCTTGACGATCAACACCCAGATCATTGACCACATCCAGCGCGAGAACTTCCAGCAGGTTGATACCGTGCGCTTCATGCTCGGCCTGGAAGGCGAACTGGGCAACGGCTGGCGCTGGGATGTCTCCGGCATGTACGGCGGCTCCGACTCGGAGTTCCAGGCCTATGGCCAGGTCAACCTTGATCGCATTGCCTTGGGTATCGGCGATGTGGCGCGCTGCGCGGCGACCCAGGGCTGCGTGCCGCTCAATCTGTTCGGCGGGCCGGGGTCCTGGACCCAGGCCCAGCTCGACTGGATCAGCTTTGTCGGCAAGGACACCCAGGAAGTCCGCGTGTCCAGCTTCCAGGCCAACCTGACCGGTGACCTGTTTGATCTGCTGGACGGGCGGCTGGCCTTCGCCACCGGCATCGAGTACCGCAAGGAGCGCGCCGGGGACATTCCGGACGCGCTGGTCAACTCGCTGGGGACCTTCCAGTCCGGCTCGGCCACGACCGGGCCCCGTCGCGAGCCGACCCAGGGCGAATTCGACTTGACAGAGCTCTATCTCGAACTGAATGCGCCGCTGCTGCAGGGCCGGCCGGGAATCGAGCGCCTGGAGCTGAGCGCGGCGGCGCGCTACTCCGACTACAGCACCTTCGGCGGTGAGCTGACGAGCAAGTTCGGGGTGGGCTGGAAACCGGTGGAGGGCTTGTTGTTCCGCGGTACCTACTCGGAGGGCTTCCGCTCGCCCTCGATCATCGAACTGTTCGCGGGCCGGCGCCAGACCAACCTGCCGGCGGTGGATCCCTGTTCGGGCGGCGGCGCGGGCCTGCCGGGCTGTGCCGGCGTCCCGTCCAGCTACCTGCAGAGCGGCAGCCAGATTCTGGCGACCGTGGGCTCCAACCCGGAGCTCGAGCCGGAACGGTCCGACACCTTGACCCTGGGTGTGGCCTGGGTGCCGGCCTGGTTCAATGGCTTCGAGCTGACCGTCGACTGGTACCGGATCAAGGTCGACGACGCCATCATCAATATCGGCAGCCAGCGCATTCTCAACGACTGTGCCTTCGTCGGCCTGCGCTGCAACCTGATCACCCGCGAAGCCAGCGGCGATGTCGCCAACCTGATCGATGCCGGGGTCAACATCGCCAGCCAGGAAGTGGAGGGCGTGGACATCGTCGCTCGCTATCGCCTCGATACCGCCCGCGCCGGTCGCTTCGACTGGGTGCTGGATACTGCGTATCTGTCGAAATTCCGCGAGATCATTCCTGATCCAGCGGCCGGCACGCAAACGGTGGAAAACCGCGAGGGCGGCCTGTTCTTCCGCGAGAGCTATCCGCGCTGGAGTGCGCAGCTGGCGACCAACTGGCAGCTGAATGCCTTCAGCGCGAACTGGCGGATCCGTCATATCGACTCGATGAAGGAGAACTCCGCGCGGCCGAACATCGGTTCGGTGACCTATCATGACGTTCAGGTCGCCTACCGCCTGCCGAGCTGGAACAGCCGGATCGCGTTCGGTGTGAACAATCTGTTCGACAAGGCGCCGCCCTATTCGCTGGTCAATACCAATATCAATTTCGATATCTCGACCTACGATGCGCGCGGACGCTTCTTCTACGCTCGGGCAGCCTTCGACTTCTGAGCCATCGGCAGCCGGCTTAGGCGGCCCAGGGGGGGCGCAACCCCCCGAGCGCGGGGGGGGGCCGAT
>JBJHCC010000026.1:0-49860 GCA_050485825.1 Gammaproteobacteria bacterium
TCCGCCGAACATCGGCGGGTCTTGCCACGCTGGCAACCCGGGCGGGCCTGCCGGCCCGCGAGAGGGAGGGATTGACTGCGCCGCCTTTGGCGGCTTGCCCTCCGCTTCGCTGCGGGTTGCTTCGCATCGTCCTCGCTGCGCTCGGGTCGAACCCTCGATGGGGTTATTAGCCCCATACTCCCTTGAGCCTCGGGAGCGCGTTGACTGCGCGCCTTCGGCGCTTGCCCTTCGCTTCGCTACGGGTCGCTTCGCATCGCCCTCGCCAGGCTCGGGTCAGCCACTCGGCCACCTCTCCGTACAACTTCCATGCCGCCAAACATCGGCGGGTCTTGCCACGCTGGCAACCCGGGCGGGCCTGCCGGCCCGCGAGAGGGAGGGGTTGACTGCGCCGCCTTTGGCGGCTTGCCCTCCGCTTCGCTGCGGGTTGCTTCGCATCGTCCTCGCTGCGCTCGGGCCCAACGGCTTCCCAGTTGCTCCGAATTCCGGAATTGCGCCAGTCGCCGCGCGCAGATCCCGCTCTCGGTCTGGCACTAATCCAAGCCAGCTCGGTATTCTAAACCAGCTTGCGCTGCGCTGCAGCTCCAGAGGCGCGCAAGGATACCGGTAATCGGTGATTGGGTAAAGACCGAATGGCTGCTAGAATGGAATGTTGCGAATCCATTTCCGGCCCGGAAGCGGCCAGGCGAGGGGACTTTGAGTTTGGAAGAGACTGGAAAAGCAGAGAGCCGACGAGAGGTCCGCGGCCTGGAGTTCTTCCGGGGTTTCCTGCGCAGCCCGGAGCAGGTTGGCTCGATCATCCCGAGTTCGCGCTTTCTTGAGCGTCGGATCATCCACATGGCCGAGCTGGATGAAGCGCGCTGCGTGGTCGAGCTGGGGCCAGGGACCGGCGGCACCACTCGAGCCATTCTGTCGGCAATGCGGCCGGATGCCAGGCTGTTGACCATCGAGCTGGACCCGCAGTTTTCGGAGATTCTCGAGAACATCGGCGACCCGCGCTTGCTGCCGCATACCGGCAGTGCGGTTGATCTGGCGAAGATACTCGCCCAGCATGGCTTGCCGGCAGCCGATGTGGTGATTTCGGGAATTCCGTTTTCGACCATGCCAAAGCCCGTCGGCACCGCGATTATCGAGGCCATCCGCGATAATCTCGCGCCGGGTGGCCGCTTCCTCGCCTACCAGTTCCGCGGGCACGTCAAGCGTTTGGGTGTGCCGGTGCTGGGTGAGCCTGAGGTGGCGCTGGAGCCGCTGAATGTACCGCCGATGCGGTTTTACCGCTGGCGTCGACCCGGCTAGCCGCCAGCCGGTCCGGGCAGATTGAGAATCGCGGCAGCGATCGAGAAATAGATCAGGATGCCGACAACGTCTGCCACGGAAGTGATCAGCGGTGTGCTGGCGGTTGCCGGGTCCATGTTCAGACGCTGCAACAAGAACGGCAGCAGCATACCGATCATCGCCCCCATGATCACGACGGCCAGCATCGCCAGACCAACCACCATGGCCAGCTGCATGCCCAGCTCCGGGCCGCCCCGCCAAACTCCGATCACGGACACGGCCAGACCCATGGTCAGCCCAAGGCCGAGGGCGACGGCAAATTCCTTGCTCCAGAGGCGGAACCAGTCCTTGACCTCAACATCTCCTGTTGCCAACGCTCGGACCATCAGCGTCGCAGATTGACTGCCGGCGTTTCCCGCGCTGGCAATGATCAGCGGCAGGAAAAAAACCAGGGCGATGACCGCCTCGATGGCGTCTTCATACATGGCTATCGCGAGGCCGGAGACCAGGTTCACGACCACCAGAATCATCAGCCAGCCGATGCGTTTTCGGTACAGGAAGGCCGGGCTGGCTTCGCGGATGGAGATATTCAGACTGGCGGTACCGCCCAGCTTCTGAAAGTCTTCCGTGATTTCCTGTTCGGCCACGTCCATGATGTCATCGACCGTTACGATGCCGAGCATGACGCCGTTCTTGTCGGTGACCGCGAGGGTGTTGATGTCATAGTGCTGGATGACCTGGACCGCCTCTTCCCGGTCTGCGGAGGCCTGGACCGAGTAGAACTCCTCGTCCATCAGTGCCTCGACCTTGGCATCCTGGCGGGCCAGGATGAAGTCCTTGAGCTTGACCGCATCAAGCAGGCGCCCCCGATCGTCGGTCACGAACACGAAGTTCACGGTCTCGCCGCGGTTGGCTTCGTGACGAATATGATCCAGCGCCCTGGCCACGGTCCACTGGGGTCGCACAGACACGAAGCGCGGCGTCATCAGGCGACCGATCGACTCTTCCGGGTAGCCGAGCAGTTTCAACGACTGCTTCAGGTCCTCGGGCCCGAGCAGCTTCAGGAAGCCTTCGAGTTCTTCTGGGTCCAGATTCTCCAGGAACGCGGTGCGATCATCCGGCACCAGCTCATGCAGTACCCGGCGCGCCTCGCGATTATCCAGCAGCGCCAGCATGTTGCGCTGCTGGTTCAGGGAGAGGTAGGAGAAGGTGTCCGTGCGGCGCTCGTCGGGCAGGCTCAGGAACAGTTTGAGCCGAAGCTGCTCGTCGTCGAGCTCCGAGATGGCTTCGGCAATGTCCTGAACAGCCATATCGTCCAATGCTTCGCGGAGCTCTTTGTCTTTCTCGAGCTTCAGTAAGGCCAGAAGCTCAATGATCGCGCCTTGTTCGGACATGGCTTGGGTTCTCGGAGGTCGATTGGCGGGCCTATACTGCCACATCAGCCGTTGCCGATGTCGGCGTGTCCCGCGGTTGCAGCAGCAAGGATCAAAGGCTCGAGAAGGGCGCCAATCGCCGGATTACGGATTGCTCATGCGTTCTCAGCCCACGGAGCTGAGCAACGATGTCTGACCGGCTGGCGTGTTCGAGGCGCTGCCTGAGCCGGGGCCACTGACGCTGGCGAATGAGCTGCTGAAGTTCGAGACGGGTGATTCTCGGTGGGATGCTTTGCATGTCTTGGTTCTCCCTGGTTGCGGGCTAATTCGGAATCCAAGAGGGGCCGGCTACTGTGAGCCGGTCCCCGCAGATGGGTCAGGTCGTGATTCCCAGCAAGGTTCCTGCCAGCAGGAAGTACACCGCCAGGCCGGTGAAGTCCTTGATCGTGGTGATGAAGGGGTCGGCGCCGGGGGCGTGGTCGATGCCGATCTTCAGCATGATGAAGGGCAGCAGGAAGCCCAGGATCGCGGCGGTCAGGACCGAGAAGAACAGCGCGCCGCCGACCACCACCCCGAGCAGCGGCAAGTCATTCGGCGCACCTTGCCAGAAGTAGGCAATCGTTCCTGCGACGGTCGCGATAATGGCGGCCATGACCACCCCGACCAGCGCCTCGCGAGCCATGTGCCTGGACCAGAACCGATCGAGATTGATATGTCCCAGGGCCAGCCCGCGGGCAAAGATCGTGGTCGACTGTGTACCGACGTTGCCGCCCATGTCCATCACCAGCGGCACGAAGATCGCCAGCGCGATGACCGCAGCCAGGGTTTCCTCGAAGAAATCGACCAGACCGCCGACGATCAGGCCGCCGGCCAGGGTTACCATCAGAAACATCAGACGAACGCCGATCGGGTAGTGCAGTGGGCCCGAAGTCAGCAGTTCCGATCGGATCGCATCCTTGGCATGGATTGCGCCCAGCCCGGCCTTCTTGTAGATGTCCTCTGAGACTTCTTCGTCGAGGATGTCCATCGCATCGTCGAAGCGCAGGATGCCGGTGAGACGGCCATTGGCATCAGTGATCGGCAGCGAGGAAATATCCAGGCGTTGCAGCTTGCGCGCGGCCGTCTCCCGGTGTTCATCCTCGGTCACGGCGATGTCGGGCCCTTCGACCAGGCCGGCGACAGCGTCCTGCTCGGGGCTGCGCAACAGTCGCGACAGGCGGATGAAGCCCTGATACTTGCCGGCCGCATCGACCACAAAGACCTTGTTGCTGATTTCGTCCGGCAGCGCCGAGTCGCGCACTTTTTTCATTGCGTCGGCGACGGTGGCGTCGATCGTGGTGAAGACGAAATCGCTGCGTCGGCGGCGGCCGATGGATTCGCTCAGGTCGCCGCTGCCAACCATGGCGGCAGCGCTGTTGATCAGATTGAAAGCGTGGGTGTTCATGTCAGATTCTCCTTTGCAATATGTCCCGTCAATGGGCCTTGCTTGCCGTGCATGCTGGCGCTGCTGCGGTGGCTGCGGTCACGGTCAGCGGGCCGGCGCAATCGATCAGCCTCAGCCAGGTCGGGTAGTCCAAGGCCATGACGACCTGGTGCCGCTGATCCGGCTCCAGGTGTTCAAGGACGGTGAGGTGCTCCGCTTCATTCATTCGAGCCATCGCGGCTGCAATGTCGGCGGGCTGGCACTGCGCGAGGCAGTGCTCAAGGCGTTCGAGACGACCAAGCCGAAGCAGCGCCAGGACTTCAATGATGTCGCTACGATTCATGGGATTCTCCTTGGTGGTCGCTTCAGAAGCTCAGCGTCAGGCCGACGGTAACGGACCAGTCCTTGTCGCCGCGAAGGCTGCGCCCGACGGCAAGGTCGAGGTGCTCGAGGGCGCCGTCGAAGCCAAAGCGCAGCCCGAGCTGGGCTTTGGGTTCTTCGTCCGCGCCTTCGCGGTAGATCTGGCCGATGATGGCGAATGCCGAGCTGGCTTCCCACTCGAAGCCCGCGCCCAGAAAGACGCGGTCGCGATTGCCGTCTTCGCGCAGGCGAATCCAGCCGAGGTTGCCGTGCAGCACGACGGGCGCGTTGGTCATTTCGTAGCTGACCGGCAGATTGACTAACCAATCGCTGAAGTCGCCTTCGTCGAACCCAAGCGCTACCGAGGCGGCAATCGCCAGGCGACCCGCTTCGAGTGGCGAGATCTGCCACTTGGTGGCGGGTTCAAGGCGGTTGAAGCTGTCGCCGTCTACTTTCAGGCGGTAGAAGCCCGCGGTCAGTTCCAGCGTCGTTCCGGCAGGCGTCCACGCCGGCAGGAAACCAAACTCGCGCTGGTTGCCGTCAAGCCGCGTGAACCAGGTTTCGATCTGAACATCACCAGGCGCGGTGATGTCGGCATCGTCGACCGGATAATGACCGCCGGCAGCAAACGCGCTGAACGGCAGGCAGCCGGCCACGGCCAGGGCAATGATTTTCTTCTGCATGATGGACCTCTCTTCGTTGTAGAACAAAACAACGGCAGGAGGTCGCCACCTGACAGGTCAACGATCCTTGGACTGCAATGAAAAAGCCAATCGCCACGACCGCCAAGGATGGCGGAGCGTCGATACGCTTTGTGCAGGATGTTGGGGGGGGTGATAGCCGAGCGCAAGTCTGCGTCAGGCTATCTTCAATGAAAAGACAGGCTACCGGAGACGTGCGTTACGGCTGATCACCGCATGTTAAGTGACGACTCAAAACCTGCCTCCTTGGGCAACAAAATCGGGGCGAAGTATAGTCATCTGCTCGTCACTGTCAAGCGCAGTCGGCTTGAAAGCCGGGACAGATGCCGATTCCATCAGCGCCTGGATGACGTTGATCGGGTGAATACGGTATTGCCGATGCCAACGACATCGGGTGCTTGGCCGTCATAGTCGCGGCCGGCAACAATGAAGAAGCCGGTGCGCTCGATGCGGCCGTCAGCGAATCGAAATTCGATGGCGTGGCCGTCAATGTGATACTCGCCATGCTGGTTCAGCTGTATGCCATGCGCCGCTACTCCTGAGCCTGCGGCGGCAAGGCCCTGGCCTTGCACGAAGCGACCGTCTGCGCCAAGGCTCAGTGTCGACCAGGCCGCGGTGGTGAGTTGTCCGCCCTGTGGTTCAGCCACCGACATCGTGCTCATGGCTCGAAAACGGCCTTCCAGGCGCAGACCCCGGCGCCCGGGATGAACGGGGAAAAAGGTCGCGCTGTCCAGCGGCCAGCTCGAATCAGACCCGTCGTCCCACTCAATATGATACTGGTTGTCGCGAAGCTGCCAGCGTCCCCAGTCGGCGGGGTTGCGCGAGCCAGGCGCTGCGATACCGACCTCGCCGGGCGGAAGACTCATGTCTTTGAGTACATCGCCCGAAGCGAATAACACTCGCGGCCGCGCGTACATGGCGGCGCCGGTACTCATCCACTGCGCGTAGACACCGTGAACGGCGACTGCCGCCCGGTCAGATCCCGAGCGCTCAGCGGCCGCAGGCTCGATGCGGGAGGATTCGCCTTGGGCCAGCACGGCGTCTAGCCCGCCGCTCTCTGCGATTGCGGCCAGCTCCAGCGTTCTGGCCGCGAGCTGGTCGGCGCTGCGGGCGGGGGCGGTGCCAATCAGGCGTTGCAGCTGGCCATCCTGACGCCGCAGACCGATGGCCAGGGCAATCCGCTCAGCCGTCCCGGTTTGGCAGAGTCGCAGCGCAACACTATCGCTATCGGCCTGGTTCGGGAAGGGCTGGCAATCGACCAGACGCCAGGCGGCAGATTCACCGCTGCGCTCCGTCACCAGGGTCGACGGCTGGCCGGCTGAGCGCCGTGGCGGCTGGACCAGCACCTCAATCGGGGCGCTGCGGCCATGTGCAAGGGTGATCGGCTCGGTGCCGGTGAGGCGCCAGCCCGGCGGTAGCGGCGACGCGAGCGCGGCAAGCGCGGCTGAGCCGAGCATCAGCGCTGCCAGCCACGGCATCGCCAGTTGGCGGCCAATGTCGCTGAGAGTTTGGTCTGAGCGCCCACGGCAGGCGGGTATCATGGCGCTGGAATGCTCCCGATAGTGCTTTGATGAGCCCCTGTCCTGAAAACGACGCGCACCGATCTGACAACAGCGCCAATCGGATGTTTCGCGTGTCGGGCAGCTTAGCCTTGCCGGCGCTGTGCGCCCGCTGGGGAAAACCCTGGCTGCTGGCGCTGGCGGCATCAGTGGTGCTCGCCGGCTGCGCCGCCCCGCCCCGTCTGGGGGTTACCGTGGAAGAAGCAGACCGGGCGGAGCCTGCCCGTCCGGCGGTCCTGCTCAGCGGTGAACTTGATGAGGATGAAGCGCTACGCCGGCAGTTCTGGGCGGCGCGCCAGATCGGCCACACCCAGGGCTATCTGGATGTTGCCCGGGATGCCCTGCGAGCAGGCAATCCGGGGCTGGCTTCGCGCGCCCTGTCCTGGTGGCTGGAAGATCATCCCGACGATCGAGCGGCGCTCAAAGCGCAGGCCCTGCTGCTGCTGGATCAGGGCCAGGAGTCGGCGGCGATCACCGGCCTCGCGCGCTGGCTGGCGCTGGCACCTGACGCTGAGTCGGCCTGGGCGGCGCTGTTGCCCTGGCTGGCGGCGGCAGAGGACAGGGCATCGGCTCGCCGCATTCTTGATGCGCTGCTGGAGGCCAGCGAAGCCAGGCAGGATCCCGTTCTGCATGCCCTGATCGAAAGCCGCTATGCCTGGCGCCTGATGGAGACCGATCTGGCCGTCGCCTGGGCAGAGCTGGCGGTTGAGTTGGAGCCGTCGCTGGCGGCGCTGGCTTGGCTGGCGCGCCTGCAAACACTGCAAGGTCAGTTCGAACTGGCTGCCAACAGCTACGAGCGGGCGCTTGCGATGGCCCCTGGCGACGAGCTGTTACGCCGGCGCCGGGCACAGGTGCTGGTCCGGGCCGGTCAACCGGAACGGGCGCTGGCGGCGCTGTCTGACGATCCGCCAAGCGCTGCCCTGCGCCACGATCGGATCGAGCTGTCTCATCGGCTTGAAAGCCTGGCGCAGCGGGACCGTGAGCTTTCGGCGCTGGCGGCGATGGCAGCTGAAGGCGATGCCGAGGCCGGGTTTTATCTGGGGCTTGCCTTCGAAGGGCTAGGGCGGTGGGATCAGGCGCTGCGCGCCTTCGCGGACGTTGATCGTGAACCCTGGCAGGCCCTGGCGCTGGAGGGCAAGGCCAGGGCCCTGGCCATGGATGGTCAGCTGGATGCCTCGCGGCGCGCGTTCCAGCGCCTGCGCGAGCGTTCAGATGCCACCGCCAGAGAGCGACTGTGGGAAGAAGAAGCATTGACACGCCATGCCGTCGACGGCTATTTCGGGGCAGGGCAGGTGCTCGATCGGGCCTACAGCGAGCAGCCGCTCAGCGCCCGTTTGCGAGAGACTGAAGCCTGGCTGCTGCTGCTGGACGGCGACTTGCTCGCCAGCATTCGTGCCTTGCGTTTTGCGCACACCCTGAGCGGTCTGGATGCTGAGTTGGACTGGGGCTTGCGCTGGCTGCAGGAGCTGATCGATGGCGCGGTCGAGCCTCCGCTGGATCCTGCGCAGCTGCTGCGCGCGGCGATGCTTCGATTTGAATCCAGTGCCGCAGCCGGCGCTGTGCTTCAGGACCTGCTGGATGCCGCATCGCGTGATCCGCGCGTTGCACGCTTCATGCGGGTTTTTTTCGCCCGCTTCGAACTGGAGGAATGATGTCTGAGCGCTCGTAGCTGCTGGCGGACAGCGCTGTTCCGCTGCACGGAATCCCGCCAAAAAAGAACGAGCCCCGACAACCCGGGGCTCGTCCTGCGGCAAGATACCGATGGGTATCGGTACTGCTGTGGCCTACTGCTTTCTGGCCTGCGCAGTCATGCCTTCACCCACTGCCTTCAATGCGGTTGAAGCGCCATTCATCATGATGCCAAAGGCCTGGGACTCGGCGGTAAACAGGGCAACAGTGCTCGGATCTTCCTTGTCCATGTTTTCAGCCAGACCGCGCATTTCAGCGGCAATCTCGTCCAGGATTTCACCCAGCACATCGGCCAGTTCCCGGATCCAGCCGCCGCGGCCGGTGGCACCAGCGCCGCCGAAGCTTCCGGCCTCCCCGGCCTGGCCGGCAGCCGCCGCTTCACCCAGCGAGCGACCTTCGCCATCGTTGGAGTTATTGCGCTGCACCGTCAGAATGAAGTTGGCCAGATCGTCAACCACGCTCTGCAGGTTGTTGACGTCCTGCTGCAAGGAAGCGATTTGCGTGGCGGCGACACCGTTGGCGCTGAGCTGGCTGACAAACTCGTTAAAGGCCTGCATGCCCGCGCCCGGCGGAAAGCTGCCCAGCGAGTTGGTAATGGTGTTGTGCAACAGGTTCTTGGCGAAAGGCGGCAGCGGCAAACTGTCGACCATGTTGTGCAGGACATCGGACAGGAAAGCGCGTCCGACTGCCTGACTGATGGCCAGCCCGGCCGGGCCGCCCAGCGCAGCACCCATCACATTGACCAGAGCCTGTGACACCGTATTCGAGAAAAGTGAGCTGATGAAGTTCATGATAATCACCCTGTCAAGAGAACCAGAAGTTTCCGAGAAGCCCAACGTCCTACTGTCGGGATTGGCGGGTTCAGGTCAAACCTGAATCCTTCGGAGAACACTCTAGTCACTCATCGTCATGAATAAAGCTGGGTCCTTCCCTACCTAGGGTTCCCCCGGGGGTGGTGAGACCTGTGTGCTGTCGGTCTGTACTGTCGGTCTGTACAGTCGGTCAGGAGGAGCGGCGATCAGCAATCCGAACATCCAGCGTGCCAAGGCCTGCGCTGGCGAATCGCGCCTTGAGCCTGGGAACTTCACTGGTCAGCAATCCGATCGTGCCGTGATCACTGCTGCTGGCGTCCAGCTGCCAGCCCTGTTCGGTTCGCTCAAGCTTCAGGTCGCAGTTGACCAGCAGCTCATCATTGAGGCGGAGGACGAGGCTGCGCGGGCCGTTGACTTGCTCGGCCTCGGTGGAAATGAGCATCCTTCGCACGTGCCGCTCAATCAGTTCCACTACTGCCGCCTGGCCGGCCGGCGAAGCAGGGCCCGAGCCGGCCGCTGCTGCGGGCTGCGATGCGCGCGCCAGCAGATCATGCTGCAGTTCGGCGGCCGTCGACCATTCGGCCAGCCGCAGTTCGAAATCGACTGACTGCGCGCTTGATGTCTCTTTCGGCAGCTGATCGGCCTGCTGTGGCAGCTTCTCGGCCTGCGCACGTCGCGCTTCGAGCAGCGCGCGAAAGTTCTCCTGAGCCTCGCGCGGCGGCGGGGTGCGAGCCTGTTCGGACAGGTTGATCGCGTCGCGCCGCGCTGAAGTCTGATTGGGTCGATGGTCAGGCTGGATTCTGCTCATCCGTTTTTCCTCCCGGCACTGGTCGTGAACTGATGCTCCGAATGCAATGACTCGGCCTCTGATTCGTCGCGCGCTTCGCGATGGCGCTGGAGTTGACTCAGATGTGCCGAGAACAGGGCTTGCCGCTCCTGGCCGACTCGCAGCCGCCGCACGCAGCCCGACAGGATGTCGTCGGACTCTTCGATTCGCTGGCTGATGTCCTGACGGCTGCTTTCCAGCGCCCCGATCTCCGCCGCCAGCCGGGAACGCAGCGCCAGCCCCGTGCGCAGCGCCAGCGATGAGGTCTGATCGATCAGTTGGGCATCGACGTCCTGCTGTTGGCCCTGCTTGGTTTGCATATCGGCAGAGAGCGCACGCTGCTGATCCAGCAGCTGATCGTGCGCCCGACGGGCACGGGCGAGCTCCTGCTCGCGCGCCTGGCTGCGGCGACGATGCAGGGACAGCAGTCTGAGCAGCTCGGCAGGCTTCATTCGGCCAGTTTCCGTAGCTGAGCCAGCGTGTCCTTGAATTCGCTCAGTTCGCCAAGGTCCTGGCGGCAGAACGCGCTGATCGCCGGATGGCGGTCGATGGCACGGTCGGTATCCGCGTCCGTTCCCTTGCGATACTCGCCAACTTTCAACAGGAACTCAGCGTCCTGGTAGCGGGCCAGCATCTCGACACAGTGTGTGGCGATGCGGGCGTGTTCCGGCGTGCATAGGGTCTTGGCCAGGCGGCTGCGGCTCTTCAGCACATCGATCGCCGGATAGTGACCCTTGTCGGCCAGCTCTCGGGACAGCACGATATGGCCGTCCAGAATGGACAAGACCTCCTCGGCCAGTGGATCGAGGTTGTCGTCGTCCTCCTTCAATACGGAGTAGAAGGCGGTCATCGTGCCGTGTTCGTTCGCGCCGCTGCGTTCCAGCAATACCGGCAGCTCCGAAAACACCGACGGCGTGAAGCCCTTTCGGGTCGGCGGTTCGCCCAGGGCCAGCCCGATGTCACGCAGCGCGCGGGCAAAGCGGGTGACCGAGTCCATCAGCAGCAAGACGTTCTTTCCCCGGTCGCGAAACGACTCGGCGATCGCGGTGCCGACATGGGCGGCGCGCACCCGCTCCAGGGCAGGGCGATCGGAGGTGGCGCAAACGACCACTGTGCGCTTTCGGGTCTCCTCGCTGAGCGAGTAGGTCATGAACTCCTTGAGCTCGCGACCGCGCTCGCCGACCAAGACGATGACGACCACATCGGCCTGGGTCGCTCTGGCCAGCATGCCCATCAACATGCTTTTGCCCACGCCGGCCATGGCGAAAATGCCCATGCGCTGCCCTCGGCCCACGGTAAGCAAGCCATCGATGCAGCGAATTCCGGTGGGCATGACCTTGTTGATCAGCGGCCGGTCGAAGGCATTGGGCGCCTTGCGATAAATCGGCACTTTGCAGGACGACGGCAGCGGGCCGCGGCCGTCCATCGGCTGGCCGCGAGCGTCCAGGACCCGGCCCAGCAGGTCGTCGCCGACGGCCACCCGGGCGACATGCCCGGTTCCCTGAACCAGGGTGTCGGCGGACACCCCGCGCAGGGAGCCCAGCGGGGTGAGCAGGACCTCGCGCCCGGATACACCGACAACTTCAGCTTCCAGAGTGCGCTCGGAATGACGATTGCTCAGCAGGCAGGTCTCGCCGATCTTCGCCCGCAGGCCGGTGACCCGGATCAGGGTTCCCAGCGCCTCGGCCACTCGCCCCTGGCGCTCGACCACGTCGAGGCGGGCGATGGTGGGCAGAACCTGGCGCTTCAGACCGTCCAGCGCTCCGTCCGTGCCGGGGTCAAGTCGGGCTTGCGTGTCAGTCATCCTGATCCTGCTGGGCCATCAGGGCCTGCTCCATGACCAGTAGCTGGCGCCCGAAGCCCAGCCGGATGACCCCGTCGGCGGTCTCGACGATGCTGGCCGAGCCGCTGAGCGCCGGGTCAGCAATGACCCTGAGCCGCCCTGCCGAGACCAGGGGGTCGGCTTCGCCCAGGGCTTCGCGCAGCGGCGCGACCGCAGCCGGCGCCAGTCTGACGGTAATGTCGTCAAGATGACCGAGGTCGTCCAGCGCATTCTTCAGCAGTGGGCCCGCCATCTGCTCACGATCAAGCTCGGGAAGGACCCGCGCCAGCAAGCTGAAGGCGATCTCCAGCAAGGTGTCGCGATGCTGGGACACATAGCGCTGACGTTCGGCTTCGGCCGCGCTCACGGCGACGTTCAGCTTCTCGAGGCCCGCCTGGAAGCCGGCCTTGAAACCTTCTTCCCGGCTGGCTTGCAGGGCGGATTCGCGCGCTGCTTCGACGCCGGCATGAATCTCCAGCGCCGCATCGAGCAGGGCGCGGGTATGCTCGAAGTCACGCCAGGACTCCCCGCTCAGCACGGACACCTCACCGTCAAGCGCCACTGATGGAATGTTGACGAGGCTGGCCACGTTCATGTGTGAGCCTCCAGCTGCTGGCAGAACATCGTCAGCGCTGCTGGCCGCAGGCAGGCGGCGGCGGTCTGATCGATGCGGTCGGGTCGGAAACGCAGACGAAACCAGGCAGCAGTTCGCGCTTGCTGGTTGAGAATCAGCAGTGAGTAGGCTTCCTGAATGCCGCGCCGAAAGACCTGGCGTCGGGCCTCAGCGGGGCGGTTCGTGCTCAGAAAGCGCTGAAACTGCCGCTGCAGGGCGGGGTTGTCGACATCGGCAACATCGCGTCTCGGTATGGCGGCCCGGTAAGCAGTTTCACCGAAGATTCGCACCAGCCGGCGCACCTGTCGACCCTCCACAACGGTCTGCAGGAAACCGGCGTAACACCAGGCGCCGAGCTCGAACAGCTGCCTGATGCTGGCGCCCAGCACAGCTTCAAAGCGGGCGGCCCCGGGGTCAGGCAGTAGCGCCTTTCTGTCCAGCAGCGAGTCGGCGCGGGACTCGGCCTCCGGGCCGCTGAACAGCTGCGCGAACAGCCGCTGTCGGCCCAAGCTTGAGCGGGACAGACGGCTGGTCAATGCGACCGGCAGCGGATGGAACCAGGCGGCATGCACGGTTTCGATCCGATAGCTGAACAGCCTCGCGCTGGCCATGGCCGGGGTGCCTCAGTCTGACGATCGTCTGGCGCGTGAGCGGCGCAGGAACAGCACGCTCAACACCACGATGACGATCAGCTGGGCCACGAACACCCCGATGGCAGGAAGCCCCAGCCCCTGTTGCAGCGATCCGGTCAGTACGGCTTGTTCCCGATGCTGCGCTTCGCGCGCGGGCATGCGCCTCGGAAACGTGGCGACCGTCACCCGATTGGCGTTGTCGAGATCCTCGACGGCATCGGTCACGATGGCGCGGATACGTGCCTCGACTTCCTCATATCGAAACTCGGGCTCGACGATCAGCACGACAGAGGCAGAGGCCTCGCGCGGGGAGGTAGCCAGCCGGTCGCGTTCGGGCAGTGCGATATGGACATGCGCTTCGACCACGCCGTCGATCCGGGAGAAGGTCTTCGACAGTTGCTGGGAAACCGCGTGCTGGAATCGTGCCCGCTCTTCCAGCGGCGACGACACAAAGCCGCGCCGCTCGAACATCTCGCCCATGTCGCGATACTCGGCCCGCGGCATGCCCCGTGCATTGAGTATCTCAAGTGCGCGCGGCAGGTCGCTGCGCGCGACTCGGATTTGCCAGGACGCACCATCGTCGCCGCGGCGCTTGCGGACGTCGATCTGATGCGGTAACAGCGCCGCCTGCATCTCATTGGCCTGACGCTCGCTGAGGTCGTTGTATAGCGCTTCTTCAGCACAGCCTGTCAATAGCAACAGCAGCACCGCGCAGCCCAGCAGGATGTAGCGGCGCCGCGGCCCCAGCAAAGCGCAAGCCGCTTTGGCGTGTGTCCTGTTCATGCAAAGTCTCCTCGATCGGTCCGTTCCGATCTTGTCCGGCCCCCGAGCAAGCTCGAGCGCCGGTGCGGCTTGCCCCAAGAAATCAGCTCTGCTGCCTGAACAGCTGCTGGACGCCGTCTGATGTTCGGTTTGCGGCGTTGGCGGTCAGCTGGCTGTGAAACAGAAACTCATGGCAACGGACGGTCAGCTTGATCATGTCGCTGGGTGACATATCGCGTGTCCCATCCATGAACGGGGCAATCTCCGCATTGATATTGCGGACGTCGCCGTTCAGGTTTTCCAGCATGCCGATGACCGATCGAAAGCCCGAGCCGGACGGCATCTGACCGGCTGGAGTGCCGGTCTCGGTGGCGCCAAGCTGCGGTGGCGTGGCAGCGGCGGCGGGGCTGACCAGGGCCTGACGAAAGGCGGCGATATCAAACTGCGACGGGCCCCCTGTTGCCGTCATTGACGGATTGGTGCTCTCGGCTGCCGGCAGCTGGGCAGAGACCTGAGCCTGCACGGATAGTTCGATGCTCATCGGTCAGGCCTCCATTATTGCTTGCGACCCAGCGTTTCCAGGGCCTGTCCGACGCTGTTGGTACAGGTCGATGCGCTGTTCGAGAGAAACTGCATGCGCAGCGACTCTGCGGTCAGCTGGACGGTGGTTGACGGCATGTCGCCGCCGCCTTCCAGAGAGTCGGACAGCTGGGCGATACGGGTGGCCTGCTGGTCCAGCGTGTTGCCCCAGGCCTTGGCCAGTGCGGCAAACCAGCTGTTGGAGTCCTGCGCATCGACCGGTCGCCGACCGGGCTGCAGGGCCGCGGAAGCGTCGCTGGCGCCTTGTGAGTTGCCGGCCATTCCGGTTTCAATAATGCGAGTCATGATTGGGATCCTCCATAGTGATCATGAGTGGTCAGGTTGAGCGAGTGTGGAACCCCTTGTCAGCTGCTGCCGCGTTGGCGGCCCAGGTCGACGGTCTTGATGTCCTCGCCGTCACGAAACATGACGGTTTGCCCTTCGAGGTGAACCAGTTTTCCGTATCCGGGCACCTCAGCGCCGAGGAAGAAGCGCAGCCCGCAGGTGGTGAGCAGATAAGGCCACTCACCGCCGCGTACCGCTCTGAACTGAAGCTCCGTTGCGACCGCCTCAGGCTCGGCCGCGGCCAGATTGTCGACCGATACCTGCTGCAGACCCGCGATGGCGGCGACCGAAGGCGATTGCAGTGCTTTCTGCAGCAAGGCATCGTCATTGAAGTAGCCGCTGACACGGACTTCGCCACCACCCAGGTATTGGGTGTCCACCCGCAGGTTGAACGGCGGCAAGCGAAGAACGCCGCGCAGATCCTCGGCGATGCCGGAGCCGGAGCGCAGCTCGAGGCGGATCGGGCTGCCGTACAGGTGAAGCTGCGACTCCAGCTGTTGAATCAGTGCCGGGGTTGGTGCAATGCCGGTCAAGGTCAGCAGGCCGTTGTCGCCGGGTCCGTGCAACTCGACTTCGCTCAGGCCAAGTTCAGCAATGAGCTTGGCAAGGCGATCCGCGTCCGTTAGCGGCGTATAGGCATTGGGTTCCGGTGAGCGCTCAAACGCGATCGAAAGGCCGGCACCGGCCACGACCAGAAGCGTGCCGAGCAGGCCCGCCAGGACCAAACCCCGGCCCGGCCGAGCCGCCGCTGTGGGCCGGTTTGGCCGCGCCAGAATGTCCCGATCAATGGCCTCCCAGCCCGGGTCATCGATATCACCGACGGCCAGCACGACGCCCGCGATGTGCAGCCGGGTCAAACGATCGATAACCAGTGTCTGACCCGCGCTGAGGCGACCTCGGCCCGCTCGCTCGACACCCGAGCCGAGGACTTTGACCCTCAGCTTCTCGCCATGTTTGGACACCACCAGTTGCTGTGGGCCGACGCCTTCATCGGAGAGCACCAGATCACATTTCAGATCGCTTCCAAGTAGTAGCAACTCGCCGTCGCGCAGTTCGCGATCGGCGCCGACATGGAAGCCAGAGAGGATCCGCAGCCGCCCTGCCACGTAGGCTCGGGGGAGGGCTTCTCGTTCCGCTGGTTTTTCGTGCATGACATCACCATAGTCACGATTAACCCCCTTGGAAGAGAATTGACCATCATCTTAAGGGAAGGTTCTAAGGCCTTCAAGTCAGCAGCAAAACATTCACTTTCGCGTAATGTTTCATGGGCTTACCTTGAACGCTGCAGCGGCGGGCCGCTGATCTCCTGAAGCTCTTCCATGTCGGTGTCGATGCGCGCCGGCGCGCGTTGGCCAGTGATGGCATTGACCGGTACCAGCCTCGGCGTCAGCAGGAAAAGCCGCTCGACATACTCACGACGTTGCCGCTCGCGGCTGAACAGGCGGCCCAGCAAGGGCACCCGTCGCAGGCCTGGAACGCCTTCCTCGGCCATGCCCGAAGTTTCCTGGCTCAGACCGCCCAGCAGCAGCGACTGTCCATCGCCGATCAACGCTTGCGTATTGACGCGGGTGCGGCGACTCAAGGGTACGACGGCGCCGCCGATCTCGCTCGCAGTCACGAAGCCGTCTTCAAGAGTAATGATGAGACGAAGCTGATCTCCGCCGTCTTCCTCGTCACGCTCGATGCGATGGGGCGTGACGCGCATCACGGTGCCGGCATTGACATTGAACAGATCGACTTCGAACGCGCCGGTGACCGGAACAAACAGCGACTCGGTGCTTTCGATCACCGCCTCCACGTCATTGAGGGTGATGATCTGCGGCCGCGAGATCACATTGGTCACCCCTTCGGTTTCGAGCAGGTCGATGCGGGCCAGAAATGCACGCGAGTCGCCGATGATGGTGGCGATCTGCAGGCCCGGTCGTTGCTGCAGCAAATCGATGTTTTCCCCGACCAGTGTTTCGACGAAATTCTGTTTGATGTCATCGCTTGAGAAAATGATCTCATTGCGATTGGTTCGGAAACGCCAGTCGACGCCCAGCTGACGCATTCGGCGCAGGTCGACGTCGATGATGGCGGCCTCGATCTCGATGACTGCAGGTTCGATATCCAGCGCATCGATCAGCGACTGGTAGAACTCGAAGTTCTCCGGTCGATCGCGAACAATGACCGCGTTGCGATACGGGTCGGCCACGATGTGGGCATCGGAGAAGGTGGTCGAGCGGCCAACGCCGGTCGGCACCATCGGTTCGTTGCGCTGTCCCCAGCCGTTGTCCAGCTCTCGCTCTTCCAGCGCCTGGAGTGGCAGGCGCGGATCATCGCTGAGGCCAAGCCCGCGTAGCCGCGTGGCTGTGGTGCGGCGGACGCGCTCACCGCGTCCGGTCGACGAAGGCCCCCAGGTTGGACCGTGCAGCAGCTCACGCAGCAGCGAGGCGACGCCGGGCACGGTCACGATCCGATTGCCGATTTCAACCGTGGTGTCGCCAGCCCAGGCATAGCGAAGGGAAAACGACTGAAAGGTCTGGGCGGTTTCTTCGCCGGTCGCTCGAAAGGCTCGCGCCAGTTCCTCGATCTGCTCGATGAATCGAGGTGTGCCGCGAGCGACAGCGAATCCATCGGCCGCACGGACCTGCAGCTGATTGCTTGAATCGGTCAGGCCCAGCTCGCGCGCGGCAACCTGAAAACGGGTAATGCGTTCGGCGGGGATATCCAGATAGCGAATCTGGCTCTCGCTGAGCTGGTAGATGTAGGCAGCGAAGCCGTCGTAGAAGGCGATCAGCCGATGCGAGTCGGCGATACGGCGAAAGATCGCCTGGCCGGTGCCGGTCTGCGGGCCAACCATTCGTCCTGGGGCGGCTTCAACCATGGCGCTCAGCACTACCGGAATGCCCTGGTCTTCGAAGAAGTCCTCAAGGAAATCAGCCAGTCTTCGTTCGTCCAGATCGTAATGGAAGGCTTCGTCTCTGAACGGAATATCGGCGGCGCTGGCAGCGGACATGATCAGCAGGATCAGGCTGCCGAGCAGCGCGGTGCAGGAGCGGTGGATGGCATGTGGAGTCATGAGCGATGTTCTTCCTGTAGGGCGTCACGCTGGGTTTTCCCCCCTCGGGATTCCGTGCCGGGTAGCGGCAGATGGGCGACCGGTTCCAGCTTCAGGTCAGCGGCCAGTTCCTGGATCGACAGAATCGCCAGGTCGTTGAAATCGACTGCCAGCAAACGCCTGAGCGCGTGCCGAACATCGGGTGCGCAAACCACCACGGCGCCGTCCAGGGAGCCCTGGTCGGCCAGTTCCCGGACCTGGTCCAGCAGACTGCGCAAACGGGCTGGATCCATTGATACCTTGCCGCTGCCGGGGTCGGAGTGCTGGCGAATGAAATCCTCCAGCTGCGGATGCGCCAGGACAACCCGCAGGACCCCGTCGCTGCTGGCGTACTGGGCACACAGCTGGTCCCCCAGTTGCTGCCGGGTGCGCTCCGTCAACGGCACGATGTCCTTCTCGCTGATCGCGGCGTCGGCCACGGCTTCCAGCACCCGCCGCAGCTGGCGCAAGGAGACGCGCTCCTCCAGCAGCCGCCGCAGGATGTCGGCGAGGCGCTGCGGCGACACCAGGCGGAGCAGCTCCCGGGTCAGATCGGGATGGGTCTTGGCCAGCCCGTTAACCATGTTGGAGGCTTCCTGGATACCGAGGAAGCGAGCCAGGTTGGCCTCCAGGGTGGCTCGCAGCGCGGCCTGTGCCGGTTCGCTCAGCCCCTGGATGCGACCGTCCTCCGCACTGCGCCTGAACCATTCCCCGGCGAAGCTTTCCGGTGCATATCGGTTCATCCGCAGCGGCACGTCGAACACCCTGAGTTCGGCCGGCACGGCACTGTCAGTGGCACGCAGCACCGGGTCCGGCAGCCTCAAGCCATAGGCCCGAGCGGCGGATTCGCACACCCGCATCGCATCGCGCAGCACCAGCGCGCGCTCGCGCGGGCTCCAGTGCTCGCAGGGCACCAGAAGCTCCAGCGATTGGTCGCCTTCCGCGGTGCTGGGATCGGGTAGCTCCGGCTCCTCTTCGCTGAGCTTGTCGTCATCCAGGCGACGGCTCCATTGGCGATACCAGTCAAATCGCAGGCGCTCCCGATAGAAAGCCAGGCCAAGCAGGATCAGGGCGATGCACAGGAACACCAGCTTTGGAAAGCCGGGAACCAGCATCAGCAGCAGGGCCAGTACGCCGCCCATGGCGATCACCCGGGTTTCCCCGAACACCTGGCGCACGATGGTGTCGCCGAGGTTCTTGTCACGCTCTCCGCCCTCGGCGCGGGTCACGATCAAGGCCGCCGAAACGGCTGACAGCAGGGCGGGGATCTGGGCTACCAGGCCGTCGCCGATGGTCAGAATGGTGTAGGTCATCATGGCATCGGCCAGGCTCATGCCGAGTTGCAGCATGCCAATCGCCAAACCCGCCAGCATGTTGACGATGATGATCACAATGCCGGCGATGGCATCCCCCTTGACGAACTTCATCGCCCCATCCATCGCGCCGTGCAGCTGACTCTCTTCCTCCAGCCGGCGACGCCGGCTACGGGCCTCATCCTTGTCAATGA
Organism: Gammaproteobacteria bacterium; assembly: GCA_050485825.1. Classification (GTDB taxonomy): domain Bacteria; phylum Pseudomonadota; class Gammaproteobacteria; order Xanthomonadales; family Wenzhouxiangellaceae; genus Wenzhouxiangella. The sequence continues at coordinate 19,355 of JBJHCC010000026.1, forward strand.
GGCCGGATCGGAGATCGGAGTCGATCGATAGTTGCTTGCCCGGCATGCCGTCCAGAGTGAAGCGTGCGGCGACCTCGGCAACGCGTTCAGCCCCCTTGGCAACGACAATGAACTGAACGACGGTAATGATCGTGAAGATCACGATACCGACGATCAGGTTGCCGCCGACAACGGTATTGCCGAAGGTATAGATGATGTCTCCGGCATCGGCCTGCAGCAGGATCTGGCGGGTGATCGCCACCGACAGGGCCAGACGGAAGATCGTGGTAACGACCAGTACCGCCGGGAAGCTGGAGAAGGCCAGCACCGACGGAACGTGGATGGCCAGCAACACCAGGCTGACGCCGAACAGAATGCTGATGGCGACCAGGACATCGATCAACCATAGCGGCAGCGGAAAGATCAGGACCGTGATGACGGTCACAATCAGCCCGGTGAGCAGGAAGTCGTTGTAGCCGCGCCCCGAAAGGCGCAGCGAAAACGCCTTCAGCAGTGCCAGCGGTCCCTTGGGGGCGGCCATGAACAGAGTCCCTTCACGGTGTATTGCCCCTTGCTGTTACTGCTAACGCGCCAATCATTGGCCGCTGTGGTCACGCGCCCCCCTGTCCACCTTCAATCCTGCCCTGCGTCGCGGCGTCACGGGCGGCGAGGTCGTCGTAGCGCCCCAGGTGAGTCAGCTGACCACCGCCGATGCCGAACAGGTGCGGGACATCGTCGAGAGCAACGATAACGATCCGCTCCCTCGCCCCAAGATGAAGGCTCTGTACCACCCGCATTCTGATTCGCTCATCACCTGGAAAACGACGTTGATGAACAAAGCGGATGGCGACCATGGACGCCATCCCCGCCGCGGCCAGAAACAATGTGATCCAGATCCACTCTGTCATCAGTGCGCACTCGGCATCAGGATCATGACAGGACCGAGCACAGGCTGAGCAAACAGCAGCGCCCTGGTTACCGCACCATGATCGTTGGTCGCTGAACATTGGCATCAGCAACGGGGCGAAGTTTATCCCAGACCCGATCTGGAATGGCAAGCGCGAATCCGTCATCAATTCCCAATTCTTCAAAAAAATGAAAATGAATCGTGATCAATTACGCATCTTTTTCCGCAGCGTCCCGGTTATTGATGATGGCATCGCAATGGGATTGACGGAGTCATCATCAGGCAATAGTTTCGTACCTGATTACGCACATGACTCAGCCATCAATTCGGGGCAGAGGGCCTTGTGCATCAGGCCATCGGTTTGTCGACCGCCTTGGCAGGCGGTCGATGCCCTGCAGTGCTTAAGTCCAGGCGGGGGCCGCCGAACTCGCTCCACGCCCTTTCAGGGCGTTCCGCTCAGACACCGGCGGCCCTTTTTCCGTCTTGCCCTGCGCGCTTCGGCTGCACCTCAAAGGCCTGAAGCACAAGGCCCTCTGTCCGATGGCTGAGTCATGTGCGTATTCAGGATTTCGTATATGCGGATGCTCGTAAACGCGCTGCCTGAATCCATTGTTGTGAAGCATTGCGAGCGCAATCGAAGTTATGCCATAGTGTAGGTAAGGGGAACGCAGCATCGCTGCTGCATCGACCAGCTTGACATGTAGCGAGAGCTATCCCCGATGAACTGCGAGCACGCCAAGGCCGTCATTAACGCCATCGATGTGGCGCTCGCCGTCTACGCCGTCGCCGATGGTCAATGGCTGCTGGGTAACGCGGCATTCCAAAAATTGTTCAAGCCGGGCGAGCCGCCCGCCACACTTGATGCCTTCTGCCGGCAGATTGATTCCGGTGCCATGTTTCGGGGCGGAATGAGCAGCGCAATCAGCCGGGGGCTGGCGCCGGTCATGGTTGAGCTGGAGCACGGCTGGTTCAAACTGCGCCTGCAGAAACTGCCGGACGTCGGCATGCTGGTGGTGCTCGAAGACGTCACCGATCACATGCAGATGTTTCGCGCCCATCAGCAGAATCATCAGGAGCTGTTGCTCTCGGCGCAGCGCATGTCGGCCGGTGAAATGACCACCATGCTGGCCCATGAACTCAATCAGCCACTCGGGGCCGCGTTGAATTACCTCAGTGTGGCGGCCACATCGCTGCAACGATCGGGTTCGGGCTGTGCGCGGCTCGGCGAAGCGGTTGCGCTGGCTCATACCCAGATCGAGCATGCCACTGACGTGGTCCAGCGGATGCGAGAGTTCGTGCGTTCGCGTGAGCCGTCCCGGCAACCGCAGCAGGTTCATGAACTGGTCAAGTCCGCGCTCCGGCTGCTGGAGCTTGATGCGCAGAATCATGGTATTCGCGTAGAGGTCGAGTTGCCGCTTGATCTGGACCCGGTGCTGGCGGATCGGGTGATGATCGAGCAGGTGCTGATCAACCTCTGCCGTAATGCCATGGAAGCGATGCTGGCGGTACCGGAGCGGTCGCGTTGTTTGCGGGTGTCTGCGGCCAGGACGCTGGAAAAGGACGTGGCGATCCGGGTTCGCGATACCGGGCCGGGGATCGATTCCGAACGGGCAGGGGGCTTGTTCAGGCCTTTTTCCAGCGGCAAGAAGAATGGTCTCGGTATCGGGCTGTCACTGTGTCGTTCGATCATCGAGTATCACCAGGGCAAGTTGTACTTCGAACCGGCCCAGGGCGGCGGGACCGAGTTTGTGTTCACCCTGAGCGCCGCTTGAGGATTGTCAAATGAATGTCCAGTCCAGGCCGTTGATCATTCTCGTTGACGATAACGCGGATTTTCTTCGATCAACCCGATGGCTGCTCGAGGATCACGGGTATGAGGTGGCCGCCTTTGCCGGTGCCGCCGAGCTAGAGTCTGCGCTGAAGGATCAGGCGCTGGAGCTGCAGCGCCCGGGCTGCGTGGTTTCCGATATCCGGATGCCGGGTATCAGCGGTCTCGAGCTGCAAGCCCGGCTGAGATCGATCCATTTTCCGCTGCCGCTGATCTTCATCACCGGCCATGCTGACGTCGCCCTGGCGGTCGAAGCGATGCGGGCAGGCGCCTGTAATCTGCTCGAGAAGCCATTCAAGCCGGAACACTTGTTTCAGGTGATTGACGAGCTGATCGCACGTGAGGGTCAGGCCAGTCCCGAGGCGGTCGAAACCGCCAGCCGTCTGGCCAGTCTGACGCCGCGGGAACGCCAGATCTTCGACATGATCGTCGACGGCCATCTGAACAAGGTGATTGCCTACGAGCTCGGGATCAGCATCAAGACGGTCGAAATGCATCGATCCAATCTGATGCGCAAACTGGAGGCGCGTCGCGTCACCGATCTGGTTCGGATCGCCGTCGAAGGCACCGGGAGCGGCGCGTGATCAGAGAGCGTCAAGCGCAGCTTGAGCAGCTGGCGCCGATTGGTCCGCGGCTGCCGCGTGTGGCACCAGCGGCGCTGGAACCGCTCAACCGGCTCTGGCGCCTGCCTGAGAATGCGGATGCAGGGCTGTCGCTGAAGCCGATTTCCAGCTGGCCGCGACGGGGCTGGCTGGCGCTGGACATGGCCGGTACAAGACTGACCGTGCGCTTTTGTGATCTCTTCGAGACGGAACCATGGGATCGGTTCGATAGCGGCCTGTCCAAAGCGTTCTGGCTGGAGGCGAGTCTGGCGAGGCACGCCTCGGCGATTGAGGAGCTGGAGCGCGCGCTGGGATACCGGGCTGAAGCCTTCGAACTGGCCGATTCGCCCGTTGCTGGAGCCGGAGCGCTGCCATTGCTGGCGCTGTCCCTGGCTGGCCAGTCCGAACCCTTGGCCCTGGTTCAGTTCGATTTTGCGCTGTTGGTCAGCCTGGTTGCCGACGGGCGGGCCCGCCTGCTCGGCAGCGGCCTTGATCGGCAGCGGCTGGTTCAGGCGGATGTTGCCTGCCGGCTGCTGCTCCAGGGCCGACCCGTGCCCGCTGGCCGACTGCAAGCGCTGGCTCGCGGTGATGTCTTTGTGGTCGGCTGGCGCCATGCGCTCGACCGCGGATTGCGACTCGAGTGTCCCAATTCCCGCTGGCGTCTGGACGCCCGGCCCGACGGCAGCATGGTCATTCGCGCCAGGGAAGAATTGCTTTTGACTCAGGAGCAGCAGATGGAAAGCAACAACAAAGACGTCAGCGGCAGCGGTGCCGACGACAGTCAGCCAGCAGCCGAATCCGGTGACAAGGCGGCGACGAAAGGCGCTAGCGGCGTCGAGTCGCAGCTCGATCAGATCCCGCTTCAGGTTGAGTTTGAGATTGGCCGCCTGAAGCTCAGCCTCGCCGAACTGGCCCGGCTCAAGCCCGGCTACGTATTTCCCTTGCCGGCGCCCGTAGAGGGCAGCAATGTGGTCATTCGCATCCAGGGCAAGCGAATGGGCACGGGCCAGATCGTGGCGATTGGCGAGTATCTCGGTGTTCGCGTACAAGGGTGGTCGGGCGATGGATCTGGCGACGATTAACCCGGCGATCATCATCATCACGGTCGTCAGCCTGGCGCTGGCGCCCTTTGTCGCGGTGATGGTGACCTCATTTACCAAGATCGTGATCGTGCTCAGTCTGTTGCGGATGGCGCTGGGCCTGCAGCAAACGCCGCCGAACGTGGTGATCAACGGCCTGGCCCTGGTGCTGTCGGTCTACGTCATGGCGCCGGTGCTGAGCGCCAGTTACCAGGTCGCCCAGGAGCAGCAGGCCGAGCAGGGCATTGAGGCCACAGACTGGGATCTGGAGCGCCTGCTGGTGGTGGCGGAAGCCGGCAAGGAGCCGTTTCGGGAGTTTCTGCTGCGCCATGCCCGGCCGTCCGAGCGCCAGTTCTTCCTGAGCACGGCCCAGCGCATGCTGGACGAAGAGCAGGCCGAATCACTGACGGATTCGGATTTTCTGGTACTGATTCCCGCCTTTACCGTCAGCGAGCTGACGGTGGCCTTTCAGATCGGATTCCTGATTTTTCTGCCGTTTCTGATCATAGACCTGATCGTGGCGAATATCCTGATGGCGCTCGGCATGATGATGCTGTCACCAACCACGATTTCGCTGCCATTCAAACTGCTGCTGTTCGTGTTTCTCGACGGTTGGAGCAAGTTGGTGCATGGCCTTGTTTTCACCTACATGTAGCTGATTCGATTGCTCAGGTCATGGACGGAGATATTCTCAAGCTGGCCCAGGAAGCGCTTTGGTTGGTCCTGCTGCTGTCGGCACCCGCCATCTTTGCCGCCTCCATCATCGGCTTGCTGGTGGCCTTTCTTCAGGCCGCGACCCAGATTCAGGAGCAGACCCTCAGCTACGCGGTTCGGTTTGTAGTGATCGTGATCACCCTGTTTCTGACCGCGACCCTGATGGGCGGTACGCTCTATACCTTTGCTTATCGCCTGTTCGCCGACTTCCCGGGCATGGTCGGATGAGCGGCGAAAGCTGATTGCGGCCAGGGCATGATCGACGGCGGCCTCACCGACCTGGTCCTCGGCTTCTCGCTGTTGCTGCCCAGAATTGCCGGGGCCTTCCTGATCCTTCCACTGCTGACGACCTCGACGGTGCCGGCGCTGGTGCGCAATGCCCTGATGGTCGGGCTCGCCGTCGCCGCGCTACCTCTGGTAGGCGGTAGCTTGCCCGAGGATCAGCGCGATGTACTGCTCCCCGCGTTGCTGCTGAAAGAAGTCTTCATCGGCGTCGTGATCGGTTTCCTGTTCTCGGGCGTATTCTGGGCTTTGGGCATGGCAGGCAACCTCATCGATACCCGGGTCGGGACCAATATCGCCAGCATCATCGACCCTATATCGGGACACGAAACCTCGCTGACCGGCACCTTTCTGACCCGGCTGGGCGCTTGGCTGTTCATGGCCAGCGGCGCTTTTCTGATCTTCATTGACGTGTTGCTGGGCAGCTTTGTGCTGTGGCCTGTTGCGAGCTTTGTTCCTGAGCTTCCGAGTGTTGGCATCCTGGTCATGGCCGACTATTTCGGGCTGTTCATGACCTTGGCCCTGATGATTGCCGCGCCGGCTCTCATCGTCCTGACGCTGGTTGATGTCGGTTTCGGATTGATCAACAGGCTGGCGCCGCAGCTTAATGTCTTCGTGCTTTCGCTGCCATTGAAGGCCTGGCTTGCAACCCTGATCGTGATCATGGTGCTGGGCGCGGCCATCGAGGTGGTTCTTCGTCGCCTGATCAGTCAGCAAGGTCTGCTGGAACTGTTGCGAGACATTCTGTAGCCACGGGTCAGGCCGCGGGCTTGTCGACCGCCCTGCAGTGCTGCGCGCTGCGGCTGCACCTCAAATCCCTGAAGAACAAGGCCCGCTGACCGATGGCTGAGTCATCTATTTACATGGCAACGAAATACCTTCGGTATTCGTTGCACGGCATTTGCGGCGCATGTCCGCGAATGCCTTCGCTTCGCGGTCCCGGCCGTGCCGGCCGGGCATTAACCCGGCATGCCTATTTGCATGCCGGGTTAATATGTAACCGGGTGAGAATTCAGGGTCATTCAGAGCGGCCGTCGCGGGCGTTTCTGATCGACTCCGCCCATCGCAACAGCTCCGCAACGGCCTCGAAGTAATCGGCGGTGATGTAATCATCGGTAGCAATGTCTTCGAACAGGCCGCGGGCCAGATTGACGTTGCGCATCACGGGCACGCCGGCTTCCTCGGCCGCCTGTCGGATCAGTTGGGCTTCGTGGCCCTCACCCTTGGCACAGACGATCGGCAGCTCGGTCTGGTCTTCGTCATACAGGATGGCCACAGCGATATGGGTCGGATTGACGACTACCGCACTGGCCTGGCGCACCGCGGCCAGCTTGTTCTGCTGGGCCCATTCCTGATGCAGCTGCCGTCGCTGGCCCTTCATGATCGGGTCGCCCTCGTTTTGCTTGACTTCCTGCTTGATGTCACGCCTGCTCATCATCATGTCCTTGATGTAGGCGTGCTTCTGGTAGTGCGCATCGAGCACCGAGACGAAGAAGAACACGAAAATCGTCCAGACACCGATCCAGAAAATCCCGCTCCACAGGCCATGCAGGGCGGCGCTGGCTGGCGCGAAGGGCAGCAGCAGGTAGTCCGGCAGGAAGTTCCGGATGACCAGGAAGAAAATCACTACCATGCCCGCGGTCTTGAAGATGGACTTGACCAGCTCGACGAGGTTGCGTTGCGAAAACATGCGCTTGACGCCTTCAATCGGGTTCAGCCGGGATAACTCCGGCTTGAACGGCTTCCAGGAAAAGACCGGGCCAACCTGAAGGAACTCGATCAGTACCAGCCAGGCTGCGGCGATCAGGGTCAGGGGAATGCAGATCAGGGCAAATCGGCGGCCGGCCTCGAACAGCACGTCCGTCAGTTCAAAGCCCTGCGGATCTGCAATCGCGATGAATACGCCGTCGAAAAGACTGGCCAGATGATGAAAGATGAAGCCTGCAGCAAAATAGGCCAGTACCAGCCAGATCAGGACGATCGCCGTCGAGGACAGGTCCTTGCTCTTGCTGACCTGGCCGTCACGGCGAGCATCCTTGAGCCGCTTTGGCGTCGGCTTCTCGGTCTGGTCTGCGCCTTTCTTTTTTTCCGCCATCAGCGACTCTCATCAAGTACGATCCGCCGACGCCGATGGCGTGACCTGATCGAGCAGGCCACCAGCCATTGGTCAGCGCGGTCCAGCGTTGACCCGGCAATCGATGGGATCGCCGCATCATCAGCCCGGCACGCCAGTCCTTTTGCCGGGTTGACAAGGCCATTATGTATCAGGCCGGGCAGCACATTGCTACAGGGTTTTCCCCTGGGGTCTGGCTGAACGCGGAGTGCTACAATTTAGTTGGAACCCACCGCTTTTTTGCTGGATCAGCTGATGAAGATCGACAGCGCCTCGGTCAACCACTGGATGCTGCGGCTTGATGCCGTACAGCCAGTCGGGCGCTTGCCGGACGGTTTGTCCGGCCAGGTCCCCGCAAGCTTCACGCGGGCCAGTGAAGCGCCATCCGGTGTCGTCGACAAGGCTGCTTCCGATGCCGCGCTGTTGGCAGCTGCGATACCGGATCGGCCGCTCGATACTGCTGGCCTGAGCGCCCGCCTTGGGGCAGGCGGATTGGAGCTGGGCCCGGAGCTGATTGATCACCTCGTTGATCGGGTGCTGGTCGAGTTGCAGGCCGGCTGAGGCCGGGGCCGAACGGTGGCGCTTGACGAGAACGGTGAGCGCCTCCATCGCGCTGCCACCCAATTGGTAGCCGGTCTGGAAACCTGCCGCGACTATCCTGAAGCGCGTTTGGCGCTGGTCAAGCGACTGGCCCGCAGCCTTGGTCAAGGGTCGGACGGCTATCCTGTGTTGTTGAAATTAATGCTCATGGTTGCCGAGCTCGGGACGGTGTCGCAGCGCCAGCTCCTGGCCGAGACCTTGGCGCTGGGCCTGCGCCGCGGCGATCTGCCGGCCGGCGCAGTGTCGATGTGGGGCAGTTCCGGGGCGACGCCGATGCCCGCCGCCTCGCTGGACAGCCTCAGCGTCGGTCAGCTGCAGCTGGGCCTGGCCGCTGCGGCGACGCCGCCGCAGCGTTGGCTGGGCCCGCTGGAATACCTCACCGCCTGGCGCTTTCAGAAAACTCAGCATGCGCCGTTGGCCGCCGAGCTGTACCTGCGCAGTATGGCCTTGCTGATCGACCTGATGGACCTGGATCCGAGCTGCCGTGCGCTCTATCCCGCGCACCTTCGGCGCCTGGCCGAAGACGCCATCGACGGCCAATTCACCGAGAGTACCCGCGATGCCCTGCGACGCTTGGCCGATAGTTGGGAGAGCAGCACGCTGCGCGGGCCGGCCTGATCATCCCGCCCGCGGGCACGGCAACCGCTGATAGATCCAAGCCGCTGCGTTTGACGATGCCCTATGGGCAGGGTCGCTGGTAGCGCTCTGCACGAAACTCAGGGCCAGCGACGGCACTTTCCGCGCCCGGTTCCGCGGCGTCTCGCAATTCGATTCGGATAAAGCTCTGCTGGCTGTCCTGAGCCAGCGGCGCTGCGCAGGGATCATGCAGTGCCAGCGGAAAATGAGCGACGCGCTCGAGCTGGCCTTCGGTGAGTTTGAGCACGGTGATGGAAGCGCTGCGCTCTCCCATCTGGGTCTGCTCGCGTCGCAGCAGCAGCCAGTCACCGCTGTGGCGCGTCGGCACGGTTCCGATCAGGAACTGGCCGTCCTCGGGTTCGAGCTGAAAGCGGGCGACGCGGTCGTCGTCGAACAGGGCGAGCACCAAGCGACTGTCCTGGAGGGCAGCGGCCGTTGGCCCGGGATACTGCGCCAGGATGGCCGTGGACCGTCGCTCCGGGTTGAGCAGAGCGCCCTCGACGTGGCCGGTGATGGCGGCCTGAAAACTGGCGTACTGATCACCGAACACGCCGCGAAGCAAGCGGGTGTGCTCCGCCGCGGCCAGGTGTGGAAGCGTTGGCGGAGCCAGCTGCCCGGTGTCCAGAACCAGGCGCCACTCGCCGTCGGCCGGCGTCTCTTCAGGCGCCTGGCAGGCGATCAGGAGCAGCGCCAGCACTGCGCCGACAAACGGGCTTGCAGAACGCATCGGCGCCTCGTCAGCGCGTGGTGACGAGGAGGTTCGGCGAGATATCGACCTGGCGCCCGTTCTCGAGCACGATCCAGCTTCGGAAATCGACATGATCGCCGAAGCTGGCGCCGGTGTTGCCCTGCACGCCGATGATCTGGCCGGCCTCGACGCGCTGGCCTGGCTGGACGGAGATGCTGTTGGCGTGGGCATAGTGGTGGAAGACCGGATATTCGCGCCCATTGTAGCTAAAGGTCTGATCGCTACGCAGGATTGCCATGTTGCCGTAGCCGCCGCTCTGCGCGGTTGGAATCACCTGCTCGACGACACCCGAGAACCAGGAGCGGATTTGGGCGTCCGGCACCCAGTAGTCGATGCCGACTTCGCCCCGACTCGGGGGCAGGGTGACGATGCTGGTCGGGTCATCCGAGAAAATCGCATAACGCTCGCCCTTGAAGCTGTGCGGCCCGCCCAGGGCCATGAAGCCTTCGGTCTGAACGATGCGGCCGATGACCGGTGAATCGATGGTCGGGTAGGTGGCCGAGGTCAGGTACGTCCGCTCGACGACCGGCCGACTCAGCTGCAGATCCGCCATCTCGCCGGCAGGCGGCCGAGTCAACTCGATGAAGGTCTGAGCACCCAGAATGCCGGTGGGCTCTACCCCCAGTTCGGTTTGAGCCGCGCTCAGGGCGGCTTCGGTCAGCGGACCGAACACCGATCGTTCGGCGCTCAGGCTCTGCGGGGTGAGATGGCCTTGTTCGAACAGCTTGCCCTGAATGAAGTCGATCACGTCCTGATTGTCACCTCGGTTGACGCCGAGTCCGGAGATGATGCTGCTCAGTGCCGACTGGGTTGCAAAATCGGCAACACCGCTTGGCGACAGCCCCAGGGCCGTCTGAAACGCGCGCACGGCGTTTTCGGTACGCGGGCCGAAAATGCCGGGGCCGGTAGCGACATCGTCCGCGCTCATCCGACCCAGCGCGACCAGCTGCTGTTGAAGACTCTCGACATCGGCGCCGCGATCGCCAGCAGCCATCCGGCGCGGTTCCGCCGGACCGGGTTGGCTGGGCGCTGGCTCAGCCGGCGCGGCCTGGTCCAGCCCGAACAGGGCCCGACCCGTCGCATCGTCCAGCAGACCGGTCTGCGACAGGCCGGATTCAGCCTGGAAGCGGCTGATGGCCGCCGCCGTGTTGGGGCCGAAGGCGCCGTCGACGAAGCCCGGCTGCTGAGCAGACGGCACAACGCCGGCACCGATGAGTTGCTGCTGCACCGCGGCAACTCCGCCATAGAGCCGAGCCGCAACCGGTGCCGTGGCTTCACCAGCGGTGATCCGCCCATCGCCGTTGAGATCCAGGGCGGCGTTCCAGCTGTATTCGGGCGTGCCGCGGACAAACTGGTTGCCGGCCGGCGTGGTCAGGGTGGCATTCGGATCGGCGGTCGCCCGCCCGGACAGTACGGCGGTGTAGACCCCCTCCAGCGTCGACAGCTGGCCGCGATACATGGGCTGGGCGAAGTAGGCCTCGACAAAGCGCAGTTGCTCCACCGAGCTCATCTGGGCCAGCGCCTCGGTGCTGGTGCCCAGGCCGCGCGCGGTAGCGGGCATGAACTGGATCAGCCCGGTCGCGCCGGAGCCGGCAAAATTACGCTGCGACGGATCGAAGCTGCCGCCGGTCTCGAAGCTCATCACGGCCAGAATGTACTCGGGCTGGGTATCGAGCCTGGCGGCCATCGCCTCGACTTCGCTGATGAAGGCGGGGGTGACGTGGCGATTACCCGACAGCCCGGCAATCTGATCGTAGTTGAAGTCGGCGCCGGTTTCCGGCGCGGGGCCGGGGGTCGGCGCCGGAGTTGGCGCCGGAGTTGGCACGGGGGTCGGTGCCGGCTGCGGCGTCGGCGCGAGGTCGACCGGGAGCGACTGCGGCGGTCGTGGAATGCTCAGCACATCACCGGGGTAGATGCGGTCCGGGTTGCTGATATCGTTGGCGCGCACCAGCGCAGTAACGGAAACGCCTTGGGCCTGGGCAATTTCGGAGAGGGTGTCGCCGGGCCGAACCGTGTACTGCCGGCTGCCTTCCGCATCGGGAATCGCCAGTCGATCGCCGGCATAGATCCGGTCCGGATTGCTGATCTGCGGGTTGGCGGCGAGCAGATCGCGGGTGTCAACCCCGAAGCGTTGAGCAATGCTGCTGAGCGTGTCCCCGGGCTGGATGGTGTAACTTTGGCCGGCGCTGGTCGCTACCGGCGACGACGGGGAAATCTGAGTAGCCTGAATCGTGCTCATGAATCTGGGCTCGCTTAAGAGATGGGCCAGATTTCAGGATCGCCGGAGCGGGGCTGACAGGCCATTGGGGATAACCCTGCCTATCGGCTGGAACGCCAGCCTTCGGCGATTTCCTGCTGGCAGGCCAGTGTGCTCACGGGCGGTCGCCATTGCGCCAGAAACGCCTGTCGGGCCCCGTCGTGTCGATCCAGCGCGGCGGGCCAGAAAGCCTCGAACAAGGTCGGCTGGTCCAGCGCCATCGGTTGACTCGCAGGCAGCGTCTGTTCGACGGCCGCGAAGAATCCTTCGATCCTGGTTCGCGCGGCCTCAGGCTGCTGGCCGAGAAGGGCATCGAGGCTGCTCAGGCAGCCCGCGACTGCAGCGCCATAGGCGCTGGCTCGACCGTAGTGCGCCGGCAGGCCGGCGTCGGCCTCGTTGACGGCCAGATAGTGCTCTGGCCCCTGGGCGCCGCCGGCCAGTCGCGCCAGCCAGCCCTCGATCAGCGCCTCGTCGCCCTGTTGCAGGTGCCAGCCGCAAACGCAGGACCAGGCGTCGGTGGCCGAAATCATTGGCGTGCGACGCAGCGCCTCCAGCCAGCCGGCCGGGTCGTCGTCAACCTGGCGCGCAAGGCTGGCCGCGTCCATTGCCGAGCGTGCCGCTGGTGCAGCCAGGTCCGCCGCCGGTCGCCCTGGGCGCTCCGGATCGGCCGGGCCGCAGCCGGCCAGGGCTGGCAGCAGGAACGCGCCGACAGCGAAGGCCTGCAGCAGCCGGCCGCAGGGGGATCTGGTCCGCTTGGCCGAAGTCATCGCCAGCCTCGAGCTGGCGACGGACCGTGCTCGCCGGACAGGAGTGTTCCAAGTCGGGGTGTGCAGCGGCGGATTGTTCAACGCCCGGTGACCCGGAACAACTCGCTCTGGTAGGCGCCAAGCAGGGTCGAATTGTCGACCTCGGCGATCGGGAAGCCGACCTCACTGATGTCGCGGATCTCACTGCGGGTGGTGCGTGCGTCAATCACTGCGTCAAGAATGGCACCGCCGAACTTGTCCACGATATTGACCCCGGTCTGGCCCAGCAAAGTGTCGGCGATCAGCTTGATCGGCGCCAGCTGGCGTTGCTCCTCGGCGGATAGCGCGCCGACACCGTTCAGGACGCTGCCGACCGTGTAACCGAGATTGACCGCATTGACATAGTGGGGTGGCTCACCGTCGCCGGCGCTATTGACCGCCAGCCAATCCAGCGCAGAGGCTGCCGAGCCCGTTTGCAGTGACTGGATCAGATCGGTCACCGATTCGATCTCGCCGGCGCGTATGGCCTCGCGGGCGAAACTGCTCAGCACCGCCCCGCTGCGGTCTTCCGCGCGCAGTGTCTCGACCAGGGCGATCGGGTCGGCATTGAGCAGCTGGCCGACAGCCGCACTGACTTCGGCCTGGGCCGCTCGCGCGCCGGGCGCGCTGTTGATCCCGCCGCTCAATGGCCCCCCGAGCACGCCCGCCACTTCCGCGATTCGGTCGAGCGAGTTGGTGGCCCGGGTAAGGACGTCGGCTCTCAGCGCCAGCGGCGCCTGGCTGGCGGCCGAAATGAGCTGGGTCAGCGGCTCGGCGTCGAAGCGGGCGACGCGACCGCGGCTGGTCTGCACGGTGGTCTGCTGTTCGGCGGCCCGAAAGACTTCATCGAGAACGCCGTCCTGCTGGCCCAGCGCGGTATAGGCCCTGCTGAACTCGCCGGGCGAGCCGCTCAATGAGCCCAGGGCGCGGGCAATAGTCAACGCGTCTGGATCGGCCTGAAGATTGAGGCCACCGGAGCCGAAGGCGCCGCCTTGCAGCTGAACCCGCTGCTGATCGGTCGCCTGCGGGCCCAGGGCAATGGCGAAGTCCGCCACCACGTCAGCGGAGGCCTGGCTGATCACGGTATCTCCGAACGCCAGCCGATGGTCGTGATGATCGAAGGCAGCACTGAAGCGTGCGGCCTGCTCGCCGTCGAGGCTGCGGGCCATGTTGCTGAACAGCTCGCCGCGTTCCTGCGCGCTGAAGCCGCCGCGGAGCGGGATATGCTGGCTCTGGGTCATTTCCGAGGCCCAGACGCTCAGCTGCTCGTCCGCCAGACTGGCGATGACGTCGTTGACCTGTTCGGCGCTGAGTTGGAAGCCGGACGCCCGGACCCCGAACAGCAGATCGTTGATCTCGTTCAGGTCTGAGCGGCTTAACCGGTCCCCCAGGAAGCCGCGCTGGTCCAGAATTTCGCCGATCCGGTCGGCGACTGCCGAAACCGGGTCGCCGACGACCTGAATGCGGATCGTGGGGTCGAGGCCGGCGACGGTGCCGGGAGACTGCAGCGTGCTGCTGTTGGCGTCGATATTGGCCATGAGCGCTATCCTCGGGTAGTCGAAATCATGGCGCCAGACTAGACCAGCCTGGTGTCAGCGGCTATTGGTGATAACCCTGCACCGCAGTCGCCTAGAGTTCGTCCGCTTCCGGTTCATTTCTGCAGTAGACATAGGCCACACCGCTCAAGCGCCGATTGAGCTGCTGAAAGTCATCGAGAATCTCCCAGGCCGGCATCGGCAGATCGCCCCGGTTGCGCTTGTGGCGAATCAGCCAGGTCGAGTTGTCGCGCTTCTGATCGAGAATCTCGCGGCCTAGCTCGGGCTTTTCCTGCAGCAGCATTCGGGCCACGCTTTCCATCTGCCGGCCGAGCCGGTCCGAGGCCTCGATCAGAAGATCGCGATACTGCGGCAGCGCATCGGCATACTGGCTGAGCAGGGTTTCGGTTTCGTCCAGCAGTTCCCGTCCGAGCGTGCGCACGATCAGCGGCAGCTCACGCAGAAAGTCGTCCATGGTTTCCTTCAGCCCGGCGTCCTCCCCACTCAAGGCATCGTCGGGCACCGCATCGAGGAAGCGCATCATGTCCTGTCGCGCTTTGAGGATGCGCTGGCTGCGTCGCGACACGTTGGCACGCAAGCCGATTTGCGGAGCGCCTCTGCGAATGCAGGCCATGATGGTTTCGCGCATGACATGCAAGGTGTCGAAGATTCGCAGCGTCTCGCGCAGGGCGGCGTTGATTGCGAGGGCCGGGTTCTGCAGCAGCAACGGATCAAGGCGCGGCGGTTCCGTTTCCTCGTCGGCGTTGACGGCCGGCGCGGGCAACAGCAGCCGGACCAGACTTTCCAGCGGCCCGGCCAACAGGATGGCGAAGCAGGCCAGCAGATTGAACAGGGTATGCGCCCAGGCCGCCTGCTGCTCGGGGACGCCGGGCAGTGCGGCCAGTTGATCGTCGCCCAGACTCAGGGCTGCGAGCACCCCCAGCAGAGCGAGCGGCACCTTGATCAGCAGCACCGCGAGTGCGATTCGTCGCCCTTCGAGGCTGCCCCAGCCCGCCATCAGCGCCGTCAGGCAAAGGCCGATATTGGCCCCGATCACCCACAGCACCAGCATGCCCAGACTAAGCTGGCCGCTGGCCACCAGACCAAGCGCGACGGCAATTGAGGCGGTGGAAGACTGGACCAGCAAAGTCAACAGCAGAGCGCCGAACAGGAACAGCATCGGCAAGGCAGCCAGGGCTGCGAACAGGTCCTCGATGGCTGGGTCGCTGCCGACGCCACGCGCGGCATCGGCGATGAATCCCATGCCCAGCAGGATGAAGGCCAGGGCCAGTAGCGCCTGGCCAATGCCTTTCGGTCTCGAGCGCTCAACGAACAGGAACAAGCCGCCGCCGACGGCCAGCAACAGCCCGGCATAGTCCTGGATCTGAAACGCCAGCACCTGGACCAGTACCGTGATGCCGAGCTGCGCCCCAAGCAATATCGCCAGTACGTTGCGCCAGCTGCAGCGGCCGTCACGAGTGAGGTCGATCGACAGCAGGGCCATCGCGGTGGAGGAGGGCATGACGACACCTGCCGCAATCCCGCCGATCAGCGCCCGAGCCCGGTTGCGGGCAAAATCCTGCAGCCAGTCGAGCAGGTCGCCGCCCATGACCCGGGCGAAGCCCTTGCGCAAGCTCCGCAAGCCCAGCAGGATCAGAAGAACGCCGCCGATCAGATTGAAGAATTGCATCAGCTCCGACTCCGGTTGATGCCCTGGTTCGGCCTCTTGCCGGGGTGATTGTGGCGGGGGAACACGGTTTGAGTATAGCCGCCATGGTCATGCACTCGGATGACAGGGCAGCGGCGGCGCCGTCTCGGTCGCAGGCGGTTCATCCGCCCGACATCGCTTGCATCAGCAGCAAGGCGAGGCCGACCAGAATGAAGACCACCGCGCTGATTCGCTTGAACAAGGCTTGCGGCAGACGGCTGGCGTAGCGATGCCCCAGCCACACCGCCGGCGCATTCGCCGCGACCATCGCCAGCACGGCGCCGGCCAGCACCAGCGCGGGACGCTCCAGTCCGGCGGCCAGCCCGTAGGTGGCGAGCTGGGTCTTGTCGCCCATTTCCATCAGGAAAAAGAGCAGGAACGTGGTCATGAACGCGCCGCGACCGCTGACCTGAGGCAGCGCTTCCTCGTCATCGCTGGCGCTGGCCCATAGCAGCCAGATGCCCATCGCGATGAACAGCAGGGCCACCGCGACTTCTATCCAGCCTTCGAGAAAGCGGCCGAGCCAGGCGCCGACCAGCACCGCCAGCCCCAGGTTGAGAATGCTGGCAACCAGGACGCCGGCCACGATCGGCCAGGGCCGGCGGAATCGCGCCGCCAGATACAGCGTGACCAGCTGGGTCTTGTCGCCGAGCTCGGCAATGCCGACAACCAGCAGGGCGATCAGAAAAGAGTCCATGATGAAGCGCTTCGGGGCCGGGTGGCGACAAGACATGCAGCACATTGCTCGCCACCCGGCCCGGGTGTCAGCAATGCGCTACAGGTCTCGCCAGGCGCGGGTCTTGCCTGCGCTGTCTCGCCCATGGCCATGCGGCCAATCATGTTGAACAAGACGCTTGCCGGGGCGGCAAGCCGGCTACTCCCCTGGAGCAGAGTCCCTACTGTATCGAGTTGGTGCCTGGTCGTCAATCGGTCCTTTGGTCCCGGTAGCGCCTTGGGGACATTGTTTCCTCCGTGGGCTCGCCAATCCCGGCAAAAGCCTTTAGACTGGAGGTTGACATCTCGCCGCATCGAACCAGGATGCGAGATGCCTAATGAAAGGGAATTCTGTAGTAGCCAACGTTCATTGAGGGATTACTAATGCGATTTTCGACAAACATGGGCATGCGCCTCGCCTTCGGCTTGGCGCTGTTCCTGGCGTCCAGCCTGCTGACTGCGGCACTGGCCAGCGAAAGCTATTCGCTGCACGAGCCGCGCCTGCCGAAGGAGGCCCTGCGTGGCCAGCCGACTCTGGTGGTGGGAGACTTCTACTACGTCCGCGATCAACGTTTCGAGCTGCACCGGCGCGTCGATGAGTTCGTCGTCCAGTTCAGCACCGATTCCAACGTGAGCGCCTCGATCAACGAGCTGCGTGGGTCGAACGGGCTGCTCAGCAATTATTCTGAGGTCCGCATGTTCGCGCCCGGGCTGCGCAAGTTCCGACTGGAAGGGGCCGGGCAAAGACCGCAGAGCGACTGGCCGGGCCTGTACGCCGATCTTCAGTCCGTCATGACGCAAGTGGCGGCGCGTGAAGACGTCGCCTGGACGGCGCCCGTTTTTGTCCATGCCGAGCTGCAAACCTACGCGGTCGCCTCCGACGAAGTGCTGGTTCGCCTGCACGATAGCGTGGATCCGGGCCGGTTCTTTGCCGATATCGGGGTTCAAAGCTACCGCCGCGGTGACAGCATGGATGCCTTCATCGCCAACTCGCCCTTCGGTATCGGTGAGGGCGCGCTGATGCTGGCGGCCAGCCTGCAGGGTCACCCTGATGTGCGCTGGGCCGAGCCCAACCTGTTTCAGGAGCGGGTCCAGATGGCCGCGCCGAACGATTTGCTGTTTCCCCTGCAGTGGCATTTGCAGAACACCGGCCAAAGCAACGGCACGCCCGGCGCGGATGCTCGCCTGGTGCCGGCCTGGGGCATCGAACCCGGCGGCGACAGCAGCATCGTGATTGCGGTGCTGGATGACGGCATCGAACTGGCCCATCCCGATCTGCGCATCTACACCAACCCGAACGAAGTCGAGAACGGTATCGACTCCGACGGCAACGGCTACATCGACGATATCCGCGGCTGGGATTTCACCAGCGGCGGTCTCGGCGACAATGACCCGGGTGCCAGCACGGTCGCCGACGAGCACGGCACCTCGGTTGCGGGTATCGCTGCGGCGCGCGGTGACAACAGCATCGGCGTTGCCGGCGCGTCCTACAACGCCTCGGTGTTGCCGGTTCGAATTTTCCTGGGCCCGACAGCTACCAACGACGCCAATATCGGCACCGCACTGGCTTACGCCTCCGGCCGCGGCCGGACGCCCGGCGACAACAACTGGGTGGGTGCGCACATCGTCAACAACAGCTGGGGCGGCGGCCCGCCGTCGTCAGCCATTGAAGACGCGCTGGAGTGGGCGGCCGTCAATGGCCGCGGCGGCCTGGGAACGCCGCACTTCTTTGCTACCGGGAATAGTGGCGCTTCGTCGATTTCTCTCCCGGCTCGGCTGGCCGCTACCATCGAAAGCGTCATCGCCGTGGGTGCCAGTTCGCACAACGATCTGCGTTCCACCTACAGCCAGTTCGGCCCTGAACTTGATTTTCTCGCACCGAGCAGCGGCGAGGGCGTGGGAACCGTCACCACAGACCGCCTGGGTGCCCCGGGCTACAACGGTCTTGATGATCTCGACTACACCAACCAGTTCGGCGGCACCAGCTCTGCCAGCCCGCTGGCGGCCGGCGTCGCTGGTCTGATTCTGTCGCAGGCGCCGAACATCACCATTCCGGAGCTGCGCAAACTGATGCGCGGGACGGCGCAGAAGGTGGGCCCGCTGCCCTACAACGCCGACGGCTTCAACTTGCAGTACGGGTATGGCCGCATCAATGCGCATCGGGCGCTGCTGGGGCTGGCCGGTCCTGGCGTGGTGGTGGTCGGCCCTGGCGGTGAGGTCGCCAGCGGTGATGAGGTGGCGCTGAGCGTGCTGGCTGGAGAGCCGGCCGTGATCAGCTTCACCTTGACCTCGCTGGGGCTGGACGATCCGCTGCTGCTGGGTCTGGCTGATCTGGAGGGCTCCCCGGCTTTCGAGATCAGCCAGAATTTCGACCAGCTGGAGCTGGAAATCGGCGAGACCACGACGGTAGAAGTCTCGTTCCTGAGCCTCGATCCGGGCACCCTCGAGGCCAGCCTCAATTTCGAGACCAACGTCGACGGCCTGGAGTCCTTCGTGATCGATCTGGCCGTGACCGTGCAGCCGGTGTCGGTTGGCGGGACCGTGTACGAAGACTGGCGCGCTGACGGTGAGCTCCGCCCCGGGGATCGGCCGCTCGCCGACGTGCTGGTTTTCCTGGATTTGAATGACGACGGCCAGATTGAACCGCCGTCGCCGACGGACTTCTTCCAGGCGGCCAATCTGCCCTTCGGCAACTCGCCGCAAAGCGTCAGCTCGACCCGCCCGGTTTCCGGCTTGACGCCTGAAGTTCGCGATGTCGAAGTGTTGCTGAACATCGACCATGAGTGGGTCGGCGATGTGGAGGTCCGACTGACCTCGCCGTCAGGCCAGACCAGGAGGTTGTTGAGCCAGCCTGGCGGGGGCTTGAATAACGGGCAGAACTTCACCAACACCCTGCTGACGGACTCGGCTGCCAGCTCTATCCAGGCCGTGACCGCAGCGGGCGCACCGTACACCGGCAGCTTCCGGCCGCTGGAGTCCTTTGATGCCTTTGCCGGCGAAGATCCCAATGGCGACTGGGTCCTGACTGCGATTGATGTGTTCCCGGCCTTCGATGACGGCGAGCTGCTGAACTGGACCCTGATCATCTACACCGATGGCGATCCCGTTCGCTTCACTGATCAGGACGGGCGCTATGCCTTTGTTGGCCTGGAGCCCGGCAGCTATGTGGTGCGCGCCATCGGCCCGGACGACTGGATTGCCACGGAACCTGCCGGCGGCAGTCACACGGTGGTTGTCGACGACCCGCAAAGCCAGAACCTGGGTGTGAACTTTGGCTACTATCGCCCGGATGCGGCCTATGGTCGCGTGTACCGCAACGACATCGCGCCGCGCGGCGATGCGGTTGACGCACCGGGAGTCGGCGGCGTCGTCGTGTACCTGGATCTGGATGATGATGGTGAGCTTTCTGCGGCCGTTACCGAGTCGGTGACGCGCTCGCCAGGGCTGGCCATTCCGGACAACAATGCGGTGGGTGTCAGCGACACCGCGACACTGCCTGGAGTGCCAGCAGGCGCAAGGGTAGCCAAGGTAACCGTCGAGCTGAACATCACCCATACCTTCGTCGGTGATCTCGAGGTGTTCCTGGCTGCACCAGGCCAGCCGGAAATTCCCCTGATCGCTCGCCGCGGTGGCGGCGGTGACGACTTCACCGGTACGGTTCTGGACGATGATGCCGAGTTCCCGATCTCTTCGATCGTCTCCGGCGATGCGCCCTTTACCGGCAGCTACCGGCCGGAAACGCCGCTGTCCAGTCTGAACAACCTGGATGCGGCTGGGGATTGGGTGCTTCGCGTGGCCGACCGGGCCGGGCTGGATGTCGGTACGCTCGACAGCTGGACGCTGACCGTGACCTATCTGCCGGAGCCGCAGGAAATCACCGACGAGTTCGGTAACTTCCGTTTCGACCGCGGCAGCCTGTCATCAGGACCGTTCATGCTGCGAGCCGTAGCACCTGATCCGTTCAGCATCAGCTTCCCGGCCAGCGGCGTGCATGAGTTCAGCTTCCCGGCTGACGACTCGGTGCACCAGCTCGATTTCGGATTCGATTTCCCGCTGCAGATCTTCCGGGATCGCTTCGAAGTCAGCGACGACTGAGTTAGACCCCAAGGCTGTCAGGCCGCCAACCGGCGGCCTGACAGAGATCGACCAATCGGCCCGCTTGCGGGCCGATTGCGTTATCGGGCCTGAGTCTTTTCCTATCTCCCAGACCCCAGTCTCGCCGCGGTCGCTGCCGCGTTTTCCAGGCTGCCAGCCAGGTCCCTGAGGCAGACTGCGCCCGTCTGAACGCTGTTGAGCCAGCTTGCTTGATCGTGTGTCATCCGCAGGGCTGGTCGATGGGCAGGCCTTGACCCCGGCAATGCCGAGCCCGATGCGCGCCGTCGGGGCTTTTGATTGCGCCAATTGGAGGCGAGCGGCTGCGCGGGCAACGGCGCCGTCTCCCGGCTCGCTACGGTCTCAGCTCATCAGTTAACGGCAGGGCTGCCGGGGCGGGGTGTCGTCAAGCAGTCCAAACGCGGTTGCCGCCTGGCCCGCTCGCTTCAGACCAGCTGCTGCACCATCCGAAAGCCGGCGATCCAGGTGCCGGCGGCCGATCCCAGGTTGGACAGGAAGAAGACCACGAAGACGTGGCTGACGCGGTTGCGGAACCAGCCCCGGATCGAGGTGACGTCGTCGCGCAGGGTCTCGAAGTCACCAACGCGCGGCTTCTTCAGCCAGGCCTCGACCGCGCCGGTGACCATGCCGGCGCCGATGGTGGGGTTGAGCGAAGTCAGCGGCGCGGCGAACAGGGCGGTGAGGATAGTCAGCGGGTGAGCGCGGGCGATCAGGGCGCCGAGCGCCGACAGGCTGCCATTGATGATGACCCAGGTCGCGACCAGGCTCCAGCCCAGCTCGGGCGAGCGGCTGAAGCCGATGAAAAAGCCTGTGAGTACCGCCACCAGTATCACCCAGGGCAGGGCTTTCAGAATTCGGGACGCCGGCGGCATGTGGTTCAATTCGGCTACGGTCGCCGGCGGATGGTCGTCGCCTTGAAGGGCCTTGGCGGTACCGCGCAGATGGCCGGCGCCGAGTACGGCCAGGACCTTGCGCCCCGGATGTGCCGCGTTTTCTTCCCGCAGTCGCGCCGCCATGTAGCGGTCGCGCTCGTGGATCAGGGCGTCGTAGAGCTCGGGGGCGGTTTCGGAGAATTCGCTGAAAGTCTCCACCAGGATGTCGCCCTGCTTCAGTCGCTCGATATCCTCCTCGGCGATTTCCTCGCGCGAGAGCAGGGACACGAACAGGCCGTTGAGCAGCATCCAGCGCTTCCACCAGGACAATCGGCGGCTGGCCCGGCGCAGAGTGATGCCGATTTCGCGGTCGATCAGCTGCAGCGGCAGGCCGGATTTCTCAGCCGCCTCAATCGCTACCTTCATCTCCGCGCCGGGCTCGATCCCGAACTGGTCGGCGATGCGACGCTGATAGGCCGACAGGGCCAGCGAGGCCATCATCATGCCGGCCTTGCCTTCGCGCAGAACGGCGAACAGATTCAGATTGCGCCAGCTGTCGCGGTCGGTGATGGCCTGGTGGCGGGAGGCGCAGAGTTCCACCGCCACGGCATCGTAGTGGCCGCTTTCGAGGAGGCGCTGAACGGCCTCGGCGCTGGTCCGCGACACGTGCGCGGTGCCGAGCAGGGCGTAGTCGACGCTGTCGCGGGTGACGTGCTCGACCGGCTCGTCGGCGAACAGCTCGGCATGATCAGTGTTCATTGATGGCAGCAGCGCTTCCGGACAGCCCGTCAGTGTAGCGGATTTGTCGGCTAACTCGGGTGCCGGCGCAAACGGCGAAGCTTTGGGGCCCGCCGGCGCCAGCCCGGCACCGCAGGGCGCTGAAAAAGCCTTATCCTGATGGTGGTTTTGAAATCGGAGCATCCTGAGCCGCATGTCGCTGTCTGCCGAACTGCCGATCGAAGCGCAGCCCGATTCCACGACCTGCGGCCCGACCTGCCTGCACGCCCTGTATCGGCATTACGGCTGTGAGCAGCCGCTGGCTACCCTCATTGAGGAGATTCAGCGTCTCGATCACGGCGGCACCCTGGATGTGTTTCTGGCCAACCACGCCCTGGCCAGGGGCTTTGAGGCGACGATCTACACCTATAACCTGAAGGTCTTCGACCCGACCTGGTTCCGCGATCGCCATATCGACCTGGCGGCCAAGCTGCGCGCCCAGCAGCGCTGCAAGCGCCGGCCCAAGCTGCAGATCGCGACCGACGGCTACCTCGATTACCTGGAGGCCGGCGGAAGAATCCGCTTCGTCGACCTGAATCGCGCGCTGCTGCGCCGCCTGCTGACGGCCAGCGCGCCGATCCTCACCGGCTTGAGCGCAACTTATCTGTACCGCTCGGCGCGGGAATGGGGGCCGGATGATCATGAGGACGACGTGCGCGGCGAGCCGGTTGGGCACTTCGTGCTGCTCAGCGGCTATGATCGCAGGACGCGCGAGATCCTGATTTCCGATCCCATGCATCCGAATCCCCAGGGCAGCCAGAACTACCGGGTTCATGTCGATCGCGTGATTGGCGCGATTCTGCTCGGCGCGCTGACCTATGACGCCAACCTGCTGGCGCTCAAACCATGCGCCAGCTGATTGTTGTTTCCAGACTTGAAGACTGGCCGCTGGAGATTCCCGGCGTCGAGAAAGTCACCGCCCGCGACTACCTGACCCAACCGCACTGGTCGGGACTGAAGTCGGCGCGAGTCTACAATCTTTGCCGCAGCTATCGCTACCAGGCCAATGGCTACTACGTGTCGCTGCTTGCCGCCGCACGCGGTCACAAGCCGCTGCCGTCCATCGGCACCATCCAGGATTTCAAGTCGCAAAACGTGGTTCGCCTGTCATCGGGCGAACTGGGGCGGCTGATTGATGCCAGCCTGAAGCCGCTGCAGTCCAATCAGTTCACCCTGAGCATCTACTTCGGCCGCAATCTGGCGCAGCGCTACGAGCGCCTGTCGCGGGCGCTGTTCAATCTGTTTCCGGCACCGCTGCTGCGGGCCGAGTTTCAGCGCCTGGCGGACGGCTGGGAACTGCGTCGCCTGGGTACCCTGGCCTTCAGCGACATTCCCGAAGGCCACCGGGAGTTCGTTACCGAGGCGGCCCAGCGCTATTTTTCCGGCCAGCGCCCGCGCCGCAGCACGCCGCGCAACAGCCGCTTCGATCTCGCCATCCTGCTGGATCCAGCCGAGCCCGATCCACCCTCGGATGAGCGCGCCATTCAGCGCTTCGAGCGCGCCGGCGAAGAGCTGGGCTTCAATGTCGAGCGCATCGGGCCTGATGAAATCGGACGGTTGGCCGAGTTCGACGCCTTGCTGATCCGGGTGACGACCTCGGTCAATCATTTCACGTTCCGCTTCGCCAGACGAGCGGCCGCCGAAGGTCTGGTGGTGATTGATGATCCGGATTCGATCCTCAAGTGCACGAACAAGGTCTACCTCGCCGAACTGCTGCAGCGCAACCAGGTGGCGGCGCCCAAGACGATGCTGGTCCACCGCGACAACGCCGATCAGATAGAGCGCGAGCTGGGCCTGCCGGTAGTGCTCAAGCAGCCCGATTCGGCATTCTCGATCGGGGTGGTCAAGGTGCATGAGCCGGCCGAACTGGCGGAGGCCGTGGCCCAGCTGCTGAAGAGCTCCGACCTGATCGTGGCCCAGGAATATCTGCCCACGGCCTATGACTGGCGAGTGGGTCTGATTGACGGCCGGCCGCTGTATGTCTGTCGCTACCATATGGCGCGCGGACACTGGCAGATCATTCGACGAGAGGGTGAGGCCAAGCATGAGGGGCATGCCGATACGATCAGCGTGGGCGAGGCCCCGGAAGCCGTGGTTCAGACCGCGATCAAGGCCGCCGGCCTGATCGGAAACGGCCTCTACGGCGTCGACCTGAAAGAGGTGGACGGCAAGATTGTGGTGATCGAAGTCAACGATAATCCCTCGATCGATGCCGGTGTCGAGGACGCCGTACTGCGGCAGGCCTTGTACCGCGAAATTCTGGGTGTGATGCTCAAGCGCGTCACCGCGCGCAAGCTGGGCCGGGGCTGAGCAATGAGTTTTCTGCCGGAAACACCAAGGAAGCCTCTGGATAACGATGCTTGTGCGCGAGTCCGTTGAAGTTCACCATGACAAGGCAACAGGCCATTGACACCGCAACTCGTCCGTCTCTGGCCGTGATCGGCCTGGGTGACATTGATCGTTGCTGCTTCAGGCCGCTTCGCCGATCGGTGTCGCGGCGTCTCAGCGAGCGGCTTTTGCAGAGGTACCCGTCAACATGCCCACGCTAGAGCCAGTCACGCCATCGCAGATGCTGCACGCTTTTACCGGCTATGGGATCGAGCTGGAGTACATGATCGTAGGCCAGACCGATCTGGTGGTCCGGCCGCTGGCTGATCGGCTGCTGCTGGACGCCGAAGGCGCGGTGGTCAACGAGATCGGCCATGGCGCGCTGGCCTGGTCGAATGAGCTGGTTCAGCACGTGATCGAGCTCAAGACCAATGGTCCGGCGAGCGCTCTGGCCGGCCTGGCCGACACCTTCCACGCTGACCTGCGCCGCATTCAGCGGGAGCTTGCGGCGCACGATGCCCGCCTGCTGCCCACGGCCATGCATCCGCTGTTCGATCCCGAGCGCGAGACCCGGCTATGGCCCTACGGCCAGAACGACATCTACGCGGCCTATGACCGCATCTTCGGCTGCCGTGGCCACGGCTGGTCGAATCTGCAGTCGATGCACATCAATCTGCCGTTCTTCGACGACGCCGAGTTTCGGCGTCTGCACGCCGCGATCCGCGTGGTGCTGCCGCTGCTGCCGGCGCTGGCGGCGGCCTCGCCGCTGGAGCAGGGGCGCGCCGCCGGCTGGCTGGATAATCGGCTGCGCTATTACCGCGACAATCAGCGCCGCATTCCGGAGATCAGCGGGCTGGTGATCCCGGAACCCGTTGACGGTATCGATGACTACCACGCTGTCATCCTGGCACCGATGTATCGCGCGATCGCGCCGCATGATCCCGACGGCGTGCTGGCCGACGACTGGCTCAACTCCCGCGGTGCCATCGCCCGCTTCGAGCGCCAGACGATCGAGATCCGGACCCTTGATCTGCAGGAGTGCCCGGCGGCCGACCTGGCCATTGCCGAGCTGACCGTGGCGCTGGTCCGCGCCTTTTACGAGGAGCGCTTTGCGCCCTTTGCGGCGCAGCAGGCGCTGGCCACCGAGCATCTGGCCGAGTTGCATTCAGCCTGTGCCGAGCAGGGCAGCCGGGCACGGGTCGATGACCCTGCCTTCTTGAAGCTGTTCGGCTTGCCCGGGCCTGTGAGTGCGGGTGGGGCCTGGCGCCGGCTGCTGGCGCTTGATCTGGATATCAGCCCGACAGCGGCTGCGATTCTCGATCGCATGGTCAGCCGCGGCAGCCTGGCCGAGGCGATCATGGCGCGCCTGGCCCTGGCGCCCGGCCAGGCCCCCGAGCGCGCGGCTATTCTGGATTGCTATGCCGAGCTGGCCGCATGCCTGGTCGACAATCGACTGTTTCAGTCCTGATCAGCGCCGAACACGCCAGCCGGGCAGTGCCTGAGCTGTGGCGACCGTTGTTCGCCGGCCGCGAGGCCGTGCTCGAAACCCACCGCGCCTGGGACCCGGGCACTGCCTTGTTTTCAAGAGCGCTGGCCGAGCGCGTGGATGCGCCGCGCCTGGCCGGCCGGGTGACGCGGTTGCTGGTCGATCTCAATCGGTCCATGGGCCACCCCCGACATTTCAGCGAGTTCAGTCGCGATCTCAAGCCCGCGCAGAAAGCGCAGCTGATCGAGCGCTACTGGCGGCCGCACTGGCAGGCTTATCGGGCCGCGATCGAGCGTCATCCGGGCCAGACCCTGCACATCGCCTGCCATAGCTTCACCCCGGTGCTGGATGGCCGGCTGAGGCGAACCGACATCGGGCTGTTGTATGACCCGTCGCGGGTGCCGGAACGCGCGTTCTGCCGCGGCCTGGCCCGCCGGCTGCGCGAGCGGCTGCCGGCACTGCGAGTGCGAATGAACGATCCCTATCGCGGCAGCTCGAACGGTCTTGGCCAACAGCATCGACGCCGGTACGGGCCGGAGCGGCTGGTGACTGTCGAATTGGAAATCAATCAGGCGCTGCTCGGGCGCCGCGACTGGGCCGATCTGCGGGAGGGCCTGCTGGAGACGCTGTCCGCGGCGCTGGCAGCAGCCGGTCGGTGATCACGCCATCGATCGCCTCGGGCAGGGCGTTCAACTGCTCGGTCGTATTGATGGTGAACACCCACAGCGACAGGCCGCGGGCTTTCAACGCGGCCAGGGCTGATGCGCTGTCAGCCTGGTTCAGTTTGGCGGCGTCCAGCACCACTCGGTCGATCGCCGCCCCTTGCAGATGGGCGGGCAGTCGGGCCAGCGGCAGATCGGGTACATAGTTGGCCCAGGCAACCTCACCGTAGCCCAGCGCCCGAGCCAGCCGAACCTCCTCCAGCGAGAAGGTCTGCGCCAGCACGCGAGCTTTGAGGTCGCCCAGCACCTCGGCCAGCCGATTCAGGGCGCGCGCATTGTCCCGCTTGATGTCGGTGACCAGCCAGGCGTCGGGGTGCGCGGCCAGCCAGACGGCCAGACGCTCGGGTGTGATCGGGGTCAGTCCGGCCCGCATCGGCAAGGCTTGCCACGGCCGGCTCGGCAGGCCCGACCAGACCATGAGTGGGCCGATCAGGCGCCAGGCCAGCGGCAGACGGCGAAGGTGAAACCATCGTCTGAGCGTCGGCCCCCAGTCGTGCAGGCCGATCAGTTGGCCGTCGCGGGTCCACTGCAGGTCGAACTCGAAGTAGCGGACGCCGTGCCCGTGCCACTCGTCCAGGCACTCCATGGCGTTGGCATAGTTGCCCTGTACGTGGCCACCGCTGGCGTGCGCGATCAGCGTTCTGGCGGTGGCGACCGGCTCGAATCCGAGCGGCTGTTCGCGGCGCCAGTCGCGCTCGGCCAGGGCCTGCCAGGCGAGCGATGTCGCAGCGATCAGTGCGACCAGAAGCAGGACCAGCGCGATCATCATGGAAACCCATCCGGGGCCCGCATGAAACAGGCCCGGCGGGCGGCGCGGGGCCAGTTCTCAAGGGCCTGAAAGCCTGGCGCTATGGTATCATTACCCGTTTGTTACGCTCGAAAATCAAGGGCTTGGCCGATCGGGCTGCTCCCATATCAAAGCGATATTTTTCAGGGCTTTGAATCAACTTTCATGAATCAACCGGAAGTTCTCTGATGGCGGAACTGGCACGAGAAGTGCTCCAGGTCAACCTGGAAGACGAGATGCGGCAGTCCTACCTCGATTACGCCATGAGCGTGATTGTGGGCCGGGCGCTGCCGGATGTTCGCGACGGTCTCAAGCCGGTCCATCGGCGCGTGCTGTATGCCATGCACGAGCTGGGCAACGACTATAACAAGCCCTACAAGAAATCGGCCCGCGTGGTCGGTGACGTCATCGGTAAATATCACCCGCATGGCGACACCGCCGTGTACGACACGATCGTACGGATGGCCCAGCCGTTTTCGATGCGCTACATGCTGGTCGACGGCCAGGGCAACTTCGGCTCGGTCGACGGCGACTCGCCCGCGGCAATGCGCTACACCGAGGTACGCATGGCCCGGCTGGCGCACGAGATCCTGGCCGATATCGACAAGGAAACGGTCGCTTTCGTGCCGAACTACGACGAGTCGGAGAGCGAGCCGACCGTCATGCCGACCAAGGTCCCGAACCTGCTGATCAACGGCGCGGCCGGCATTGCCGTCGGCATGGCCACGAACATCCCGCCGCATAATCTGGGCGAGGTCATCAGCGCACTGCTCGCCCTGATCGATAACGCGGACCTGTCGATCGATGAGCTGATGGAACATTTGCCTGGCCCGGATTTTCCGACCGCGGCGATCATCAACGGGGCCGATGGCATCGACCAGGCCTATCGCACCGGCCGCGGACGCATCTATCTGCGCGCGCGCTCGCACGTCGAGGTCGACGACGACAGCGGTCGCGTGCGGATCGTGGTTACCGAACTGCCGTATCAGGTCAACAAGGCGCGGCTGCTGGAAAAGATTGCCGAGCTGGTCAAGCTGAAGAAGCTGGAAGGCATCTCCGAATTGCGCGACGAGTCCGACAAGGACGGCATGCGCATGGTCATCGAGCTCAAGCGCGGTGAAGTACCGGAAGTGCTGCTGAACAATCTCTACCAGCAGACCCAGCTGCAGACCGTGTTTGGTATCAACATGGTAGCCCTGGTCGACGGTCAGCCGCGGCTGCTCAATATCCGCGAGATGCTGCTGGCCTTCCTCGCCCATCGGCGCGAGGTGGTGACCCGGCGCAGCCTGTTCGAGCTGCGCAAGGCGCGCGAACGCGCCCATATCCTCGAAGGCCTGACTGTGGCCCTGGCCAACCTGGACGAGGTGATCGAACTGATCAAGACCTCGCCGACGCCGGCCGATGCACGCGAGCGCCTGCAGGGGCGGCGCTGGGATGCCGATATGGTCCGGGCGCTGCTCGGCCAGGCCGGCGCCGAGTTGTCGCGGCCGGAAGAGCTTCTGCCGGAATACGGCCTGAGCGAGGCGGGTTATCAGCTGTCGCCGGCCCAGGCCCAGGCGATTCTCGATCTGCGGCTGCAGAAGCTGACCGGGCTGGAGCAGGAAAAGCTGGCCGAAGAATACGAGCAGATCCTCGGTCAGATCAAGGAGCTGATGCGCATTCTGTCCGAGCCCGACGCGCTGATGGAAGTGATCCGCGAAGAGCTCGGCAGCTTGCGCGAGCAGTTCTCCGATCCGCGCCGCTCGGAGATCGTGCGCGATCATCTGAATCTGACCATGGAAGACCTGATCACGCCGGAAGATGTGGTGGTCACCTTGTCGCACGCCGGCTACGCCAAGTATCAGCCGCTGGATCGGTATCGTGCCCAGCGTCGCGGCGGCCGCGGTCGCAGCGCCACGCGCACCAAGGACGAGGATTTCGTCGAGCGCTTCTGGGTCACCAACACGCATGACACCCTGCTGGTCTTCACCAGCGCCGGCAAGGTCTACAAGACCAAGGTCTATGAGCTGCCTCAGGCCGGTCACAACAGCCGCGGGCGGCCGATGGTCAATCTGCTGCCGCTGGATGATGGCGAACGCATCAACGCCGTTCTGCCGACCCGCGAGTTCCCGGACGACTGGTTCGTGTTCTTCGCTACGCGCGCCGGCCGGGTCAAGAAAACGCCGCTGTCGGACTTTGCCAATATCCGCAGCAACGGCATCTGGGCGGTGCTGCTGGAAGAGGGCGATGAGCTGGTCGAGGTCGCCTTTACCGACGGCCAGCGCAATATCCTGCTGTTCTCTTCCGGCGGCAAGGCAATTCGCTTCCACGAAGACGACGTGCGGCCGATGGGGCGCCAGACTCGCGGGGTAACCGGCATTCGGCTGAAGGGCGATCAGCGCGTGGTGTCGATGCTGGTCAGCGACGAGGACGGTGCCGACATCCTGCTGGCGACCGCCAACGGCTACGGCAAGCGTACTGCCCTGTCCGAATTCCCCAGCTACCGACGCGGCGGGCAAGGCGTGATTGCGATCCAGGCCAGCGGCCGGAACGGAACGCTGGTCGCCGCCTTGACGGTGAGCGACGACGACGATGTCATGCTGACCTCAAACGCTGGCACGCTGGTGCGGACTTCAGTCGCGGAAATCTCCAGGCTGGGTCGCAACACCCAGGGCGTGACCCTGATCCGGCTTGGCGATGGCGAGCAGCTGATCGGCATGGCGCGGGTGGCCGCTGCCGACGACGACGAGAGCATCGACGAGGAATCCTGAGCAGCGATTCGCGGTCGCCCGGACCGCGATAGCGACTTGGGTCGATCGGCACCTCGCCCGATCGAGCGTAAGCGCCTACGAACTCCCACCCTTCTCAGCGGCCTGCGGATCACTATCCTGACGCCATCAGTTTTCAAGATGGAGCACAGGTATGGGCAGACGCTATCTCAAGCTGGAGCAGTGG
>JBJHCC010000027.1:0-48973 GCA_050485825.1 Gammaproteobacteria bacterium
CTTTCAGGGCGTTCCGCTCAGACACCGGCGGCCCTTTTTCCGCCTGGCCCTGCGCGCTTCGGCTGCACCTCAAAGGCCTGAAGCACAAGGCCCTCTGTCCGATGGCTGAGTCATGTGCGTAATCAGGAAAGGTTTTGGTCTTGCCGAGTGGTGGCCTAGATCAGGCTGCCGGGATTGAACAGGCCGCTGGGGTCCAGTTCGCGCTTGACGGCGTCCAGCAGGGCCAGTGCGGCCGGGTTGCGGCCGGCGCGGTAGCTGTAGAACTTGCCGAGCTGGAAATGGACGGCGCCCTCGGCGCGCAGCACATCGGCGAAGCGCTGGCGCAGCCGGGCGACCTGCTCGCGAGCGGCCGGGTTGTCTTCGTGCTCGCCGATGCGGGCGCGATGCTGCGGGTCGACCCGGCGGCGGTGATAGGCCGTGTGCGAGTCGGGCCAGTAGAACACCGGCTCGATCAGCGTGGCCTGGGCGGCGATCGTGGCATACAGGAAACCGATCCTGATCCGGTGCTGCTCCAGCTGAGCAGTCACATCCTGGATGACCGACTGAAGCTCTGCAAAGCAGGCCGAGGCGCGGCTGTGCGGCACGATTCCATGCACCGGCAGCCAGCGCTCTCCGGCGGGACCCAGCATGC
Source organism: Gammaproteobacteria bacterium (assembly GCA_050485825.1). Taxonomy (GTDB): domain Bacteria; phylum Pseudomonadota; class Gammaproteobacteria; order Xanthomonadales; family Wenzhouxiangellaceae; genus Wenzhouxiangella. Next base: position 632 of record JBJHCC010000027.1, read on the forward strand.
TGTTGGGCGGCGCGAAGGGCGCGCCGCGGAGCGCGCGCGGGATCGAGCCCGGAATCTCTTCGCCACGCCTGACCAGCGATCGGGCGTGCTTGACGCGCGCGGCCAGCGCCGGCTTCGAATCGGCCTCGATCACGGCGTGGGCCGAGTAGCAGCTGGTATCCAGAAAGCCCCGGCCCCGCGCGGCCAGCTTCAGGCCGGACATCAGGCCCTGGCGCTTGACCACCTGGGTCATGGTGCCGGCGTCCTCGGCGAGCGAGGCGCGCTTCATCCGCATCTCGGCCAGCAGCGGGTCGAAGCCGAAGCACTCCGAGGCCAGGCCGGCTCGGGCCAGCTCGGCCATGCTTTCAAACATCGCATCGGCTTGCTCGAACTGCCAGGACAGGTAGTCGACGTGGGCGGCTGCCTCCAGCAGCCGCAGGCTGACCCGGAGCTTGATCCCGAGGCTGCCGGCATCGCCGATGAACAAGCCGGTCAGGTCCGGCCCGAAATAACGGAAGAACGGTGCGCTGTTGCCGGCCGCTGCCGCGCCGGTTTGCAGCAACTGGCCGTCGGCACCGACCACCTCCAGCCCCAGCACGCTGTCGCCGACGCTGCCGTGGACGCCGGATCCGAGGAATACGCTGCCCTGCGACAGCGCCCCGCCCAGGGTCGCCTCCAGCCCGGACAATGGGCCGAAGTAGGGCGTGCGCAGGCCCAGCGGTTCCAGGGCGGCGAACAGCGCAGCCCAGGTCACGCCGCATTCGGCGACCACATAGCGATCCTCGCGGTTGATCTCGATGATCCGGTTCAGCGCGCTGGTATCGATCAGCACGCAGCCGGGCCGGTCGGCGAGAAAGGCGTCGGTGTAGCTCAAGCCGCCGCCGCGGGCGATCATCGGGATGCCGGCTTCAGCCAGCGTCGGGATCATGGCAACAAGCTGCTCGCAGGACTTCGGCACCAGCACCGCCAGCAGGGGCTGGCCGCTGCTGAACACGTCTTGACTGTAGAAGTCCAGCTCGGCCGGATGGGTGACCACCGCTTCCGGTCCGTACTGGCGCGCAAGCCGCTCGATCAGATCGGATGAACCGGATCGGTCTGGGTCGTTCATGGCAGGCTCCCCAGGTCCATGGGTCATTGAGGGGGCTCCAGTCGGATCAGCACACGGCCGTGGCTGAGCCCGCTCAGCAGCGCGCACAGGGCTTCGGGGGCCCGGGCCAGGCCCTCGAACACTGTTTCCTGGCAGCGCAGGCGGCCTTGCCGGTACAACGGCAGGGCCGCGGCCAGAAATTCGGGCAGGGCGTCGAAATGATCGTAGACCACGAGGCCCTGCAGGCTGGCACGCGCGGCGATCAACGGGCCCAGGTTCGGCCCCGGCGGGCGCTGATCCATCTGGTACTGGCTGATCATGCCGCATAGCACGACGCGGGCCCGCAGGGCCAGATGGCCGAGCATTGCCGCCAGCACCTCGCCGCCGCTGTTGTCGAAGGCGACATCGAAGCGGGGGATGTCACCAGAGGCCAGGCGCTTCGCCAAATGGTTGTCGCGGCCGAGCACGATGTCGGCGCCCAGCACGTCGGCGACGTAGTCTCGCTTGGCCGCGCTGGTGATCGCGACGGTGCTGCAGCCCTGGGCTCTGGCCAGCTGAATCACGGCGGCACCGACCGTGCCCGATGCTGAACTGACGGCCACGACTTCGCCGGACCGGATGCCGGCGATCCGATGGAGCCCGGCCCAGGCGGTCAGCCCCGGCATGCCGAGCACGCCCAGCGCCGTTTGCGGCGCGATATCGGTCGGCAAGGGCAGGGGCCGCAAATCCTTGGCCGGCCGGGTGATCCAGCGTGCCCAGCCGCAGTCGGCCACGACGCGATCACCGACCGCGACTGGGGAGTCGGCAGGTGCCTCGACGACCCGTGCGATGCCCCGTCCCGGCATCCGCTCGCCGGCTTGCGGGGCCGCTTCGAGATGACGCCCGGCGATCAGCCCGCGCAGATAGGGGTCCATCGCCAGCCACTCCACCGCCAGCAGCGCCTCGCCGGAGGTCGGTCGCGGGCGCGAGCAGTCGTCCAGGCGAAAATCCGCCGGCGTGATGGCGCCGGTGGGGCGTCGGCAGAGCACGATGTGCTGGTTGTACGGCATCGCTTCGCTCGGGCGAATGTCCGGTCAAATTATAGGCCCTCGCAGCGATTCAGGCGTTGGCCCCTCAGAGCGATGCGTCGGTGAGCGCGGCGCCTTGGCTAAGCAACAGCGCCTCCAGCGCTGACAGCCGCTCGCGCAGATCGTGCTGGTCTCGCTGCCGCGCCGCCATCGCGTCCAGCCGCCGCTCCAGTTCGGCATTGCGATCGGCCAGTTCACGCAGCTGGTCGGACTGGAGCTTGAGCATGGCCACTTCGGCCTGCAGCGCGGCCAGATGGTCCGCCTGTTCGGATCTCATCGCGGCCATCTCGGCGTCTTTCTCGGCGCGCAGCTCGCGCAGGGCTTCGGCGACCAGGCCTTCGAAGCCGGTCACGGTGACGGTCTTGTAGCCCTGGGGATCGAGGCCAACCCATTCCGGAAAGACCTGCTCGACGTTTTGGGCCAGCAGCCCGGCATAGCGCTCATCGTGGCCGCCCATCGCGGCCGGATCGCGCCAGCGAAAGCTGACCCCGCGCAGGGCGAGCAGGCGGTTGAGCGCGTCGTCCAGGGTCTCGATATCGGTCTTCAGGCGCTCATCGGAGCTGACGGTCCAGGTGTTGCTGGTGGGCTTGGCCGCGGAGTTCTGGCTCAGATGCAGTTGAAAGGTCGGCGCGGTCACGCCGAGGCCCATATTGCCGGTGTTGGTGACGGTCAGTCGAGTTGAGCCCGCCAGGCGGGTGACAAGTGTGCCGTTGGCCGCCAACGCGATATGGTTTTGAGAAACAAACGGGTCAACACCCGGACGAAAGAAACTGACTCGCGGCGAACCACCTTCGAGCAAAACGTCACCGTCCCCGGCGACATGCAGGTCAGCCTCTGGCTGATTGGTGTTGATGCCCATGCCGCCGGCGGCGCGGACCAGGAACTGGTTGGAACCGGTGGATACGAAATTCCCTTCAGTCGAGTCAGCCCAGACGAAAGTGCCTCGATCGCCCTCGCCCCCAGGATAGGTCAAGCCAAAGCATGCCCCGCCTTCCGGAGGATTCGTCCCTGGACGCACCTTGGCTTGGCGCCCTCCTGCCCAGGAGTAGTCGCCGCCTGCACAGCTGTTACGGCCGCCGGAGACAAAGGCGTAGCGGCCGGCAGCCACATTGAAGCTACCGCCCGCAACGGCAGAGCTCTCAGATCGTGCCCTGTTGATCTGGCCGCCACTGACAACACTCAAACTCGCCATCGCGACGTTGATATAACCGCCCGCGACGGTGCTGTGCTCCCCGATTGCGCCGTTCTCTTGCCCTCCTCCCACGTTGCTTGCGATTCCGGTCGCGAGGTTGCCAATCCCCCCCGCGACCGTGGCGAAAGGCCGGTCGGAACTCGTTCCTGCGGCGTTGCCGGCCTGGTTACCGCTGCCGCCGCCGACCGTCCCGTAGTCATCAGTGACTCGGTTGCTGCTCGTTCCAGGATGATCGGGATCCAGACCGGACGTGCCGCCGCCGCCAATGGTCGCGCCGCGAGCGCTCGGCCAAGCGAAGTTGCCTTGGGCTCCGGCGATGACGTTTGAGGTGATCGGCAGCCCTTGGGACAGCACAGCGCTCGGCTCGATGCGCAGGCTCTGCGCATTGCGGGTGCGAATTGTGAAGGCTTGATCATCCAAGGTGCCGATAAAGTCCGTCGCCGGGTTGGTGCCGGCATTGCCGTCCAGCCGCCAGCCCGGGAAGGGCGGAATATCGGTGCTAAGGGCATGCAGCGCCAGCGGAACGGCGCGAATCGGCTGGCGCGGACTCAGCACCTGGCCATTGACTTCCACCTCCAGCCACTTTGCCTCGCTGCCGAAGGTATTGCCGAAGTCGAGTTCGACCTGGAACAGGCCGTTGGCGACGTCCACGTTCAGTTCGATTTCAAAAGGCGTACTGGCGCCGCCGCTTTCCTCCGGCCAGACCCGGAACACCATTGGCACGGTGCCGTTGAATGCCTGTCCGCCCTGGTCCAGCCGGCCCTGGTAGCTGATCTGCTCACCGATCGGATTGATGAAGCCGGCCCAGGCGCTGCCGGCGGCAGCGACCAGGACAATAACGGCGATGAGGCTTGACGAACGCGATGTCTTCATGGCGAGTCCTTGGTCAGTGTGGTCGGCGCTCAAGGTGTCTGAAATCGATCTGCGAACACATCGTCGGCCGGCCCAGGCAGAACCTCGACGGACACCGCAGAGCTGGTGACCGTGCCCTGGGAGTTGCTGACCTGCACCGAGTACTGGCCCGCATCGAAGGATTGAGCGCCCGGGATCAGCAGGAAGGATTCGTTGGCACCGCCGAGTGCTTCACCGTCGATGAACCATTGATACTCAGGGGCGGGCACGCCCTCGGCGCTGACCTGCAGCCAGATGTCCTGTCCCTGCTGGACGGTGACAGGGCTGAGCTGGCTGAGTATCGAGGGCAGGACAGGAACCGGACCGACCGAGAAGTACGAACTCGTGACCGGGCTGGGATCGAAATGGTTGCGGAAGCCACGAACTCGGAGCACATACTCCCCGATTCCCAGCGTGAAGGGACCGGAGTAGAGCGTTGACGATGGCGTCGGCTCGCTGCCATCCAGGGTGTAGCGCAGATTGGTGCCGCCGCCGCTGGTGGCGGTTGTCAGGCTCACTTGAACGCTGCCGAAGTGATCGGATTCGGCGGGACTGATCACCGGCGGGGCGACCTGGAACTGGAACAAGCTGGCCAAAGACACCGGGCTGGGGCCGAAAAAGTCCCGCCAGGCGATGGCCTTCACCGTCGCGTTAGCGCTCAGCGTGAACGTGGCTGGCCCCGTCCCTGGGGGGTCCGGTACCACCGGGTCGCTGCCGTCCAGCGTTCGGTAGTAGCGAATTCCAGTGGTCGGCGGGCTGGTCGTCGAGCTGAGGTTGACCGTGATCGGGTTATCGAATTTGCCGGTGGCGGAGTTCGGCTGCGCGCTGGTACCAATGGTCGGCGCGCTGATCGTGCCCAGCGGCGTCGCCACTTGATAGCTCTTTTGCATTTGAGCGCTGCTGCTCAGCCCCGGCTTGAAGGCGCGCGCGGTGACCTGGTAAAAGGTGGAGGTCATCGCTCCGCCCTCCGAATTCAGCAGGATGAACGGCCCGGTATAGATCGGGCTGGCCGCGGTCACGGGAATGGGCAGGCCGGTTGACACTTCATAACGTATGGTCGCGCCCTGGGTGCTGGTGGACAGCGAAATCACTGCCGGCTCGACCAGGCCCGAGGTGAACGGCGTGGCGACGGGCTGCACAGCCTGTGCGCCGTCGACGCTGAATACCTCCACGATCTGAGCGCTGGTCTGGCTGGTCAGCGCGCCGGCGAAAGCCCGGGCCCTAACAACATTGCCACCAACGCCCAGGGTGATCGGTCCGGTATACAGGGGCGAAAAGCTCTGGGGAATATCGCCGTTGATCGTGTAGCGAATGCTGGCGCCGGGTGAAATGGTGCTCAAGGTCACTGTCGCAGCGCCCACATGCGGCGGGCTGCCCGCGACCGCGATGGTTGGCGCCGCCACGGTGCCTGAGATGGTATAGACCCCGCCGACGACCGCGCTGGGTGAGGCACCGGCGCGGAAGGCGCGTGCCCTGACCAGGGTCGTTTCCGCAAGCAAGAGTCCATCGTTTGCCGGCTCGAAAACCGGCGAGTTCTGATCCGGCTCAGTGCCGTCCAGGGTAAAGCGCACGATGTCTGAGCCGTTCGGCGGCAGCAGCTGAAGATTGACGGGCTGGTAGAAGGTGCCCGGGCTCGGCACCAGGATCGGACCGCCAGTATTGGAGGGTGGCGGCGGAATCAAGCTATACAAACGCTCGCTGATCGCGCTGGGCGGATGATTGGCCTTGAAGGCCCGAGCACGAACCAGCGTTGTCGCGGTGATTGGCCCGATCGCGCCGCCAGTGACCAGGCTGCCATTCTCGGGCGAAGGATCGGTACCGTCCGTAGTGACATAGATGCTGGCATCTGGCGTGCCGGTGCTCAGACCGACGAATGTTGATGTACTGAAGTTCGGATTTTCCGGCAACAGGGTGACGTTGGCTACCGTTGGCGTGCCGGGAGGAATGGAAAAAAAGCCAACAATTTCAGGGCTTACGGTGAAGTCCAGGGAGAAAGCCCGGGCTCGAATGGTGGTTGGGTTGCGTAGTCGGATAAAGCTGGAACTCAGCAGCAAAGGGGAGTCCCGGGTCACCGGCGTCGAGTCGGTGGTGTAGCGCACGATCACGTCCGGGAAGCTGGTTCCGGGAGGTGGATTGATGCGGACGTCGAATGGGTTGCTGGAATAGGTGCCCGGGGCGGGATTGAAACTGATTGCGGGAAGTGGGTTTTGCGCCGCCAGTTCCGTGTTCGCAGCGCGCAGGTCAGGCAGGGGTCCGATCTGTGCTGCGCCGGACTGTGGTGTGCCGGTATCAATCAGTAGTTGACGCATCTCGACGGGGGTAAGCGGGTTGCTGGTGCCGCGCAGCCTCCGGGCATACTCTTGAATCAGCAGCGCTGCGCCGGCAACGATCGGCGAGGCCGCGGACGTGCCACCGAAAGCAGCGGTAAGGAACTGATTCTTGAGTGCCTGGTCCGGAGGCAGAATGTCGATGTCGGGGAACTCACCGACGGTGGTGACGCCGGGGTAAAGGAAGCCATAGCCGAGCGTGACCACATTATTGCCATAGCCCTGGACGTCCAGCCGCTGTCCGAAGTTGGTGGAATTGTTGGCCGAGCGCGGAACGGGCTGCAGCGGCGAATTGCCTCCGCCGACGATAATGGCACCTGAATCGGTAACCCGTACCCCGTTCTGAACCAGAAAAGGGTAATGGCCGTTGTTGCCGGTGCTGTAGATGGCGGCATCGAGATTCTGGCTGCCGTTGGCGCCGGCCTGAACCACGATGACACCCGCGGCAGTGGCGGTCTCGATCGCGTCAAAGGTGGCCTTGACCCACTCTACCGGCACCAGCCCGAGCTGACCGCTGGTCCACATCGGCCCAACAGACTGGGCCTCCAGAAGAATCACGTCGCCGGCGTCCAGTGCCGTCAGGGCGGTTGTGATCGCGCTGGCGATGTTGACCGTGCCGGTCGCGGCTGAAGAGGCAAAGTACATTTCGGTTCCTGGTGCGATACCTTCTATGCCCCAGGTGTTTCGTCGCGCGCCGATTTGGCCCATCACTGCGGTCGCGTGGTCGTCACCAAAGCCGCCAGGGTCCTGCATTGGCCCCAGTACGGTCACTGGGCCCAGATCATCATGATCCGGATTGATGATGTATTCGATGTCGCAAATCCTGGTGCCGAACCCCGTCAGGACGAGCACATAGTTCTGTTGCACAAAACCCAGATCGATACCGTCCGGTGCCGGATCCAGGTAGCGCTGCCAGGGTTGCTCGGACGCGGCGGGATTGAAGCTGCGGTAGTTGGGAATGGCGGCCTGCGGGTTCGGCGTCGGTCGATCCACGTACCAGACCGATTCGACTTCGGCCAGCTCGGTCCAGTCGAGCCAGGCCTCCGGGGCGGCTATGCCGGCGGGTAGGTGGAGGCGGAACCAGAGATTGAGATCAGCCAACGCTCGCCCGCTGCGGGCCTGGCCGGTAGCCTGCAGCTCGGCCAGGAATTCCTCGCTGACCTGGGCGTGGCTGCGCTCCCAACGGCCGGCCGCGTAGCGGTCCAACAGCCCTTGCGCTGCGCCCGAGCGCAGGCCCGTACCGTCCAGATCGACGGGCTGCCCGTCGCGCAACCTGATCTGCAAACCTTCCCTGAACTTGATTTCGATCAGACCTGATTCATGGCCATCCGGATGAAACCAGAGCAGGTCGGCAGGCGGCTGGCCCGCTTCGGACTGGGTGCCGCGTTCGGGGCCGACCGCGCCGACCGCGCCGGAAATCAGTGCCAGCGCGACTGCGGCGATGGTGCGCAAAACTGGGCGGTTCATGGTCATGGCGTTCGAGCCCTCCAGGAAGCTGTGGCCGGCCGGCAGCGGCCGAATCTGGTGGCTCGCTGCGGTTGCTGCGCTGCCGCGCAACGACCGGCGTCGGCAAGCCTGATGCTGATCCGGGCCCGATGGTGGGCGCTGGGGGCGCGGAAAGCCTGAAGATTTCCTGAAGAATTGTTGAATAATGCATCGTCGCGCCCCGGGGTCCGCGCTCGCTCGGGCCTGGGGCGGATGCTTTTCGCTCGAGTGCGACGGACGACCAGTATCGATAGTCAGACGCGCATTGACTAGGCCGCATCTATCGGGTAACATCCTCGCTCTTTGCTGAAGCACTTTTCTGGAGTAAGCAACATGTACGCGGTATTCACCACCGGCGGCAAGCAGTACCGGGCAGCGGAAGGCGATGTCGTCCGCGTCGAGAAGCTGGACGTCGAGAAGGGCGCCACGGTCGAGATCGACCAGGTGCTGATGGTTGGCGAGGGCGACGATGTTCGCATCGGTACGCCGACCGTCGCTGGCGGCAAGGTGCTGGCTGAAGTGGTCGATCATGGCCGCGGCGAGAAGATCCGGATCATCAAGTTCCGTCGCCGCAAGCACCATATGAAGCAGATGGGCCACCGCCAGTACTACACCGAAATCAAGATCACTGGAATCGAGGGCTGACACCATGGCTCACAAGAAAGCAGGCGGCTCGACGCGTAACGGCCGCGACTCCAATCCGAAGTACCTGGGCGTGAAACGCTATGGCGGCGAGCAGGTGCTGGCGGGTAACATTCTGGTTCGTCAGCGCGGCACCCGCTTCCACGCCGGCGACAATGTCAAGGTCGGGCGCGATCACACGCTGTTCGCCCTGGCCGATGGCAAGGTTGTGTTTGAGCAGCGCGGCAAGCCGTTGCGCAAGTTCGTGTCGGTGCTGCCGGTCGAATAGGGCTCAGCGCGCCCCGCGTTTTCCAAAGCCGGCCCCAGGGCCGGCTTTTTGTTGGCCGGCAACCGCCGCGCGCATCTGCGTTACTCTTCCCGTTCTTCGCACCCTTGCTGATCTGATGCCGAGCCATGAAGTTCGTTGACGAAGCCAAAATCACCGTGATCGCCGGCAACGGCGGCTCGGGATGCGTCAGCTTCCGACGCGAGAAGTTCATCCCCAAAGGGGGCCCGGACGGCGGTGATGGCGGTGATGGTGGCAGCGTCTGGCTGGAAGGTGATTCAGGGCTCAATACCCTCGCCGATTTTCGCCACATGCGTCATTTCAAGGCGCGCAATGGTCAACCGGGCGCCGGTCGCCAGCGCACCGGCAAGTCGGCCGACGATATCTTCATTCGGGTTCCACTCGGCACGATCGTCACTGCTGCAGAAACCGACGAAAGAATCGGCGAGATCACCGAGCACGGGCAGCGCATGCTGGTCGCCCGCGGCGGCGAGGGTGGTCGCGGCAACATCAACTTCAAGTCCTCGGTCAATCGTGCCCCGCGTCAGTCCACTCCGGGCACACCCGGCGAGGAGCGCGGCTTGCATCTGGAGCTCAAGGTGCTGGCCGATGTCGGGCTGTTGGGTTTCCCGAACGCCGGCAAATCGACCTTGATCAGCGCGGTTTCCGCGGCCCGGCCGAAAGTGGCCGACTATCCCTTCACCACGCTGTATCCGAACCTTGGGGTCGTCAGCCTGGAAGCCGGACGCAGCTTCGTGATCGCGGATATTCCAGGAGTCATCGAAGGCGCAGCCGACGGCGCGGGGCTGGGTATCCAGTTTCTGAAGCACCTGCAGCGTACCCGCTTGCTGCTGCATTTGGTCGATATTGCCCCTCTGGACGGTGCTGAGCCGGCCGAGCAGGTGCGCGCGCTGGAGCGCGAACTGGCGGCCTTCTCGCCAGAACTGGCCGAGCGTGAACGCTGGCTGGTGCTGAGCAAGATTGACCAGCTGGAGCCGGAGGCCGTTGCGTCCACGGTGGCCGACATCGTCGAGAAACTGGCCTGGCAGGCACCGTACTTCGCGATCTCGGCGGTGGCTCGACAGGGTCTGGACGAACTGATCGGGCGGATCATGGTGCACGTCGAAGCCACCGCAAGAATCGACGACAATGGCGAAGGCGACGAGGCAGGAAACGGAGCGGTGGCCGGCGCCACCCATCACGATCAGTAAGGAGGACAGCACGAATGTCGGACAAGCCAGAAGAGGTCATTGAAGTGAGCAGCGCGCAGACGGCCAGCTTTGCCGATCTGGGTTTGCCTGCGGCCCTGCTCGATACCGTGCGCGAGCTCGGCTACGAGCAGCCTTCACCGATTCAGGCGGCCACCATCCCGGCCTTGCTGGAGGGTCGGGATCTACTCGGCCAGGCCCAGACCGGCACCGGCAAGACCGCGGCGTTTGCGCTGCCCATTCTGGCTGGCTTGCAGACCGACGGGCCGACGCCGGCGGTGCTGGTGCTGGCGCCGACCCGGGAGCTGGCGATTCAGGTCGCCGAGGCTTTCCATCGCTACGCTCAGCGCATGCCGGGCTTTCACGTGCTGCCGATTTACGGCGGCCAGGCCTACGGCCCGCAGCTGGCCGGCTTGCGCCGCGGGGTGCAGGTCGTGGTCGGAACGCCCGGTCGGGTCATCGATCACCTGGAGCGGGGTACCCTGGATCTGTCACGGCTCAGCACGCTGGTGCTGGATGAAGCCGACGAGATGCTCCGGATGGGCTTCATTGATGATGTCGAGCGGGTGCTGGAGCGCTTGCCGGCAAACTGCCAGATCGCGCTGTTCTCGGCGACCATGCCGCCGCCGATCCGGCGCATCGCGCAGCGCTATCTGAAAGATCCTCGCGAGGTGACGATCCGTTCCAGCACGACCACGGCCAGCACCATTCGTCAGCGCTACTGGTTGGTCAGCGGCCTGCACAAACTGGATGCCCTGACGCGTATTCTCGAAGTCGAGCCCTTTGAGGCCATGATCGTGTTTGCCCGTACCCGGATCGCCACCGAGGAGCTGGCCAATCGCCTCAATGCCCGCGGCTTTGCCGCTGCTGCCCTGAATGGCGATGTGCCGCAGCAGCAGCGCGAGCAGTGGGTGGAGCGTCTCAAGAGTGGCGAAGTCGATATCCTGGTCGCCACCGATGTGGCCGCGCGTGGACTTGACGTCGAGCGCGTCACCCACGTGGTCAACTACGATATCCCGTACGACACCGAAGCCTATGTGCATCGGATCGGCCGGACTGGACGTGCCGGACGTGCCGGTGAGGCGATTCTTTTCGTCGCGCCGCGCGAACGCGGCATGCTCAGGGCGATTGAGAAAGCCACCCGCCAGCCGATCGAGCCGATGGGTCTGCCGTCTGTGGCCGAGGTCAATGCCCAGCGCCTGGTGCGATTCAAGGCCGCGATCGCGCAGGTGCTGGAACAGGAGGAGTTGGCCCCTTTTCGACAGGTGGTGGAGGAGTTTCAGGCCGAGCACGCGGTCGATCCGCTGGATATCGCGGCCGCTCTGGCCCGCCTGCTGCGAGGCGGCGACGACCTGCTGCTGAGCGAGCAGGCTGAGGTGCCTGTTCGCGCTGACACGCGCGGCGAGGACCGGCGCCGCGAGGGGCGCACGGGCGCCGGGCGGCCGGAACGAGGCAGGCCGGAGCGTGGTGATCGCGGCACATCGCGGCCCTCGGACGAGCATCTGGCCCCCTATCGGATCGAGGTCGGCCACGTTCATGGTGTTCGCCCCGGTAACATCGTCGGGGCGATCGCCAACGAGGCCGGGCTGGCGCACGGCCAGGTCGGCAAGGTCCGGATTTTTCCCAACTTCAGCGTGGTTGATCTGCCTGCCCAGCTCGATGCCGGGGTACTCGATCACCTCGCGGGCGTGCGCGTGGCGGGCCAGGCGCTACGGATTCGGCCGGATCAGGGGCCGGGGGGCGGGCGCCGCGACGAGCGCGAGGCGCGGCCCTCGCGTCCTCGGCGCGAAGCCGGTGAGCGCGACAGCCCGGTACGCAGCCAGCCAGAGCGCCGCGGCAAGGTCCAGAGCGCCAGCCCCGAGCGCAAGCCGCGCAAGACCGGCCCCGGCAGTGCCTCCACCGACCGTGCTGGCGATCGCCCGCCGTCCAGGCCCGCCAAGCCCAGTCGCGCTCAGCAAAAGGCCGGGCATCGGCCCCGAGGCAAACCGGTCAAGCGCGGTTCTTGACACACGGGCGGGCTGAATCGACTACCATCGGGCAGCCCCGAGGGAGAGTGCCGGGGCGATGAACTTCACCCCGGACAGCATAAGGCCCCACTTGATGATCGATCACCAGCTTTGGCGCCGCAGCCTTGCGGCCGCCTCACTTATTGCATTTTTCTCCTTCGCACATGCCTTTGATACCCCCGCTTCCAGCCAGATCAGAGCGCTGGAGTTCCATGACGACAGCTTGTGGTGGGGTTCGGTTTCGCGACCGGTCGACGCCCTGCCAACCCCCATTCGCAACGATCTGACAGCGAATCTGGACCGCCTTGGCGTCCGCCAGGAGCAGGCCCAATTTGATCTGCGTTCAGGCCGCTGGGCGACGCTGATCATCACCCGGCCGCTGATCCCTGGCAATGGCGTCGGCAACCAGCTGGGCTGGAGCGACCTCGGTCGCGATACGCCCTCCAGCCTGGCGGAGCGAGAGGCCGCCATTTGGCAGGCCTTTTCGGCCTTCCTGATGGCGCACCGCGACGAGCTGGGATTCGCTGCCGAAGAGTTTGGCGAGGCCACCATCACTCAACACGGCGTTCTACCCGCTGGCCAGCACACCGGTCATCAGGAGGGTCGGCTGGGCAGTCGGCTGGTGCAGATTCATCTGGCCCGCCAGGTCAATGGTGTGCCGGTACGCGACAGCGATATCACCGCGGTCATCAACAGCGGCAACCTGGTCCTGATGGGTCAGCGCAACTGGGCCGACATCGATCTGGATACCCGCCCCAGCCTGGACGCCGAAATGGCCCGCCAGGCGCTGTCGCTGCATCTGGGCGGTATCCAGCCCGATCGTGATCGCGAATCGCCGCGGCTGGTCATCGTTCCGGTGGCTGACGAGGCCAACGAGGACGCTGTCGCCAGAATCGGTGACGGCCTTGATTTTCGCCTGGTGTGGGTCTTCAGTCCGCATTTCGACGCCGACATCGGGACCTGGGAAGCGCTGGTCGACGCCCACAGCGGTGAGCTGTTGAGTTTCCAGGATATCAATCACTACGCCCAGCAGCGCACCGTTCAAGGCGGCAAGTTTCCGGTCTCGAATGACGGTTCGGCGCCAGATGGTGTAGAGCAGGCCGGATTCCCGATGCCGTATGCAGATATCCGTGTCGGCGCTACCCAGGTCGGCTTTGCCACCACCGGCGGTGTCGTCCCCGCGGCCGCGGGAGCCGGCCCGTTCAGTACCACTCTGACCGGCCAGTATGTTCGGATCAACGACAACTGTGGCGCCGTCAACGCGTCGACCGATAGCGGCGATCTGGACCTGGGCACCGGTGTCGGCACCAATTGCCAGGTGCCGCCCGGCAGTTCGGCCGGCAATACGCGCTCCGCCCGCACCACCTACTACGGGCTCAATCGCATTCAGGAGCAGGCGCGCGGTTATCTGCCGAACAACAACTGGCTGAACCAGCGCCTGACCGCGAACATGAACGTGAACAACACCTGCAACGCCACCTGGAACGGCACGGCGGTGAATTTCTTCCGGGCCGGTAATGGCTGCTCGAACACCGGTGAACTGATGCCCGTGGTCCATCATGAATGGGGTCATGGAATGGACGCCAACGACGGCAATCCCGGCGTTTCGCGACCTGGCGAAGGCATTGCTGATATCTTTGCCCAGAATTTGCTGGTGGACTCCTGCATCGGCCGCAATTTCCAGCCCGGTGCGCAGTGCGGTGGCTTTGGCGACCCCTGTCTGCAGTGCACCGGCGTCCGCGAGTCGGATTGGGCTCGGCAGACCAGCGGCCAGCCTCACGACATTGCCTGGGTGCTGTCGCCAATCAGTTCGCCGGGTGGCGGCTGTGTCGGAACCGGTAACACGGCCAATGCACCCTGCGGTACCAGCGTGCACTGTGAGGGCTCGATCATTGCCGAAGCGCTGTGGGATCTGGTCCATCGCGATCTGCGCGGGTTCAACGGCTCGGCCTTCAACCTCGATCTGAATACCGCGCTGGAGCTGGGTACGCGGCTGACCTACCTGGGCTCGCACCTCGTCGGCGCCTGGTATCAGTGCAATCCCGGCAGCGGCACCGGCAACGGTTGCAACGCCGCCGGCGGCTACCTGAATTTTCTGGCCGCCGACGACGACAACGGTGATTTGACCGACGGCACGCCGCATATGAGCGCGATTTTTGCCGCTTTCAACCGCCACGGCCTGGCCTGCAACAACCCGCCCGTACAGGACAGTGGCTGCGGTACCCGGCCGCAGAGCGCGCCGGCCGATGTCAGCGCCGTCAGTCTGGACGGCAGTGTCGCCCTGAGCTGGGAGCCAGTGGCGGACGCCGAGGAGTATTGGGTTTTTCGCAGTGAGAGCGTCAAGGGCTGTGACTTCGGCAAGGCCCTGGTCGGGCGAACGACAGCCACCAGCTTCCTGGAATCCGGCTTGCGCAACGATTTTGGGCTGCTATACAACGTGATGGCCGTCGGCGGCCAGGACAGCTGCAGCGGGCCGATGAGCGCGTGCGTGGAAGTGACCCCCAGCGCCGGCCCCAGCGGCGCGCTGGCCGGCACAATTCGCCATCGCAGCACGGACGAGCTGCTGGCTGGCGTCCTGATCGAGGCCGAGGGGAGCGAAAGCGTCACCTTCGGCACGCTGTCGGGGGCGGTCGGAGCCTACCAGATGCGGCTGCCGGTGGGCAGCTATCAGATTCAGTTCTCGGCGCCAGGATTCCAGCCCGAGGCGTTCGCAGTCGAGATCCTCGAAGACGGTGAACTGACCCTCGACGTGAACCTGGAGGCTCCGGTCATCGCCGTCTCTCCGGAGAACATCGAGCTGACCCTGCCGATCGGGGCCGCGGGTGAGGCCGCACTGGGCCTGAGCAATCCGTCCGGCTTGACCCTGGACTGGACAATTTATACCGACAGCGCCCGACAGGTCCTGATGTCGGGCTACGACCCGGCGCTGGATGAGCAGATTCCGCTGCCGAACTTCCAGCTCGCTTCCTCGGCCGCCGGTGGTTCGCCGGTGGTGATTGAGCTGCCCGCGGGCCTGGCGAGTCGGGGCGATGTGCTGGGTTTTCGCTTTCAGGGTACGGTGACCGGTGTCAGCGGCACCCAGTCATGGGCCTCGGATATGTGCCTGCTGGTCCAGGCGCCGGACGGTCAGAGCTTTGGGGTCGGCGGTTTCAGCGGCAGCCAGGGCGGATGCAACGTCAACCCATGGGATTTCAACGGTAACCAGTCGGCCAACAATGGCAGTTATGAAAGCCTGCATGCCGAGGTGTTCGATCCTGCGGCGCCCGACCAGGGTAACTGGCGCTTCACCTTCATCAACGACTGGACCAGCGCCCAGGCGGCGACAATGAGCTGGACGAACGTCAGCATTACCTTGCGCAAACAAGCGCTGCCGATCTGCGTTCAGCCCGGTCAGGTCGATTGGATCAGTGTGATGGATCCAGCCGGTGAAACGCCTTCCGGCGAGTTGCGTGTGGCCCGTTTGCTGATCGACAGCGATGGGCTGGAGGCGGGTCGCCACGAGGCCGAGCTGTGCGTGGCCAGCACCGACCCGCTCCGGTCCTTGCTGGCGGTGCCCGTGGGCCTCGAGCTGGTGGCGGCAGTAGCGCCGGCCGAGCTGAGTCTTTCCGCCGCCGTTCTGGACTTTGGCGACGTGCCGCCGGGTAGCTCGGCTGATCTCAGTCTGACGCTCACCAACGCAGCCGGGGCCGGGGCGCTGGCTCTGACCCTGCCGCAGCCGCTGGTCGATGGTCAGGGCGCTTTCACACTCAGTGGCGGCGACTGCCAGTTCCCTGCCGAGCTGGCTCCGGGAGCAAGCTGTAGCCTGGGCTTGCGCTTTCAACCCGAGGCCGTCGCGGACTATGCGGCCAGCCTGTGGGTGATGGCCGGCAACGGCCAGCTGGCCGAGGTCGAACTGACGGGACTGGGGCGGGTGCCGGATCCTGTGTTCCGTGACCGCTTTGAACCGGTCCCGGACGGTATCTCCCCGGATTGATCGCCAGCAGAGACTGTCCGGCCGCGTTGCCGGACAGTCTCTGTTGGGCCGAATGGCCTTCGGCGGCCGGGACTCAGCGGCCGACGCCAGCTGCCGAAGCGCGCGGCAGCTCGATCTCCACGCAGAAACCGAGCTTGCCGTCGCGCGCCCGAATCCGGGCGCCGTGGTAGTCGCTGATCAACCTGGCGATGTAGAGACCCAGGCCGAGATGAACCCGGCCTGACTGTCTGGGCCGATCCGACACCATTGATTCAAACAGGCGCTCTGCTGCTGCCGGCAGCGCGCTGCCCTCGTTGTCCAGCGCCAGCAGCAGCTGGTCTCCCCGGTCCTTCAGCGAACAGGCGATCAAGCCGCCTGCGGGGGAAAAACTGACGGCGTTGTCGACCAGCTTGTCGAGCAGCTGGGCGAACAGCTCAGGCGAGCCCAGCAGCAGGGCGGGCGGGCGCGCGCTGGACGACAGCGTGAACCGTCGCTCGGGATAGGTGGCCTGACAGGCCGAAAAGTAGTCGTCGAGCAGCCTGCCCAGATCGAACACCTCGGCTGCTTCGGCGCGGATGCTTTCTTCAATTCGTGCGGCCTGGCTCATGGCCTGGAAGATTCGATTCAGACGGTCGCAGCCGGCATCGGCGCGCTCGCGATAGCGGGCGATATCAGCCGGATCGCTGGCCTCGGCCAGATTGTCCAGCGAGGAGCGAATCATCGCCAGCGGGGTGCGCAGTTCATGGGCGAGCTTGTCGGCCAGGGTGCGCAGGTAGTCCTGGTGCGCCTTCAGCCGGGTCAACAGCTGGCTGATGCTGCGACCGAGGTCGCCGATTTCGTCGCGCGCGCGGGGCGCAGGCAAGGCCGCCCGGACCTGGCCGCCGGCGTCAACGGCGCGTTCGGCGGCATCGCGCAGACGCCGAATCCGTTCCGACAGCAAGGTGGCGAAGCCCAGCAGCAGCGCGGCAGTGAGCAACAGGCCGACAAGGCCGATGCCGAGCAGCCGCAGCGCGGCGCGATTCGAGGCCAGCAGCAGCGCATCCGCGTCGCGGCTGATGACCAATCGGGCTTGCAGCCCGCTGTCACTGAGCAGCGGTACCGCTACAGACAGGTCGATACCGGGGTCCTGCTGCCGGCTGCTCCAGGTCGCGGCCTCAGTTGCCGTCTCGATATCGTCGCCGACCAGGCGCGCCGTGCGCTCGCTGCGCTGCTGACCAACGGCCAGCCGACCGCTCAGCAAGCCTTCGAACAGCAGCGTGTCCAGCCAGGAGGCGCGGGCCCGCTGCTGCGAGGGAAGCGGCTGGCCGCGGCGATCAGCGTGGCCGAGCACCCAGCCACTCGGCAGCACGACCCAGGCCCGGCTGCCGGGCGGCGTGACCGCCGCCAAAGCCTGATCGAGCCGGTTCTGGCGTTGAACCAGGGTCGCGTCGAGTGCGATCTGGCGGACGAACTGGCCGATCCGGCCCGGGTCGGTGTCGCGAACCCGCAGGCGCAGTTCACTGGGCGGTAGCCGGTCCGGCCAATGCAGTTCCAGCGTCCAGCCGTCGCCGCGCGACTGCCAGTAGCCCTGGACGCGCGGCCAGCCTTCCGGGTTGTCGCCACGGGTCTCGATCCAACCTGGAGCGAGCGGCGCCAGGCGCAAGCGGGCGCGCAGGCCGTCCGCCCGCACGGCCTCCAGCAGCACGTGATCGCCAGCGCCTTGCGCCGGATCGCCATAAACCTGGTGCGGGTTGCGGGTGCTGATCAGCAGGTGCAGGCCATCGCGATTGTTCAGCGCGAGCAACTCGACCCGCAGCAGCTGGTCATCGGAAAACTGGACCTGGGCCTGCTCCTGCCAGGGCAGCCAGTCGTCGGCGTAGCCGTCGATGAGCAAGGGCTGGTCGCCGCGATGAACGAACAGCACGTCTCCGGGCACCAGCGGCCAGTCCAGATCCGGGTGTTCGGCGAGCAAGGAGGCCGCCAGCCGCGCCGGTTCGATCAGGCCTTCAGCATGGCCGGCGCGCAGGGTCTGTTCGACTTCCCGGGCAAACTGCCAGGCGCCAAGCGGCAGGACCGCCAGAATCAGGCCGATCAGGAACAGCTGGCGGCGCAGCGTCATGGCCGCCAGCGATAGCCCGCGCCGTGTACCGTTTCCAGCCCGGCGAAGGCCGGGTCGAGGGCGAGGAACTTTTGCCGGATGCGCTTGATGTGCGAGGTAATGGTGCTGTCGTCGACGACCAGGTCGGCGGCCTGCATCAGCTGGTCGCGGCTACGGACATGGCCTGGGTGCCGGGCCAGGGCATGCACCATCCAGAACTCGGTGACGGTCAGAGCCACAGTCTGCCCGCGCCAGCTGGCGCGCAGGGCTTCCGGCTCAAGGGCCAGCTCGCCGTGATGGAGGCTGCGTGCAGCCGATCCGGCGCGCAACGCATCGAGGCGACGAAACAGCGCGTGGATTCGGGCCAGTAGCTGGAACAGGCTGATGTCCTTGGTCAGATAGTCGTCCGCACCCAGACGCAATCCGGAAACCGCATCCAGATCGCTGTCCCGGGCAGTCAGAAAAATGATCGGCAGCTCGGCCGAGCGGGCCCGCAACCGTCGGCACAGCTCAAATCCCCCTTCGGCCTCGTCACCCAGGCCGATGTCAATGATGACCAGGTCGGGCAGCGCCAGCGCGAAGGCGTCTTCGGCCTCGGCGCGACTGGCATAGCCGGCGGTGCGGAAGCCCTGGCGCGCAAGGGCTTCGCAGTAGTTGTCCCTGATCGGGGTCTCGTCCTCGACGATGGCGATGCGGCGTTGACTCATGTCCTGATTGTCGGGGCGTGGGCCGGATTGAACAAGGTCAGGGCGCGGCTTGCCATGTTTTTGCCATATTTGATCATCGAATGGCCCGATCCGCTCCCCGGGTCCGCCAGCGGCGCCTGTTGCAATGGTGCAGAAGGTGGGCAGTCCGGCCCGCCGCACTTCAACGACGGAGCGATTCGATGAACGCAATACATTCAAGATGGGTAATCGGCGCGGGCCTGGTCCTGCTGAGCAGCCTGCTTGGCCCGGTCGCGCAGGCGCAGTCCGCCAGCGCCCTGTGGCTGCAGCTCGAGAGTGATCCGGCACCGGTGGCTGCCCTGCTGCTGGATACTGCCGTCGAGATCGACGTGGTCGGGCCGCTCGCCTATGCCACGGTCAGCCAGCGTTTCGTCAATCGC
The DNA here is from genome assembly GCA_050485825.1 of Gammaproteobacteria bacterium. Lineage (GTDB taxonomy): Bacteria > Pseudomonadota > Gammaproteobacteria > Xanthomonadales > Wenzhouxiangellaceae > Wenzhouxiangella. Next base: position 19,915 of record JBJHCC010000027.1, read on the forward strand.
GGCGGCCAATGGGCCGAGGGACGCTACGTCTTTCCGCTGCCCGACGGCAGTGCGGTGGAAAGTCTGCTGATCCGGATTGGCGACCGCCTGATCGAGGGTGAGATTCAGGAGCGAAGCCAGGCCGCGGCCAGCTATCGCGAGGCCCGGGACAGCGGCCGTCGCGCCGGCCTGGTCGAACAGCACGGTGGTCAACTGTTCTCCACCACGCTGGCCAACATCGCGCCGGGGGAGACAGTCGAGGTCAGAGTCGGCTTCCGATTGATCGTGGATCATGCCCATGGTCGCTACAGCCTGCGCTTTCCGAATGCGCTGATGCCTGCTGGGCCCGGGGCAGGAGGTGATCGCACCGACACCCTGGTCGCCGGTGACCAGCAGCGCTGGCCGGATGCCCGTGCCGGGGCGCAGCCGAGGCGTTTCAGCCTCGACCTGAGCCTGACCGCTGGCGTGGAGCTGGCGGCGCTGGAATCCAGCTTTCACGCCATCAGCAGCGTCTATCGCGATGGCAGCTGGCAGGTCAGTCTGGACGAGGAGCCGGCCGGCGACGGTCGTGACTTCGAACTCAGCTGGCGACCGGCGCGGCCGGAGCAGGTTCAGCTGGCGGCTTTCCGTCAGCGGCTGGGCGGGCAGGATCATGCCCTGCTGATGCTGATACCGCCGCAGCGCCGCAGCACCCAGCGGGTGCCGCGCGAGCTGATCCTGATCCTCGACACCTCCGGCTCGATGAGCGGCGAGCCGATGGAACAGGCGCGGGCCGCCATGCACCAGGCGCTGGACAGTCTGGGCGGAGGCGATCGCTTCAATCTGATCGAGTTCAACCACCAGACGCGCGCCCTGCATCCTGCGTCAGTGGCCGCCAGCAACGCCCGTGTTGCCGAGGCGCGTCGCTTCGTCGATGGCCTTCGAGCCGGCGGCGGCACCGTGATGGGGCCGTCGCTGCGGCTGGCGATGCGGGATCCGGTCCCTGATGGCTATCTGCGCCAGGTGGTGTTCGTCACCGACGGCATCATCGGCAACGAAGCGGAAGTGCTGGATCAGATCGCCGAAGAGATCGGCGAGGCGCGTCTGTTCACAGTCGGTATTGGCCATGGCGTCAACAGCCAGTTTCTGCGCCATGCGGCACGCTTGGGGCGAGGCAGCCTGACCCTGATCGGCGATACCGGGCAGGTGTTTCCGCGCATGAGCGAGCTGATTGCCGAACTGACTCAACCGGCGCTGACCGATATCGAGCTGCACTGGCCCAGCGCGGTGCAGTCCTGGCCGGAGCAGGTGCCGGACCTGTACCTGGGCCAGCCGCTGATCGTCGCGGTCAGGGCCGATCGGCTGGAAGGCGAGTTGCTGGTTCATGGTCGCAACGGTGCTGAGATCTGGCAGCAGGTGGTGCCTTTGAGCGCCTTCCAGGAGGGCGAAGGCATTGCCGCGCACTGGGCTCGCCAGGCCCTGGCCGGCATGCAGGCCGATCGACGCCAGCGCAGCGACGCCGACTGGCTGCGTGAGCAAGGCCTGGCGCTGGCGCTGGAGTATCAGCTGCTCAGCCCCTGGACCAGCCTGGTGGCGGTGGATCGGACGCCGGTGCGTCGCCGCGACGAGGGACTGGCTCGCGAGGCCGTGCCGGGCCAGTGGCCGCACGGCCGAAGCATGGCCGCGGCAGCGGCGCGTTCGCCAGGCTGGTCGTGGCCGGCGACTGACGCGGGCTCGGAGTTCAGTCTGATTCGCGGGCTGCTGGCACTGCTGCTGGTCGCGCTGTTGCTGGGTCAGAAGCGCATTCAGCGCGATGAAGACGGAGAGCCGTCATGATCCGGGCTGTGCTGCTCTCGTCGCTGTTGGCGGTTGCCGGCTGGCAGCTGGGCCAGGCGGGCCTGGTTCAAGGCAAGGCCTGGCTGGGCCAGTGGCTGCTGGAACGTGCCTGGCAGCGTTCGCTGCAATCGGCCGAGCCGACCCGGCCCTGGCCGGGGGCAGTCAGCCATCCGGTGGCGCGACTGCGGGTTCCCGAACTGGGCGTGGCACGTCTGGTCCTGGATGGCATCGACACCCCGGTGCTGGCCTGGGGGCCGGGATTGAGCGTCGGCTCAGCCGGACACTGGCTGATGGCGGCCCACCGCGATACCCATTTCAGGTTTCTGGCGGAGGTCGAGCCAGGCATGATCGTGGAGATCGAAGGCCTGGACGGTCATGCCAGCCGCTGGCAAATTCTGGAGCGAACGGTCGTCGACAGCCGCTTCGAGGTGCTGGATGCCGATCTGCCCGGCCCGCGCCTGACCCTGGTCACCTGCTACCCCTTTGATGCGGCCCGGGCCGGCGGCCCACTGCGGCTGGTGTTCACCTTGTTGCCGGAGGGGGCAGCGTCAGCTGCCGGCTACGGCGCCGGGTACCGCACATGACCACCCTGACACTGGCGGAATTGAGCCGCTCTGCGCGGCTGGCCCTGGACGCGCCCGCCGGCGTCGGCGGCTCGTCGACGGTGGCGGCGATCGGGCGGGGCTCAGGCACTGGCCAGCAGCCTGGGCCCCAGCTCAGCTGGTGGCAGCGGCAGGAGTATCGCTATGTCAGCCGCCGCGAGCGCGTTGGCGGCGATTTGATGGCCGTGGGATAATGTGACGCTGCCGCGTTCCAATCCAGAGTCCAGCCCGCATGTCCGAGCCTGTCCGCATCCCCCTGACCGTCAAGAGTGGCGACAAGTTTGTCAAGCCGCAGGGCTTTACCGCTATCCGAGACGGGATCAAGACGCAGGCCAATGCGGTGCCGATTACCGTCGGTCGCAAGCCGGATTGGCTGCGCGCGCGCCTGCCGACCGGGGCCAAGTATGAGGCCGTGCGCCGCAATGTCCAGACCCATCGGCTGGCCACTGTCTGCCAGGAGTCGAAGTGCCCGAACATCGGCGAATGCTGGTCGAACGGCGTGGCCACGATCATGCTGATGGGTGATGTCTGCACCCGTGCCTGCCGGTTCTGTTCGGTCGATACCGGCAATCCGCGCGGCTGGCTGGACCCGGAGGAGCCGCGCAATGCCGCTGAGTCCGTGCGTCTGATGGACCTGAAATATGTGGTGCTGACCTCTGTCGACCGCGACGATCTCGCCGACGGCGGCGCCGGCCACTACGCCGCCTGCATTCGCGAGATCAAGCGGGTGAACCCGCAGACTGCGGTCGAGGCGCTGACGCCGGATTTCCAGGGTCGACGCGATGCCGTCGAGACCGTGGTTGATGCTGGCCTGGAGGTATTTGCCCAGAACGTGGAGACAGTGCGGCGCCTGACCCACCCGGTGCGTGATCCGCGCGCTGGCTATGATCAGACCTTGAGCGTGCTGGCTCATGCCAAACGCCATCGCCCCGATCTGCTGACCAAGACCAGCCTGATGGTCGGTCTGGGGGAAACGCTGGCCGAGCTGGTCGAAACCATGGATGAGCTGCGCGCCATCGGGGTCGACATCGTGACCTTTGGCCAGTACCTGCGTCCGACAGTCAACCATCTGCCGGTCGAGCGGTTCGTCACTCCCGATGAATTCCGCGAGCTGCGAGACATCGGGCTGGGCAAGGGCTTCCTGGAAGTCGTCTCCGGCCCCTTGGTGCGCTCCAGTTACCGGGCCGATCGTGTCTTCGAAAAGAACAACTGCGGCCTTGGCGAGGCTTGAGGATTCTTTCGGACCAGCCGGCAAGCCCCGGAACCAGTGAAAACACCGGCCGCCTTCGAGCTTGAACGGTGCCTGACTTTCGCCCTGGCGCTCCGGTGACGACATCGTTGTCCCCCGATCAGCGTGAGCGCTTGCTGGAGCGGATGGCTGCTGTGCTCGACCAGGCTTGCGGCCAGCGCCGCACTGTGACCTACCTTCAGCTCGCCGATGCGCTGGCCATCGAGCCGCCCCTGCGCATCCACAAGACCACGCGGCTGCTGGAGATTCTGCTCAAGCGGGATGTCGGGCAAGGCAGAGCGCCGCGTGCCGCGCTGGCGATCAGTCGAACGGGCAGCGGCAGGCCGGCGCCCGGCTTCTTCGACCGGGCCCGACGCCTGGGCCTGTTCGACGGCCGTGATCCGGATGCCTTTCATGACCAACTGCTGGCGGTTCTGTGGACGGGTCATGCAGCCGACCGATGATCGGGAGCGGGCTGAGCTGACGATGCGGGCTGTCATGCCCGCTTCGCCGCGACCGCCGGCCCGACGCCGGCGAGGGCCGCTGCTTGTGCTGATGGGTGGCCTGGCGATGGCCGGCTGCCAGCCTCCTTCGGATGACGAAGCGACGCGGACGACGTCCGGGGCGTCTGCGGGCTCCGAGCACGTCGGTCCCCTGGCCGAGCAGCGTCCACAGGTGGTTCCGGCGCCCTGGGGAAATCGGGATGATCCTTGGTACTGGCTGCGCGACGACAGTCGCAGCGACCGGGATGTGCTGGCCTATCTGGAGGCGGAGAACGCGTACCAGGATCGACACATGGCGCCATTGGAACCGCTCCGCCTGCAGCTGCAGGCGGAAATGCGTGCCCGGGTCGGCGAAGATCAGCGCAGCGTACCGTACTTCGATCGCGGCTACTGGTATTACCAGCGCTTTGAGCCCGGCCTCGAGTATCCGATTATTGCCCGCCGCCAGCACGATCTCGATGCGCCTGAGCAGTTGATGCTTGATCTCAACGAGAAAGCTCGCGCGCACGCCTATTACCGGATCGGAGGCCAGGATGTCAGCCCTGGCGGACGCCGCCTGGCCTGGCTGGAGGATACCGTCGGCCGATTCCAGTATCGAATCCGGATCAAGGACCTGGACAGCGGCGAGATTCTTGATACCGGCATTGAAGGCGTCTCCAGCCTGGCCTGGGCCGGTGACGACCGGCACTTGTTCTACGTCGCCAACGCGCCAGAGACCCTGCGATCTTGGCAGCTGTGGCGGCTCGATACCGCCAACCTCGACGCCGCGCCGGTACTGATTTACCAGGAAGACGATGCGGCCTACTACAGCTTTGTTTCGCGCAGCCGATCGAACGACTGGCTGCTGTTGACGCTGAGTTCGACCGCGGCCAGGGAAGTGCGGACGCTGCCCGCCGCCCAGCCGGCGGGCGACTGGGTCGTGTTCCTGCCGCGCGAGCGCGGGCATGTCTATCAGGTTGATCATCTCGCTGATCGCTGGATTGTCCGGACCAACTTCGAGGCGCCGGATTTCCGGATTGTCAGCGTGGACCTTGATCGCCACGCCGACCGCAGTGCCTGGGTGGACATCATTCCTGCGTCCGATACGGTTCACATTGAGGCGTTTGCGACAACCGGGGAGTTTCTCGCCGTCGCCGAGCGGAGCGGCGGGCTGCCCCGGATCCGAGTTCATCGCTGGCATGATGGCAGCGAAGACTGGCTGACGTTCGAGGAACCGGCCCACGCCGTGTGGCTGGGGGTTCAGCTTGATCAGACCAGCACCCGCCTGCGCTATCACTACAGCTCGATGACCACGCCGACCCAGACCTGGGCGATGGATGTGGTCAGCGGCGAGCATGAGCGGCTGGATCAGGAGACGGTCGGCGGCGGTTTTTCCAGCGCAAACTATCGGACGGCGCGGGTCTGGGTAACGGCCCGTGACGGCGCGCGCATACCGGTCTCGCTGCTATATCACCGCGACACGGCCCGCGATGGCAGCGCGCCGCTGTACCTGTTCGGCCATGGTGCCTACGGCATCAACATCGACCCGATGTTTGCCAGCGCCCGCCTGAGCCTGGTCGATCGCGGTTTCGTATTCGCGATCGCACATGTCCGCGGCGGCCAGGAAATGGGTCGCGCCTGGTATGAGCAGGGCAGGCTGCTGAACAAGCGCAACAGCTTTTACGACTTCATTGATGTCACCCGTCATCTGGTTGCCGACGGATGGGCCGACAGTGACCGCGTGTTCGCTGCGGGCGCCAGCGCCGGCGGCCTGTTGATCGCCGCCGTCGCCAACATGGCGCCGTCGCTTTATCGCGGCATGGTTGCGCATGTGCCCTTCGTCGATGTGCTGACCTCCATGCTGGATGAGTCGATTCCGCTGGTCAGCAATGAGTTTGACGAGTGGGGCAATCCCGCCGATCAGGTGCATTACGATTACCTGCTGTCGTACTCGCCGTACGACAATGTCGCCGCCCAGGATTACCCGGCGCTGCTGGTGACGGCCGCGCTATGGGATTCGCAGGTTCCATACTGGGAGCCGGCCAAGTGGGTGGCTCGCCTGCGTGCGAGCCGGACCGACACCAACCCGCTGTTGCTGAGCACCAGCATGGCGGCTGGACATGCCGGTGCGTCCGGCCGCTTTCAGCGCCTGGGTCTGGTGGCCATGGAGTATGCTTTCATTCTTGACCTGGCTGGATTCTCAGCCGGCGACAGGGAATGAAATTGTCGGCTGTTGTTTGAATGCCGTCTGACGCAATGCAATCAGGGAGATTGACGGGAATGCAGAAGTTGTCGAAGGGGATCCGAGCCGCGCTGGTGATGGCGCTGGCGGTGGTCGGTTCCGGCTGTGCCACGATGAGCGCCGAGGACTGCATGGTCGCCGATTGGTATCGAATCGGTGAGCAGGATGCGCGCGCTGGCCGCAACGCAGACTTTCTTGCCACGCGCGCCAGGAATTGCAACGATGCCGGCTATCCGGCTGATACCAGTGCCTGGTACGCGGGCTTCGAATACGGTCTCGGTTTTTTCTGCACGCTCGACAATGGCTTTCGCTTTGGTCTCGATGGTCATCGCTATCAGCGCAGCTGCCCAGCCGACCTTGAGCCGGCCTTTGTCGAAGGCCACGATCTGGGGTTGTCATTGCACGGCGTGATGAGCCGCGTCAGCGGCCTCAACTCCAGACTCAACGAGCTCAATCGCGATATCCGCCGCCAGGAACGCGCTGAAGTTCCGGATAGGGAGGCAATCCTGGCGCTCCGGGAGGAGCGTGTCGACCTGCTCGAAGAGCTGCGGATCGAAGAAGTGGCACTGGCGGAGCTGCGCCTGGTCGCCCAGTCCCGCGGCTTCGTCCTGCCGCGTTAAGAAGGCGCCGCTTACTGACCTGGCAACGAAGAACCAACGGTAATCGTTGCAGGGCATTGGCGGCGCCTGGCCGACAATGCTGTCGCTCGCAGGTCCCGGCCGTGTCGACCGGGCATCAACACGGCCTGCCCACTTGCATATCGGGTCAACAACTGCCCTGCGCGGGCGGCGGTTTCAGTGCCCGACGGACGACGATCAGGTCCTCGTCGTCTTCGAATTCGCGCTCGCTGAAGCCCAGTTTGGCCGCCAGCTCCCGCATCGGCCGATTGTTTCGCAGCACCAGCCCATACAGCGCAGACAGCCCCTTCTTGCGCGCCCATTCGAGCAGCTTGCCGAGCAGCAAGCTGCCCAGGCCCTGGCCGGCGATCTCCGCGCCGACGATGATCGCAAATTCAGCCTCGCGGCCGTCGCGATCAATGGAGGCGCGGGCCACCGCACCGATCAGAGCTTGTTCCGGCGGTTTGGCTTCGACCAGAACCAGCGCAAACTCGCGACGCGGATCCAGAGTCGCCAGGCGCTTGGCATAGCCGGGTGTCAACTCCTTGAGCGGATGCTGAAAGCGCATCCGAATCTCTTCGGGCGTCAGCCGGGCAAAGCTGGTGCGCAGGGTTTCCGCATCGCTGGCCTGCATCGGGCGCAAAATCAGACGCCGACCGTCAGCCAGTTCGATCGCCTCACACCAGGCCCGACCCAGGCGCAGGCGCTTGGGTCTGGCGCTAGCGGTCAAGAAGCCACCGCTTGCTGCTGAGCTCGAAGGCACCGTTCATCACTGCGGCCCGGGTCCGATGGCGTGATGCAACAGCCTAGCCCAAAGTGCTCGCAACGGCCAGGTTAATGCCTGGGATCCCGCCATGCACTGCGGGTGATGCACTGCGGAACGGGTCGGGGAGGTATTGACAGCCATCGCGTGGATGATGATAATGCGCGGCTTGCAGTTCAAAGCGCCCGTAGCTCAGCTGGATAGAGTACCTGGCTACGAACCAGGCGGTCGGAGGTTCGAATCCTTCCGGGCGCGCCACCTGAAATAAAAAGCCCCGCCTAGCGCGGGGTTTTTTGTTTCAGGTGGTGCGCCCGGAAGGGCCACGTTCGGTTCTCCCAGGTTCGAACCGAGCGCCCGCAGGGTGCGAGCTCGCTGAAGCGCGCCAGCGCTTCAGTCCGAAGGACAAGCGCCGCAGGCGCGCAGCCATCCTTCCGGGCGCAGTCCAGAGCAAAAAGCCCCGCCTAGCGCGGGGTTTTTTATTTCAGGTGGCGCGCCCGGAAGGGCCACGTTCGGTTCTCCCAGGTTCGAACCGAGCGCCCGCAGGGTGCGAGCTCGCTGAAGCGCACCAGCGCTTCAGTCCGAAGGACAAGCGCCGCAGGCGCGCAGCCATCCTTCCGGGCGCAGTCCAGAGCAAAAAGCCCCGCCTTATCCATTGACCTCCGGGTCTTGAGTCTTTACCATTGGCCGGCTGAGATACGGGGTGTAGCGCAGCCTGGTAGCGCAACTGCTTTGGGAGCAGTAGGTCACAGGTTCAAATCCTGTCACCCCGACCAGAATCACAGCGTACCGAGGCGCCTGTAGCTCAACCGGATAGAGCATCGGCCTTCTAAGCCGGCGGTTGCAGGTTCGAGTCCTGCCGGGCGCGCCATGCTGCGGAACTGAGGTACAATTAGGAGATGCCCGCGGCCGCGGCGGGATAGACAAGTTGTAATGGTGGGCGTAGCTCAGTTGGTAGAGCACTGGATTGTGGCTCCAGCGGTCGCGGGTTCAAGTCCCGTCGCTCACCCCATCTTTCAAGCAGATCGGGCCGTTAGCTCAATGGTAGAGCAGCTGACTCTTAATCAGTAGGTTCGGGGTTCGAGTCCCTGACGGCCCACCATTTCCAGCCGTGCCCGGCTCCGGCCAGCGTCGGGGTCGCGTGTTCCCAAAACCACTCTCATCAGTATTGACACACCATGCAGGTATCCGTTGAAAAGACTGGGGATCTGGAGCGGCGCATGACCGTCCAGCTGCCCGCCGACGCCATCGACACCGAAGTCTCCGGCCGACTGGTGGAGCTGAGCCGCCAGGTTCGCCTGAAGGGCTTTCGCCCCGGCAAGGTGCCAATGAACGTGATTCGCCAGCGCTACGGCAAACAGGTCAGGGAAGAAGTGCTTGGCCAGCTGATGCAGTCCAGCCTGCAGCAAGCGATCGGCGAGCAGCAGATCCGGGTTGCGGGTGTAACGCGCCTGGAGCCTACCCCCGGCGCGGCTGAAGGGGCTTTCGAGTTCGTCGCGGAGCTGGAAGTCTTCCCGGAGCTGCCGAGCATCGATGTGTCCGAGATCGAAATCGAGCGGCCGCAGGCCGAGGTCGGCGCCAGCGACGTCGACGACATGATCAATACCCTCCGCGAGCAACGGCGGACCTGGCAGGACGCTGGCCGTGCAGCCGCCGAAGGTGATCGGGTACGCGTTTCCTATGTCGCCGAGGTGGACGGCCAGCAAGTCCCCGAGTCCGGTCGGCATGAGCTTGCGCCGACCCTCGGCGCCTTGAAGAGCTTCCCGGATCTCGAGGCCGCCTTGACTGGCGTCAGTGCTGGCGAGGAAAAAACCGTTGAGTTGAGCTTTCCCGAGAACTACCGGCATGAATCGCTGGCCGGCAAGACTGCCAGCGTCTCCCTGCAGATCAAGGCGGTCGAGTCCTCGAGCCTGCCGGAGGTGGATGAAGAGTTTGCGCGAGCTTTCGGGGTTGAGGGCGGGCTGGAGCAGCTGCGCCAGGACGTTGAGCGCAATCTTCGCCGCGAACTGCGGGCCGCGGTCAGTGCGCGACTCAAGAAGGCGATCACGGACGCGCTGGTCGAGCGCTATGGTGATCTGCCGCTGCCGGCCAGCAGCGTTCGCCAGGAGGCCATCCAGATGCAGGGCCAGATGCGCCAGCAAATGGGCGGGCAGGGTGATCCGCCGCCGGTCGAGGCCTTCATGACCGCGGCCGAGCGACGTCTTCGCCTCGGCTTGCTGCTGGGCGAGTATGCTCGCCAGAACGGTATCGCGATTGATCCGGCGCGGGTTCAGGCTCGGCTGGAGGAGATTGCCGAAACCTACGAGCAGCCGGACCAGATCATCGAGATCTACCGCAATGACGAGCGCTTGATGGATCAGGTGGAAAATATCGTGCTGGAGGATCAGGTCGTTGATCTGATGCTGGAGCAGGCCAAGGTTTCTGCAAAATCAATGACTTTCAAGGAAGTTCTGGAGCAAGCATGAACGAGCGGGCGCTCAATCTGGTTCCGATGGTGGTCGAGCAGTCGGCGCGCGGCGAGCGTGCTTACGACATTTATTCGCGATTGCTCAAGGAGCGGGTCATTTTCATCGTTGGCCCGATCGAGGACCACATGGCCAATCTGGTCGTTGCCCAACTGCTCTACCTGGAATCCGAGAATCCAGAAAAGGACATCAACATCTACATCAACTCGCCTGGCGGGGTGGTGACGGCGGGGATGGCGATTTATGACACCATGCAGTTCGTCAAGCCGGACGTATCGACCATGTGCGTGGGCCAGGCGGCCAGCATGGGCGCCTTGCTGCTGGCCTCCGGCGCTGCCGGAAAGCGCTATGCGCTGCCCCATTCGCGGGTGATGATCCATCAGCCGCTGGGGGGCTTTCAGGGCCAGGCCTCGGATATCGACATCCACGCCCGCGAAATCCTGAAAATGCGCGACTCGCTCAATCGCATCCTGCAGAAACACACTGGCCAGGCCCTGGAAACCATCGAAGCGGACACCGACCGCGACAAGTTTCTGTCGGCCGGCGAGGCCATGACCTACGGTCTGGTTGACGAGGTGCTGAACACCCGCGCCTCCACATGAGTCGGGCTGAATTGGGGTACACTCCCGTCAGGTATTCGCTCCAGCGCTGAGACGTCCATGACCGAATCGACCGGCGACGGCAAGATCCTGTATTGCTCCTTCTGCGGCAAAAGCCAGCACGAGGTGCGCAAGCTCATTGCGGGCCCCAGCGTCTACATCTGCGATGAGTGCGTTGAGCTGTGCAACGACATCATCCGCGAGGAGCTTGAAGAGTCCAGCCTGGCTGAGCGCGAACAGCTGCCAACCCCGCGCGAGATCCACGCCTTCCTGGATAACTATGTGATCGGCCAGCAGGCGGCCAAGAAGGTGCTGGCGGTGGCGGTCTACAACCACTACAAGCGTCTGGAGTCGCACAAGCACCGTGACGACGTGGAGCTGGCCAAGTCCAACATTCTTCTGATTGGCCCGACCGGATCGGGCAAGACCCTGCTTGCCGAAACCTTGGCGCGCATGCTCAATGTGCCGTTCACGATCGCCGATGCGACGACGCTGACGGAGGCGGGTTACGTCGGCGAGGATGTGGAAAACATCATCCAGAAGCTGCTGCAGAAGTGCGACTATGATGTTGAAAAGGCTCAAAGCGGCATCGTCTACATTGACGAGATTGACAAGATTTCCCGCAAGGCCGAGAACCCGTCGATCACCCGCGATGTTTCCGGGGAGGGCGTTCAGCAGGCGCTGCTGAAGCTGATCGAGGGCACCATGGCCTCGGTCCCGCCCCAGGGCGGTCGCAAGCATCCGCAGCAGGAGTTTCTGCAGGTCGATACCCGCAATATCCTGTTCATTTGCGGCGGCGCCTTTGCGGGTCTGGACAAGGTTATTCAGGCCCGCTCGCAGTCAGCCGGCATTGGATTCAAGGCCAAGGTGCGCAGCCCTGAATCCGGCGACATTTCTCGGCTGCTGGCCGAGGTGGAGCCTGAGGATCTGATTCGCTACGGCCTGATACCCGAGTTCGTCGGCCGGATGCCGGTCGTGGCTACCCTGGCCGAGCTCGACGAAGATGCGCTGGTCAGGATTTTGATCGAGCCCAAGAACGCTGTCGTCAAGCAGTTCCGGAAGCTGTTTGAGATGGACCAGTGCGAGCTCGAAGTCAGAGACGACGCGCTGCATGCCATTGCCCGCCGCGCCATGGCGCGCAAAACCGGGGCTCGCGGCCTGCGCACCATTCTGGAGAACGTGCTGCTTGACAGCATGTACGATCTGCCATCGATGGACAACGTCAGCAAGGTCGTGGTCGACGAAGCCGTGATCAACGGCGAGGCCAAGCCCTACCTGATCTACGAAGGCGGGCAGCCGCAGCGCGCCGGCGCGGAGTCCTGACGGCCGCTTCGGCCCGAATCATCAGCAAGCCGATCTGCCGAGGCAGATCAATCCGTCGGCCGCTTGAGATGCCGTGCGGCCGCGCCAATATATTCATCAAGACAACCGCTTTTGTCGTGGATCGCTGTATCCACTGAAACAGGATTGAATGATGGCTACCAACGATCTACCTGCAAGCACCAGTCCGCCACGTCAGCCTACTCCCGTGCTGAGCCTGCGCGATGTCGTGGTTTTCCCGCATATGGTGATCCCGCTGTTCGTTGGACGCGAGCGCTCGGTTCGGGCGCTGGAAGAGACCATGAACGTCGACAAGCAGATTCTGCTGGTCACCCAGAAGAATCCTGAAGTCGAGTCGCCCGAACCTGGTGACCTGTTCGACTGTGGCACGATTGCCAGCATCCTGCAGATGCTCCGGCTGCCGGATGGCACGACCAAGGTGCTGGTCGAAGGCGTCGAGCGGGTGCGGGTCAATGCCATCACCGAGTCCGAGGGCTATCTGTCTGCGCGCTGGGAGTATCTGCCGGTCGCCGAAAGCGAAGATCCCAGGGCGCTGGATGTGACGACCCGAAGCCTGATGAGCCTGTTTGAGCAGTACGTCAAGCTCAGCCGCAAGATTCCGCCTGAACTGCTCACCACCCTGGCCGGTATCGAGGACGGATCGCGTCTGGCGGATACCATCGCCGCGCATCTCGGCATTCGCATCGAGGACAAGCAGCAGATCCTGGAAACGGCCTCGGTGATGGAGCGCATGGAGCGGCTGATGGCGCTGGTCGAAGGCGAGATCGATGTGCTCAAGCTGGAAAAGCGCATTCGCGGCCGGGTCAAGTCGCAGATGGAAAAGAGCCAGCGCGAGTACTACCTGAATGAGCAAATGAAGGCCATCCAGAAGGAACTCGGGGACCTGGATGAGTCAGGCCACGAACTGGGTGACCTGGAGGCGCGGATCGACAAGGCCGGCATGCCGAAGGAGGCGCTGGCCAAGGCGCGCTCGGAATTCAACAAGCTCAAGATGATGTCGCCGATGTCGGCCGAGGCCACGGTGGTCCGGAACTATCTGGACTGGATGCTGATGATGCCGTGGAAGAAGCGGAGCAAGATTCGTAACGATATCAGGGCCGCAGAACAGATTCTTGAAGCCGACCACTATGGTCTGGAGCGGGTCAAGGAGCGGATCCTCGAATATCTCGCGGTGCAACAGCGGGTCAAGAAACTGAAGGGCCCGATCCTTTGTCTGGTCGGCCCCCCGGGCGTCGGCAAGACCTCGCTGGGCAAGTCGATCGCCAAAGCGACCGGCCGCGACTTTGTGCGAATGAGTTTGGGCGGAGTCCGCGACGAGGCCGAGATTCGCGGCCATCGCCGGACCTACATTGGATCGATGCCGGGGCGGGTGCTGCAGAATCTGGGCAAGGTGGGCACGCGCAACCCGCTGTTCATGCTCGATGAGCTCGACAAGATGTCGATGGATTTTCGCGGTGACCCCTCATCGGCGCTGCTGGAGGTGCTGGACCCCGAGCAGAACAATAGCTTCGCAGACCACTACCTGGAAGTCGATTTCGACCTTTCGGAAGTGATGTTTCTGGCTACCGCGAATTCGCTGAGCATCCCCGCGCCTTTGCTGGACAGGATGGAGATCATTCGCATCCCTGGCTACACCGAGGATGAAAAGCTCAATATCGCCACGCGTTATTTGCTGGCCAAGCAACGGGAGGCGCACGGCCTGGAAGACGGTGAGCTCAGCCTCAGCGAAACCGCCATTATCGACATCATCCGCTACTACACGCGCGAAGCCGGGGTGCGTAGTCTCGAGCGCGAATTGGCCAAGATTTGCCGCAAGGTGGTCAAGGAGCTCAGTCTGGATCCTGACTTGAAGCGCCGTCAGGTCACGACCCGCAACCTGGACAAGTATCTGGGTGTTCGCCGCTACCGCTTTGGCCGCGCCGAGGAGCAAAGTGAAATCGGCCAGGTCACAGGACTGGCCTGGACCGAGGTCGGCGGTGAGCTGTTGCAGATCGAGGCCGCGGCGGTGCCGGGGAAGGGCAAGCTGACCCATACCGGCCAGCTCGGGAGCGTCATGCAGGAGTCAGTCCAGGCTGCCCTGTCCGTGGTTCGTTCCCGCGCCAAGGCCTTGGGTATTGCCGACGACTTTCATCAGAACCGCGATATTCATATTCATGTTCCGGAAGGAGCAACGCCCAAGGACGGCCCGAGCGCGGGCATCGCCATGGTCACGGCCCTGGTGTCGATTCTGACCGGCGTGCCGGTGCGGGCGGACGTGGCCATGACCGGCGAAATCACCCTGCGCGGCCGGGTGCTGCCGATCGGTGGCCTGAAGGAAAAGCTGCTCGCTGCCCTGCGCGGCGGCATCCGCCTGGTATTGATTCCGGACGAGAATGAGAAGGACCTCGCCGATATTCCCGAGCGGATCAAGAAGGATCTTGATATTCGACCGGTGAAGTGGATCGACGAGGTGCTGGAGATTGCCCTGGTTGAAATGCCGACGGTCGGCGTGGACGGGGAAGAAGGCGTCGCGGCAAAGGCCGGGGCCAGCAATTCCGAGGTGCGGGCTCATTGAGCCCGCCCGAAGTGCCCCGTTGCGGGGTTTTTTTTCCGTTACAGCGGAATTGCAGTTGTCCGGGCCGTCGCGCTGAGATACCATTCCCGGCCAACAGTGAGTCGGCTGCTGCCCTGGGGGACAGTCCAGCAGCATCGCGGGGGCTGGCTGCTGCACGCATATTCATAATAGATCACGCTCTGGAGTAAACAGAATGAACAAAAGTGAACTGGTTGACAGCATTGCGGCGGGCTCCGGCCTGAGCAAGGCTGATTCGCAGCGGGCGCTGGATGCCACCATCGCGTCCATCACCAAGGCGCTGAAGAAGGGTGACACGGTATCGCTGGTCGGCTTCGGCACCTTCGCGGTGAAGAAGCGTCCTGCTCGCACCGGCCGCAATCCGGCCACCGGCGAGACGATCAAGATCAAAGCTTCAAAGACTCCGTCATTTAAGGCTGGTAAAGGCTTCAAAGACGCGATAAAATAACGGGCTTGTTGCCCGGGGTGCTTAGCTCAGCTGGGAGAGCATCGCCCTTACAAGGCGAGGGTCGGAGGTTCGAGCCCTCCAGCACCCACCAGGTTTAGGAGTGGTAGTTCAGTTGGTTAGAATACCGGCCTGTCACGCCGGGGGTCGCGGGTTCGAGTCCCGTCCACTCCGCCACCAACCCGCAGGGCGCCTCCAGGGCGCCCTGTTTGTTTACGGGGATTGTATGCCTGCCCCTTGATGCCAATCATCGCAGCGATCACTGATCACGATCACAGCCGCGCTCTTTTGAAGGATTCCTAACCGACCATGCTTCAGGCCATTCGCGACCGTATCACGGGACTTGTTGCCATCTTTGTCCTCGGCCTGCTGGCCGTTCCCTTCCTGTTTTTCGGTCTTGAGAGTTACATCCGAGCCGTTCCCCAGGACGCCGTCGCCACGGTCGGTGACGATGAGATCTCGTCCTCCGAGTTCCAGACCAGTTTTGCCCGCTACCGGGCCAATCTGCGTCAGAGCCAGGGCGAGGCCTACGACGAAATTGCGACCAACCAGCCGATCGTCCGGCGTGAGCATCTGGAAGGGATGATCGACCAGCTGCTGCTGCGTCAACATGCCCGGCAGCTGGGTATGGACATCACCGATGCGGCGCTGGTCCGCATCCTCAGCGACATCCCCCAGTTTCAGATTGATGGTCGTTTTGATGCTGAGCTCTATCGCGATCTGCTGCGCGCCACCGGGCGCACCCCGCGCGGATTCGAACGTGAGCTGCGCGACGACATGCTGGTCAGCCTGTTGCCGACTGCGCTGACCGACTCGGTGTTGATCACCGAGGCTGAGATTGATCGCTTGATTGCCTTGCAGTCGGAGACGCGGGCGGTCAGCTTCATCGAGATTCCTCAGGCCGATTTCCTCGATCAGATCGAGGTGACAGAAGACGATGTAGCGGCTTTCTATGCCGACAATCAGGCCAATTTCATGACCACAGAGCAGGTTCGCATTGCCTATGTCGAATTGGCGGCCAGCGACCTGACCGAAGGCCTGGAGCTGAGTGAGGAAGAACTGCGCCAGCGCTATGAGGCGGCCAGCCAGCGTTACATGACGCCGGAGACGCGCCGCGCATCCCACATTCTGCTGGAAATCGGTGCCGAGCGCTCCCGTGAGCAGGCCATGGCCCTGGGTCTGGAGCTGCGCGAGCGTCTGCTCGCCGGAGAAGACTTCGCAGAGCTGGCCACCAGCCTGTCCGATGATCCGGCTTCGGCGTCGATCGGCGGCGATCTTGGCTGGATCGAGCCTGGGGTCATGGTCGAGCCGTTCGAGGACGCGCTCTATGCGCTGGCCGAGCCCGGTGATATTTCCGAGCCCGTCGAGAGCCGCTTTGGCCTGCACGTGATTCGCCTCGATGAGATTCGGGCGCCTACCGGCATGAGTTTCGAAGAGGCGCGCGACGAGATTCTGGCCGAGCATATCGAGCGCGAGAGCGAAACGCTGTTCATTGAGCTGTCCGATCGAGTGGTGGATCTGGTGTTCGCTGATGACAGCTCGCTGGAGCCGCTGGCCGCGGAGTTGGGCCTCCAAATTCGGGAGTCCGAGCCCTTCAGCCGCGCCGGTGGCGTCGGCATCGCGGCCAATCGGAGGGTGGCGGAAGCCGCTTTTTCCGACACGGTTCTGATTGAGCGGATTCTGTCCGACCCGATCGAGATTGATCGCAATCACGTCGTGGTGATCAAGCTGCTTGAGCATTTCCCGTCAGTACCGCAGCCGCTGGAAGAAGTGGCCGACCGGATTCTGAGCCGTCTGCAGCAGGATCGTGCCGCCGATCTGGCTCGCGATCGGGCGCGGCAGCTGTTGGCGGACATCCGGGACGCGGGCGGCTCGATGGAAGCGGTGGCTGAAGCCGCTGAGCTCAACGTCGAGGTCCGTGAGGCCGTGGGTCGCTTCGACTTCCAGTTGGGCGGCGATTTCGTCCAGGCCCTGTTCCGCTTGCCGGCACCGGGCGACGAGCCCAGCCTGTACGTGCTGCCGAAAGGGCGCAGCGTGGCGGTCGTGCGTCTGGAAGCCGTTCAACCCGGCAATCCGGCCACAGCCAGCGATCCGGAGCGCTTCAGTGCTCGCCAGCAGCTGCAGTTTGCCCAGATGGGTCAGGACGTGCAGGGGCTGATCGAATACCTGCGTGCCAACACCCGCATTCGGGTGGTCGAAGAGCGGTTGTGATGGCAGGGTAGAGGGGAAGAAGCGAGACGGGAAAGGGAAAGGCGAGCGACCCCGACCTTCTTCCCTCTCCCCTCTTTCCCTCTACCCCTTCGTCATTCCAATCCCGCCATGCCGACGATGTTGTAGCCGGCATCGACGTAGGTGATTTCGCCGGTAATGCCAGCGGCGAGGTCGGAGCACAGGAAAGCCGCGGCGTTGCCGACATCTTCGATGGTCACGCTGCGGCGCATCGGCGCCGTGGTTTCGACATGATCGAGCATGGCGCGAAATTTCGAGATGCCGGCTGCCGCCAGCGTCTTGATCGGTCCGGCCGATATCCCATTGACCCGAATGCCTTCCGGTCCCAGTCCGTGAGCCAGATAGCGCACCGAGGCCTCCAGCGAGGCCTTGGCCAGGCCCATGACGTTATAGCTGGGCATGGCGCGCACTGCGCCCAGATAGCTCAGGGTCAGAAGAGCGCCCTGGCGACCGCGCATCAGCGGACGGCCGGCGCGGGCCAGGGCGGCGAAGCTGTAGCTGGAGATGTCGTGCGCGATGCGGAAGCCCTCCCGGTCGATGACGTCGACGAAGCCGCCTTCCAGCTGTTCGCGCGGGGCGAATCCGACCGCATGAACGATGATGTCCAAGCTCCCCCACTGCCGACCCAGCTCGGCAAACACCGCCTCGATTTGAGCATCGTCGGCGACATCCAGCGGCAGCACGATCGAGGAACCGGTTTCCTCGGCGATCTTGTCGACCCGTGACTTGAGTTTTTCTGTCTGATAGGTGAACGCCAGTTCGGCGCCCTCGCGGTGCATGGCTTCGGCAATGCCCCAGGCGATGGAACGCGCGCTGGCGACACCGACAATCAAGGCTTTCTTTCCTTCCAGCATGCCCATGGCAGCGGCTACTCCCGTTGTTGTAGGTGGTTTTCGACAGCCGGCATTGTAGCCCCCGAGTTCCGGTCCTGCCGACCCTGTGCGTTGGTCGGGTGCTATACTGACCGATCGGTCGGTCTGCTCAGGAGCAGAATCATGTCGGCATCAGGCAACGGCGCAGCGGCGCTCAAGGAAGAGCAGGGCGGTCGCGAGCGTCTGCTTGCGGCTGCGCTGGCCGAGTTTTCAGCGCGCGGTTTCAGCGGTGCATCAATCGCCCGCATCGCCGCTGAGGCGGGGGTGGGAAAATCGACGGTATTTCATCATTTCGACAGCAAGCAGACCCTTTATCTGGCAGTGATTCGCTCCGCGGCGATGGAGTTTTCCCAGACCCTGTCCAGCGTGCTGGCGGATGCCCGAGACCCGCAGGCCGGGCTGGCCGCCTTCCAGCGCGCCCATCTGGCGCATGTCCAGCGCAATCGCCAGGTGGCCAGTCTGGTCCTGCGCGAACTTCAGGAAGATCAGAGCGAGCGCGCGGCGACGCTGGTGCGCGAGGTGCTGGCCCCGAACTTCAGTCGCGTCGTGACCTATCTGCGCGATGCCGCGGCAGCCGGCCAGGTGCGATCGGATGTACCGCCGCAGATTGTGGCTCTGACCCTGATGGCAGCCAACATCCTGTTCTTTCAGCATCGGGCGGCGCTGAATCACCTGCCAGGTTTTGAACTCGGCGATGATCCGGCGGGATTCGCGACCGAAGTTGCTGATCTGGTGGTTCGTGGCCTCGCCGGAGCCTCGTCGTGACCCGCTTTACGCCTTGGCTGACTCTCGCGGCGGTCGTCATGCTGCTGGCCGCCTGCGCTGACGACGGCGCCAACGGCAGTGCCGAGCGGGCTACTGCCGTGACCATTGCCTGGCCGGAGATCCGCCAGGTCGAGCGGGTCGAGTCCTCGGTAGGCCGTCTCGACGCCGCGGTTTCGCCGTCGATTTCGGCTGAGACCGCCGGGCGGGTTGCGGTCGTCCACCGCGATGCCGGCGATCGTGTGGCCGCCGGCGAGCTGTTGGCGGAACTGGACGCCGGTCCCCAGCGCATCGCGCTGGCGGCCCAGGAAGCGGAAGTCCGCCAGCTTGATGCCCAGCTCGCCAATCAGCGCGTGCAGCTGGAGCGCCTGAACAATCTGGCCGAGCGCCAGTCGGTAGCGCGCGATCAGCTCGATCAAGCCCGGACCCAGGTTCAGGTTCTCGAAGCGCGGCTGGACGAAGCCAGAGCGGGCCTGGCCGAGGCCGAGCTCAATCTGGAACGAACCCGGCTGCTCAGCCCGGTCAGCGGGCGCGTCCAGGCCAGGCATATCAGCGCTGGTGATTTCGTGACCGCCGGCCGGGCCGTGTTCGAGCTGGTGGCGCCGGATGCCCTGCGTGCGGTGCTTCCCTTGCCTGAGCATCTGCAGGATGAGCTGTTCATTGGGCAAACGGTTCGTCTGACCGTGCCGTCGCGCCCGGATGCCCCGATTGAACAGGCGGTGACCGAGCTCAAGCCGCGAGTCGGCGCGGGCTCGCGGGCGATCGAGCTGGTGGTGGATCTGGATAATCCTGGCGGCTGGCGGCCCGGCGGTTCCGTCTCCGGCCAGGTCGTGACTGATCGTCGCGATGCGGTAGTGGTGCCTTTGGCCGCCGTGGTCAGGCGCCCGTCCGGCGCCGTTGTCTATGTTGCCGGCGGTGATCAGCGCGCCGACGAGCGCCGGGTCGAAACCGGCCTGCGCGGAGCGGACTGGATTGAAATTCGGGCCGGCCTGGACAGGGCAGAGCCGGTGGTGGTCGATGGCGCCGCCTTTCTGACCGACCGGGCGCTGCTGGATGTGCGCGATGGGCTGGTCGCCATGGGTGAGGCAACTGCACCGTGACGCTGCCCGAGCTGTCGATACGCCGCCATGTGCTGGCCTACATGGTTTCCGGTGTGCTGGTTCTGTTTGGCCTGATCGGCTTTCAGCGAATCGGCGTTGATCGTTTTCCGGAAATCGAGTTTCCCCTGATCTCGGTGACCACGGTGCTGCCCGGTGCCAGCCCGGAGATCGTCGATACCAGCATCACCAACCTGATCGAATCGGCAGTCAACAGCGTGCCGGGTATCGACTTTATCCAGTCGACCTCATCACCGGGCGTGTCCAATGTCCTGGTCACCTTCAGCCTGGCCAAGGACATCGATATCGCTTTCAATGAGGTCCAGGCCAAGGTCAATCAGGTCCTGCGCCAGCTGCCCGCTGACGCCGATCCGCCGGTGGTGGCGAAGGTCGAATTCGGCGCTCAGGCGATCATGTGGATCTCGCTGTCGGGTGACCGGACCTTGCAGCAGCTCAACCAGTACGCCGACAACGTGATTCGCAAGCGGCTGGAGACCATCGACGGCGTCGGCGAGGTCAGGATCGGCGGGCGCCGGGCGCGGACCCTGCGTGTCGATCTGGATCTGGACCGCATGGCGGCCTTCGATGTGACCGCGCAGGATGTTCGTCGCGCGTTTGCCAGCGAGCATTTGCAATTGCCCGGCGGATTCCTGGTGGCCGGCCCGACCGAAATGCTGATCAAGCTCGACCTGGAATTCACCAGCGCTGAAAGCCTGGAGACCATGATCGTCCGCCATGTCGACGGTGCGCCTGTGCGCCTGCGCGATATCGGCCAGGTCAGCGACGGGCTGGCCGACTTTCGTTCGTTGGCACGCTATAACGGTGCGCCCAACGTCGGCCTCGGCATCGTCAAGATTGCCGGCTCGAACACGGTGGCGATTGTGGATGCCGTGATGGAGCGCCTCGACAATGAGATCATTCCCCAGTTGCCGCCCGGCCTGGAGATCCGGATCGCCTCGGATGACTCGCAGCTGATCCGCGAGATCGTGCGCGCCCTCCAGGAACACCTGTTCGAAGGCGCGCTGCTGGCGGCTTTTGTCGTCCTGCTGTTCCTGCGCTCCTGGCGCGGCACCTTGATCATTGCCCTGGCGATACCGGTCTCGCTGATGGCCGCGGTGGCAGCGATCTATCTGCTCGGCTACACCTTCAACACCATGACCCTGCTGGCCCTGCTGCTACTGATCGGGGTGGTGGTGGACGACGCCATCGTGGTCCTGGAGAACATCTACCGACATCGTCAGGACGTTGATCCCGATCCGGTGGCCGCCGCGATTTCGGGCTCGAATCAGGTCTTCTTCGCGATCATCGCCACGACCCTGACCCTGGTGTCGATTTTCGCCTCGGTGATCTTTCTCGGCGGCATCATCGGGCGTTTCTTCGAGTCGTTCGCGGTCACGGTGACCGTCGGCGTGCTGGCCTCGTCGCTGGTCGCCCTGACCCTGACACCGGTGCTGTGCGCGCGCTTTCTCCGGGTCCGCCGCAGAGAGGAGGATCGAGGCCGCCTGTATCGCGTGCTGGACCAGACCTTCGAGCGCATGAACTCGCTCTACAGCAGCCTGTTGGCGCGCAGCCTGCGGCGGCGCTGGACGGTGGTGCTGGCGGCTGTTGCCGTCGTGCTGAGTTCAGGCGTGTTCTTCGCCGCCATCGACAGCGAGTTCACCCCGGAGGAAGACGAGGGGCGCTTCGTGATCTTCTTCCGCGCGCCGCTGGGCACGGGCATCGAAACTACCGACCGCTACCTGGCCGACATCGAGGCGATGCTGGCAGGGCGCCCGGAAGTGCGCTCCTACTTCACCGCCATCGGATTGGGTGCCGCCGGAGAAGTCAATCGGGGTATCGCCTTCGTGCGTCTGGTGGATCGAAATCAGCGGCGCATTCGCCAACAGGACCTGCTGGTCGAGATTCGCGGGGATCTGGCCCGGATACCCGGGGTGATTGCCTTTGCCGCACCGCCTTCGGTGGTCGGCGGCCAGCGCGGTGATCCGCTGCAGTTTGCCCTGAGTGGCGCGGATCTCGACGAAGTGGCACGCTTGGCCGCTTCGCTGCGCGAGCGCCTGGAGATGACCGATGGTTTCGGGCGCATCGACCTCGACCTGCAGCTGGAGCTGCCGCAGCTCGACGTCGAAGTCGACCGACTGCGGGCGGCCGATGCGGGCCTGGGCTCGGCCGATGTGGCCTTTGCCGTCAACATGCTTGCGGGCGGTATCGACATTGCCCGCTTCAGCGATACCAGTGGCGACGGTCAGCGCTATGACATCCGGGTCAAGGCAGCACCCGGTCAGATCAGCGGCCCGGACGATCTCAATCGCATCATGCTGCGCTCGGCCAGCGGCGAGCTGATGCGCCTCGACAGTCTGGCAACCGCGCGCGAACGACTGGCGCCTGCGGTGATCACCCGCTTTGATCTGAACTATTCGGCCAACTTCTTCGGCAGCCCGGAGATGCCGATCGGACGGGCGGTTGAGGAACTGGAAGTGATTGCCGCCGAGCTGCTGCCGCTGGGCTATCAGATCAACCTCAAGGGTGAGGCGCGCGAGTTTCAGCAGACCCAGCAGTACGTGCTGTTCGCCTTCGGGCTGGCCGTGCTGCTGGTGTTCATGGTCCTGGCCAGCCAGTTCAACTCTTTCATTCAGCCGCTGATCGTGATGGTCGCCCAGCCCCTGGCCGTGATCGGCGGCGTGGTCGCGCTCTGGCTGACCGGCAACAGCCTGAATATCTACTCAATGATCGGCATGGTGCTGCTGGTCGGCCTGGTGGCCAAGAACTCGATTCTGCTGGTCGACCTGACCAACCAGTTCCGCGCTGCCGGCGACTCGGTGGACGATGCGCTCAGGCGGGCCTGCCCGATCCGCCTGCGACCGGTATTGATGACCTCGCTGACCGTGATCCTGGCGCTGACGCCGCCGGCGCTGGGGCTGGGCGCCGGCGCCGACACCAACGGGCCGCTGGCGATCGCCGTGATCGGCGGCATGGTCAGCTCGACCCTGTTGACGCTGGTGGTCGTGCCGGCCGTGTATTCTCTGGTCGAGAACTGGCTGGTCCGACGCGCTGCGTCCGGGCCAGGACCCGCCTGAACCCCAGCTTGAGGAGTAGCCCATGAAGATCATCGCCGTCTCCGGCAGTCTGCGTATCGCCTCGTTCAACACCCGTCTCGCCCGGCTGATCGCAGCCCAGGCGGAATCTGGCGTTGAGGTCGAGGTCCGCGATCTGAAGGGTATACCGCTGTATGACGGAGATCTGGAGGAGCGGGACGGCATCCCGGCCGCGGTCACGGCCCTGCGCGAGGCCATCCAGGGCGCGCAGGGCCTGATCCTGGTCACGCCGGAATACAACGGCGGCATGCCGGGTGTGTTCAAGAATGCGCTCGATTGGCTGACCCGGCCGGGCGAGCAGATGAGACCGACTTTCGGCGGCCGGCCGACCGCGCTGGCCGGTGCAACGCCCGGTCCCTGGGGGACCACGCTGGCGCAGTCCAGCGCCCTGATCAGTCTCCGTCAGATGGGGGTTCATCTGTATCCGGGCTATCTGCGGGTGTCGCGAGCCACTGACAGCCTGGGAGAAGACTCGGTGGACGACAAGCTGGCCGAGCAGGTCGGCAAATGGCTGGCTGGGTTTGCGGCGTTCGTTCGCTCGGGCGAATGAGGCCGGGCAGGGATGGCGCCCCGGGCAGGAATTGAACCTGCGACCTGCCGCTTAGGAGGCGGCTGCTCTATCCGCTGAGCTACCGGGGCGTATTGTGCAGGAGTCTATCAGAGCGATTCCAGCCCCGGCACTTCGCGCAAGCCTTGGCGCAGCAGCTCGCCGCGCCATCCCGACAACCAGTCGGGCCGATCGCCCAGCAGCAGCCGGGCGAGCTCGCGTTTGCTGGCCAGCAGGGCTGGCTCCAGGCCCAAGGAATCCGCGACATCCTTGACCCGGTCCTGGGCGCTTCGCAGCGCTTCGCGTTGCGCTGGGTCCATCGGTCTGAGCTCGGCGGGCCGTGCCAGCGGGGGCGGCGGATCGACGCTCAGCAGCTCCCTGAGCGTGCCGCTGTGCCGTCTTCCCACCGGAGCAGGCAGGCCGGCGAGGGCCTCATTCAGCGCTGCGGAGCGCCCGCCGGCGGCGGCCAGACGCAAAAGGTCCTCGTCCCTGATCACGAAACTGCGCGGCAGGTCACGGCTTCTGGCCTGCGCATCGCGCCAGTCGGCCAGCCGCTTTAGCCACGCCAACCCCTGATCGTCGAGCCGGCCCGCACCCTTGACCCGGCCCAGCGGATCGGCCTGGACATCGTCGATAGCGGCTGCCACCAGGCGCTGACAATCCTCTTCCAGCCAGGCCAGTCGCCCGACCTTGTCCAGCGCTTCGCTGAGCAGGGAATGCAGTCTGGGCAGCCAGATCACATCCTGAGCCGCGTACCGGCGAAGATCTGCCGTCAGCGGTCGCCGGCACCAATCCGATCTGGCCTTTCCACCCGGCAACTGGACCCCCAGACATTGCTCAACCAGATGCTCGTAGCGGCACTGCAAGGGAAAACCGAGCATCGCCGCGGCAATCTGGGTGTCAAACAGGGGCTGGGGAACGGTGCCTGTGACCAGCCGAAAAACCGCCAGGTCCTCGCCCACGCTGTGCAGAATTTTGATAAGGTTCAGATTGTCAAGAATCTCACCAATGCAGGGAGAGTCTTCGCGATCAATCGGATCGAGCAGCCAGACGCGGCAGCCGTCGGACAGCTGAATCAGCCCAGGGCGGGGATGAAAGGTCCGTTCGCGCACAAATTCGGTGTCCAGACCGATGGCGCCGGCAGCCGACCAGGCGGGTAGCAGCGGTTCAATGGGGTCTGAGGCGCCCATCCAGAGCGCTTGGTCAACGGCATCCACCGCCGCCTGCAGCGTTGTCGACGGGAGCTCGATCGGAAGACCTGAAATGGGCATGTCGTGCGCGGGTGTGCCTGAAGGAGTTGTGAGTTAGGCGCCAATCGGCTATTTTGCAAGCCCTGTCAGGGCCCGCCGCGCCTGTATTCTAGCTGCAAAAAGCTCAATCAACCGACCAGCGGAGCAAGGGGATTGATGAAATACATCCTAATGAGTTTAGCGATTGGCCTTGCGCTGACGCCCAATGCCGTCGTTGCCCAGGATCCAGCGACCGAGACACAGGCCGAACCCGCTCAGGCGGAGGAGGAGCGCCAGCGCCGCGGTGTGAGGCGGCTGGGAGACCTGGTCTCCGAAGGTGGTGACGAGTGGGAGCTGAATATTCCATCAGTCGACCTGCCGGTGCAGCCGGTTGCGCCGCAGCCCGAGGTGAGTCTGCCGAACCCCCAGCAGGATCAGCGCCTCCAGGAAATACTGACCCGCCGCGCCTTTACCCCGGACGATCCCGAAGTCGAAGCCTCGCTGCAGGCCTTGCTCAACGACGTCCAGGCTGATGCCTATGCCGCAATGGAGGGCGGTAACCTTGGCCTGGCGCAGCAGTTGGTGAGCGTGATTGCCGCTTTCGAGCCGCAGCGCGCCGTGATCAACGACGTGCGGGCCGAAGCGGCACGCCGTACCACGCTGGCCCAGACCCTTGCCGATGCGCAGCAGGCACTGGATCGAGGCGATCTGTTGACCCCGGCAGGGCAGAGCGCCAACGATTTGTTTCAGCAGGTGTTGACGTTGGAGCCCAACAACCCGACCGCACTGGCCGGCCTGGAGGCGACGCAGCAGCAGCTGTTCCAACTCGCTCGGATAACGGCGCGGGAGCTTGATTTCGATGGTGCCGAAGCAGTGATCGTGCAGGCCGCCGCGATTCGCGACAATCCGGCAGCGGTTCAGCAGGCGCGTGCTGAAGTGGCCCAGTTTCGAAACGACTATATCGAATTGCTGGACAGCCGGGTGGTCGGTTACATCGACGGCGGTGATTTTGACCAGGCCGACGATGCGCTGACCCAACTGGTGGCGCTCGGCCATGATCGGGCGCGCGTCGAGCGGCTGCGGGCGTCCCTGGCGGATGCCCGCATGTACGGGTCCTTCCAGCCTGGCCAGGTGTTTGCCGACGCCTTGTCCGGTCTCAATCGGGATGCGCCGCAGATGGTAGTGATTCCGGCCGGCAGTTTCATGATGGGCTCGCCCGATGGCGAGCCGGAACGGTTCAGCAATGAGGGGCCCCGACACCGGGTCAGCTTCGAGCGCGGCTTCGCGCTGGCTCGAACCGAGATTTCTGTGGGTGACTTCGCGGTGTTCATCGACAACACCGGGTATCGCACAGACGCCGAGCGGGCCGGCTCGTCGCGCGTTTACGATCCGCGCTCTGGCCGGATGGACAGCCGCAACCGGATTACCTGGCGCAACGACTATGCCGGCGACCGGGCCGGCGATGATTTACCGGTCATTCACGTTTCCTGGAACGACGCCGCGGCCTACGCCCGTTGGCTGGCGCAGATGACCGGGCGCGGCTACCGGCTGCCCTCTGAGGCCGAGTTCGAGTATGCGCTCCGGGCCGGCTCGCAAACGCCGTTCTGGTGGGGTGATGGTTCACCCCGCGAACCGGTGGAGAACCTGACGGGGGACGGCGATGTATCGCCCACCAGTGCCCGTTGGAACGTTGCCTTTCGGCGCTACAGCGATGGTTTCTGGGGCCCGGCGCCGGTGGGTAGCCTGCAGCCCAATCCGTTCGGCCTGTTCGACATGGGTGGCAATGTCATGGAGTGGGTCGAAGACTGCTGGCACGACAGCTTTGTCCGCGCCCCGTCCGACGGCAGCGCTTGGGTCAATCCGGGCTGCGATCGGCGCGTGATTCGGGGTGGCTCCTGGTCGAGCACGCCGGCCATGTCGCGATCCGCATTCCGACTGTCGAGTGTCAACTCCAGCACCGACATGCGCGTCGGCTTCCGGGTCGCCAGGGACCTCTAGGAGCCTGCGCGGCAGAAGCCATCCGGGCTGCCAACGGCGCCGTCGCCATTGAGTGCGCCTATCGTCGAGCTGGCATAGGTCCACGATGCGCGCTCTCAATGCGCGCTCTCCGATAGACACACTCAATTGGCGATGGCATCCGTTTCGCCTCGAACGTTTCTGCCGCGCAGGCTCCTGGCCCGGATCATGCAGGATCCGGGCTAGTGGTGCAGGGCTGGCGTGTCCTCTGGCGCGCCGGCTCCGCCCATAGCTGAATGGCCGTTCAGGCCAGCTTCAGGCGGGCGTGGTAGAAAAGAAGCGTCATCAAGCACGCATCTCACGCCACAAGGAGGTCGGTCATGCGCCTGATACGCCTGCTATTCGCGCTTTCCATGCTGTCTTCAGTCAGTGCCTGGGCGACGACCGAACGCAGCCACGTGGTTGTTTTCAGCCAGGCCGAGCTCGACCAGATGCTGGCCCCGGTGGCCCTGTATCCGGATAGCGTCCTGTCCCATGTGTTGATTGCGGCCACCTATCCGCTGGAAGTCATTCAGGCGGCGCGCTGGTCGCGCGCCAATCCGGGGCTAAGCGGTGAGTCGGCGCTGGACGCCGTCGCCGAGATGGATTGGGACCCCAGCGTGATGGCGCTGACGGCTTTTCCGGAGTTGCTGGCACGCATGGACGAAGACATCGAGTGGACCCATCGGCTCGGTGATGCGTTTCTGGCTCAGGAAGGCGAGGTCCTGGATACGATCCAGCAGCTTCGTCAGCGCGCCTGGGACCACGGCAGCCTGCAGACCAATGAACACGTCCAGGTGATTCGCGAAAAGGAGTACATCTACATTGAGCCGGTCCAGACCCGGGTCGTGTACGTGCCGGTCTACAATCCGCATGTGGTCTACGGCAGCTGGTGGTGGTCGGCTCATCCGCCCGTTTTCTGGTATCCGCCGCGGCGCCATGTGTTCGTCTCCAACTTCTACTGGAGCTGGGGCTACAGCGTGGCACCCGGCTTCTACTTCAGTGCCTTCCACTGGCCGCGACGTCAGCTGGTGGTCCATCACCACTACCACCATCATCATCATCATCACCACCGTCAGCATCGGCGCCACGACTGGCACGGCCGCCATCGGCATGATTCCAGCCGGTCGGTTGCCCGCCACAACGATGCCCGCCACTGGCGACATGATCCGGTGCACCGGCGCGGGGTGAGCTACAGAAACGACGTGCCCGACGCGCGCATGGCTCGCCGTGCCCGCTCCGCCGAGGATATCGCTACGCCTCGTGCCGGCGCGGGATCCCGCAGCGCTCAGCGCGAATGGGCCGCTGATCGCCGCGAGCGGATCGGTCGCGAAGGCATGCAGGCTCGGCCTGGCGCCGGCGGCGAACGGGGTGACTGGCGGGAGCGTCGCCTGGCTGGCGCGGAGGCCACCGGACGCAGCGATGGGCGTGACGGCCAGCGGCGCGGCGAGCGTCCCGATATCGGCAGCGCCCGTTCCGAGCGCGGTGGCGCTGAGCAAGGCCAGCCTCGTCGCAATCACCGGCTTGTCGATGGCACGCCCGGTGAGCGCTCGCCGCGAGTTGGTCCGGGTGAGGGCGCCACGCGCGCTGACCGGCCCCGTGGGTCGGCTGAACCTGGTCAAGCTCGGTCGCGCCCAGGCGCCCCTTCAGCTGAGGCTCGGGCTCAGGCGCATGCTCAGGCCAGCCGGGACCGCGCGCAGGACCCGTCTGGAAGAAGTCTTGAACCGGGCGCCCGGCCGGCAATAGATCGTGCTGAGCCTGGCGCAGGGCCTGCTGCCGCCCGTGCCCCTTCAGCACGCGCCCAGGTCGAACGAAACACCCGACCCGCAGCAGCTGCCCGGCAAGCGCCGGCCGGCAGCAGCCAGCAGGAGCCTCGCCGGACGATGCCGCAGGCACCGGCCAGAGCGCAGCAGGAACCTCGCAACACTCGGCCACAAGCACCCGCGCGGGCCCAGCAGGAGCCGCGTCGCGCCATGGCCCAAGCGCCGGCCAGGACTCAGCCCTCGGCACCGCGGGCGCAGGCCCAGGCGCCGGCTCGACCTGCGGCGGCGCCATCTGCGCCGCCGCAACGCCAGGCCACCCCGCCGGG
>JBJHCC010000028.1:0-48612 GCA_050485825.1 Gammaproteobacteria bacterium
GACAGCCCCATAGCGACACCAAAGCCCCCGGCGCCGCGCCCACAGGCTGAAGCGCTGCAGACGCGGCGGCAGGGTATCGCGTTCACGTTCGAACAAGGCATCGATCTGGTCAGCAAAATCCGCGAGCGGGCAAGACGCCAGCGCCTTCCAGTGCCGGTCCAGGCAGTGGTCCATCAACACATCGAGGATGATGCCGCCGTAGCGGCGCCAGGGCGGCTGCAGGCTGGCCAGATAGTGAGTCACCGCGGGATGACGATCGCAGTAGCCGTCGATCAGGCGGTGCAGACGCACGCCCGCGGCTCGATCCGGCGGCAGCGCGGCCAGCGCCAGCTGCCCCTTGACGTGATCGCCGAGCAGCGCGCCCAGCCGAAAGCCGTCGTCAGGGCCTGCCAGCAGCAGATGGGCAAGGTGATTCACCGGGTTTCGTCGTCCGCGGGGGTCTGGGTTATGATGGGCCTCCCACGGCCATCTCTCAACCATCGAGGTTTTTCCAGGGTGCTGGATCCTGATTCCTTTCCTGAAGGCTCGGGCGAATTCTTTCTGAGCGGCCCGGCGGGCCGCCTGGAGTGCCTGAGTGAGATGCCGGAGCCGGAGCTGCAGCGGTCCGCCACGGCCGTGCTCTGCCATCCGCATCCCCGCCACGGCGGCACCATGCGCAACAAGGTCGTGACCATCATGGAGCGGTCGCTGCGCGAGCTTGGCCTGGCGACAGTGCGCTTCAATTTCCGCGGCGTCGGCGACAGCGAGGGTGAATTTGACGACGGCGAGGGTGAAACCGCCGATCTCAATGCCGTGGTCGACTGGGTGCGCCAGGTGCGGCCCGATACCGATCTGTGGCTGGGCGGCTTTTCCTTCGGCGCCTACATCACCGTCAAGGGAGCTCAGCATCTGCCCGTCCGCCAGCTGGTCTCGATTGCGCCGCCGGTGGAGCGCTACGGCTTCAGCGAGTTTCTGCCACCTAACTGCCCCTGGCTGGTGGTACAGGGTGACGAGGACGAAGTGGTCTCGCCGGATGCGGTGAAAGCCTGGGCCACCGCGCTCGATACGCCGCCGGATCTGGTGATCATGCAGGGCGCCGGCCACTTCTTCCACCGCCGCCTGATGGATCTGCGCGGCCTGATCAAGAATCACGTTCAGTCCAACCTGCCCTGACTGCGATGGGCATCGGGACGGGCCAAGCCTCGGCATTGACGCTGCCCGACGGGCCTCGTGCCCGCTACCAGCGCCTGCTGGAAAGCCGCCAGCTGACCCCGGATCCAGCCCAGGCGGCGGTGCTTGAGCAGCTGCAACACCGCTTCGAGCTGCTGCTGCAGCGCCGTCGACGACGATGGCTGCGTCGCCGTGAGCGGCTGCCCCAGGCCGGCCTGTACATTCATGGCCAGGTCGGGCGCGGCAAGACCATGCTGATGGATCTGTTTGCCACCAGCCTGTCCCAAGCCGGCGTCAGCGTCTGGCGGATTCACTTTCATCGCTTCATGGACGAGATTCATGCGCGGCTGAAAGCCGATGGCCGGCACCAGGATCCGCTGCGCCGCGTCGCAGCCGACATCGCCCGAGTCACGCGCGTGCTCTGCCTGGACGAATTCCACGTCAGTGACATCGGCGACGCGATGATCCTGGGCGAACTGCTGATCCAGCTGTTTGCGCGCGAAGTCGTGCTGGTGACCACCAGCAATACCGAACCCGACAAGCTCTACGCCGACGGCCTGCAGCGCGCCCGCTTCCTGCCGGCGATCGCAGCGATCCGGGCCCATTGCGAAGTGATCGATCTGGCCGCCGAAGATGATTACCGTCTGCGCGAGCTGGTCCGCCATCCGGTCTACTACTGCCCGAACAACGATGCCGCCCGGGCTCAGCTGGGGCGGGAATTCCAGGCCCTGGCCGCGGGCGAAGTCGTCAGCGACCAGAGCCTCGACCTGCGCGGACACCTGATCAAGCCCTGCTGCCGCGCCGGTACCGTGGCCTGGTTCGACTTTGCGACCTTGTGCGAAGGCCCCCGCGCCAGCGCCGATTACATCGAGCTGGCCCGGCGCTTCGGCACGCTGATCATCAGCGAGGTCAGGCAGATGAGCGACGGCGACAACGACGCCGCCCGACGCTTCATCCATCTGGTCGACGAGTGCTACGACCGGGCCGTCAAACTGATCATCACCGCCAACGTCCCGCCCGAAGCGCTCTACACCGGCAAGCGCCTGGCCGCTCCGTTCGAGCGCACCGCATCACGCCTGATCGAGATGCAGAGCCGGGATTATCTGGCCTTGCCGCATAGGCCGGAATAGGTTTCCGGTTTCCGGTTTCCGGTTTCCGGTTTCCGGGATTCGGTTTCCGGTTTCCGGTTTCCGGGATTCGGGATTCGGGATTCGGGATTCGGTTGATTGGATTCGGGTCGCCGACCCGGGTTCGAGTAGCCCGGCCCCACGTGGCCGGCGGACCCTGTCAGGCATCGACTTCGAAGCTGATGGCCAGGGCGGAAACGAAGAGAGAAAGGGAAATCCACTTCCCGTCACCCTCTCCCTTCCCACCTCTACCCCTCTTCCCCGGCTCCGGCGACGGCTCCGCCGCCGACCTCCACCAGACTCTCAATGACGTGCCCAACGTAGTCGTTGAAGGCCGGTTCGTCGCGGTCGGGGACCAGGCCCTGGGCCTGCAGCTGCAGGTAGCCGACATAAGAGGAGTACACCAGGTTGGCGCGCTGCAAGGCAGCGCCGGGCTCCAGGCCCAGCTCCTCGAAGGCGGCCGCGAGATACTTGATGCGGCGGCTGGTAACGCGCCGCAGCACTGGGCCGACGCGGGGGTCGTCGGGGGCCGCGCAAAGCGCGGTGTAGATGCGGTGGGTCAAGGTCTGCCGGCTGGTCCGCCAGACGAACTGGGCCAATCGATCGCCGGGGCGCAGGTCGGCGCTCAGGGCCAGCTTGAGATGGTAGCGGTCCTGGCTCTCCCAGCGCTCCAACGCGCGCTGCAGCAGGTCGTCCCGCCCTGGAAAATGCCAATAGAAGCTGCCCTTGGTGATGCCCAGCCGCCGGGCCAGGGGCTCAACGCCCAGCGACGACACCCCTTTTTCGGCGATCAACTCCAGCGCGGCCTGCTCCCAATCGGCAGGGGTCAGAGTGGCTCTCTCCTGGCCGGTGCGGGTAGCGGGGGTCGCGTTTGTCATGGCCCGATAATACTCGCATTTCCAGCAGCTGCGCGATCTGACAGGACTTGTAACAGGATTGACTCAAACCCATCTTTGCTGCATTGACTCACACCGTGGGATGATCCCATACTCTGCCGTATGGACGCAGTTCGCAAACTCAATGACGATGTTCGGCGCCGCCAGATCTGGACCGACGACGGCGTTCGCCTCAATCTTCGTTATTACGGCGACGACCGCGCACCTTGCCTGCTGATGGCACACGGCTTCGGCCAGACCCAATACGCCTGGGAAGAAACAGGCCGGCGCTTCGCCGCCGCCGGCTGGCAGGCGATCAGCTATGACGCCCGCGGCCATGGCGAGAGCGACCGTGCGCCGCGCGGCGAGTACGATTTCGAACAGTTCGTTGAGGACTTCCGGCGGGTCTGCGCTTCGCTGCCGACGGAGCCCGTGGTGATCGGCGCCTCGATGGGCGGCCTGACCGCCCTGCTCGCCCACTCCGAGAAACCCAAGGTCGAGCTGCGTGCCCTGGTGCTGGTGGATATCGCGCCGCGCTGGGATGAGCGTGGCGTAGCGGCCATGCTGGCCTTCATGCGCCAGAACCCGGACGGGTTTGCTTCGCTGGATGAGGCCGGCGAAGCGATCCGGAACTTCTTGCCCCACCGGCGTCGCGGCACCCACCCCGGCACCGGGCTGCAGCGCAATCTGCGCCAGGCCGCCGATGGCCGCTGGTACTGGCACTGGGACCCGGCCATGCTCGCCCTGGCCGAGAACAGCCAGAACCTGCAGTCGCGGCTGCAGTCAGCCAGTCGGCGTCTGAAGCTGCCGACGCTGCTGGTCTCTGGCGGCCTGAGCGAACTGATCGGCGCCGAGCATGCCAGCGAGTTTCTGAAGCTCGCGCCCCATGCCGAACACATCGAGGTTGCGGACGCTGCCCATATGGTCGCCGGCGACGCCAACGACCATTTCTTTGCCGCCATCGCGCCGTTCCTGAAGCGACAACAGGCCAAGCCAGGAGGAAAACCATCATGACGACCCTGTTATTCATCGCCGCCCTGCTGACGACTGCGCTGGCCTGCGCCTACTTCAAGACCCGGCTGCTGGTCTGGTCCATTGCAACCGCCGCGGTGCTGCTGGGCTTCACTGTCGCCGGCCAGCCGGGCTGGCTGCTGCTGACCCTCTCCTGGCTGCTGTTCCTGGCCATTGCGATACCGCTCAATCATCTGCCCTGGCGTCGGCGCTATCTGACCGCGCCGCTGCTGAAGGGCTTTGCCGCGATGACACCGCAGATTTCAGAAACCGAGCGGGTGGCGCTGGAAGCCGGCACGGTCGGTTTCGAGGGCGAGCTGTTTTCCGGCCGGCCGCGCTGGAGCCGCTTCATCAAGCAGCCGCTCGGCGAACTCAGCGTCGAAGAACAGGCCTTCCTCGATGGGCCCGTGGAGGCTCTCTGCGACATGATCAAGGAGTGGGACATCTCCCACTATCACGCCGGGCTGCCGGATGAGATCTGGGATCATCTGAAGAAGCATGGCTTTTTCGGCATGATCATTCCCCGGCAATACGGCGGCCTGGGCTTCTCCGCGGTCGCCCACCGGGCGGTGCTGGAAAAAGTGGCCGGCATGAGCTCCACGGCCTGTTCGGTGATTGCCGTGCCGAACTCGCTCGGCCCGGCCGAACTGCTGATGCATTACGGCACCGAGGCCCAGAAGCAACACTACCTGCCGCGCCTGGCCGACGGCCGTGAAATTCCCTGCTTTGGCCTGACCAGCACCACCGCCGGCTCGGACGCCACCTCGATTGCCGACTATGGCGTGGTTTGCAAAGGCAACTGGAAGGGCAAGGAAGTCACCGGCATCCGCCTGAATTTCGAAAAGCGCTACATCACCCTGGCGCCGGTGGCGACGGTGGTCGGCCTGGCTTTCCGCCTGTACGATCCCGACGGCCTGATCGGCGACCGCGAGGATATCGGCATCACCCTGGCCCTGCTGCCGCGCGACACCAAGGGCATGCAGACGGGACGGCGTCATTTCCCGCTCAACAATCCCTTCCCGAACGGCCCGATCATCGGCAAGGACGTGTTCATTCCGCTGGACTACCTGCTCGGGGGCACCGAGTATGTCGGTCAGGGCTGGCGGATGCTGGTCGAGTGCCTGTCGGTGGGGCGCGCGATCTCGCTGCCCTCCTCGGCGACCGGCGGGGCGAAAACGGTGGCCCTGGCCACCGGTGCCTATGCCCGCATCCGGAAGCAGTTCAACATGCCGATTGGCCGCTTCGAGGGTATCGAAGAAGCGCTGGCCCGAATCGCCGGCTATACCTACGCGATGAGCGCGCTCAGCCGCCAGACGGCCTCGGCCGTCGACGACGGCGAGAAGCCTTCGGTGCCTGGCGCGATCGCCAAGTACTGGGCCACCGAGATGAGTCGCGAGGTGATCAAGGACGCGATGGATATCCACGGTGGCAAGGGCATCATCCTTGGGCCGAAAAACTACCTCGGGCGGGCCTGGCAGGGCGCGCCAATCTGGATCACGGTCGAAGGCGCCAACATTCTCACCCGCTCGATGATGATCTTCGGCCAGGGCGCGATCCGCTGTCATCCCTATGTGCTGAAGGAGCTTGAAGCGCTGCAGATCGACGACGAACGGGCGCGCCTGGCCGCATTTGATCGGCAGCTGTTCGGGCATGTCGGACACACCATCTCCTGCGCCGTCCGCGCCTTCGTGCTGGGCTTGAGCTTCGCCCGCTTCGCCGCCGTCCCCGGCGATCGACGCACCCGCCAGTACTATCGCAAGCTGACCCGCTACAGCGCCGGCTTTGCCTTCATGGCCGACGTCGCGATGCTGACCTATGGCGGCAAGCTGAAGCAAAAGGAAAAGATCTCCGGCCGCCTCGGCGACGTGCTGAGCCAGCTCTACATCTGCGCCGCGATGCTGCGCCGCTTCGAGCACGATGCGCGCCCGGCCGCCGACCAGCCGATTCTGGCCTGGGCCTTCCACGACGCCATCTACAAGATCCAGCACGCCATGCGCGGCGTGATCGACAACTATCCGCTGGCCTGGGCACGGCCGTTCCTGCGCCGGATCATCTTCCCGCTGGGCCCGGTCGAGCGCGCCCCCAACGACCGTCTCGGTCACAAGGTCGCTGCCCTGATGCTGTCACCGTCGGAGACGCGTTCGCGCTTGACCCGAGGCGTGTATTGCTCCGATCGCAGCGGCTACGAGGTCGGGGTGATGGAAAAACTGCTGCCCGACGTGATCGCCGCTGAACCGCTGGAGCGCAGGCTGCTCAAGGCCCAGCGTGGCGGCCAGCTGGACGGCTACACCTTTGAGGAACAGCTCGCCAGCGCCACCGGCGGCGGCGTGCTGACCGAGAAGGAGGCCGAGTTCCTGCTCGACGTGCGCCGCCGGGTGCTGGATATCGTCGCCGTCGACGACTTTGAACTGGAGGAGCTGCAAGCCGGCCTCGGCAGCAGCGCCGACCGCATCCGCGGCCAGACTCGCAAAGCCGCCTGAGCCTTCGTCGCCCGACGGCGGCGTTGCAGCGAACATCCAACACCGACTAACCGCGAAAACGCCAAGAACGCCAGGGAAAGACGTTCTTTACTCTTCCCGCCCTTCGCGTCTTCGCGGTTAATCCAGCCAGACTGTCCCCGATCGCCTATACTGCGGGCCGGGTCGGCTGCGGGTCGACCCGATCAACGGTTACAGGTGCTTCGAGCGCGGCGTCGCGTTCGGGGTGAAACGGGAAACCGGTGCGAATCCGGTACTGCCCCCGCAACTGTCACCGGTGCCAGGCCTGTTGGGCCTGGTGCGGTCGAAGGCATACCACCCGAAAGTTTTTGGGGAAGGCTTTGACCCCGGCTTCGCCATCAGCGCGCGGCCGCCCGGAAGTCAGGAGACCGGCCTGTGATCACTGAACCAACCTCGAGGTTGCGGCGGGCAATCGGCGGGCAGCTCCTGCGCGCGGGTCCTGCATCGCGTCCACGGGTCGCACGTCGTCCAACCGGTCGCGCCTCCCCTTGAACAGGGCGCGGGTGAGCGCCGGGAGCCATCCATCATGTTGCATCATCGTTTTTTTACCGCGGCGCTGGCCGCAGCGCTGTTGTCGTCGGTGAACGCCGCCGAGACGCCCGAACGCGTGGTCGTTACCGGCGTGCGCGCCGAGCAAGCCGCCGAGGCCAGTCTGGCCTCGGTCAGCGTCATCGATCGCGAGCAGATCGAGATCAGCCAGGCGCCGGACCTGCTCGAACTGCTGCGGACCGAAGCCGGCGTGGACCTGACCCGCGGCGGCGGCCCGGGCCTGCAGACCAGCGTGTTTCTGCGCGGCGCCAACTCCAACCATGTGCTGGTGCTGATCGACGGCGTCCGCGTCGCCGCCTCGGGCACCGGCGCCTTTGCCTGGGAGCTGATCGACCTGAATCTGGTCGAGCGGATCGAGATCGTGCGCGGCCCGCGCGCGGCGCGATGGGGCTCGGACGCCATTGGTGGGGTGATCCAGATTTTCACCCGGCGGGCCGAAGGTTTCGAAGCGCGCGCCGGCTATGGGCGCTACCGTGACCGCAGCTTCAGCGCCGCCGCCGGGACCGGCCAGGCCGGCATCAGCGCGGCGGTGCGCCGAGTCGGCGGCTTCTCGGCCCAGAACGAGCGCGGCTTCGCCTTCGACCCGGACAATGACGGCTTCGCCCTGCTCAGCCTGGCCGGCGGCGGCAGCCACGCGCTGGGCGGCGGCGTGCTGAGCTGGCAGGGCCGGCTGGCCGATGGTGAGGTCGAGTTCGATCAGGGTGAGTCGGAGGTTCGCAATTACGCCGCCGGCCTGGACTACCGCTTCGGCGAGGCAGCGGGCTGGCAATACCAGCTCGGTCTGGCCGCCTATCGCGACCGGCTGGAGACCGAGGCCCCGTTTGGAAGCAGCGAAGCGATCACCCGGCGCAGCCAGCTATCGGCTCAGGCGGGTCGCCAGCTCGGCGCGCTGGGACGACTGCTGCTGGGCGCCGATGCCTGGCGCGAATCCGGCGTCGATCGCGGCCAATGGTCGGAAACTCGCGACAATCTGGGCGCCTGGGTCGGGCTGGACGGGCGCCGCGAGCGGCTGGATTATGAAACCGCCTTGCGCGTCGACCGCGACGAGAACTACGGCAGCGCCGTAACCGGCAACCTGGCCCTGGGCTGGCGGCTGACGGAAGCCTGGCAGCTGACCGGCGGTGTCGGTCGCGGCTTTCGCTCGCCCAGTTTTTCGCAGCTGTATTCGCCCGGCTTCTTCGGCAGCTTCGCCGGCAATCCGGAGCTGGATCCGGAAACCTCCTGGTCGAGCGAACTGGGCCTGCGCTGGCAACCTGCTGCGGGGCATCGCTTGAGCCTCGCCGTTTACCAGACCCGGATCGACGACCTGATCGACTTCGCCGGCGCCGATTTCCAGGCCATCAACATCCGCAAGGCGCGGATCGAAGGGGCCGAGCTGGCACACGACTATGGCGGTCGACAGTGGCGGGCGCGCAGCAGCTTGAGCTGGCAAAGCACTGAAGATCGCGACACCGGCCTGGAACTGCTGCGCCGCCCCAGCCGCAAAGCCGGCTTCAGCGTGGACCGGATGCTCGGCGATCGCGGCTGGCTGGGTACCGAGCTCGTCTATGTCGGTGATCGCGTCGATGTCGGCCGTGAAGTGCTGCCGGCCTACACCCTGATCAACCTGCGCGCCGGCTATCCGCTGACCGATACGCTGCGGCTGGAAGGCCGGGTGGAAAACCTGACCGACCGCGACTACGAGCCGCTGGTCGGCTTCAACAGCCATCGCCGCTCGCTGTTCGTAGCCCTGCACTGGCAGCGCTGATCCGACTCCGGACGGGCCGGGCGCGGGGCGATCAGCCCCGCACCCGGCTCAGTTCGATCAGCGGCGCGAAGAACACCATCAGGATGAAGATGGCCAGCAGCAGATGAAACAGGAACTTGACCGGGTGACGCCGGATCCGCGTCCACAGGGTCTCGGCACGGCCCTCGCGACGCGCCGCCTCGTAGGCCTCACGCGCGCGGCGGGCCCGCTCAAGCTGGTAGTCATCCAGCAGCGCCTTGGCGCGAGGATGATCGTCCTCATGGCGCAGCCAGATGCCGCCGGCAGTGATGCCAAAGGGCCCGGGCGGCGTGTCATAGATCACGATCGCGTGCTCGGCCATCAAGGCCCGTACTTCCTCGGCCTCGTCGGCCGGCACATTGCGCAGATTGAGCAGCAGACGCGGCATGGCGGGCGCTCGGCGGGGCAGTGCGTCGCGGCGGCCTCAGTCCTCCGGATCCGTCACCGGCACCGGCGAGGCCAGGTTGGCACCGCGCTGGGCCGGCGGCTCGACCAGGTCGGGCCCGGATCCGAACCCGACCGGCGACTGCGCGGCCAGCCAGGCCAGCACGGCGTAGGCAGCCGCGTTCTGAGCCAGCTCCGCCGGATCGATCTTGTCGAGGGTGTCGTTTTCGGTGTGATGGTAGTCAAAGTAACGGGTACCGTCCTGACGCAGGTCGACCACGGCCAGGCCCAGCGGCAGCGCCGGCAGAAAATCCGGCCCGCCGCTGGCGCGTCGCCCGCCCAG
Organism: Gammaproteobacteria bacterium; assembly: GCA_050485825.1. Classification (GTDB taxonomy): domain Bacteria; phylum Pseudomonadota; class Gammaproteobacteria; order Xanthomonadales; family Wenzhouxiangellaceae; genus Wenzhouxiangella. The sequence goes on from JBJHCC010000028.1 coordinate 9,702, forward strand.
CGCGATACCCAGCGGGGCCAGCTCGGCCTGGATCGCCTCGATCACCGGCCAGGCCTCGTCACTGACCCGAGCGGCAATCTCGTAGATCTTGCCGGCGCCGAAGTCCGACTCGGCGCCGAGCTGGTAGTTGCCGATCCGATCGCGGCGCGCTTCGGCCCAGGCCCGTCCGCCCCAGAGGCCCAGTTCCTCGGCGGCGAAGTAGACAATGTGGATCGAACGATCCGGGCGGCGATCAAGGTCGAGGATCAGACGGCCAGCCTCGGTGATGATGGCGATGCCGGCGCCGTCATCCAGCGCGCCAGTGCCGACGTCCCAGGAATCCAGATGGGCACCGAGGGCGACAACCTGCTCCGGATAGCGGGCACCGGTGATTTCGGCGATGACATTGTGCGAGGTATAGGCCTCGATGGTTTCGGCATCGATCTCCATGTGCAGTCGCACCGGCTCGCCCAGGCCGATCAGGCGCTCGAGCTGATCGGCGTCGGGGTTGGAGATGGCCACCGCCGGCAAGCGCCGCTGCGCCATGTCGAAGCGCATGCCGCCGGTATGGGCGAAGCGATTGGTGGAGGTGCCAATCGAGCGGATCACGACGCCGGCGGCACCCAGCTCGGCGGCGACAAAGGCGGCCTGGCTGCGCGCCTGCACGGCCGGACCGTAGCCGGAGCCGTCACGGGCCCGCTCCATGCGGTTACGAATGAACACGATCCGATCCTTGACAGCCTCGGGCGTTGCCTCGCGCAGGGCGGCAAGGTCGTCGAACATGACCACCTCGGCCTCGATGCCGCCCGACGGAGTGGCCGGAGAGAAGCCGACGGCCAGGGCCTCGACGCGCAGCGCCACCGGCGCGGTGATGCGAACACGTTCGAAACCGCGCGACCAGGTCGGGAAGGTAACCGGCTCCAGCCAGACCCGGTCGAAACCGGTCTCGTTCAGCAGCTGCTCGGCCCAGGCCACGGCGCGGGCATCGGCTTCGCTGCCGGCCAGGCGCGGGCCGATACGGGTGGTCAGGTCCTCGACCACGTCGAAGCCGCCGTCGCGACCCAAAGCGCGTTCACGCAGCTCGCGGGCAATGGTCAGGTCCTCGTCGCTGAACAGCTCGGCCTCCGCCGGGACGGCCAGGCAGGCGCAGATGAGGGCAAGAGAAAAATAAAGGCAAAGCGTCGGATTGCGCATCAGTCGGCGTCTCGGGTCTGGTTCGATGAAAAAGGCCGGCCTCGGTCAGCCGGGTTCCGCCTCGGCTTGCAACAGCGGCTCAAGGTGGCTGAGTGCGCGTTGGTAGACGCGGCGCTTGAACGGAATGACGTTCTGCGCCGGGTACCAGAAATCAACCCAGCGATAGCGATCAAACTCGGGGCGCTCGCCGCTGTCGAGGCGGAACTCCTCGTCGTTGGCAAGAAACCTGAGCAGAAACCAGACCTGCTTCTGGCCGATGCACATGGGCTTTTGATGGCGTCGCCGATAGCGGCGCGGCAAGCGATATCGCAGCCAGCCGGGCGTGGACCCCAGCACCCGCACATGGTGGGCCTGCAGTCCCGTTTCTTCGGCCAGCTCGCGATACATCGCTTCCAGCGGCGTTTCGTCGGAATTCATGCCGCCCTGGGGAAACTGCCAGCCATCCTGTCCGGCACGACGCGCCCAGAAGACGCGACCGTCATTCCTGGCCAGCACGATTCCCACGTTGGGGCGGAAACCGTCCGGGTCGATCATGTATCGAGCTTTTCGGCTCCGGCTATGATACCGGGCCACCAATCATCAACTGCTTCGAATGGTAATCAATTCAAGCGGTTCTTGCCAGTCGTGAGCATCAAGCCATGACCCCGATTCGACCCGGCTTGCTGGTTTGGTCGGCACTGCTGGCCGCGGTGCCGCTGAGCCTGGCGGTGGCGGCATCCTGGGGCAGCAGCGGCTGGGTCTGGATCTGGCAGGCCGACGAGGCCATGCAGCGGATCGTGTTCGAACTGCGCCTGCCGCGGGCGCTGGCCGCCCTGGTCACCGGCAGCCTGCTGGCCACGGCCGGCTGCCTGATGCAGGTGCTGCTGCGCAACCCGCTCGCCGATCCCTACGTCCTCGGCCTGTCCGGCGGCGCCGCGGCCTTTGCCCTGGGCGCGATGATGCTCGGCTTGAGCTGGCTGCCGGTGCCGCTCAGCGCCTTCGCCGGCGCCCTGCTCAGCATGCTGGTGGTGTTCGTGCTGGCGCGCGGCCGCGGGCCCTGGAGCACCACCCGGGTGCTGCTGACCGGGGTCGTGGTCGCAGCCGGCTGGGGCGCGCTGATCGCCCTGATGCTGGCGGCCGGGCCCGATGCCAGCCTGCGCAGCATGCTGTACTGGCTGATGGGTGATCTCAGCCACGCCAGCCTGGCACCGGGCTGGTTGCCGGTGCTGGCGATCGGCCTGGGCCTGCTCTGGCTGCGCTCGCGCAGCCTCAATGTATTGAGCGGAGGCGCGCTGCAGGCCGCCCTGCTCGGCGAATCCAGCCGGCAGCGCTTCTGGGAAATCTATCTGATCGCCTCGCTGTTGACCGCGCTGGCGGTGTCGATGGCCGGCGCGATCGGCTTCGTCGGCTTGATCGTGCCGCATCTGATGCGGCTGCTGGTCGGCGCCGACCATCGCCGTCTGCTGCCGGCCGCCGCCCTGTTCGGCGGCAGCTTTCTGGTCCTGGCCGATGTCGCTGCGCGCAGCCTGCTGGCGCCTCGCCAGCTCCCGGTCGGCGTGCTGACCGCGCTGATCGGCGTGCCGCTGTTTTTGCTTCTGCTCAACCGCGCCACCCGGATCCGCTGATGAGCGCGCCCCTGCTCGAAGCCCGCCGGCTGACCGTGGAAATCGGCAGCGTTCAGGTCTGCGGCGCGCTGGACCTGGCGGTCGAGCCCGGCCAGTTCTGGGGCCTGCTCGGGCCAAACGGCGTCGGCAAGACCACCCTGCTGACCACCCTGGCGGGGGTGCGGCCGGCGCTGGCCGGCGACGTCAGGCTCGACGGCGCAGCGATCGGCTCGATGGCGCGCCGCCAGGTCGCCCGACGTCTGGGCATGCTGACCCAGCACACCGACTACGCCTTCGACGCGCGCTGCGAGGAAGTGGCCCTGGTCGGGCGGCACCCACACCTCAAGGCCTGGTCACGCGAGCGCGAGCAAGATCGCGAGCTCGCCCGGCGCGCACTGGCTGAGCTGGGCCTGGGCGAGCTCGCCGAACGCAGCTGCTTCGACCTGTCCGGGGGCGAGGCCCGGCGCCTGGCGCTGGCCACGGTGCTGGTCCAGGATCCCGCCGTCATGCTGCTCGACGAACCGACCAATCATCTGGACCCGGCCAACCAGGTCATGATCCTCGACGCGCTCGGTCAGCGCGTGCGCGAGCAGGCCAGGGCCGCAGTGATGGCCTTGCATGAAGTCAATCTGGCGACCTGTTACTGCAGCCATGTCCTGATGCTGTTCGGCGACGGCCAGTGGGCGGCCGGCCCAACCGCCGAGCTGCTGACCGAGTCGCAGCTCAGCCGCCTCTACGGCTGCCCGATCCGGATGATCGACGACGGCCGCCAGCGCGTCTTTGCCGTCGCCGGGCGGCGCGGACCTCCTCCAGCATAAATTGGTGCAATATAACAACCGCTGATCGTGGAGCCCGCCGATGTCTGCTCAACCCGCCCTGCCCGTCACCGTGCTGTCAGGCTTTCTGGGCGCCGGCAAGACCACCCTGCTCAATCGCCTGCTGAACAATCGCGACGGGCTGCGGATCGCGGTCATCGTCAATGACATGTCCGAGGTCAACATCGACGCTGAGCTGATCCGCGCCGGCGATGCCAGCTTTCAGCACACCACGGAAGCCCTGGTCGAAATGACCAACGGCTGCATTTGCTGCACCCTGCGCGACGATCTCTTGAGCGCCGTGCGCGAGCTGGCCGAGGCCGGGCGCTTCGATCATCTGCTGATCGAGTCCACCGGCGTATCCGAGCCCTTGCCGGTTGCAGCCACCTTCGAGTTCCGCGACGAGGACGGGCGCTCGCTCAGCGACGTGGCTCGGCTGGACAGCATGGTCACGGTGGTCGATGCCGAGCGCGTGGTCATGGATTTCTCTTCCCAGGAGCGGCTGGCTGACCGCGGCCAGTCCCTGGGCGAAGAGGACGAGCGCAGCCTGGTCGACCTGCTGGTCGACCAGATCGAGTTCGCCGACACGCTGATTGTCAACAAGACCGATCGCATTGATCAGTCCCAGCTCGACCTGGTCCGAAAGCTGCTGCGCTCGCTCAATGCCGAAGCCCACATCATCGAGACCAGTCACGGCGCGGTCGCCCCCGACGCGGTGCTGGGTACCGGTCGCTTCGATTTCGAGCGCGCCCACACTCACCCGCTCTGGTACCGCGAGCTGAACGAGTTCCGCGATCATCTTCCTGAAACCGAAGCCTACGGCATTCGCCACTTCACCTGGCGTGACCCACGCCCCCTGCATCCGCAGCGTTTCATGGCCTTTCTGAACCAGGAATGGCCCGGCATCCTCCGCGCCAAGGGGCATTTCTGGCTGGCCACGCGCCCCGACTGGGTCGGCGAGCTCAGTCAGGCCGGACCCCAGGTTCGTCATCAGGCGCTGGGCTTCTGGTGGGCGGCGGTGGCGCCGGAACAGTGGCCGCAGGATCCGGGCTGGCGCGAGATGATGCGCCGACGCTGGCATCCTTCCTTTGGCGACCGCCGCCAGGAGCTGGTCTTCATCGGCCTGGACTTCGACGAAGCCGAGCTGCGTCGGCGGCTGGCGGCTTGCCTGGTCGATGCTGACCAGATGGACTCTCGGCGCTGGTCCGCCCTGCCCGATCCTTTCCCGACCTGGCGCCTTGAGCATGAGCACTGAAACCGACCCGATTCCGCGCGACTACGCGGCCTGGCGCCACTGCATCGAGCACGACTGCCAGATCCCGTTGACCCAGGATTTCATCACCGCCCGGCTCGAGGCCCTGCGCAACGAGCGCGACGAGCATACTCGCCGCTTTCTGGAATGCTACGGCGATGATCATCATCGACAGGTCCTGTCATGGTTCGAGCGCGCCGCCGAATCGCTAAAAACGTAATGCGAATCGTTTGCATTTAATCAACGCCTTTGCTAGGCTGACGCTCCAGTACGGCGGCCGTCCACCTTCGGACCGGCCTGCCCTAGATTCGGAGGTCCGCCATGAAGCCCGCGATCAGACTCGAACCGCCCACCTTCACCGATCTGCCAGCCGATCTGCGTACTCAGCGCGCCTTGAGCCAGCTCGATCCAGCGCCGGCATGGCGTCGGCTCTGGCGGCAGCCAAAGCGATCTGCAGTCGGCCATCGACATCGCTGGCTGTACTGGCTGTTGCGCTCGCGCCAGCCTCGCCAGACGCTGCTGGCCGGTCGGATCGACGACACCACCCTGCTGGTGGCCGCGGCCGCGATCAGCGGTCGCCGCGATGCACGCCTGATCTGCCAGATCGCCGAGCCTGCCCAGGCCGCCAAGCTGCGCCAGCGCTGCATCCGCGCCGGTCTGGATTGGGCGGTTCGATTTGCCGACCCGCAGTCTCGAACTGACACCGTCGAGGCCCTGCTGCTGCGGACAGCGCCCGAGCAGTTTGCACCGACCATGCTGCAGCTCAGCGAAGGGCTGGCCGCAGGCGCACTCGTTGTCGGGATGCCGAACGAGCATGCGCATGCGCCCGCCGCCCTGGAGGCCGCCCTTGCCGCGCTGGCAGGAAAGGACCGGCGCTTCGAGGCCGGTGGCGCTGGCGATGCCGACAGCCAGCTGCTGATCGCGCTCTACCGAGGCGACTGAAGCATGTGCCTGCATCCCCCCTTCGCCCAACTTTTTCTTGAGTCATTGCGCGAACAAGCCGCCTTCGAGGCCAATACGAAGCCGTTGCAGCGCTGGTTGCAGGACACCGATCTGGTGCGCATCACCAGCGAGCTCGCCCAGCTGCTGCAGCGTGCCGTACCGGCCTGCCTGGCCGAGCCCTATAGCGGTCCACCTCAAGGCGCCGAACAGCGGCTGCTGGCGGCCCTGGCCACGGCCTGTCACTGCCAGGAACCGCTGCTTGACCAGCTCGACGGCTGGCTACCCGCGGATGTCGCCGCTGTCGCCGAAGCGCGGCTGATGGACGCCGTAGACCGTCTCCACAGCTACCGCCTTCGCCAGCTCGGCAAGCCTGCCTATCGCGCAGCGCCACCTCGATCAGCTGGCCACGACGACAGTGCTTGCGGTAGGCTTGGGCCATGGACTTCAGCGATTACAGTGCCGGCGCCTTCCACGATGAGCTGATCGGGCCCGGCGGGCGGCCGCGCGTGGCGGCGCGGCAGCTGTGGAAATACCTGAAAAAGCTGGACCAGGCCGAACTGGCCGAACGCAAGGCGGCCTGTGAGTTGGCGGCGATGGTTGCCGGCATCACCTTCCGGGTTTATTTCGAAGACACCGGCGTTGATCGCGCGATGCCCTTCGACCTGATCCCACGGGTGATCGCGCTGACCGAATGGCGCCAGATCGAGGCCGGACTGAAACAGCGTGTCGACGCCCTGAATCGATTTATCGACGATCTGTACAACGAGCAGCGGATCATCAAGGACGGCGTCTTCCCGGCCCAACTGATCGAAAGCTCGGCCAATTTCCGTGAGCAGTGCCGCGGCTTCTCACCGCCCCTGGGTGTCTGGGCCCATATCTGCGGCTCGGATCTGGTTCGAGATGACCGCGGCAAGATGTATGTGCTCGAGGACAACCTGCGCATTCCCTCCGGCGTGTCCTACATGCTGGAGAACCGGCAGGTCATGAAGCGGGTTTTCCCGGAGCTGTTCGAAAAATCCGGGATTCAGCCGGTCGACGACTATCCCTCCCAGCTCTACGACATGCTGGCCTCGCTGTCGCCGCGTCCGGCCGACTACCCCTCGGTGGTCGTGCTGACCCCTGGCATGTACAACTCGGCCTATTTCGAGCATGCCTACCTGGCCCAGCAGATGGGGGTGGAGCTGGTCGAGGGCCGTGATCTGGTCGTCGACGGCAACGACGAGGTGTTCATGCGCACCATCGCGGGGCTGGAGCCGGTGGATGTGATTTACCGCCGGGTCGATGATGAATTTCTCGACCCCGAGGTGTTTCGCTCCGATTCCCTGCTCGGCGTGCCCGGCCTGATGCGCGCCTGGCGGGCGGGCAAGGTCGCCCTGGCGAACGCGCCCGGTGCCGGCGTGGCCGACGACAAGGTGGTCTACGCCTGGGTACCGGAGATCATCCGCTACTACCTCGGCGAAGAGCCGCTGATCGACAACGTCCCGACCTTTCGCTGCGAGGATCCGGAGCAGCGCGCCTACGTGCTCGATCACCTCGATGAACTGGTGGTCAAGCCGGCCAACGAGTCCGGCGGCTACGGCATGCTGATCGGGCCGCGCGCCAGCCAGCGCGAGCGGCGCCAGTTCGCTGCCCTGATCGAAAACGACCCGCGCAATTACATCGCCCAGCCGACCCTGGCCCTGTCGACCTGCCCGACCCTGACCGGCGACGGCGTCGCGCCACGCCATGTCGACCTGCGGCCGTTCATCCTGTCGGGCCAGCAATGCCACGTCACCACCGGCGGCCTGACCCGGGTCGCGCTGAAAGCCGGCTCGCTGGTGGTCAACTCCTCCCAGGGCGGCGGCAGCAAGGACACCTGGATCGTGGATACGGAGCGTTGAGATGCTGTCGCGCCTGGCCGACAACCTGTACTGGCACGGACGCTATCTGGAGCGGGCCGAGGATCTGGCCCGGCTGATCAACGTCAACGCCCACCTCAATCTCGATCTGCCGGCGGGTCTGAGCGCCGGCTGGGAGCCGCTGGTCCGGATCACCGGCCACAGCCGGCTGTTCGCCGAGCTCTACGACGAGCCCGGCGAACGCCAGGTGGTGCGCTTTCTGCTCAGCGACGAGCGCAATCCCGGCTCGCTCAAGGCCACCCTGGAGTACGCCCGCGAGTCGCTGCGTTCGGCCCGCGACCTGCTGCCGCGGGAGGTCTGGGAGCAGATGAACGGGCTCTACCTGGCCGGCAGCGAGCAGTTGACCGGGACCATCGGCAAGCGCCGCCGGCATGAGCTACTGCGCCAGTTCATCCTCGACTGCCAGCAGATCGCCGGCACCCTGCTCGGCTGCATGAGCCAGGACCACGCCTACGATTTCATCCTGATCGGACGCTATCTCGAACGCGCCGACATGACCACCCGTATCCTCGAGGTGCGCGGCCACGATCTGCTGCCCGATGCGCCGGATGCCTTGGGGCCCTTTGAATCGATCCAGTGGATGAGTGTGCTGAAATCGCTGACCGCCTACCAGATGTACCGCCGACATGTAAGGCTGAGGGTCAACGGCAGCGATGTGCTGCGCTTTCTGCTCCGCAACGAGCAGTTTCCGCGGGCGGTGATGTTTTGCCTGCGGGCGCTGGAAGATCTGCTGAGCGGCCTGCCCGGCGAAGACGATCAGGCCCTGCGCATCATCACCCGCGTGCAGCGCAAGCTGCAGGAAACCCGGCTCGAAGGCCTGCGCGGGCGCCCCCTGGCGGAGCTGATGGACCGGCTGCAGATCGAGCTGGCAGCCGCCGATGCGGCCATACGTCAGACCTGGTTCCGATCCGGCTGAATGAAAACCTTTCGCTGCGTCTGCGGCAATACCCTGTACTTCGAGAACAGCCGCTGCCTGGCCTGCGGCCGGATGCTCGGTTTTTTGCCGGACCGTCTGGAGCTGGCCGCGCTGGAGCCGCTCGGTGACGATCGCTACCAGGCGGTCACCGCCGACGGTGTGCAGGGCATTTACCGGGCGTGTCTGAACTACAGCCGTGAGGATGCCTGCAACTGGATGGTGCCCGAACACGACCCGGAAGCCTACTGCCAGGCCTGTCGCCTTAACGAGGTCATCCCCAATCTGGCCAAGCCCGGCAATCGCACGCTGTGGATCCGGATCGAACAGCGCAAGCGGCGCCTGGTTTACGAGCTGCGCCGCCAGCAGCTGCCGGTCGTGCCCCGAAGCCAGGACCCTGGCCGCGGACTGGCCTTTGCCTTTCTCGAAGATCAGCCCGGCAGTGAGGAGTTCGGCGACGATGTGCATGACTGCCGGGTACTCACCGGTCATGCCAACGGCCTGATCACGATCAACATCGCCGAAGCCGACGACATCGAACGCGAACGCAGGCGCATCTCGATGAATGAAGCCCAGCGCACCTTGCTGGGTCACTTTCGCCATGAAAGCGGCCACTATTACTGGGACAGGCTGGTTGCCGGGGGCCCGCTGCTGAACACGGTCCGCGCCTGTTTCGGCGACGAGCGTCAGGACTATGCCAGCGCGATCGAGCGCTACTATGCCGAGGGCCCGATCGCCAACTGGCAAGCCAGCCATGTCAGCGCTTACGCCAGCGCACACCCCTGGGAGGACTGGGCCGAATGCTGGGCTCACTGGCTGCAGATCACCGACACGCTGGAAACCGCCGTGGCCATCGGCATGGCACCGGGCGAGATGCTGCAAGCCGATGTTTACCGGCGCCTCGACCAATGGGCCGAACTCGCTCTGGGTATCAACCTGCTCAGCCGGTCACTGGATCAGCCGGACCCCTATCCGTTCGTGCTGTCACCGCCGGTGATCGACAAGCTGGCCGTGATCGACCAGGTCATCCGCAACAGCGGGTTCACACCGTGAACCCTCACTCCCAATCGAAACGCGGCAATTCGGCGAACAGGCGATCGAGCCCGTCGGCCCAGGACTGGCTGAGTGCACGCAGATAAGGGTGTTCGCTGTCGAACAGCAAGCGCCGGGCGGGCTCCAGGCTGTCGACACGGTACAGCAGCAGCTCGATCGGCGGGCCGACGCTCAGGTTCGAGCGCATCGACGCATCCATCGACAGCATCGCGCAGCGGCCGGCACGCTCCAGGCTGATCTCCGGTCGAATCATTCGATCCAGAATGGGCTTGCCATACTTGGTTTCGCCAATCTGCAGGAAGGGCTTGGTCCGCGACGCGGCGATGTAATTGCCCTGTGGGTAGATCAGCAGGGCCTCATGCGGCTGGCCCTGGATCTGGCCGGCCAGGATGAAGGAAGCCTCCATCAGTGCCGCGCCCTGCTGCGCCTGACCGCCGAAGTCGGTCTGCACCCGCGTGCTGATCTCACCCACATAGCGCGCCACCTCGTCGAGATGGGCATAGTGATTGAGGTTATGCTCGGAGTCCGGATTGGCCAGATCGCGTTCGATCTGCTTGGTCACCGCCTGGGTGGTGGCCAGGTTGCCGGCCGACAGCAGCACCAGCAGCCGATCCGGCGCCGTCGCGAAGCGGTGCATCTTGGAGTAGACGCTGATATCGTCCAGGCCGGCGCTGGTGCGCGAGTCGGAGCACAGGACCAGGCCAGCCTCGACCCGGATGGCGACGCAGTAGGTCATCGTGATCGGGCTGCCTCGGCCGGCGACCGCTGCCGCAGGTGACTCGCTGCCATGTCTTTGCTTCGGCCCGAACGTGATTGCCAGAGCGCAATTATAGGGACAGCCCGACCCAGGGACGGCGCGGGACAGACCTCAGCTGCTGCGAACCTGGACTTCCTGACCCGGACGCAGTCGCTCATTGCCGCGGATGATCACCTTGTCGCCTTCCTGGATCGGACCACGCACCTCGATCCAGTCGCCTTCGCCGATGCCGGTGGTGACGCGAATGCGGCGCGCTTTGCTCTCCTCGTCGACGATGAAGACGGTGATGCCATCGCCGCGCAGGACCAGGGCATCACGCGGCACGGCCAGAACCTGGCGAGTGTCGGCGGTCGGTACGGTGACGCGGACGGTCTGGCCCACCGGCAGCGGCTCCGACATATCCAGCCGCAGTTCGAAAACATGCCGCGACTCATCGCCAACGCTGACCACGGTGCGAACCGGCGCATACAGCAGCTGGTCCAGGCCCGCAGTGACCGCCAGTTCGTCGCCAGGGCGCACGTAGCGATAGTAGTTCAGCGGCGCGCGCGCCACGACCTCCAGACTCTGCGGATCCACCAGCCGAACCACCCGCGCGCCGGTCGCGACCCGCTCACCGGCCTGGGCCAGGCGCTCGACGACCACGCCGGCAAAGGGTGCACGAATCTGGGTCCGGGCCAGCTGATCCTCAGCCTGCTCCAGCCGGGTGCGCCCGACCACCAGCTCGCTGGCGGCGATATCGCGGTCAGCGCGGGTCTGATCCAGCTGGCTGACGGCGGCCAGATTGGTCTGGATCAGCCGCTCCAGGCGGCCGAGCTCGGCCTCGAGGAAGCGTAGCCGCGCTTCGGCCCGCGTGACCTCTGCCGACAGCTCCTGGGCGCGCAGACGCAGGCCGATGTCTTCGATCGCGGCCACCACATCGCCCGCCCCGACCACCGAGCCGACGTCGGCGACACTGACCAGGCGACCCTCGACCTCGGCCGACAGTACGGCATCAGCGCGCGAGACCACGGTGCCAGCAACCTGCATCGTCGGCGCCATGCTGGTCCAGCGCGCCTCGCTAAGTTCGACCGGGGATGGCCCGCCCCCCCACTGTGCCTGGGCCGGCACGCACAGCCACGCCAGACAGGCGACGCCGACGGTAATGACTCTTTTCATGGCTGACTTCCTCATGCCGGCACCACCGCGCCCGTTGGCGCGGGGACCTTTTCCTCATTGACCCTGAGCAGGCTCGGCAACAGGATCAGGGTAAACAGGGTGCTCAAGGCCATGCCCCCGACGATGACGGCGGCCAGGCCGCGATACAGCTCAGTGCCGGCACCCGGCAACAGCAACAGCGGCAGCATGCCGAACAGGCTGGTGAAGGTGCTCATCAGGATCGGTCGCAGCCGCAGCCGCACCGCCGTTTCGACCGCGTCGCGCCGCCCCATGCCTTCGCGCTCGCCCTCACGCGCCCGATAGACCAGCAGAATGGCATTGTTGACCACCAATCCCAACAGGATGACGAAACCAATCATGGTCAGCATGTCCATCGCCTGACCGGTCAAGGCGCCGACCAGGCGCAGCGCCAGAATGCCGCCGACCGTGGCCATCGGAATGGTCATCAGAACGAGGATCGAATCCTTGAACGAGCGGAACAGCGCCGAGATCAACAGGTAGAGAATGATGATCGCCAGTACGAAGCTGCCGCCAAGGTTGCGCAGGGTCTCGCCCAGCGCTTCAGCAGTACCGCGATAGGTGATCACGCCGTCGGCCGGCAGGACGTCGCGCAGCATCGGCTCGACCTCGCGCTGCAGGACTTCCAGCGCGGTCTCCATCGGCATGCCCGACGGCGGGGTGACCTGCAGCGACAGCGTGCGTCGACGATCGACGCGGCGGATCTCATTCGGACCGGCGGTCTGCTCGAGCCGAGTCAACTCGCCCAGGGTGGCCACCCGCCCGGACGGGGTGGCCAGCGGCATCGCCATCAGTTCCTCCGGCGTCAGCCAGCGCTCGCCGCGCAGGATCACGTCAAGGCGGCGATCGCCATCAAAGTAGTCGCCCAGAAAGGCACCGCTGCCGAGCGCACGAATCAGCGTCGCAACATCGCTGCGGGTCCAGCCCAGCTCGGCAATGCGGCGGTCGTCCGGCACCAGCCGAAGCTCGGGCTCGGCCAGTTCCAGGCCCGGCACCGGCCGCACCGAAGCGCCCGGCATGGCCTGCTGGACGAGGCCGAAACCGACCTGGCCGGCTTCCAGCAGATCCTCGAAGTCGGCAGCCTGCAGGTCGACATCGATGCGGCGGCCGCCACGACCGCCGAAGATCGGCGACCGGTTGGCAAACCCGACCACATCCGGAAATCCGGTCAGAATTTCCCGGTTCACGACCTGCAACAGTTCGTCGACCTCGTGATCCTGGTCGGCGCGAATCCCGAAGAACGCGCCGCTGCCGAAGAAACCCAGGAAACTGTTGCGGATCTTCGGCTGCTTCTCGCCTTCCAGGTAAGGCATCATGCGCTCGTTGATCACATCGATCAGTTCACGCTCGGCCGTTTCCGGCCCCATCCCGGAAGGAGTCTGGATAAAGCCGAAGATAAAGTTGCGCTGGCCTTCGGGCAGGTAGTCGGCCGGCGGCAGCAACAGCACCGCGACCAGGATCGGCACTGTCGTCAGGCCGCCGATCCAGCCCCAGCGTCGCCGCGGGGAGTCGGTAAGCTTCATCACCAGCCCGGTGGCGTTCTGCCACCAGTGGGCCTGGCGGTCCACCAGGCGCTCGTCGCCCAGCAGCCGATAGCTGGCGGTAGGCAGCACCACGATCGCCACCAGCAACGAGCAGACGATGGCCGCGGAGATCACCACGGCCAGGTCGGCAAACAACTGCCCGGCTTCGTCCTGCAGGAAAATCACCGGCAGGAAGATGGCGACGGTGGTGGCCGTCGATGCCAGCAGCGCGCCCCAGACCTGGCTGGTCCCTCGATCGGAGGACTCCAGCGGGTCGCGGCCCTGCTCGCGCTGGCGAACGATGTTCTCCAGCACCACGATCGCGGCATCCAGCACCATGCCGGTGGCGAAAGCGAGACCAGCCAGCGAGATGACGTTCAGGGTGCGGCCGGCACCGTCGAGCACCAGGAAGGAAAAGCACAGGCACAGCGGAATGGCCAGCGCCACCATCAGCGTGGCTCGCATCCGCCGGAAGAAGAACCACAGCACCAGAATGGCCAGGCTCATGCCAAGAATCAGGTTGGTGGCGACCATCCAGATCGACTGGCGGATGTAAATGGTGTCGTCGGAAACTTGAGTGATGGTCAAGCCGGCCGGCGTCAGATGGCTGACTTCCAGTTCGGCCACCACCGCCTTGATGTCGGCCATGACGTCGAGCACGTTGACGCCGGGCTCGGCAATCACGTTCATGGAGATCGACGGCCCGCCGTTCTGGGTCATGACGCCGGTGTTGTCGCGCATGACCCGCTCGATCGTGGCGACATCGCCAAGAAACACCGGCCGGCCGTCACGCCACTCCAGCACCAGGTTCTGCAAATCGGCAATCCGGTACTGGCCGGCGAAGCGCAGCGTGAACTGGCGCCGACCCACCTCCTGGAAGCCCCCCGACACATCGGCGTTCTGGCCCAGGCGCTGCCCGATCCGGGTCAGATCAACCCCGATCGCAGCGGCGCGAAAAGGGTCGAAGGTGATCCGGACCTCGAACGGGCGACCGCCGCGCGGATTGGCCGAAGACACGCCAGGGATGCGCTCCAGCCGCTCCTTGATGACTTCCTCGACAAAATCCTGATACTCGATGATCGGCCGCGTATTGCCGGGCACCGGGCGGATCGCGAACCAGGCCACAGTGTCGCCAAACTGATCCGAACCCACCCTGACGGTGGGCTCGCTGGCGTCGGCCGGATAGCGCTGAACCTGGTTGAGGCGGTTGATCACCTCGATCAGGGCTCGGTTGATGTCGGCGTTGACGTCGAACTCCAGGCTGATCGAGCCGCGGCCCTGAGCCGCCGTGGACGTCATCCGCTGCAGCCCCGGCACATCGCGCAGCTGGTTTTCCTGAGGCTCGAGAATTTCGGATTCGACCTCGGTCGGCGCGGCGGCGCGCCAGCCGGTCGAAATGGTGATAGAAGGTCGATCTATATTCGGCGTCATCTGCACCGGCAGGCGCGACAGGCTCAGCAGCCCGAAGATCACCAGCAAGATACAGCCCACGGCAACGGCCACGGGATTGCCCAAACCCAGACGTGTCAACGGCAAGACCTGATTCTCCTTCCACTCAACCCGACGAGCTTAATCCGACGCTGGTCTACAGCTCGTCAATCGGCTCCGACCTCGTTGTGACCGCCGATTCTGCCTGAAGTGCCACCCTGCCGACAAAAAAGCGTCGCATGAACGCGCGCCGTCGAGGGTTTGACGACGACGATCCGCGATTGCAGCCGGAAATGCGGTAATGTAAGGGCGACAATAGTCCGGGGGGACCAGTCAGGCTACCCTGGGTGTCCTGGACTGCGCCAGGGCCGCGACGCGGCCGGGCGTCAAGGGAAAAAACCAGCCGTGCAGAGACTCGAACTGCTGATTGCCGTGCAAGCCGGACAGGCCCTGTTCGGCCTGCTGCTTGCTGGCCTGCTGCTGGTATTCCTGCTCCAGTTTCGCCTCGCCTTTCTGCGCCATTGGGCGCTGGCACATTTGGCCCTCGCCCTGTACCTGGGCGCCTCGGCGCTGGTGCTGGTCCTGCTTGCACTGGATCCGGAACGCAGCAGCCTGCGCCTGGGGCTGTCGATCTTCAGCCTGTGCGCGGCCTATGTTCATGTCGCCGGCCTGCTGATGGGGACCTGGGAGGCTACCCGCGAGCACCGCCTCAAGCTGCTCACCACGCTGGCCTGGATCAGCCTTGCGATCGCCTTCGGCGCCGCCACCGCTCTGGTCTCCCCGTTCGGCGAGTCGGCCGCGCTGCTGCGCCATCTGCTGCGCTACGGGCTGGTGCATGGCCTGACCGGCCTGAGCTTTCTGATCGCCGCCTACATGCTGTGGCGCTCGCTGACCGCCCATCGGCTGGTCAGCCGGCTGCTCGTGCCTACCGCTTTTTCCCTGTACGGCCTGCATCTGCTCCACCTGGCGGCCATTGGCGCCTGGATGACCTGGCATGACCAGGTGTTCGGCTGGACCAACTACCTGGGATTGCTCGGCTTCCTGCTTCAGGTCGTGATCGGCTTCAGCTTCGTGATCTGGCTGCTCGAGCTGGAGCGACGGCGCAGCAGCGACGCCAGAAACAAGGCCGAGAACGCAGAGCAGCGCCTGGTCCGCTTCCGCACCCATGATCCTGCGACCGGGCTGCCCAACCGTCGTCAGCTCCAGGACCTGCTGTCGGAAGCGCTGCGCCTGACCAGTCAGCGCCGCGGCCGCATCGGCGTGCTGGCGATCGGCATTCATCGCTACAAGCTGCTCAGTCAGGCGCTGGGCTGGCAGCGCACCGATCGCCTGGTCCGGGAGCTGTCCGAGCGACTTCGGCAACTGGCACCGGCCGACGCCGAGCTGGGCCGAATCGGCGAGCGCGACTTCATCATTCTGCTGCCCAGCTTCGGCAGCCGCGACAAGGCCCTCGCCAGCGCCGAACGCATGCTCAGCGCCGGCGCGCGGCCCATCAAGATCGACGAGCAGGAGCTGTATCTGAGCTTGAGCGGCGGCCTGTGCTTCGGCCCGGACGATGAAATCGACGCCGTGGCCCTGATCGAGATGGCCCAGCAGGCCCAGATGCAGGCGGCGACGGCCGGTCAGAGCCTGGCCCTGCATCAATCCAGCAGCGCCGGCTCGGAAACCCATGATCTGATTCGATTGGAGCGCGAGCTGCGCCGCGGGGTCGATGAGGGCCAGTTCGAGCTGCATTTCCAGCCCCTGATCAGCATCCGCAAGCGCCGCATCGCCGGCTTCGAGACGCTGCTGCGCTGGCGCCACCCCGAGCGCGGCCTGCTGACGCCAGGTACGTTTCTGCAGGAAGCGGTTCGCCTCGGGGTACTCGACGAACTGGAGGACCAGATCTTCGACCAGGCGCTGCGCCAGCTGCACGAATGGCAGAGCGACCTGGCGCTGCCGTCGGTGAGCGTGTCGATCAACCTGTCGGCGCAACGTTTTCAGCAGCCGGACCTGGCCGACAAGCTGGCCGCCCTGATTAGCGAGCACGACATCGACCCATCCGGCCTGCATCTGGAAATCACCGAAAGCACGGCCATGCAGGACTTCGAATCTGGCCTCAATACCATCGCGCGGCTACGCAAGCTGGGCTGCAAGGTCGCGCTGGATGATTTCGGGACCGGCTACAGCTCACTGGCGCATCTGCGCCGGCTGCAGGTCGACTATGTCAAGCTCGATCGCAGCTTCATCGTCAATCTGGAACATGACCGGCACGAGCGGGACATGATTCGCGCGATTGTCGATCTGATTCACAGCCTCGGCATGGAGGTGGTGGCCGAGGGGGTGGAAAACCGCGAGCAGCTCGGCTATCTGATCGCCTGCCGCGTCGACCTGATCCAGGGCTATCTGATGGGCCAGCCTCAGCCTGCCGAAGCCTACCGGACGTCGCTGGGTCGACCGGCCGCGATCCTGGACCGGCAAGCCGCTCCTTCCGAAACGGCCTGAGCGTCAAGCCGGGCCGCCTTCCGCCGCCCAGGGCTCCGTTTGCGGGTTTTCCCGACCGGCGTGGGCGGCCCAGAGCGGTGCCGGCCGTTGCGCCGCGAGCCCGACGGCGGCCCGTTCAGATCGCCTGCTTGAGCTCGGCGATCCGGGCCAAGCGTTCGCCGCGCAAGGCGCGTCCGAGCTCGGCGCCGGCCAGACCGCGCGCCAACAGCGCGCCAATATCGACAGTGGCGGCTTCGCGCTGCGCACGGCGCAGATAGTCGGCCTGCGGGTAGGGATCGTCTTCGCGACCGTGACGGCCGCGCACATCGGCCTGGCAAGCGAGCAGAAACAGATCCAGGCGCTCGGGGCGGCGCCAGACGTCCAGGCGATCCAGCAGCCCCAGCACCGTATCGGGCCGGAGCTCGAAGGCACGGTGCGCATGCAGGTGGAACTCGCCCACCAGCAGGGCCAGCTCGCGACAGGCCGTCGGCACCCCGAAGCGATCGCAGACGGCGCGAATCGGGGCCAGCCCGCGGCGTTCATGGCCGCGATGAGCCGGCCATTCGCTGGTCGGCGTCAGCGCCTTGCCCAGGTCGTGAACCAGGGCGCTGAAGCGCACCGCCAGCGGCGCGTCGAGGCGCGCAGCCTGATCCAGCACCAGCAGGGTGTGCAGGCCGGTATCGATCTCCGGATGGTAGCGCGGTGGCTGCGGCACCCCGAACAGGGCCTCGACCTCAGGCAGGATCACGGCCAGCGCACCGACGTCGCGCAGCAGCTCGAAAAAGCGCGACGGTCGCGGCAGC
Source organism: Gammaproteobacteria bacterium (assembly GCA_050485825.1). Classification (GTDB taxonomy): domain Bacteria; phylum Pseudomonadota; class Gammaproteobacteria; order Xanthomonadales; family Wenzhouxiangellaceae; genus Wenzhouxiangella. Next base: position 27,478 of record JBJHCC010000028.1, read on the forward strand.
ATCAGTGCGCGCGCCATTTCCTGCCAGACCCGCTCCGGCACCAGATGCGCCACCTCGCCGGCTGCGACCATGTCGCGGCACAGCCCCAGGGTCTCGTCGGCAACGGCGAATGACTCGAAACGCGCAGCGAAGCGGGCCAGGCGGAGAATCCGCACCGGATCCTCGCGAAAGGCCGCTGAAACATGGCGCAGGCAGCGCTGCGCCAGGTCGGCCTGACCGCCGTGCGGATCGATCAGCCGGCCGTCGGCGGCCATGGCGATGGCATTGACGGTCAGGTCGCGGCGTAGCAGGTCGTCTTCCAGGCTGACCTCGGGGCCGGCGTGAAAACTGAAGCCGTGGTAGCCCGGCGCGGTTTTGCGCTCGGTACGCGCCAGTGCGTATTCCTCGCCAGTGTCGGGATGGATGAACACCGGAAAGTCGCGGCCGACGGCGCGGAACCCTCGCTCCAGCATGGCCTCGACGGTTGCCCCGACGACCACGAAGTCGCGGTCGGGCGCGGCCAGCCCCAGCAGCCGGTCGCGCACGGCGCCACCGACCAGGTAGCAGTCCAGCCCGCGAACACGAGGGTCGTCCGCCCAGTCCATCGTCACGGCGTCGGATCGCCTCGAGGACTAGTCGCCGCGCCGCGCCTGGCGACGCAGCGCCTGGTAGCGGCGCTGGCGGGTGGCACCGGGCGCCAGCCAGGTCGGCGCCAGCTCGGCCATGCCCCAGGGTTCGATACCGAGGCTGGCGAAGCCGTCGCTGGTGCAGACGCTATCGAGCTTGAGCGATTTGTAATTGTCGCTGGAAAACGGCTTGCCGGGCACGATGTCGAAAGCCAGGCCCTGCAACCGACCCAGCGGATCGGGCAGGCCGAGCACCCAGCGCTTCAGACCAAGCACGCCGGCCAGCCACTCGACCAGCCCCTTGAGCGTCCACACTTCGGCGCCGCAGAGCTCGAAGGCCTCGCCGTCGAAGCGATCAGTGGTGATCACGCGGGCGAAGGCCTCGACCACATCCTCGACATAGACCGGCGCGAACTTCGCGCCCGGTCGGGCCAGCGGCAGGACCGGCGAGATCCGCAACAGACCGGCGAATCGGTTCAGAAAGCTGTCGTCGGGGCCGAAGATCGTCGACGGCCGGAACACGGCGGTGCGCAGCTGGCCGCTGCGCTGCGCCGCTGCGACCAGTTGCTCGGCCTGGCCGCGCGAGCGCAGGTAGTGGCTGTCACCCCGGCCGGCGTTGATCGAACTCATCTGGATCAGGCGCGGCACCCGCGCCGCCTCACAGGCGATGATCAGGCGCTCCACCAGGTCGACATGGGCGCGCTGGAAACCGCCGCCGCCAAAACCGCGCTCGTTGAGAATACCGACCAGATTGATCACCAGGTCATGGCCGTCGACCGCCTGGCTCAGGGCCTCGAGATCGCGCCCGCGATACTGGCTGACGCGCAAGCCGGGGTTGACCTGAAGATGACGGGCAGCCGGCGCGTAGCGGGTACCGATCGTGATCTGGTGGCCATCGGCCAACAGCCGCCGGGCCAGGTGGCCGCCAACGAAGCCGGAGCCGCCGAGAATGAAGATCTTCATGGCATCGCGCCGCTGTTCATCAAAACGACCATCATTCTAGCTGCTCGGCGGTGATGCCGGCCGCTGCGCCCGGCGCCGCCTGGGCTACTCGGCCGTGCAGCTGAAGCCGGCGCGGGGATTGGGCGGGTCGGCCAGCAGCGCGCGCTTGAGCACCCGCGGCGGCTGGCCCAGCAGCCACTCGTAGATGGTGGCGAAGGCCAGCACCCGTGGCACGTAGTCGCGGGTCTCGAAAAACGGCAGGGTTTCGAGCCAGATATCGGGCTCGACGAAGGGCCGGCTGTCGCGCCAGCGATTGACCGCACCGATGCCCGCGTTGTAGGCCGCGGCGACATGGATCCACTCGCCGTTGAAGCGATTCTGGAGTTCGTGCAGGTGGGCGATGCCCAGCGGCAGGTTGATCGCCGGCCGCATCAGGTCGGCCTGGCCGCTGTAGGGCAGGCCATGGCGGCCCGCGACCGCGGAAGCAGTGCCCGGCATCAGCTGCAGCAGGCCGCGCGCGCCGGCCGGTGACAGGGCGTCCGGCTGCATCGCCGACTCGGCCCGCATCAGGCCGTAGACCAGGGCTGGATCCACCGGCCAGCGCTGCACGGATTCGGTGACCTTGCCCCGTTCAACGAGCGGAAAGCGCCAGGGGTAAGCCTGCAGTGTGCCGGCCGCACCGAGGGCGTGAATCGCCCGATCGTGCCAGGACTGGGCAGACGCCAACAGCGCGGCCTGATGCAGCTCGGCCTGGCTCAGGCGAGCGCTGACCTGCTGCCAGGTCCGCCGCGCGTGGCCGTTCAGACCCACCCGGTGCAGCTCCAGCGCGCGCTCGAACTCGGCGTCGCGCATCAGCCGCCGCTGAATCGCGGCATCGGCGGCCAATTCCTGACTGCACAGACTGAAGTCTTGTCCCAGGCGTGCGCTGGCCAGGAACCCGTAGTAGTTGGCTTCCCCTGCCAGGCTGCCATAGACCAGCGCCGCTTCCGGCCGACCGTTGGCGGCCAGCGCGCGGGCTCGCCAGTAGCGCCAGCGCGGGCGCGCCTGCTCGACGGCGTCCATGGCTGCGATTGCCGCCAACACCGCCTCCCATTCCTGCTGGGCCAGCGCGACTCGGACCTGCCACTCCAGAATCTGCTGGTCGCGCTGCGCAGCCGGCAGGCGCTGAATCGCAGTCAGTCCGCCAGGGTCCAGCCCCACCGCCCGATACAAGGCGATGTCGCGCTCGACCTGCGCGCGCGTCTCGGCATCGAAGTTGAATCGCCGCGCCAGCGACGGCCACAGTTCATCCGCGCGCGCCCAGTCGCGAGCGGCCAGGCGCGTGAGCCCGGTACTGACGATCAGCCGGGCCTGCTCATGATCATTCCAGCCACGCGCCTGAGCCAGGGTCGCGGCCGGCTGGGCCTGCAAACTCAACCACAGCTCGGCCCAATGACGCTGGTCGCTGTCCAGGTAACGGCGCAGATAGCGGGCCAGATCGACTTCGCCAGCCCGCAACGCCAGGTGGAACCGTTGCCAGGCCAAGTCCGGCCGCAGATGCTGACGCCGCCACCAATCGAACAGGGGATTGCAGGCGCTGGGCTGCGAGCGCCCGACCAGCCAGAGCTCGCGGACCCGATCAGCCAGTTCGTCGGTGGCGCCGGCAGCCAGATCGGCGCGGGCCAGGTAGCAGCGCACTTCCGCGTCGCGCGCCTGACGCGCGTGGCGCCTCAGCGCCTCGAATTCGCCGCGCCGACCGAGGCTGCGCAGCCAGTTCAGCATCAGCTGATCATGGAAGGACCAGTCGCGATGGCGGGCCAGAAACTGTTCCATCACCGCTTCGGGGACCTGATCGACCCGCTGGCGCAGCAGCTCGAACTCAAGATAGGGCCTGAGTGGATAGTCCGGCAGATCGGCGATGGCCTGCAGGGTCTGGGCCTGATCGCCGCGGGACGCCGCCGCCCAGGCTTGACGGAAGCGTTCGCGCTCGGCTTCGCGGTCAAGCTGGGCCGGGGCGGGTGCGCTCAGACCCGCGACCAGCATCGCCAAGGCCCAGCACACCGCCGCCCACGCGCTGCTCACAGTGACCTCTTCCGACCCGACATGCCGCATGATGATGGTGCTGTCCTTTCCGATTTTCGGTGTAATGATGTTCATGGTGCTGCTTCTGATTCTGACCGGCCTGCTCGCCGGCTGCCTCGCCGGCCTGCTCGGCATCGGCGGCGGCCTGGTCATTGTGCCCGCGCTGAGCTGGATCCTGCTGGCCCAGGGCGCCCCGGCCGATGTCGCGGTGCCGACCGCGGTCGCCACCTCGCTGGGCACCATGCTGATGACTTCGGCCAGCGCCATCTGGTTCCATGATCGCAAGGGCGGCGTTGACTGGGCCTGCGTCGGGCGGCTGGCGCCGGCGGTCGGTCTGGGCGCCGTGCTGGGCGGCTGGCTCGCCGTTCAGCTGCCCGGGCTGGCGCTGGCCCGGGTGTTTGCCGTCATCGCCGCGGTGATCGGCCTTCGGATGCTGCTGGCCAGCGCCACTCGGGTCGCCGAGCGCAAGCCCTTCCCGCGCGCCTGGCCGCTGATCGGCCCGCTGATCGGGGCCCTCTCTGCGATGATCGGCATCGGCGGCGGCAGCTTCAACGTCCCCTACCTGGCGCGCAACGGCTATCCCATGGTTCAGGCCGTGGCAATCGCGTCGGCCTGCGGCTGGCCGATCGCGCTGGGCGGCGTGGCCTCGTTCATCGTTCTCGGCCTGGGCCAGGCGCTGTGGCCCGGCAGCCTCGGCTATCTGTATCTGCCCGGCCTGTTCGCCATCGGCCTGGCCGGAATGCTCGGCGCGCCGCTGGGCGTGGCTCTGGCCCACCGCCTGCCGGCGGCAACGCTGAAGCGGGTGTTCGGGGGCGTCCTGCTACTGGTCGCGCTGCGCATGGCCTGGTAGGGCCACGCCGCCGTTGAGCTTGACGGTCATTGCCAGGGGGCGATGATCGGAGAAGGTCACCGGCAGCACCTCCAGCCGGGTGACGTTCATGTCCGGCGAGACCAGAATGTGATCAATGGCGCGCTGCGGGTCCCAGGACGGGAAGGTCGGCGCCAGCCCGGCCGGCAGGATCAGTCCGGCCTGGTCACAGAACTCCTTCAGCTCGCGCGAACCCGGCCCGGTGTTGAGATCACCCATCACCACCACGTTCGGATAGTCGCGGACCAAGCCGGCAACATAGCGCAGCTGCTGGGAACGCGCGCGCCGGCCCAGGGCCAGGTGCAGGACGACCAGCCACAGCGCCTTCGGGCCATCACCGTAGCGCACGATCATGGCACCGCGGCCGGGGATCGCCCCGGGCAGCTTGTGTTCGTCGATCGCGCTGGGCGCTATCCGGCTCAGCAGGCCGTTGCCGGCGTGGGCGAGCATGCCGACCTTGCGGTTGCCCTGGTGGCTCCAGTGCGGGAACGCCGCATGGGTGGCCAGGTACTTGGCCTGATTCAGAAAGCCCGAGCGCAGGCTGCCGCAGTCGACTTCCTGCAGCGCGACGATGTCGTAGTCGGCCACCAGTTCGGCGATCGCGTCGAGGTTGGCGATGCGCTGGTTGTTCGGGAGCACCTGACGCCAGCTGTGGGTCAGGTACTCGCGGTACTTGCCGGTGGTGGTGCCGGCCTGAATGTTGTAGCTCAGCAGCTTCAGCTGCCGATTGTCGGAAGTCACCGGGATGGCAGTCGCTGCAGCAGGCGTCGCAACACGCGTCGCGACGATCAGTCGGCGCTCTCGGCGACGCTGTCGCCGTCGTCCGCCGCGCCGTTGCCGTTGCCATTGCTATTCAGACCCAGTTCGGCCGCTTCGCGCTCAACCAGGTAGCTGACCGCCTCCAGCATTTCCTCATAGGTGGAAAATGCGTTGGGAGAGATCCGCCACTTGCCCTGCACAACCATGGTCGGGGTAGACCGGATTCCCAGCCGGGTCGTTTCGCTGCGGTTACGCCGCATCCGCGAATCAACGGCAAAAGACTCGGCAGTCGCGACGAAGCTTTCCCGGGTCACGCCGAATGGCGTGTACACATCGGCGATGTCGTCGAAGTTGCGGATCCGGCGTCGTTCATCATGAAGGGCCTTGAACATGGCCTCGTGCGCGTCGGCGTCGAGGCCCATCACCTGAGCGGTGTAGTAGGCCCGGGCGAACAGGTCCCAGCCCTGCTGCAGGGCAATCGGCAGCCGGCTGAACTCGACGTACTCGGGCGCGCCATGTTCCCAGCGCGTGATCGCACCGAGGAAGTTGCGACAGGCCGGGCACGGATAGGCAAAGGCCTCGATCACCTCCACCCGGTCTTCCGGCGGCGCATGCGGGCCACTGATCCGCTGGTAATGAACACCCTCCTCGAAAGCCGCCAGCGCCTGGCTGGCCATGAACAGGGAAAGAAGCAGGCTGGCGATCAATCTAGACATCGAGTGGTCCCGAGTGTGGTTATTTGAGGCGTCCGATCAGACCGATGCCGCCGGCCGGAGTTCCGCCGCGCCGGCCCGAGCGGCCGCGGCCGATCAACGCGCGCGGTGCAGGCCTTCCATGAAGGAGCTGACCGCCTCGATTTCCTCATCGGTCAGACGCGCGGCCACGCCCGCCATGATCAGGCTGTACGGGTCACCGTCACCGTTGACCTCGCCGGCACGGTAGCGGCGCAGGCGATCCGCCGCATAGTCGGCGTGCTGGGCCCGAACCACCGGGAAATGAGCGCCCGGAATACCTTCGCCGGTCGGACCATGGCAGGCCGCGCAGGCCGGCACGCCGGTCTCGCGATTGCCGTCGAAGTAGATACGGCGTCCCAGCGGGACCAGTGCCTCGTCGGCCACGCCGGGCTGCAGGGTCTGGCTGGCGTAGAACGCCGCAATATCGGCGATGTCCTGATCGCTCAGATCCATGACGAAAGCGATCATCTCCGGAATACTGCGCTGGCCGTCGCGGACCATGCGGGTCTGGCGCGCGGCATAGTCGACGTGCTGACCGGCGATCTTCGGCCACGCCGACACCATGCTGTTGCCGTCCGGGCCATGGCAGGCCGCGCACATGGCGGCTTTCTGCTCACCCGCCACGGGGTCACCGATCGCGGCCGCGGCCAGGGGCGCCAGGGCGAGCAACATCACCAGAATTCGAGCCATTGTCAAAAATACTCCGTGGAAGCGTTACGGGCTGAACCTGATATTATCGTCGCTTGTCGCGATCCAATCCAGCCCGTGAGCGCCATTGAAAATTTGCTGCGCTGTGCAGCTTACCTGGACAGTGTGCACAGCCTGTCGCAGTTGCCGCCGGACGGCGGCATCGAGGTCGCCATTGCCGGCCGTTCGAACGCCGGCAAGTCCAGCCTGATCAACCGCCTGTGCCGCCGCAACGGCCTGGCCAAGACCAGCCGCACGCCGGGTCGGACCCGGCAGCTGGTGTTCTTCCGCCTCGATCCCCTCCGGCATCTGGTTGACCTGCCCGGCTACGGCTATGCCAAGGTCAGCGGCGACCTGAAACGACACTGGCAAGGCCTGATCCAGACCTATCTGGATGGCCGCCGCGCCCTCGCCGGGCTGGTGGTGGTGATGGATATCCGCCACCCCCTGAAGGATTCCGATATCGAACTGGTCGAGTGGGCCGGCAGCCGCGGCCTGGGCCTGCACCTGGTGCTGACCAAGGCCGACAAGCTCGGCCGCGGCAAACAGAAGGACGCCCTGCTGGGGGTGCGGCGGCGGCTCGATGAGCGGGTCGGGGTGCAGACCTTCTCGGCGCTGAACGGCCAGGGCCTGGAGGAGCTGGAAGCCGTGATGGGCGCCTGGTTCAGGCCTGAGGACGACTTGACCGGCGACGATCCGGAGACTGACGATCAAGGCGCCGGAGAGATCGCCAGCCCAGGCCAGTAGTCAAGCTGCGTCAGCTCTCGATCCAGCAGCAAGGGGTCGCCCAGATTGTCGATCACCAGCTGCTTGAGCGCGGCAAAGTTGCCGCCATCGACGGCGGTGAACCGGCAGGCCAGGCGACGCGCTTCCAGGCGCAGCGCCTTGACCATCACCCGCAAGTCCAGCGCCTCCCCGGAATGACTGCCCCGCGGCCGGAGGCGAAGCTCGCTGTCGCCTGCCTGCGTCTCATCGCGGGGCCGCGCCTGCTCGACCAGCGCGCCGTTGATCGACAGATCCAGCAGCTCGCAATCCATCTCCAGGCCGCCGGCAAGATGCAGCAGCCCGCTGGCCTCCAGCGGAAAGCGGCGAAAACGGCGGCGTTCACCCTGATTGCTCATCCCACGACCCTCCCAGCGGAGCCGACCTGGTCCTGGCTGACCACGGTCCCGCTCAGTGTAACCTCTGCGCTGCCGTCGCGATTCCGCTGCGGGCGCCTGCGCTACACTGAAACATTAGCCTGCCACTGCACGACATGCGCATCGGACCCCATCTGATCGACCCGCCGCTGGGCCTCGCGCCCATGGCCGGTGTCACCGACAAACCGTTCCGGCTATTGTGCAAGCGTCTCGGCGCCGGTCTGGCCGTGTCGGAGATGACCAGCGCCGACCCGACGCTGTGGCACACCGCCAAATCGCGCCAGCGCAGGGATCACGCCGGCGAACCCGCGCCGGTCAGCGTGCAGATCGCCGGCACCGTGCCGGAGCGATTGGCCGAAGCCGCGCGACACAACGTGGAGCACGGCGCCGACATCATCGACATCAACATGGGCTGCCCGGCAAAAAAAGTCTGCAAGGCCTGGGCCGGCTCGGCGCTGATGCAGGACGAGGCGCTGGTCCGGCGCATCGTTGAAGCCGTGGTGGCGGCGGTCAAGGTGCCGGTGACCTTGAAGATCCGCACCGGCTGGGCCCCCGACCGCAAGAACAGCCCGGTGATCGCGCGTATTGCCGAGGATGCCGGCATCGCCGCCCTGGCCGTGCATGGCCGCACCCGTGACCAGCATTATCAGGGTGAGGCCGAGTACGACACCATCGCCCGAATCAAGCAGGACCTGAGTATCCCGGTGCTGGCCAACGGCGATATCGACTCGCCCGAGAAAGCCCGCGCCGTGCTGGCCCATACCGGCGCCGACGGCCTGCTGATCGGCCGCGCCGCGCAGGGCCGGCCGTGGATCTTTCGCGACATCGCGCACTTCCTGGCAACCGGCAAACACCTCCCCGAACCCGGCCTGGACGAAGTGCGCGCCATTCTGATCGGGCATCTCGAAGCCCTGCATGCCTTCTACGGCGAACCCAAGGGCGTGCGCATCGCCCGCAAGCATCTGGGCTGGTATGCCAAGGACCGACCCGAGAACGCGGTGTTCCGGACGGTGGTCAATCGCGCCGAGAGTGCCGCCGAACAGATCGATCTGACCTGGCAGTATTTCGAGCAACTGGCTCGCGACCTCGGCCAGGCCTGCGAACGCCTCGATTGGCCCGCCCTGCCGGACTGGGCGACCGGGCAAGGCCGGCTGCTGTGATTCGCGCAGGCAGGGACCGTCGGGGACGTGGCCCCGACCTACCCGGTGCCGGTCGATACCGCGGAGAACGGATAGGACCCGGAAGCCGTAGGTCGGCCCCACGCGGCCGACGGCCCATGCCTGCCAAAACCTCACATCACTGGCAAGCCCCCGCACCGTCCGTCGGGGACGTGGCCCCGACCGACCCGGTGCCGGTCGATACCGGGGAGAAAGGGTCAGACCCCAATGCCGTAGGTCGGCCCCACGCGGCCGACGGCCCATGCCTGCCGAAGCGCCGCATCACTGCCATGGCCCCACATCGTCCGTCGGGGACATGGCCCCGATCCGCCCGATCGTGCCGGGAACACACTCTCAGTTGGGTACCGAAAAGCAGCGCCCTACTTCCGGCCAGCCGTGCTCCCGGATGTGCTGGAAATCACGCCAGAAGGCATCGTCGATGGCGCGCAGGGTCGGTGCGGTGTCGTCACGACGATAGCGCGTCAGGTGCGAGGGCCCGCCGTTGTAGGCCGCATAGGTTGCGCGCACCAGGTTGTCCGCGCCGCCCGGCTGTTCGTGCTCGCGCCGGCGGATCGCATAGTCGACCAGATAGTGCTCGAGAATCTCGATACCGGCGTTGACGTTGTATTCGACCTCGGCCTCCAGACGCTCGACATCGTAAACACCGCGCCAGACCCGGCCCATGATCTGCATCATGCCGATCGCACCGACGGCAGAGCGGATTACCTGGGGCTCATCGACGGAGCCGACGTAGTGGCGCCAGCAGGTTTCGCGCCAGGCTGTGGCCTGGACCAGGGGCTGAAACATCGGCCGATGCTCGATCGGCACCCGACTGCCGGCGTCCATGCGCAGATCCAGCATCACATCGAGCAGCTGGGAAACCAGCCGCAGGTAGTCCTCCAGGAACGCCAGCCGCGGCACGACGCCGCGCAGCGACTCGGCAATCGAGACCGTGTCGGCCCAGGCCATCGGCAATAGGCGCTGCCACCACCGCAAGCTTCTCGCCATCCGCGCTTGATCGGCGGAAGCGATGAAACCAAACAGCTCGCGCAGTACCGGGTCCTCGGTCAGCGGCAGCGGCGTGAAGCTGGCCGGCGCGTCTTCATCGAGCAGGATCCGGGCGAGACGGCGCAAACCATCGCGACTGATTTCCAGCCCGTAGCCGGCGCCCAGGGCATCCACCGCCAGCAGGGCGTCGCCAGCGGCGATGAACCCCGCCAGGCGCAGATCACGATCATCGGCCAGACCGAGCGGGTCGAGCTGGCTCAACAACGGCCGCAGCCCATCCCAGGCCTGCACAAACAGCACCCGGACCGGGTCATCAACCGGATCATCAACGACCAGGGCCTCGGCAATGCGCTGGCGCATGTCGAGCAGCAAAGCGAGGAAATCGAGCTGCAGATCGCGCGAGGCCAGCTGCGCGGCCAGCCGCATGATCAGCACGGTCAAGAAGCCGTCCAGTTCGTCCTCGATACGCTGCCAGGCCGCGACTTCGTCGTCGGCCAGCGCCGGCTCGGCGACCCGCTCGATCGACGGCAGCGCATTGAGGGCGAACTGCAGATCGGCGCGCAAGCCGGCCGACTCGGCGCTGACGGCAGCCAGCCGCCCGCGTTCGGCCAGCACCGGCTGGAAGGGGTCGCGCGGCAGGAACTCCTCGATCAGGCTGTCGACCGCTTCGAGCAGCGCCGAGACGTCGATTCGCACTTGCGCCAGGCGCGGCACGATCAGCTGGTCGGCGAGTAGCCGGGACGGCCCGCTGAGCAGCCCGGCCGTGCCGTCCGGGCGGCGAATTTCGGCGCCTTCCGGGCTGAACAGCACGGCGCGACCGGCCCCATCGACGCCCGGCTTCATCTCCAGCAGCAGTCGCCCGGCCACCGGTCGCGGACCGGTACAGCGGCCGATCACGAAGGCGCCGGTATGGGTGGTCGTCGCCAGCGACAGCTCAAGGCGCCGATCAACCACGGCCAGCTGCAAATCGGACAGATCGATGCGATTGCAGTCGTCCAGCACCAGCCGGCCGCGCCCGGTTTCGTCCAGCCCCAGCGCCTGTCCCACCACCTCGTCCAGATGCGGCACATCCACCACCAGCGGCACGGTCAGGCTGCGCTCAGCGTAGGCCGGCAGCGCCAGCAGTCCCAGCAGGCTCGCCGCCAGAATCGACCTTCGTACGCTCATCCAGAATGCTCGAGTGGAAACCGGCTCGATTGGAACACAAAGCGGGCGCGGGGTTCGCGAAAACCGCGCTGTCGCATGGCTGTCGCCTGCGACAGTCTGCCGCCATGGCTGCCGGCTGTCGTTGGCGGCTGGCGCGAGCTGTCGTGAAATGGCCACTGCGCGCTGGGCGCAACGACGCAAGGAGCGAGAATGAATCACAATACCAATTCCTCTCCGGAGACCACCGGTCGGATGAGAAACAAGCTGATTCAAGGCACAGACGCCTGGTTCGACGTCGACGACATTACCATTCATGTGTGGGCTTCGAACTGGACCGGACGCGAGATAGTCAGCGTGCGTAACGGCGGGCGCGAGATGGTAGTGTCCGACAAGCGCAGCTTCCGCTTTCAAACCCCGCACGAATTCGATCACGACGGGCATCGCTTTCGCCTCGACTTCCGGGTCGGGTTCGGCAAGGTCGTGGTCGAGCTGTATCGCGACGGCGTCCTGATCGACTCGGACCTGATCGACAACAGCGGCATTCGGATCAATCCGGACACCGGCCGCCTCGACTGGGATTTCGCGACCAAGAAAATGATCGTGCCCTTGTTTGCCGGCCTGGCCGCGGGTGCCGTGTTTGGCTACCTGGTAACGAGCGTCATTCAATGAGCAGCCTCGGAAGCCAAATAGCCGAGCGGATCCGGCGTGAGCTGCGGCGGCTGCTGCCGATCTGGGTGATCGGCCAGGCCTGGTTTGAGCTGCTGCTCGCCAATGCCGATCGCCTGGCCGGGAGCGGCGGCTGATGGACGTCGCCAGCGATCGGATACGCCGGGCCCGGATCGAACGCGGCTGGACCCAGCAGCAGCTGGCCGAGATCGCCAGCTTGAGCCTGCGCACCGTGCAGCGGGTGGAGAATCAGTCGGTGGCCTCGAATGAAACCGTGTCAGCGCTGTGCGCCGTGCTCGAACTGTCACGCAGCGAGCTGCTGACCCAGGATCCCAGCCGGCCAGAACATCGCGCCGCCCGACGCCGCATGCGCCTGCTGCTGCCCGCCGCGATGGTGGTCGGCGCCCTGCTCGGCTCCGGCGCTACCGCGCTGCTGATGCGCCTGGGTGGCGCTTGAACGCATTAGCCAGGAGCCTGCGCGGCAGCAGCCGTCCGGGCAAGCGCTGACGAACGCCGCGTAGCGCGCTACCGCTGTCGCCGCGCTGAAACAGGTTCCTCACCGTCGCCCCGATTTCCACCCGGGCGGCTATCATGTTCGGTTGGGTCACCGGTTTCGTCCTGCATGCGCCGTACGCTTGAACTGTCAGAGAAGCTGCTGGCTGGCCTCGCCGCGGACCGGATCGAGCGTGGCAGGGCCTTGCAGGCCAGCGGCGCAGTCATCGACTTGCGGCAAGGTCGGCTGGACGATCTGACTGTGCTGACGGGCCGGGTCAGGGACGGCGAGAGCGGGCCGCATCGCGTCTACGCAACCGTCGAGGAAGGCGTGCTCGACGGCGACTGCAGCTGTTCGCTGCGGCGCGATTGCGAACATGTCGCGGCCCTGATCCTTGCGGCCCAGGCTCCCGCGCCCTCGACACCCAGCGCGACCGCGCCGCCGGCGTCCGCGCCCAGCGCCCAGTCGATGATTTACCTGCTGCGGCTGAGCGAGGACGGCGAGGAACTCAGCGTCTGCCCATCGCGGCTCTCGCCCGGCGGCCCCGGCCGTGCACCGGTGGTCACCCCCTACGCCCTGTCACGCCTGAGCGATCCGCGCCAGCCGGACTATGTGCGCGATGAAGATCTGGCCATTCTTCACGACCTGGCTGATCGGCTGGTGTCGGCGCCTGATCTGGTCTGGGTACCGTTGGGAACACGCGCGCACGGGCTGCTCACGACCCTGCTGGCGACCGGCCGCTGCCATTGGCAGTCGGCCGCCGGCCCGGTGCTGCGCCTGGCCGATCCGCTGGTGGCCAGCGCGCAATGGGACCTGCTGGAAAGCGGCTGGCAGCGGCTGGTCCTGGAGGTCAGTGACGATGACGGCGATGCGCTGCAGCTGCCACTGCTGCCGCCCTGGCGCCTCAACCCGGAAACCGGCCGCTGCCGGCCGCTGAGCACGGCCGCCGACAGCGAGCTGGTCGCCGAGCTGCTGTCAGCGGGCGCCGTCGCGCCGGACGCAATCGACGCGCTGCTGGCGCGGCTGGCCGAGGCGCCAGCCGCGTTTCCGCGGCCGCGTCGGCTCGATCTGGTCCGGGTCGACGCCGCCAGCCCGCAGCCCTGCCTGCTGCTGGACCGGGCCGAAATCGGCAGCGGCCAGGGCTTTGTGACGGTACCGGCCGCGCGACTGTCCTTTCGCTACGGCACTGTCGAGCTGGACTGGGACGACGAGTTCTCCTCCCGCCTGGACGCGCAGGATCAGGTCCTGATGGTGGCGCGCGCACACAGCCTGGAGGAGGCCTGCTGTGATCGCCTGGCCGAGGCCGGCCTGGCACCGCTGTCGGCCCTGAGCGGCCGCGATTACCGGCCCGGCGAGGGCGGGCTGTGGGTGGCGCGCAGCGCTGATGACAGCGAGCGGGTCTGGATCGGACTGCAACAGGCCCGTGCCACCCTGATCGAGCAGGGTTGGCGATTTCAGCGCCGGCCGGATTTTGCTCTCAGCCTGATCGAGCCGGATGACTGGTACGGCGAGCTGGCCGACAGCAGCGCCGATTCGGCCAGCGTCGAGCTCGATCTCGGCGTGATTGTCGGCGGGGAACGCCTGTCCCTGCTGCCGGCGCTGATCGACTGGATCGAGCATACGCCGCAGCCCGTACTGGCCCGGATCATGTCTGGCGAGCACCCGGCCGGCCAGGTTCGCCTGATGATCGAGGGCCGCGGGCTGGTGCTGATGCCGATTGATCGCCTCGCCGCAACGCTGCGCGGCCTGGTCGACTGCCTGGATGCCACCCCGCGCCTCCGGCGGGGTCTGCTGAGATTGCCGCGCGGCCGCCTGGCCGAGCTCGCTGAAGCCGCCGGCCACTGGCATTTCGGCGACGCCTCCGCGCTGGCCGGGCTGGCCGCGCGTCTGAACGATTTCGATGGCATTCACGAGCACCCTGAACCGGAGGGACTGGCAGCTGAACTCCGCCCCTACCAGCGCCTTGGTCTGGGCTGGCTGCAGTTCCTGCGCGAGTTCAACTTCGGCGGCATCCTGGCCGACGACATGGGCCTCGGCAAGACGCTGCAGACGCTGGCACATATCCTGGCCGAGAAGCGCGCCGGCCGGCTGGATAGACCAGCGCTGGTGGTGGCGCCGACCAGCCTGATGTTCAATTGGCGCGCCGAGTCGCGACGCTTTGCCCCGGATCTGAAGGTGCTGATGCTGCACGGGCCCGAGCGCAAGGGCCGGTTCCAGTGGATCGACGAGTCCGATCTGGTCCTGACCACCTATCCGCTGCTGGCCCGCGATATCGAGCGCCTGCGCGGCCGTGAATTCCATCTGTTGATTCTGGATGAGGCCCAGGCGATCAAGAACCCGCGGGCCAAGGTGGCGCGGCTGGTTCGCGATCTTCGCGCCCGGCATCGCCTCTGCCTGACCGGCACCCCGCTGGAAAACCACCTCGGCGAACTCTGGGCCCTGTTCGATTTTCTGATGCCGGGCCTGCTCGGCTCGCGCTCGAAATTCCGGCGCCTGTTTCAGCTGCCGATCGAGCGCCATGATGACGGCGAACGACGGGCGCTGCTCAGCCGTCGCATCCAGCCCTTCTTTCTGCGTCGACGCAAGGCCGAGGTCGCGCCGGAGCTGCCGCCAAAAACCGAGATCGTGCGCGCTGTGGCCCTGGAAGGCCAGCAGCGGCGGCTGTATGAGCGGCTCCGCGTCGGGCTGCACGACAAGTTGCGCCGGGCCGTGCGCGAGCAGGGCGCGGAGAAAAGCCGCATGCTGGTGCTCGATGCCCTGCTACGCCTCCGCCAGCTGTGCTGCGACCCGCGCCTGCTGAAAGACCTCGAAGGCGCCGCCGAGGCTGAATCGGCCAAGCTCGATCTCCTGATGGAGATGCTGCCCGAGCTGATCGCCGAAGGCCGGCGCGTGCTGCTGTTTTCCCAGTTCGTCAGCATGCTGGAACTGATCGAGCCGGCGCTGAAGCGCCACGGCCTGAATTACGTCAAGCTGACCGGCCGCACCCGCGACAGAGAGCAGGTGGTGGCCCGGTTCCAGGCCGGCGAAGTGCCCTTGTTCCTGATCAGCCTCAAGGCCGGCGGCGTCGGCCTCAACCTGACCGCCTCCGATACCGTGATCCACTACGACCCCTGGTGGAACCCGGCGGTCGAGGATCAGGCCACTGACCGCGCCCACCGGATCGGCCAGGAACAGAAGGTGTTTGTCTACCGGCTGCTCACCGAGGACACCATTGAGCAGAAGGTCTTCGACCTGCAGCAGTCCAAGCGCGGCCTGATCGAAGGCCTGCTCGGCGGCGGTGGCGCCGGCGCGCTGGACAGCGCCGATCTCGACGCCCTGTTCGAGCCGCTGGCCTAACCATCATGCGAACCGAGCGCGTTCATGCCCTGGTGGATCGCCTGCTGGCCCGCGACGGCTGCTATCGGCCGCTGGAGCTGCTGAAGCTGACCCAACGCCTGGCACCGGAAGACCTGGACCGCTGGCAGCGCGGCGAACTTGCACAGCTCGATGAGGCGCTGGCAGGGTGCCCGGAGCGGGTCGTCGCCTTGCTGAACACCGCCGAAGCCTGGGCCCGCCGGATCGGATTGGCCGCCGACCATGCCACAGCCGCTGGCGCGACCCGACGGCGCGGCTTTGCCAACCCAACCCGGGAACGTCTTTTTCAGACCCGCTGGCAGCGCGCCGAATCCAGCGCGCAAGGCGATCTGTTTCTGGACAATCGCTACGCCGTGGCTCGCGGACGCCTGAACCGGGCGCTGGTCGCCGCAGACGCGACCGAAGCCGAGCTGGCGCTGGCCGAAATGGCGGCTGCCGATCCCGGCAGCGACGTGCAGGCCGACGCCGAGCACCTGGTCGCTGCGCTGGCCTGGCTGGAGCAGCCTGTCGCGGACCCCGCCGAACGCCTGCATCGCCTCGATCAGGACCTGGCACCGCGCGCCCGGCGTTTACTCGGCGCCGGTGACGGCGAAGGTTTTCTGACCCGGTTCTGGGAACAACTGGCCGCCGACCTGGACCCCAGCCAGTTTGACCCATCCCGGCCCGGCCTGCATCCGGCCGCACTGCATGCCCGGCTAGGAAACTGGCAGGCCGCCATCGAAGCGATCCGGGCGGTCCCAGGGCACCTGGATCAACCGGCCTTGCTCGAAGCCCTGGCAACCACGGCCGAAGCCGCCGGTGACCGCGACAGCCTGCTCGAAGCCGTCTGCCAGCTATGCTGGCGGCATCCTGCAGCCGCCGAGCAATGGCTTAACGCCAGTCGAGATCCCGAACTGGCACGACGCTACGAGCGCTTCTCCGATCAAGACCCGCTGCTGCCGCTGGAATGGTTCCCGGCCTGGCTGGTGGTGGTCGCCTACCCGCTGCCTGAGCTGCCAGGCGAGGGTCCGGGGCCTGAACTGGTCAGCCTGATCAGGACCTTGCGCCGCCAACCCGAGCAGCTGACCGCCCGCGGCCGCCTCGCCCAACTCGCCCCGGCCTTGTTCCAGATCTGGGTGCAACGACAAGGCAACTAAGCCGCGTGACCCACGCGGCACGTTTCAGGCACGATCGGGTCGGTCGGGGCCATGTCCCCGACGTCCCATGTCGGAGCTTCGACAAGCATGGACCGTCGGCCACGTGGGGCCGACCTACGGCATCCGAAACCGATCATGTCTCCAAGCTATCGACCGGCACCGAGTAGGTCGGGGCCACGTCCCCGACGGACGATGTCGGGCTTCGGCCAACATGGACCGTCGGCCGCGTGGGGCCGACCTACGGCATCCGAAACCGATCAGGTCTCCGAGACATCGGCCGGCTCCGGGTCGGTCGGGGCCACGTCGCCGACGGACGATGCGGGGCTTCGGCCAACATGGACCGTCGGCCGCGTGGGGCCGACCTACGGCATCCGAAACCGATCATGTCTCCAAGCTATCGACCGGCACCGAGTAGGTCGGGGCCACGTCCCCGACGGACGATGTCGGGCTTCGGCCAACATTGACCGTCGGCCGCGTGGGGCCGACCTACGGCACCCGAAACCAATCACGTCTTCGAGACATCGGCCAGTACCGAGTAGGTCGGGGCCACGTCCCCGACGGACGATGTCGGGCTTCGGCCGACATGGTCCGTCGGCCGCGTGGGGCCGACCTACGGCATCCGAAACCAATCAAGTCTCCGAGGCATCGACCGGCACCGAGTAAGTCGGGGCCACGTCCCCGACGGACGATGTCGGGCTTCGGCCAACATGGACCGTCGGCCACGTGGGGCCGACCTACGGCATCCGAAACCGATCATGTCTCCAAGCTATCGACCGGCACCGAGTAGGTCGGGGCCACGTCCCCGACGGGGGATGCAGGGCTTCGGCACACATGGTCCGTCGGCCGCGTGGGGCCGACCTACGCCGAGTCCGTGTCTGTCTCGGCCAGGGCCGCGCGGGTGTGTTCATCCGGGTAACCGTCGGCGATCAGGCCGTGGTCTCGCTGAAACTGCTGCAGGGCGGCACGCGTGACTGGGCCGAGCAGCCCGTCCGCTTCGCCAACGCGGTAGCCGAGCGCTGCCAGGCGGCGCTGCAGCTCGGCCATGTCCGAAGTCGACATCTGCCGCTCGCGATCCGGCATCGTGGCCAGCAGGGCATCACCGCCGGCGATGCGGTCGGCGAGATGCCCGGCCGCGATGGCAAACGACAGCGAGCGATTCCAGCCCAGCAGCACATCGAAATTGGCGTAAACCAGAAAGGCCGGCCCGGCGTGACCCATCGGCAGCAGCAGGCGCGCGTCCATGTCGGCCACGGGCAGGTCGGCGCCATCGGCGCGCCGCACGCCCAGTTCAGCCCATTCGGCCAGCGGCCGCGCCTGGTCGGTGCCGCTCATCTCGAACGGAAACTCAGCCGGCAGGCTGACGTCTCGGCCCCAGCGCTGGCCGGTCTGCCAGCCCAGGCTTGTCAACTTGTTGGCGCCCGAAGCCAACGCATCGGCCGGGCTGTGCCAAAGGTCGATGCGGCCGTCACCATTGCCGTCGACGGCATGGGCGTAGTAGGCCGAGGGCATGAACTGGGTCTGGCCCATGGCGCCAGCCCAGGACCCGCGCATGGCCGCCGGATCGAGCGACTCGCGCTCCACCAGGCGTAGCGCCGTCAGCAGCTGGTCGCGAAAGAATTCCGCGCGGCGACCGTCGCAGGCCAGGGTGGCTAGCGAATCCAGAATCGGCATCCTGCCGGTAAAGCGCCCGAAGTCGGATTCCATGCCCCAAAGCGCCACCAGCACATGGCGCGGCACGCCGTAGTCGCGCTCCAGCCTGTCGAGCAGCGCTTGATGACGCTCCAGCAGCGCCCGGCCCTGCTGAACCCGCGCCGCCGACACCGCCCCGCGCAGATAGGCGGCAAAGCTCTGCACGAACTCCGGCTGGGCGCGATCCAGCTCGATCACTCGCGGCTGAAACTGGAGCTTGACCAACACCTCGTCAATGAGCGCTTCCGGAATGCCTTCAGCCCGTGCCGTCACGGCCAGCGCATCGAGGCAGGCAGGGAAATCGCTTGTGCCTTTGGCCTCGCGCGCCGACAGGTGGCCGGCCCAGGCCACCATCGACAGCACGACCAGAAGCCCGAACTTAGGCATCGCCGTTCCTGCTCAAGCTGACCGCCGCGCGGCCAGGAAAGAGCGGACCATCAGAATCAGCAAGCCGCCGCAAAGCAGCAGCATGCCCAGGTTGACCGACAGCGCCAGCGCGCTCATTTGCGATGCCCGAATCGTCAAGGCCGCTGCCGGCGCCAGCGCGCCTAGCAGGGCAACCAGGGCGGCGAGATGCATCAGATGCCGTCGCGCACCGGCAAAGGCGATGGCCAAACCACCGAAGATGGCCAACAGCACCCCGGGATAGGCCGGCATCAGCGCGGTCCTGCTGCCGGACATCAGGAACGCGCCCAGCCCCAGGGCGATCAGCAGCGCGGCAACTATCAGCGTTGGTCTGGGCATCGGCAAATCTTCTCGGTGGTATTGGTCAGCGGCACCAGACTACCCCAATCCGGGTGAATCGGCATGCCGCTGCAAGGGCCAAGTGCCACATCAGGCCCGCGCCTCCGGCAACCCGGGAGGCAGCCTGTTCCGGGTGCGAGACGCCGCTGATCAGGTCTCTGTCCAGGCCATCAGAACGGGCAATCGATGGGCCGGACCGCACCGCCCCCCGAGAATCCACTTGGCTCCCTGGGCTCACCGGGATTGACGCGGTACAGGCTTGTACGGGTCACTTCGTGCAGGACGACACGCTGCCGATCATCGGCCGTTTCCGCTTTCAATTCCCGAAGGACTTTGATCAGCGGCTCAAAGCCTCGGCTCAGCTCGCCGAGCATGCAGACCAGGCGCAAGCGCTCGGTGTCGTTGTCGGCAAGCAGCAAGGCTTCGAGCAAGATCTCGACCTGAGGCGGATTCCCGGCCTGACGGCCTTGGGTCAGCAACTTGTCCTGCGCGCGCGTCGCGGCCTCTTCAGATTCATTGGCAACCCATGTGCTGGCAGCCTGCCGCACGCTCACGCGGTCCTGAACGGGCATCGCATAGAAGAACACGAGGCCGGGTATGGCCAGCGCAGCAACGGCGGCCGCCCGAGCATTCGACGGCCGAACGGCCAGCCAGATGGCAACGCCGGCCGTGGCAAAAAGATAGAGCACGGTCGCCAGCGCAGCCATGAGCTGGCGTGCACCAATCCCGGCCCAAAGACTGCCTATCGTCAGAGCAAGCGTGTTGACCAGACCCAGGGTCAGAAACACGCAGGCCATCAGGGCGCCAATCGCCCGCAGGGCCGGGCTCATCGATCGCCACTCAGGCAAGGCTGGTGCTTGGTCGATTGACGGCTTTGCGGCTTGTGTCGTCGCCTGGCAATCATGTTGGCCCAGATCGTTTCTCGGTTGACTCGCCCCTGGACAGCGCCCAAGTTACCAACCCGACGATGCTGTGGCAAGCCCTCGCCGGGCGCATCCAGCAGCGCAGTGTGACGAGCTGCCCGGGCTATTGCATACTGGCCCTTGGCAAGGGCCATTGGAAAGCAACGGACGGATCAGCGAGGCGATGGACTTCGACACTCTGGTCAATCTGCGCGAGCGGCATGCCGGCTGACGCCTGCTGCAGGCCGATCATGCGCCGATCATCGCCAGCTTTTTTTTGCGCTGCTTCATCGCCCCGAACGTGCGCGCCATGGCCGAAAGCGAGCTGGTCGGCAAACTTGAAGATCACCTGGCCGGGCTGCGCGAAGTGCTGGGCGAAGACAGCTATCCACGCCAGGCCCTGGCCTACCTCAAGGACTGGTCAGACGATCGCCGCGCCTGGCTGCGGCGCTACTACACCACCGGTAGCGACGAGGCCCACTACGACCTGACCCCGGCCGCCGAGGGCGCGGTGCACTGGCTGGCCGGGCTGGAACAACCGCAGTTCGTCGGCGCCGAGTCGCGGCTCCGGAAATCGATGCTGCGCAACCTCTCCATCGAGGAATACCGCGCCGAGCGCGATGCGCGCAAGGCTGAGACAAATTGAGGCGGACAGACATCCGGCCATACCAGCAAAATCACACCCCCATTCCGTTCGGTGCTGGATGGACTGCGGTGACCAGTCAGCAAGACGACTCCAGCGTCCAGACCGACGGAAACAATTCCGCACGACTGTGATTTGATTCTCAACTTATCTCCCGTCCGTGAATTCAGTCTCAGAGACGACTATATCCAGAAAAATCGATTGCAGGTCACCGTCAAATGTCGCTTGACTTGCGTCAATAATGGGACTAGCTTCAGCGCGGTAAGTGACTTGACCGTAAGCGCCTACGAACTCCCACCCTTCTCAGCGGCCTGCGGATCACTATCCTGACGCCATCAGTTTTCAAGATGGAGCACAGGTATGGGCAGACGCTATCTCAAGCTGGAGCAGTGGCGATCGCTG
>JBJHCC010000029.1:0-47709 GCA_050485825.1 Gammaproteobacteria bacterium
AAACAAAGAGCGATTCAAGGCTGCGATCTACTTTCACTTGGGTGGGCTCGACCTCTACCCGGCGGCGGTACGGAAATGAGTGCTACCCACACGATTCAGTGAAGAGCCCCATTGTTAAAGGTGATTGGCGTGCCCGAAGCAATCATCCAGTCGCTGATCGCCTTGGCGCTGGCTGAAGGAAAGCGGCCCTGCAGCACAACATGCGCACCGGCTGCATGGGGAGATGCCATGGAGGTGCCGCTAGTCCGGTAGTAACTATCCGGGCAGTTTGCTTGAGCATGAGCCGACCAGATACCTAAGGCGAGACGGAACAGGCGCGGGCAGGTCACAACACTGTCGTCTTCTTCAGCGCTACCGCCGGGAGCCAAAAGGTCAAGTGAGGGCCCGGAGTTTGAATATGCTTGAAAGACACTGCTATTCTTGCTAGTCGCTGCAACGCTGACTACGTTGCTGAGGCATGATGGCGGGCCAATCCGATGTTCAAACCACCATCTGTTCTCTGCAAAATTTCCAGTCGCACCATAAAGCCGAATGCCCGCACCGCTAAGTAAGTTAACCGCGTCTCTAACTGCTGGCCAATTTGCGTCGCAGCTTGAAACTGTGAAGTCGATATAGAAAGGGGAAAGCAACAAGCTGAGGTTCACCGAACTGATAGCATGACTATGCCGAAGCGCGTAGACCCGATTCAGCGCCGCCGCGACCGAAAACTCGAGAAACGCCACGCAGGGATTGTTCGCACCGCAGATTGACGCATTGTCAACATGGCTGAGCGGCATGATGCTGATCAGATTGGCGCCATGGGCCACGCCCTTCAGCGGCGGCACGCCGCCACCCGGGAACACCGAGGCCCCGGCAGCAATACCGGCTACATGGGAACCGTGCCAGGGGTCGCATTGAACCTCTGCCATGCACGTGCTGGGGTCCACGGTACACAGCGGCGTCTGTTCCAGCGAGCACGGCCCACCGCTATTGATCCCCAGTGAACCGTAACCACCCGCTCGGCAGATACTGCCCAGGCTGGAATAGGCCGCGCTGGAGTAACAGGCCTCGGACACCACCTTCCCGGCAAACATCGGGTGGTTTCTGTCTACGCCGGTATCCAGCACGGCGATCGTTCGCCACTGGCCGGTATGGCCCTGGCCATGCGCGATATCCGCACCGATGAAGGGGATGCTCTCGTTCAACAGCGGCGGGCCGCCGCTTTCGGTGTTGATCGACACGACATCGGGATGATCGAGAATGAAGGCCAGCGATTCCGCGCTGGGAAAAAAGGCCACATAGGGCAGCTCATCGAGTTCGTCGATCGGCAGGCCGCGCTGCTCCGGATGATCGCGATGGAAGTCTTCGAGAAACGCCTGGCGCGCCTGCCGGGCGTGCTGGTTAAACAGCAGCGGGCCATCGGGACCGTAGCGATTGATCTCGTCGGCCCGGATCGGTGTCCGCAGGCCGATCAACAGCCGTCTGGGCGCTCCGGAGGCCAGCTCTTCGTACAGGGCATCAATACCGGCGCTGCCGGCCACCGGACGGAGAGAGCCGTCCTCCAGACGTTCGAGCACGACCCTAGGATGAGGGGGGGGGGTGATCACCGGGTCGATCGAGCGCCAGCGCAGCGGTGCTTGGCACCCATACCAGCAAAGCAGCAAGTATCAGATGGAAGTCACGCATTGCCCTGTTTTCTGCCATTTGTCTATCCCCTGAATTGGACAGTACCCTCAAGCAGTGGCTGAGTCAAGCCTGCAGGCCGCTTGGCCGAGCGATCGACTGGCTAGCTTGGGAGCGAGAAAACTTTAGAGCCACCGAAAAGTCTTTAGCGTCGCGGAGCAGCCAAGCAGCAAAGACGCGGAGTGACTGAACATGATGAGCGAAGCGGGCTCAGATCAACCCCCAAACCGTCAGCGGGGAGTGGGGGTGGCTGCTGGCGAGGAAGGGCTCGCGGGCCGCGGCAGGGTGGTTCAGGTGCCCGATCGACCGGGGGCGCTTATCGACCGCGAGGGGGTTTCAGGCGGCATCGAGGCAATTCTGACCCGCACCCGAGCTCCAAGGAGATCCGCCAATCGACGGTGTCGTTACGAGCCCTTCCCCGCCAGCAGCTGCCGCCACTCGCCGCACCCCCCAATCTCTCGCCAGCAGCCATCCCCGCTCGCCGCACCCCAACAAGCTGCACCTAAAGGACTTTCGGGATCAGCCAGGCGCTGCGCTTGCGGTAATCGGCCCATTCGGGGTAGCGGCTCATGCTGGCTTCCTTGTGAATCATGTTGACGGCGAACACGCCGATCCAGACCCAGGCCAGGACCAGGAAGGGCAGCCAGTGCCAGACCATCAGCGCGAAGCTCAAGTAGATCATCATCTCGCCAAGATAGTTCGGATGCCGAACATGCCGGTGCAAACCATCGGAGATCAGGCCACCTCGAAGGCGCAGGGTGTAGAACTTCTGCGCATCGGCCGCAATCATGATCACCGAGCCGATCAGGCACAGGCTGATGCAAAGCGCAAACCAGGCCGGCTCGGGCAGCGGGTAGGCAGGATCGCTGGCGCCGGAGATCAGCAGCCAGCCGAACACCCAGTACCAGCCGAGTACGCCGAGAAAGGCGTTGACCCCGCCCATGATCGTGATCCGCTTCTGCCAGCCGGGGTCCGGGAAGTTCAGATCCTTGATCAGCCAGACCAGCCCGTAGCTGCCGTGCAGGGCCAGATAGACCCAGGCCGCGACGGACTCATTGTCGTAG
The DNA here is from genome assembly GCA_050485825.1 of Gammaproteobacteria bacterium. GTDB lineage: Bacteria > Pseudomonadota > Gammaproteobacteria > Xanthomonadales > Wenzhouxiangellaceae > Wenzhouxiangella. Next base: position 2,727 of record JBJHCC010000029.1, read on the forward strand.
TACCAGATCAGGAAGCCGAGAAAGAAAAAGGTGCCGGCCTTCTGGAAGTTGATCACCCAGGCAAAGGTCCAGGGCCGCGGGCCGCCGAAGGCGTCCTCGACCAGCCAGGTCGTCAGCCGACGCAGAAACGCCGCCCAGGCGGGCGGCGTTTGCTGAGGCTTTGCCGGCTGGCGCGCGGGCTCAGCGCCGGACACAGTACGAATCCTGCCGGCGGCCGACGATCAGGCCGGCTCAGTCATCAATGACCAGACCGCGCTTGATCAACAGCGGCTCGATGCTGGGAATGCGGCCGGCAAAGTCCTGGTAGAGCGCCATGGCATCGCGACTGCCGCCCTGCGACAGGATGGTGTCGCGGAAATGCTGGCCGGTGGCCCGATCGAGGCCGCCATTCTCCTTGATCCAGAGAATGCTGTCGGCATCGAGGATCTCGCTCCAGAAGTAGGAGTAGTAGCCGGCTGAATAGCCGCCCATGGAATGCGAGAAGTACGGCGTGCGATAGCGCGGCGGTACCGGGTCGAAATCCATCCCGGACTCGGCCAGCACGCGTGCTTCGAAGGCCATGATTTCATCGGCTGCGGGCACTTCGTCGGGACCCAGCTGATGCAGGGCCATGTCGATCACCGAAGCGGCCAGGTACTCGGTGGTGCGGAAGCCTTCGTTGAACAACGATGCTTCCAGCACGCGGTCCAGCAGCGCCTGTGGAATGGGCTCGCCGGTCTGGTAGTGAACCGCATAGTTGCGCAGCACCTCCGGCCACTCCGCCCACATCTCGTAAACCTGGGACGGGTACTCGACGAAATCACGCGGCACGCTGGTGCCGGCGAAACTCGGGAAGTGCACATCCGAGAACAGGCCGTGGATCGCATGGCCGAACTCGTGGAACATGGTGGTCACCTCGTCCCAGGTCAGCAGCGTGGGCTCACCCTCGGGCGGCTTCGGCACGTTCAGGTGATTGCCGACTACCGGATAGCCGCCCAGCAGACCCGAATTGACCTGATAGGAGTTCATCCAGGCACCGCCGCGCTTGCTGCCGCGCGCGTAGAAATCGGTGATGAACAGGCCGATCGGCGTGCCGTCTTCCTCAAATACCTCCCAGACCGTGGTGTCCGGATGGTAGCTCGGCAGGTCGGCGCGCTCGACGAAGCGAATGCCGAACAGGCGCTCAGCCGAGTAGAACACGCCATTGACGAGCACATTGTTCATCTCGAAGTAGGGGCGCACCTCGGACTCGTCGAAATCATAGCGGTCCCGTCGGACCTTTTCCGAGTAGAACGACCAGTCCCAGGCCGCCAGTTCGAAGGGCTCGTCCTCGGTCTCGTTGATCATCGCCTGCAGCGCCTCGGCTTCGCGCCGCGCGTTGGCCACCGCGATGGGCCCGACCCGGGCGTGCATGTCGTTGACCGTCTGCACGCTGCCAGCGGTCTGCAGCTCCAGCGAAAAATGGGCATGGTGATCGTAGCCGAGCATCCGCGCCCGCTCGGCGCGGAGCTCAAGAATGCGCGATACCGTCGCCGTGGTGTCAAACTCGCCACCGCGGCTGCCGCGGTCGACGGACGCGCGATGGACGCGCTCACGCGCAGCGCGGTCACTCATCGAGGACAGCGGCGGCTGGCCGGTGGTGTTCAGCAGGGTGATGACGTAGTGGCCTTCCGACAGGCCGCGCTCGGCCGCCTCGCGAGCGGCGGTCTGAATGCGAGAATCGCTCAGACCGGCCAGGGCATCACGGTTGTCGAAGCTGACGGCAGAGGCGTTGACCTCGGCCAGCACTTTCTGGCTGAAGTCGGTGCCCAGGCGGGCCATCTCGGCATTGATCTCGCGCAGGCGCCCCTGTTCCTCGGCTGACAGCTGGGCGCCGGCGCGCACGAACTGGCGGTGGTAGTGCTCTAGAAGACGCAGAGACTCGGCGTCGAGATCGAGCGACTCCCGGGCCTGAAAAAGTTGGTCGACGCGCGCGAACAGCGCCGGGTTCAGCGAAATGGCGTCCTGATGGGCCGCCAGCCGCGGCGCCATCTCACGCTGCACAGCCTGCAGGTTCTCGTTCGTGTGGGCACCGTTGAGATTGCCGAACACGCGCAGAACATAGCTCAGGGTCTGACCAGCCCGCTCCATCGCCTCGATGGTGTTTTCGAAGCTCGGCGGCTCGGCATTGGCGACGATCGCATCGACCTCGGCGACCTGCTCGGCCATCCCCTGCTCGATCGCCGGTGCGAAGTGCTCGTCACGAATGCGGTCAAAGGGCGGCAGGCCGTAGGGCAGCGTATTTTCGGCGAGCAGCGGATTGGCCTCGGCCTGGTCGTTGCGGGCCGGCTCGGCGGTCACAGTGCCTTCCTCGACGACGGCCTCGGGTGCCGACGGCGCGGCCGGCGGTGGCGCTTGCTCGCTACAAGCCATCAGGGCAAGCCCTGCGACAGGGATTAGCAGGATTCTGGAATTCATCGTGATGGGAACCTCATGACATCAGCAAAGCGGCGCTCAGCTGAGCGCCATGAAGCGTTCATGTTAGCAGTTTTGAGGGCCGCCCCTGGCAGCACGCTTGACCGCAGTCAGGGCGGATTGATCTGAAATTCGCCCACTGGCCAATAGCTGTCGCTGCCCGGATCGTAGAGTCTGAGCTCGACCGTGCCCGGATACTGATAGCTCAGCGGATCGACCACGCGCGCCGTCACCAGACCATGCTGCACTGTGGTGGCCAACTCGGTATCGCCAAACAGCACCACCGTGCCCGGCGGCGCGCAGGGGGTCCGGATCCAGAACGCCGCGCTGCCGTCCGGCTGCATATTGAATACCTCACCGGCCGTGGTCCGATCAGGGCCCCAGCGCTCGATCGCGCAGAACCCCTCCGGTGACGGCGCGGCCTCCGGACGGTCGACCGTGAACGAGCTGAGCTGTTGGCGAAGCTGGCGAACCGGATCGTAAAGCCAGATCTCATGCTCACCCGCCTGCTCAGCGATGAGTTCGATGATGGCAGGCGGCAGGCGAACGGAGAAGCCGGTTGGTCGGGCCGATGGAAACAGCGTTCGGCCGGCCAGCATCAGGGTGATGTGGGCAGGCAGATTGGGCGTGTCGAACCACAGTACGCTGTCAGGCAGGGCCGGATGCCGCGGTTCGCCACCGAAGGCCATGCTGCGCGGCGTCGGGCCGGAAACCTCGGCGATGAATTCGATGCGCGCATGCTCAAAGCCGACCTCGGCCGCTTCGCTGGCAGCCGGCCCCAGCAGCAGGACATGCAGGCCCGCCAGCGCCATCTCGGTGCTGGCCAGCAGCCAGCCGTCCAGCTGGACGATTCGGTCGGACCCGGGCGAAGCATCGGCAGACCATCCATTCAAGTCGGCCAGTTCCAACTCGATCTGCCGCGCCAGCCGATCGATCAGCGCGTCAGCGGTCATCACCGTCTCGTCGACCTGCAGGCGGTTCAGCAGGCTTTGCGCCAGCTGATCGGCCTCCTGCCCCGGATGCGCGTCCAGCCACGCCCGACCAGCCGCAGCGACACCCGTCATGCCCGTCGCCAGCGCCTTGAGCAAGGTGCCAGGGGCTTCGGCACGGGGCCGCTGATATCCGGTCCAGACACCGGCCGCCACCAGCGCAGCCGCCGATCCACCCAACAGCAGAAATCCGCGGCGCTTCATCGGCGCCCCGCGCTCAGCAGGTGGTCGGCAAGACGCAGGCTGAGCGCCACAATGCTCAGGGTCGGATTGGCGTAGCCGGAAGTCGAAAAGACAGAGCTCGATGCCACATAGAGATTCTCGGTGCCGAACACGCGGCAGTCACGGTCGACCACGCCCTCTCCGGCGTGCCTGGCCATCCGCGTCGTGCCCATATGGTGCATGCCGCCGGTCAGGCTGGGCGATTCCACCATGTCGGCGGCGAGCTGAAGCTGCTGCACCCGCCCCAGACCCTGCTGGCCCAACCAGGCGCCCAACTGACGAAACTCAGCGTCGAGGTCGATCAGGTCGGCGTCCTTGAGCTGCCAGTTCAAATCCAGATGGCGAAGCCCGAAGCGGTCCTGGGTATCGCCCAGACTGACCCGCGACTCCGGATTGGGACGCTGCTCGCAGGTCATGATCACACGGTAGCGCCAAGGCTCGGCGCCAGCCAGTTGGCGGGCCAGACCCGGGGTCGTCAGGGCCTCCGGCGGCCACTGCCGGTCCGGTTCGGTTGGGCGCAGGGTCATGAACAGATTGCGCGCGCCGGTCGCCAGCAGCCGAGCCGGTGCCGGTGCCAGAACGGGCATCACGGCCCCGGAAGCCTGGTGGCTGAGTTCGTAGGACAAGCCCGCCGGCCCGAGGATGGTGCCGGGCGAGAAACCGAAATGCTCCATGAAGCAGCGCCCCAGCCAGCCGCCTTCATTCCCCGGCAGCGCGCCGGATGGCAGCGGGCTCTGCAGCAGCGTTCGGGCGACCTCCAGCCCGCCGCTGGCCAGCACCAGCTGGCCGCATTCGAGCAGGCGCTCGCGGCCGTCTGGATCGGCGACGACGCAGGACACCACCCGATCAGCGGCAAAGCGCGGCCGGATCAAAGTGGCGTGCAGGAACACGCTGATGTCCTGAGCGCGCGCCAGCTCATCGCCATAGCGCGTGCCGAAGCGGGTCGGCGGGCTGAACCGAAACACCCGGTTGACGTAGGGCGAAGACTCGTCCAGTGGTAGCAGCGCCGACGGGTCGATGTCGTCGCCGGGGTCATAGTGCGGATGCTCGATTTCACACAGCCGATTGGCGCCCTCATACCAGCGCGCCAGCTCGTCGTAGTCGATCGGCCAGCCCGGCGGCTGCTGGCCCGGACGATCCTCGAAATCAACCGGGTCGAAGGGACGGACCCAGCCGCCCCAATGATTGCTGGTTCCACCAAAAAAGCGCTGCCGCGAGGCCAGCACCGGATAGGGAATCCCTATTGAATTGGCATGATAGTGGTCCGGGCCCGCGTCATCAGGCCCTTCCCCGCCGCCGGCCTCAAGCAGGGCAATACTCAGTCCTTGACCGGACAGCGCCAGGGCCAGACTGATCCCGGCCGGCCCGGCCCCGGCGATCACCACGTCAAAGCGCGCGCCTTCGGTGTCGCCCAGCGCCTGCCGAATATCGGCCATCATCGCCGGCTCCGAAAGAAGTCGCGCAGCAGGCGCGAGGCGTCCTCGGCACCGGGGCCGGCGCTGATCTGGCAGCGGTGATTGAGACCCGGATGATCCAGAATCTGAAACACCGAGCCGGCCGCGCCGGTGCGCGGATCCGGCGTGGCGAAGACCACGCGCTCGATGCGCGCATTGACGATCGCGCCGGCACACATGCTGCAGGGCTCCAGCGTCACGTACAGGGTCGTGCCCGGCAACCGGTAATTGCCGGCCTTCAGGGCGGCGGCTCGAATCGCCACCATCTCTGCATGCGCACTGGGATCATGGTCGCGGATCATGCGGTTGTAGCCCTCGCCCAAGAGCTCTCTGTCGCGAACCAGCACGGCGCCCACCGGCACTTCTCCAATCGCCTCGGCTTCTCGCGCCAGCGCAAGTGCCCGCTGCATCCAGACCAGGTCAGCGGCGGCAGCCGCATCGCCCGCCTGCTCCGGCTCACCGCCGATGGATGCCATCATGTAGCGGCCGACAAGTCTGGATGATGGGATTCGAGCAGCATGAATGCGCGCTGATCCCGATCCGGATCCGAAGGGTTGGAGTGCGCCGCGCCGAGACAGCCTTCGTCCAGAATGGCCCACCCTGCCCGCTTCACCAGCCGCCGCAGACCGGCGATGGAGAATATCCAGAAATTGGTAGCGTCGTTGTTGCACTCATCAGGGTCCAGCAGATAGGCAAGCGGGATATCCGTGACTTCCACCTCAGCTGCATCCGAAGCCTGGCCCTGCGCCCTGACGAACCGGGCCACCCGGGTGCTGATCGCGCAGAATCGGGTGTGGCGCGCCAGCGTTTCCAGCACATAGAACGGGTTTTTCAGGTGATACAGAATTCCGAGCAGGAACACAAAATCGTAGCGCTGGCTCGGCAGAACGAACTGACTGTCGAGATCAACCTGGTGAATGCTGGCCCTGGAATCGAGACGGGACTTGAGCAGCGAAGCACCGCGCATGCCGTTCCAATTGGTCGTCGGCCAGTCGATCAGATCGACGTCGTGCCCCTGTTCGGATAACAGAAACCCAAGATCGCCGTCAGCGCAGCCGATATCGGCAATCTTCATTGCGCCGACATCACGCAGCCGCGTGCGGACAGGCTCGGTGCTGATGTGGTTGAGATGATGAATGTTGCTGATGATGTCGTAGCCGTACCAGGTCCAGCCCTCGGGGAGCGGCTGTCGGGCCTGATTCATTCGCTCGCGCCACGCCGGCATCTCGTCCAGCAGCTGGGCAAAATCCATGGGTGTCTGCTCCTTGAGTTCTCTCGGTGCCGCGTCCGAGGCGACGGACGCCGCCCCGGATTCCAGCTATTCCCACTCGATGGTAGCCGGTGGCTTGCCCGAGATGTCGTAGACCACGCGCGAGATGCCGCTGCATTCATTGATGATGCGGCGCGAGACATGATCGAGAAAGGCATGATCCAGATAGGCCCAGCGCGCGGTCATGAAGTCGACAGTCTCTACGGCGCGCAGCGCGATTACGTACTCGTAGCGGCGGCCGTCGCCGACCACGCCCACCGACTTGACCGGCAGGAACACCGCAAAGGCCTGACTGACCTGATCGTAAAGGCCGGCCTGGCGCAACTCGCTGATGAAGATATGGTCGGCCTTCTGCAGCGGCTCGACGAACTCTGGCCGCACTTCGCCCAGAATACGCACGCCCAGGCCAGGCCCCGGGAAGGGATGGCGCATGACCAGCTCGGCCGGCAGGCCGAGCTCGATGCCGATCCGGCGCACTTCGTCCTTGAACAGCTCGCGCAGCGGCTCAACCAGCTTGAGGTTCATGTCGGCCGGCAGGCCGCCGACGTTGTGGTGCGACTTGATCACCTTGGCCTTGCCGGTGGCCGCACCCGCTGATTCGATCACGTCGGGATAGATGGTCCCCTGCGCCAGCCAGCGCGCCTCGCGGTGGCTGCGGGCGGCGGCCTCGAACACGCGGATGAACTCACGACCGATGATCTTGCGCTTGTCTTCCGGATCGGACACGCCGGCCAGCGCGTGCATGAACTGCTCGCGGGCGTTGACCCGCTCGACCCGGACGCCCAGGTGCTCGGCGAAAGTGGCCATGACCTGATCGCCTTCCTGGTGACGCAGCAGCCCGGTGTCGACAAAGAGGCACAGCAGCTGATCCCCGATTGCCTGATGCAGCAGCGCGGCCACGACCGAGGAATCAACGCCGCCCGACAGGCCCAGCAGCACGGTATCGCCGCCGACCTGGGCCCGGACCCGTTCGATCTGGTCCTCGATGATGGCCTCGGTGGTCCAGCCGGCCTGGCAGCCGCAGATGTCGTGGACGAAGCGCTCTAGAATGCGCCGACCCTGGTGGGTATGGGTCACTTCAGGATGGAACTGCAGGCCGAACAGGCCGCGCTTGTCGTCGGCCATGCCGGCGATGGGCGCCGAGGGCGTGGTGCACAGGGTCTGAAAGCCTTCGGGCAGCCGGGTCACCTTGTCACCGTGGCTCATCCAGACGTCGAGCACGCCGCGGCCGGCGCCGCTGACCCGGTCCTCGATCCCCTTGAGCAGGCGGCCCGGCTGATCCAGCACCACCTCGGCGTAACCGAACTCCTTGTCGTCGGACGCGCTGACCGCGCCGCCGAAGTGCTCGGCCATGGCCTGCATGCCGTAGCAGACGCCGAGCACCGGTACGCCCAGTTCGAACACCAGCGCCGGGATGCGCGGACTGTCGTCGAAGCCGACCGATTCCGGCCCACCCGAGAGAATGATGCCGCGCGCCCGAAAATCCCGGATCGCGGCGTCGCCGACATCAAAGGGCAAGATCTCGGAGTAGACCCCGATCTCACGTACCCGCCGGGCGATCAGCTGGGTGTACTGCGACCCGAAGTCCAGGATCAGGATGCGGTCAGCGTGGATGTCGGTCATCAGGTTCAAGGTTCAAATTATCCCAGCTTGTAGTTCGGCGCTTCCTTGGTGATCTGCACATCGTGGGCGTGGGACTCGCGAACGCCCGATGCGGTGATGCGGACGAAGCGGGCGCGGGTGCGCAGCTCGTCGACGTTGGCGCAGCCGCAGTAGCCCATGCTCGAGCGCAGGCCGCCCATCAGCTGGTGAATCACGCCGGACAGCAGGCCCTTGTAGGGTACCCGGCCCTCGATCCCTTCCGGCACCAGCTTGTCGGCCTCGGCATCAGCCTGAAAATAGCGGTCCGAGGAACCGGTCTGCATCGCGCCCAGCGAGCCCATGCCGCGGTAGCTCTTGTAGGAGCGGCCCTGGAACAGCTCAACCTCGCCGGGCGCCTCCTCGGTGCCGGCCAGCAGCGAGCCGATCATCACGGTCGAAGCACCGGCGGCGATGGCCTTGGCCACGTCGCCGGAAAAGCGGACGCCGCCATCGGCGATCACCGGCACACCGAGCTCTCGCAGCGCCTGGGCCGCCGCGGCCACCGCGCTGACCTGGGGCACACCGATGCCGGCAACGATGCGGGTCGTGCAGATCGAGCCCGGACCCTGACCGATCTTGACCCCGTCCGCGCCGGCCTCGGCCAGCGCCAGCGCGCCGTCGCCGGTCGACACGTTGCCGCCGATGACCTGCACCTGCGGGTAGTGCTGTTTGGTCCAGCGAATCCGGTCAAGCACCCCCTTCGAGTGCCCGTGCGCGGTGTCAACGACGACGATATCGACGCCGCTCTCGACCAGAGCCAGGATCCGGTCCTCGGTATCACCGCCGGTGCCGACCGCGGCGGCGGCCAGCAGCTGTTCTGATGCGTCCTTGGCCGCGTTCGGAAAATCGCGCGATTTCTGGATGTCCTTGACCGTGATCAGGCCGCGCAGCTGGAAATCCTTGTTGACCACCAGCACTTTCTCGATGCGGTGCCGGTGCAGCAGCTCCAGCACCTCATCCTGGCTGGCGCCCTCCTCGACCGTGACCAGCTTGTCCTTGCGCGTCATGATATTGCGCACCGGGTCATCGAGCTTCTTTTCGAAGCGCATGTCGCGAGAGGTGACGATACCGACCAGCTCGGCGCCGTCAACCACCGGCACGCCGGAAATATTGTGCTCGCGGGTCAGATCGAACACTTCGCGGATGGTGGTGTAGGGGCCGACGGTGATTGGATCCTTGATCACCCCGGCCTCGTACTTCTTGACCATCCGCACCTGCTCGGCCTGGCGCTCGATGCTCATGTTCTTGTGGATCACGCCGACACCGCCGGCCTGGGCCATGGCAATCGCCAACCGGGCCTCGGTGACCGTGTCCATGGCGGCCGAGGCCAGCGGGATATTCAGCCGCAGATCGCGGGTGATGCGGGTCGACAGGTCGACGTCCTTGGGCAGGACCTCGGAGTAATCCGGCACCAGCGAGACATCGTCAAAGGTCAGGGCTTCGTCGATCAGACGCATGGCTGAGGTCTCTCCGGCGGGTAACCTCCTATTGTATCAGCTGCCTGAAGCAACCGGCCGTTCGATCAGCGATTCGCGGCTCGCCCTGACCCGCGCTGCAAATCCGGGTCTTGCCCGCTCAGTCGCCCTGCTCCAGCACCGCCATGGTTTCCCAGACGCCGGCCTGAACGCGCGTGACCCAGGTGTCGCCGAGCAGAATGTGGCGGTCGGGGCCCATCCGGACGTGGATGCCGGTGACCGGGTCGATGTAGTCCAGCGATTCCAGCGCCGCGACCAGCCCGTCGACCGTCAGCTCGCGCCCGGCGATCTCCAGCGCTCGGACCAGGGCGTAGGCGATGCTGTAGCCGGTCTGCGCCATGGCGTCAGGATCCTGGCCGTGCGCGCGGCGGAAGGCTTCGATGAAGGCAGCCGCCTCGGGGCGATCGCGCAGGGTCTGGATGTCGGGCCCGGCCGAGGCCGCCCACAGGCCCTCGGTGACCCCGCCCGGCGCCGACGACACGGCCGCATGGAAGGCGGCGGTGGAAGCCAGCAGTTCGACACCTTCCCAGTTCATGTCGCGCACGCCCGAGGCGACGGCCACGGTGGCGCGCACGGCCAGGCCGATCACCAGCAGATCGCAGTTGGCGTCGCGCTTGCGCGCCAGGGTGCCGGCGAAATTGGTTTCGTCGGGCCGGTGCGAGGTGGCCGAGACCAGACTCAAGCCCGGGTCGCGCTCGGCGGCGGCGCGCACGGCCTGGTGGATCTCCTCGCCGAAATCCGACGGGATGTACATCACGCACAGCCGCGCCAGGCCGTCGCGCTCGGCCAGCCAGCCGATGGCATTCAGCACGTTGTGGAAGTACGACAGGCTCAAAGAAAACCGGCGTGAAAAATCACCGGTTTCCAGCATCGGCCGGGCAGGTGTTAGCGGAAACAGACTGGGCACATCGTGCCGATCCATGATCGGGAAGGCGGCCAGGTTGTGCGGCGTGCCCAGCGTCAGCAGCATGCCGAAAATCTCGTCGCGCAGCACCAGCTTGTTGACCGCCTGGATGGCGCGAGGCACCTGGTAGCCGTGGTCCTCGACGATGTAGCGAATCCGCCGCCCGTGCACCCCGCCGGCCTCGTTGACCTGCTCGAAGTGGAGATTGGCGCCTCTGAGGGCCGGATTCGACACCGCCGCAAATACCCCGGACAGGTCGTGGGCGCCACCGAAGCGAATCTCGGTATCGGTCACCCCACGCACCGTCCCGGTGCCGTCGCCCCCATCCCCCGAACCGCCGCAGCCGGCCAGGCTCAAGGCCAGAGCAGCTGCCAGCAAGTGCTTGAATCTGTTCTTGTTCATTTGCAACTCCGTGTCCGGGTCGATGTTTATGCACTTACAACACTTTACTAACCGCGAAGACGCAAAGGACACGAAGGAAGAACAAAAACCTTCTTGCTTTGTGCTCTTCGCGTCTTCGCGGCCAAAAATCCCTTTCCAAACCACAGCCACCCCATCAGTACATCGAGTCGATCAAATCACGGTACTTCCTTTCGACCTGAGCGCGTTTGAGCTTCATGGTTGCGGTCAGCTCCTCGTCGTCGGCGGTCAGCAGCACGTCGATCAGGCGGAAGTACTTGATCTGCTCGACCTGGGCGTAGCGCCGGTTGGTGTCCTCCACGACGGCGGCGATCAGGGACTGCACGGCCTCGGCCTGGCACAGCGAGCGGAAATCGGAGAACGGCACCTGCTGGGTCTGGGCCCAGGTTTCGACGTTGTCGCGGTCGATCAGGATCAGGCAGGTCAGGTATTTGCGCCGATCGCCGATCAGCACCGCGTCGGCCACGTAGGGGGAGAATTTCAGCCGGCTCTCGATCTCTGTCGGAGCAATGTTCTTGCCGCCGGCGGTGATGATGATGTCCTTGATCCGCCCGGTGATGGTCAGCACGCCGTCATCCAGGCGACCGCTGTCGCCGGTATGCAGCCAGCCGTCGCGCAGCGCTTCGGCGGTCTTGCCGGGCTGCTGCCAGTAGCCTTCAAAGATATGGGGGCCGCGCACCAGAATCTCGCCATCGTCGCCAATGCGAACTGCGGTGTCGGGCAGCGGCACGCCGACCGAGCCCAGCCGATCGCGAGCCGGGGTGTTGAGGGAGATGATGCCGGTGGTCTCTGTCATGCCGTAGCCCTCAAAGAGCGGCACGCCGATGGCGCGGAACCACTCGATCAGCTCCGGCGCGATGGGTGCCGCCCCGGTGGTGGCACGGCGAATCCGGTTCATGCCGACCAGCGCACGCAGGTTCTTCAACACCACGAGGTCCCAGAAGGCGTGGCGCAGGCGCAAGCCCGGGCCCGGCCGTTCCGCGGCCTGGACGTCGTGACCGGCACTGACCGCCCGGTCGAAGGCCCAGCGGCCGAAGGCGGTGGCCTCGCGGCGCTGGTCCATGATCGCGCTGTAGAGCTTCTCCCACAGCCGCGGCACGGCGGTGAAGCTGTGCGGCGCGACTTCGCGCAGGTTGTCGAACACCGTCTCGGGGCTTTCGGCGAAATTGACCCGGGTGCCCTTGTAGATCGGCATCTCCACCGAGATCAGGCGCTCGAGAATGTGGCTCAGGGGCAGAAAACAGAGCTGCTCGTCCCCGGCCCGCGCGTCCAGCACCCGATCGCCGCGCGACAGCATGAACAAAACATTACGGTGGCTGATCATCGCGCCCTTGGGCAAGCCGGTGGTACCCGAGGTGTAGATCAGCATGCGGATCTCGACGCCGCGACCGGCGTCGATCGAGGCCTCGAAGCGGCGCTCGCCGTCTTCCACAGCGCGGCCCAGCGCCATCAGCTCATCGAGAAACATGACCTGCGGATCGCTGAAGTCGCGCAAGCCCTTGTGCTCGAACACGATGACCTTCTTCAGGCTGGGCATGGCCGCGCGCGCGGCCAGGAACTTGTCGAGTTGCTCGTCGTTTTCGACCATCAGGAACGCCGAGGCGCTGTCCTGAACCAGATAGGCCAGCTGCTCGGCGCTGTCGGTGGTGTAGATGCCGTTGCTGATGCCGCCGGCGGCGACAATGCCTAGGTCCGCGTACAGCCATTCGAGCCGGTCTTCGCTCAGCACCGAGACCACCTGGCCGCGCTCCAGACCCAGGGCCATCAGGCCCAGGCCGATGGCGCGAGCGCCCTCGTACCAGTCGGCCCAGGATTGGCTTTGCCAGATACCGAGTTTCTTCTCACGATGGGCAACAGTCGTCCCGCGCGCCCGGCAGACCTGGCGCCAGAGTTTGGCCAGGGTGTCGCAGCCGTCGATGAGGTGGGGCTCGGTCATCATCGCCAGGTCTTGCGGCGGCGCCAGCGACGCTGGCCGCGCGCGCCCTCAGCTGTGCGGCCGAGATAGAACTCGCGCACGTCTTCGGAGGCCAGCAGCCGCTCGGCCGGGCCGTCCATGACGATGCGCCCGGTTTCCAGCACATAGCCGTGATGCGCCACGGCCAGAGCGGCGCGCGCATTCTGCTCGACCAGCACGAGGGTCAGACCCTGCTCTTCGTTCAGGCGCCGGATGATGCTGAAGATCTCGGTGACCAGCACCGGCGACAGGCCCAGCGAGGGTTCATCGAGCAGCATCAGCCCCGGCCGCGCCATCAGGCCCCTTGCAATCGCCAGCATCTGCTGCTCGCCGCCGGACAGGGTGCCGGCATCCTGGTCGCGGCGCTTGGCCAGCACCGGGAAATATTCGTGCACCATGTCGAGATCGGCGGCCAGCATGGCCCGGTCGCGGCGGGTGAAGGCGCCCATCGCCAGGTTCTCCGCGACGCTCATGAAGGGAAACACCTCGCGGCCCTCCGGCACATGAACGATGCCTTCACGCACCAGCCGGTCCGGTTCCATCCCGTCGATGCGCTTGCCGCGAAAGCGCAGGCTACCTTTGCGCGGGCTCAGCGCGCCGGAGATGGTGCGCATCAGGGTGGTCTTGCCGGCGCCATTGGCGCCCAGCACGCTGACGATCTGGCCTTCCGGCACGGTCAGCGACACGCCCTTCAAGGCCATCACCGGCCCGTAGCTGGTTTCGAGGTTGTGGACCGTCAGCAGCGGGTTCATGCCAGGCCCTCGTCGCCCAGCCAGGCGCGGATCACATCCGGATGGGCCTGGACCTCGGCCGGCGTGCCTTCGGTCAAGGGCTTGCCTTCGGCGATGGCCAGCACCCGGTCCGACACCCGGCTGACCAGACCCATGTCGTGCTCGACCATGACAATGGTCAGGCCCAGGTCCTTCTGCATGTCCTCGATCCACCAGGCCATATTCTCGGTCTCTTCCACGCTCAGGCCCGCCGCCGGTTCGTCCAGCAGCAGCAATCGGGGCTGGGTGACCAGCGCCTGGCCGATCTCGACCAGCTTGCGAACGCCGTAGGGCAGGCCCTGGATCATGCGGTCGCGATAGGCGGCCAGTTCGAGGAAGTCGATCACCTCCTCCACCGCCCGGCGATGGGCGCGTTCAACCCGGCGCACTTTGGGCAGGAACAGCAGATCCTCCCACCAGCGCGTCTTGCGCCGGCTGTGGCGACCGATCAGCAGGTTGTCGAGCACGGTGGCGTGGTCGAACAGCTCGATGTTCTGGAAGGTGCGCGCGATCCCTGACTCGATGATCTCGTGGGCCTGGCGCGCCAGCAGATCCTCACCGGCAAAGCGGATGCTGCCGCCGGCCGGTGGATAGAAGCGGCTGATCAGATTGAACAGCGATGACTTGCCCGCGCCGTTCGGCCCGACGATGGTGAACACCTCGCCGGCGTCGACCTGGAAGCTCACCCCGTCGATCGCGCGGATGCCGCCGAAGGCCAGACTGACGTCCTCGACCTGGAGCAGGCTCATTTCAGCCGCTCCGTCTTCAGATACGAACGCGTCCGCCGGAACAGGCCTTTCCGGTACAGCGGGAACAATTCCAGCCAGGTGCGTACCCGCAGCCAGACGCCGTACAGCCCGCGCGGCTCGAGGATCATCAGTAGCACGATGATCAGCGCGAACACGGCCATGTCAAGACCCGGATAGGCCGCCACCCGGATGCCGACATCGGCCAGAACATCACGGCTGACCGCGATCCCCTGCGGCAGCAGCACCATCACCACCGCGCCGAAGAAAGCGCCGTGGATCGAACCGAGGCCTCCGACAATGACCTGCAGCAGCAGCGCGATCGAGATGATGACCAGGAAGCTCTCGAAATTGATCGCCTGGACCAGGTGGGCGTACATCGCCCCGGCGAGGCCGGTGATGGCGCAGGACAGCGCGAAGGCCAGGGTCTTGGTGCGGGTCACGTTGACGCCGAGGGCGCGAGCCGAGATCTCGCTGTCGCGAACGGCAATGAAGGCCCGGCCGGTGGGCGAGCGCAACAGATTCGCATAGGCCAGAGTCACCAGCACCACCACGCCCAGGCAAAGGTAGTAGAAGGCGCGAGGGGTGGCGTGGCGGTCGATGGCAAAGCCGAAGATGTCGATGGGCGGCGCCACCAGGCCGCGCACCCCGCCGGTGAAGGGCTCGGCGATGATGGCCAGGTCCTCGACCAGCACGCCCAGGGCCAGGGTGGCGATGGCCAGATAGATCCCGCTCAAGCGCAGGATGGGACGTGCCAGCAGCGCGCCGCTGAAGCCGCTGAACACGGTGGCGGCCAGCAGTGCCGGCAGGAACGGCCAGCCGCGCAACATCAGCGCGAGGTGGGTAAAGGCGCCAATGGCCATGAAGGCGGCATGACCGAGACTGACCTGGCCGGTATGGCCGATCAGCAGCATCAGTCCCATGCCGGCCAGCGACCAGACCAGCACCGAACTCAGCTCGCCGATGTAGTAGCTGTTCAGGACCCAGGGCGCCGCCAGCGCCAGGGCGATCAGGATCAGATACTGGGCACGATGCCAGCCACCCTGAAACCGGTTGATATCGTCGTCGTAGCTGGTCTTGAAGCGCGGCTTCACACTTTCTTGGCCTTCATTTGCGCGAACAGGCCGCTGGGACGCAGGATCAGCACCAGCAGCATCAGCGCATAGGGCGCGACCTGGGCCACGTGGCTGGGCAGGTGGCGGCCGGCGAAGGGTTCCATGATGCCGATCAGCAAGCCCCCGGCCAGCGCGCCGGGCAAGGAGCCCAGGCCGCCGATCACAGCCGCGGCAAAGGCCTTGATGCCGAACACCAGCCCGGCCGAAGGCTCGACCGCGCCCTTGGCAGCGAACATCACCCCGGCAATCGCCGCCATCACCCCGGCCATGGCCCAGACCAGCGACACGACCCGCTTGACCGGAATGCCCATGTAATAGGCCGCCATCTGGTTCTGGCTGCTGGCCTGCATGGCGAGCCCTAAGCGGGTACGGGCGAAGAACAGCCACAGCAGCACCACCAGGCTGACGGTCACGGCGATGATCACCGCATCGATCATGGGCACGCTGAGGGCTCCGAGGATCAGCCGCTGTCCGGCAAACGGCGATTCCAGGCTGACCGGGTCATGCCCCCAGATCGCGCCGATGATGAAGCGCAGGATGAAACCAATGGCTATGGTCAGCACCACCACGGTCAGCTGCGGCTGGCCGAATACGCGCCGCAGCAGCAGCGCGTCGAGCAGGTAGGCGAACACGGCCAGGCTTACGCCCGCGATCGCCAAGCCCAGCAGAAACGGCAGATCGGCCTGATTGGTATTGATCAGGGCGATGGCCAGGAAGGCGCCGAGGATCATCAGATCGCCCTGGGCGAAATTGACCGACTCGGAAGCCTTGTAGATCAGCACGAATCCCAGCGCAATCAGGCCGTAGATGCAGCCGTTGGCGAGGCCGCTGATCAGCAGTTGCAAGGAATCCATGAGGCCGTTTGCGATGGCGGGGTGGATGAGCTTAACAACAGGGCTCCCGGCTTTCCAGCAGCCGGCCGGCGATGGGGAGGAACGACGCCGCTCGCGCCAACAAAAAAGGTGCCCCCGGCTTGGTGATTGGCCCGTGAATGTGCTACCGTTCACGTAAGAAGGGCGTGCAATTCTTTGTCCGAGTTCGGCGTCATGCCGCCTCGGTTTGAATAGTTTGCAAAATCAGGGAGATATCCGCAGTGAAAAGCTCATACAAGTTTCTGGCCAGCGCGGCGCTGGGCGCCAGCATGATGTCGGGTCTGGCCATGGCCAACGGGTTCGAGGCTGGCATCCCCGCCGGCTGGACCTGCAACGGCGTTTGCAACACGCTTCCGGCGGACGGCGTCGTGCCCCTGTCGCCCGCCGGCTTCAGCCGCTACGGCTTTGTGGCGTCGCGTAGCGACAGCCCGACCGGCCTGGCGCTGCCGGGGGTTGGTGGTGCCGGCAGCCCGAGCACGGGATCTCGGCTGCGCTCGGTGGCGTTTTCGGCCAATGCGGGCGACGACCTGGAGTTCTTCTTCAATTTCGTCACCTCGGACGGCGCCGGGTTTGCCGACTATGCCTGGGCCCGACTGCTGGACGGCTCGCTGAACGAAGTCGCCGTGCTGTTCACAGCCCGCACGACCCCCGGCGGGAACACCGTGCCCGGCTTCTCGATGCCCCCGCTGGTCGCCACCATCGACCCCGACGAGGTTGTGGTGACGCCAGGCGCGCCGAACTGGAGTGCCCTGGGCGGTAGCTCCGGCTCCTGCTTCGACACCGGCTGCGGCCATACCGGCTGGGTTCGCTCGACCTATGAAATCCCCTCCACCGGCAGCTTCGTCCTGGAATTCGGTGTGGTCAACTGGAACGACACCCAGTTCCAGTCAGGTCTGGCCTTTGATGGCATCACTGTCGCCGGCCAGGCAATCGGTGGGTCGACGCCGATCTCGGTGCCCACCCTGTCATTCTGGAGCAGCTTGTTGCTGATGCTGATGGCACTGATGGCGGGTCTGGTGGCAGTGCGTTCGCGCGCCTGACCCTGTCGCTCATCGCTGTACTCGAATGAAAACGGCCGGGCTTGATGCCCGGCCGTTTTTTGTCTGCCCGAGCTCAACCGTTCAATCTCCGCCCTTGCGCCGCCCGATTCGAGGCCCTGACCTGCCGCCAGATGAACCTTGACGCGACTTCACATGTTGCGTCGATATTCGCCGCCGACTTCGTAGAGCGCATGGCTGATCTGCCCCAGCGAGCAGCGCTTGACCGCTTCCATCAGGGCGATAAAGGTATTGCCGCGCTGGCGGGCGACAGCCTGCAGATCGCTCAGCACCTTCCCGGTCTGCTCGGCGTTACGGGCCTGAAAGGCGCGGACGTTGGCAACCTGCTGCTGTTTTTCGTCCTCGGTGGAACGGGCCAGCTCGATTTCGCCGCCCTCCTGGGCGCCGCCTTCCGGCGGCAAAAAGGTATTGACGCCGATCAGCGGTAGCGAACCGTCGTGCTTCTTGTGCTCGTAGTACAGCGACTCTTCCTGGATCTTGCCGCGCTGATACATGGTGTCCATCGCGCCCAGCACACCGCCGCGCTCGGAAATCCGCTCGAACTCCTGGTAGACCGCTTCCTCGACCATGTCGGTCAGGCGGTCGACGATGAAACTGCCTTGCCAGGGATTCTCATTGAAATTCAGGCCCAGCTCCTTGTTGATGATCATCTGGATCGCCACCGCCCGGCGCACTGATTCCTCGGTCGGTGTGGTGATGGCCTCGTCATAGGCATTGGTGTGCAGGCTGTTGCAGTTGTCGAAGATGGCGTAGAGCGCTTGCAGGGTGGTACGGATATCGTTGAACTGAATTTCCTGCGCGTGCAGCGAGCGGCCCGAGGTCTGGATGTGGTATTTCATCATTTGTGAGCGCTCGTTGGCGCGATAGCGCTCGCGCATGGCGCGCGCCCAGATCCGTCGTGCAACCCGGCCAATCACGGTGTACTCAGGGTCCATGCCGTTGGAGAAAAAGAACGACAGATTGGGCGCAAAGGCATTGATATCCATGCCCCGCGCCAGGTAGTACTCGACAATGGTGAAGCCGTTCGACAGGGTAAAGGCCAGCTGACTGATCGGGTTGGCCCCGGCCTCGGCAATGTGGTAACCGGAGATCGACACCGAGTAGAAGTTGCGCACACCGTGATCGATGAAGTACTGCTGAATATCGCCCATCATGTGCAGGGCAAACTCGGTCGAAAAGATGCAGGTATTCTGGGCCTGATCCTCCTTGAGGATATCGGCCTGAACCGTGCCGCGCACCACTTTCAGGGTGTCGGCCTTGATCCGGGCATAGGTCTCGGCATCCAGCAGCTGATCGCCAGTTACACCCAGCAGCCCCAGCCCCAGGCCATCGTTGCCCGCAGGCAGGCGGCCGCTGTACTCTGGCAGGTTCTGGCCCAGCAGTTCAGCGCGCTTGCGCTGAGCCGCCTCCCATTGCCCCGAGGCCTTCAGATGCTTCTCGACCTGCTGGTCGATAGCGGTGTTCATGAACATCGCCATCAACATCGGCGCCGGGCCGTTGATGGTCATCGACACCGAGGTGCCGGGGTCGGCCAGGTCGAAGCCTGAATAGAGCTTCTTCAGATCATCGAGCGTCGCGATCGAAACGCCCGAATTACCGACCTTGCCGTAAATATCAGGCCGCTCGTGCGGGTCTTCGCCGTACAGCGTGACCGAGTCGAAGGCGGTTGACAGACGCTTGGCCGGCTGGCCCTCGGAGACATAGTGGAAACGGCGATTGGTGCGCTCCGGCGTACCCTCTCCGGCGAACATGCGGATCGGGTCCTCGTTGGTTCGGCGATACGGGTAGACCCCGCCGGTATAGGGATAGTAGCCAGGCAGATTCTCCTTCATCAGGAATACCAGCTGATCGCCCCAGTCGCCGGTTTGCGGCGCGGCAATCTTGGGAATCTGCAGCCGCGACAGCGACTCGCGATAGTTCGAACCGGTAATGGTCTTGCCGCGGACTTCGTAGCGGTATTCTTCGGCTTCTACGGAGGCCTTCAGCTCGGGCCAGTTTCGAAGGAGGTCGCGGGCTTCTTCGGGAATGGCTTTCAGCGCTTCGTTGTAGCGCTGGGTGAGAAGGGAAGAAGGGAGATGGGAGAGGGTGGAAGCACTGCCGTCGCTGGCGATCTCCTCGTTTCCAGCCTCGCGCGCTGCAGCAGCCTCGACAGGGATCCAATCCAGCGGCTCGCCGACCATCTCCGGCGCCAGTTCGCGCAGCACTTCATAGTAGTGCTGGGCACGACGAGCTTCCTCGGCCCAGTGCAGGATGCGCTCGTTGATCGAGCGCCCCTGCTCGGCGATCTCGGCCAAATAGCGCACCCGCTTGCCCGGAATCAGCACCGAGGCCTTCGGCAGCTTGTCGACCAACTCCACCGCCGGCGCAAAATCACATCGCCCCGTTCCAAATCCCCTCTTCCCTCTTCCCTCTCCCTTCTCCCCCTTTTGCCGCAACAAGCGGCAAAGACTCACAAACATCCAGCTCACGCCGGGGTCATTGAATTGCGAGGCGATGGTCGGGTAAACCGGCACCTCGTCGTCGGTCATCTCGAAGGCCAGCCGATTGCGCTTCCACTGTTTGCGCACATCCCGAAGCGCGTCCTGCGCGCCCTGGCGGTCGAACTTGTTAAGAATGACCAGCTCGGCATAGTCGAGCATGTCGATCTTCTCGAGCTGGCTGGCGGCACCGTAGTCGGAGGTCATGACATAGACCGGAAAGTCGACCAGATCCACCACCTCGGAGTCGGACTGGCCGATACCGGCCGTTTCGAGAATCACCAGATCAAAGCCGCTGCTGCGGAGCCAGGCGAGCGAGTCGGCCACCACCTCGGATGTGGCCAGGTGCTGGCGCCGTGTGGCCATGGAGCGCATGAACACGCGATCCGAGCGCAAAGTGTTCATCCGGATACGGTCACCGAGCAGGGCCCCGCCGCTGCGCCGACGGGTCGGATCCACTGCCAGCACGGCAATCTTCATGTCGGGAAAGCTTTGCAGGAAGCGGTTGATCAGCTCATCGGTCACCGAGGACTTGCCTGCCCCGCCGGTCCCGGTCAGGCCGACCACGGGCACGCCGGCTACCGCTGCAGCCGCCTTGCGCAGCAGCGCCAGCTGCTGCTCGGAGGCCGCGCCGTTCTCGATGGCCGATAAACCAGCCGCAACCAGCCCCGCTTCAGAATCAGCGGAACCCGGAAGTTCGAAAGCCGAATCCGATCGCGCCGCGCGGGCTTTCCGCGTCCGCTCCACCAGATCAGCGATCATGTCTTTCAGCCCCAACTTCATCCCGTCGTCAGGGTGGTAAATGCGATTGACGCCGTAGTCCTGAAGCGCGCGGATTTCCTCCGGCGTGATGGTCCCGCCGCCGCCGCCGAAGACCTGGATGTGGCCCGCGCCCTGCTCGGCCAGCATGTCGACCATATAACGGAAAAACTCGTTGTGACCGCCCTGGTAGGAGCTGATCGCGATGCCATCGGCGTCTTCGCAGATCGCCGCTCGAACGATCTCCGCGACCGAGCGGTTGTGACCGAGATGCACCACCTCGCAACCCTCTGCCTGGATCAGTCGGCGCATCAGGTTGATCGCGGCGTCATGGCCGTCGAACAGGCTGGCAGCGGTCACAAAGCGCAACGGGATCGCGTGACTGGCGATCCCGACTGCGGGCATGGACGAGGCGGTCTGGCTCATGGTGGACGCTCCACGGCTGTGGTCTGGATAGCCCGCCATTTTAACGTCTGGCCCGGGCCGCTGCCCGTTCCGCCCGGAGATCCCGCCTGTCCGCCGAAAAGCCTGCGGCGCCACTGATGCATATTTGCCGCGCTTGCCGCATAATAATTCGATGGATCAGGAAGTTCGACCACGCCCGCAGCGGCTTAAGCCGCCACCGGAAGAAATGGGCCGGCACGCGGAAGAGGCAGCACAGTTTCTGAAGCTGATGGCAAACCCCCATCGCCTGATGATTCTGTGCCACCTGCTGGATGCAGAGCTGTCGGTGAGCGAGCTCAACCTCCATCTTCCCCTCAGCCAGTCTGCGCTGTCGCAACACCTGGCGGTACTCCGCAACAGCGGCCTGGTCAAGACCCGGCGCGAGCAGCAAACGATCTATTACTCGCTGGCCAGCAGCGAAGTCCAGGCCATCATGGCCGAACTGTATGAGCAATTCTGCCGGGCCGACTGATCAGCCGGCCCGGCGCCGCTTCAGATAGCGCTGTACCGCCCAGCTGATCGAGACCGCGGCACTCAGCCAGGCCAGACCACGCAGCCATTGATGGACCGGGTAGGCCCCTGCGGCCCATTCCGGCGCCCACATCCGAAGCCCTACCGCCAGGCTCAACAACAGGAAAGTCAATACCAGCAGCGCATGGTAGCCCTGCCGTCGGCGCCAGCCGATCCAGGCGAACACCACCAGATGAACCAGAAAGATCGCCAGCAGCGCGGGCAGCAGCAGCGCGCTCATGAGCCGTGGGCAGGGGTGCTCGAAACCAACCGGTACAAGGAATTTACTTCTTGCTGAACAGCACGCCCATCAGATTTCTGGAAATCTCGCGGCCGATACTGTTGCCAATGGTACGCACGGTGGATTTGACAAAGGCCTCGCCGGTGCTCTGCCGATTGCTGCGCCGCGCGGGTGCCGGCTTGGCGGCGGCGCGCGCGGTCTTTTCCTCCTCGGCCTGCCGTGCCGCTTCCTCCGCCGCCTTGGCCGAGGCTTCGGCTTCAGCCTTCAGGATTTCGTAGGCCGATTCCCGATCCAGAGTCTGATCGTACTTCGAACCGACCGGGCTGCGGGCGCGGACCTGGGCGCGCTCCTCATCGGTCAGCGGCGCCATCCGGCAGCGCGGCGGCGCGATCAGGGCCGCATCGACGGGCTGTGGAACACCCTTGTCACCGAGCATCGAGACCAGCGCCTCGCCCGTGCCCAGGGTGGTGATTTTTTCGACGACGTTGATCGCCGGATTGGGCACGAAGGTTTCCGCCGCCGTTCGAACTGCCTTCTGATCACGCGGGGTGAATGCACGCAGGGCATGCTGAACGCGGTTGCCGAGCTGGCCCAGGATTTCATTCGGGATGTCGTCCGGGCTCTGCGAGCAGAAATAGACGCCCACGCCCTTGGACCGGATCAGGCGCACCACCTGCTCGACGCGCCGACGCAGCGCCGGCGGGCAGTCGCCGAACAACAAATGCGCCTCGTCGAAAAAGAACACCAGTTTGGGCTTGTCCATGTCGCCCACTTCCGGCAGCTGCTCAAACAGCTCGGACAGCAGCCAGAGGAGGAAGGTGGAATAAAGCCGCGGGCGATTGATCAGGTTCTCGGCCGCCAGCACGTTGATGACGCCGCGCCCGGACAGATCGCTGCGCATCAGGTCTTCCAGGCGCAGCGCCGGTTCGGCGAAGAAGTGATGGCCGCCGTCCGCTTCGAGCACCAGCAATCGGCGCTGAATCGCCCCCACCGTGGCGGTATTGACCAGCCCGTAGCGTGCACTGATCTCCTGACGATTGTCGGCCACATGGCTGAGCAAGGCGCGCAAGTCCTTGAGGTCGAGCAGCAGCAGGCCGGATTCATCGGCCACCCTGAACACCACGTTCAGCACGCCTTCCTGGGTTTCGTTCAGTTCGAGCATGCGGGCCAGCAGGGTCGGCCCGATTTCGGTCACGGTCGCCCTCACCGGATGACCGTTCTGGCCCCAGAGGTCCCAGAACACCACCGGATTGGGCTCCTGCCGATAGTCGTCGATACCGATGCGCTCGACGCGTTCGTCGATTCGCGGGTGCGGGCTTCCCGCTGCCGCCAGGCCGGAGACATCGCCCTTGGCATCGGCCATGAACACCGGCACACCCATGCGTGAAAAGCCCTCGGCCAGCACCAGCAAGGTGACCGTCTTGCCGGTGCCGGTGGCGCCGGCGACCAGTCCATGACGGTTGCCGTAGCGTCCCAGCAAATGAATCTGTTCGGCGCCGCGGCCGACCAGCACGGCATCATTCATGCTCGTTCATCTCCCCAAGTCGAATGTCGCAAATGGTAGCCCAGCCCGCAGGCAGGGTCCACGCAAAACGTCCGCCGCGTACCCGGCTGCCCGCGGCACCGACCGCAGAATCAGGCTGGTGCTTGTTCGAGAAGCCTTGAGAGGGTATAAGTTTGAAGCGTGGCGGCTCGTCCATGCGCCCCGTGCAAGCCCGCTCCCGGGCTGCTGCTGCCGCAGCGACGGGGGCCATTACTTGGCGGCAGCGATCAGCACGAGGAGTTTCGGGGATGAACTACAAGATCGAGGAAATCGAGGGCATCGGCAAAGCCCGCGCGGAAAAGCTTTCCAAGATGGGCATCAAGACCACCGGTCACCTGCTCAAGCACGGTGCGACCCGGGCCGGCCGGAAGCGTATCGCCGAGCAGTGCGGCGTCAGTCCGGTACGCCTGCTCAAGTGGGTCAACATGGCCGATCTGATGCGCATTTCCGGGGTCGGCGAAGAGTATTCGGAGCTTCTCGAAGCCGCCAACTGCAACACGGTCAAGCAGCTTCGGCGGCGCAACGCCGAGAACCTGACCAAGCGCATGCTCGAGATCAACGAGCAGAAAAAGCTGGTACGCTCGCCGCCGACGCTGGCCCAGGTCAGCAAGTGGGTCGAACAGGCCGCCAAGCTCGAGCCCCTGATCAGCTACTGAACAACGGCCGGCCTGCGGCTTCGACCGGCCGAGGGTCGGCGGAGCCGCCGGTTATTGACCCGGCATGCCCGTCAAGCGTGCCGGGTCGATGCCCGGCCGGATCTGCCGGGGGCCATGAGCGAAGGCGTTTGCGGACATGCGTCGCACAGGCCGTGCAGCGCGTACCGCAGGTACTGCTTTGCCGAGACAATCATCGATGGAATCATCGCCAACGGAGCTCACATGAAGGATTTGCTTTCCCTGCTCTCCAGCACCCTGGACAGCCAGGCCGTCGCCACCATCAGCCAGCAGATCAGCGCCACGCCGCAGCAAACCCAGGGCGCGATCAACGCCGCCCTGCCGCTGATGATGGGCATGATGGCCAACAACTGCCAGTCAAAAGAGGGCTGCGAGTCGCTGGCCCGTGCGGTCGAGACCGACCATTCCGGCGGCATTCTGCAGCAGGCCCAGGCCTTTCTCGGCCAGGGCAATATCGGTGGTGGCGAGGCGATTCTTGGCCGCATTTTCGGCCAGCGGCAGCCGGCCGCGGAACAGCAGCTGGCCAGCCAGACCGGCCTGCAAAGTGCTCAGGTGCACAAGCTGATGGCCCTGCTGGCGCCGATCGTGCTTGGTGCCATCGGCCAGCAGGCACGCGCCCAGGGTGGCGCCAACCCGAGCAACATTTCCGCCCTGCTGCAAGGCTCGCTGGGCAGCCTGATGAAAGGCTCCGGCGGCCAGATGGGGGCGCAGGTGCTGGGCAGCCTGCTCGGTGGCGCCCAGGGCGGCTCAGGCCAGGGCGGCAACGATGCCCTGGTCCGAGCCGGTAGTCAGCTGCTCGGCAGCCTGTTCAAGAAGTAGCCGGCAGGCCCTGGTCGCGCTCGGCGGCGGCCAGGGTCTGCTCGATCCAGCGTTCAACCTGTTCGGCAAGGATTTCCAGCGGCACCGCGCCGTCGCCCAGGACCACATCATGGAAATCCCGAATATCGAAGGCATCGCCCAGCCGTGAGCGCGCCTGGTCGCGCAGCTCCAGAATCTGCAGCATGCCGATGGTATAGGCCGTGGCCTGGCCCGGCATGACGATGTAGCGCTCGATTGCTCGCACCGCGTCGCCCTCCGGGTTGGGGGTGTTTTCGATCAGATACGCAATCGCCTCTTCGCGCGTCCAGCGCTTGGCGTGAAGCCCGGTATCGACGACCAGCCGGGCCGCCCGCCACAGCTCCATCGCCAGGCGGCCGAAATTCGAATAAGGGTTCTCGTAGAAGCCCATCTCCAGCGGCAGCAGCTCGGTGTACAGACCCCAGCCTTCGCTATGCGCGGTGTAGCCGCCGTAGCGCCGGAAGGCCGGCAGGTCGAGGTCGAGATTGATCGACAGCTGCAGGTGGTGGCCGGGTACGCCCTCGTGATAGGCGAGCGCCTCCATCTGGTAGATCGGCATTTCGCGCATATCGTACAGGTTGGCGTAGTAGATGCCGGGGCGCGAGCCATCCGCGGCCGGGCGCTGGTAAAAGGCCTTGCCGGCAGATCGCTCGCGGAACGGCTCGACCCGGCGCACTTCCAGCTCATGCTGCGGCAGCGTGTGGAAATACTCCGGCAGGCGTTCCCACATGCGCTCGATGCAGACGCGGGCCCGGGCCAGGTAGGCGTCGCGGCCCTCGTCGGTGTTGGGAAAATAGAACTGATCGTCCTCACGCATGAAGACGAAGAAGTCCTGCAAGCTGCCGTCAAAGCCTACCTCGTCCATGATGACGCGCATCTCGCCGTGAATCCGCTCGACGTGATGCAGACCCAGCGCATGGATCTCGTCAGCGCCCAGCCCGGTAGTGGTGAAGTGGCGCAGTCTGGTCTGGTAAAAGTCGGCACCGTCCGGCAAGCGCCAGACCCCGTCGCCTTCGGCCGCGAGATCGCGCTGCCGAGCCATCCTTGAAATCAGGTCCTGATAGGCGCCAACCCATCCCAGCAGTGCCTCGCGACCCCGGCTCAGCAGGTCCTCGCGCGCCTCCGGAGCCAGTTCCAGCTCAGCGACGCGACGCTGGAACTGCGCCCAGACCAGATTGTCCGGACCCTCATCGAACGGTGCCCCGACGATGACATTGCCGGCGGTCTCGATGACGTGCTCATACACCCAACGCGGCGCCTGGATGCCGCGCTCGAAACGCTCGTCGGCGTCTTCGAGCAGCTCGGCAAACCGCGCCGGCACGGCGGCAGCTCGCTGGATCCAGGCCTCAGCCGTCTCGGCCGAGATGACGCGATGGATATTGGTCAAAAATACCGGAATATTCGAGTGCGGGCCCCACATTTGGTGAAAAGGGTAGCCGTGGCGCCGAAAGGGAAAGTTTCGCGCCGCGTTGGCCTGTTCATACTCGAACAATCGCCACGACAGCTGCGCCGCCTCATCCAGCGCCTCGAAGTCGAACTGCTCACGCATCTGGGCGAGGCGCGCCTGGCCGATCTCGAAAGTTTCCACCGCAAATGCATCCGAGCTGTCGTTCCAGCGCCCGTAATCCTCGTCGATGATTCCGCGGTTGGCCTTGGCCAGCGGTGAGCGATCCAGATCTTCCTGGTCAATCTGCTCGAACCAGGCCATCAGGCGCTCGGATTCGCTGCCGCCATGACTGTCGGCAGGGCGCTCGACCGGAGATTCGGAGACGGTGGATTCGGCAGAGCGCTCGGTTACAGCGGGATCCGGCGCCGGCTGACAGGCGGCGGTCAGGCCGATCAGGCCGGCGGCGGCGATGCCCAGCAGTGGGCGATGACAAATGTTCAAGCTCACACAGTTCTCCTCAGGTTCAGCCGCAGGTGACTGCCGGGGCACGGTGGCTCCGCTGCGGTCGGCAACAGCACAACGCTCCACTATATCGGATGAGGACCGGCAGTTCGGCGCCGAGCTTCCTTTTGATCGCCAGCGGCGATTCGGGCCAAATGCTCGATTTCAGGCTAAGATGGCAGTCCCTCACCGGACGGACGCCTATGCAAACCGGCCCGCTCATCACCAGCCATTTCAGGGCATTGGGGGAAATTGACGACAACGAGCTGCTGCTGTTGACGGCGCTGCAGGATGAACTCCTCAACATTGAAGCCGGCAGTATTTTTCAGAACATCGGCCAGGCCGATGCGCCCCTGTTCACCCTGCACGCTGGCTGGGCCTGTGCGGTCCGGTGCCTGGCCGATGGCCAGCGCCAGGTACTGGATATCTTTCTCCCGGGTCAGATCCTGGGTCTGCAGGATATCGGCCATGACACCACCCAATCCGAGCTGGTCGCGCTGACCGATATTGAAGTCTGTCGAGTCTCGCGGCAGCAGCTGCGCGAGCTGCTGGGCCATCATCCGCGGCTGGCTGAGCTGTTTTTCGTGTTCCTGGCGCGCGAGCACGCGATGCTGGTCGAGCGGCTGGTCAATATTGCCCGACGCCCGGCGGGCCAGCGCCTGGCCCACTTTCTGCTCGAACTGCAGGCCCGGGTCAACAAGGACGAGCCCGAGTTTGATCTGCCCCTGACTCAGGCCGATATCGGCGACGCGCTGGGCTTGTCGGCAGTCCATGTCAGCCGCACGCTCGGCCGACTCAAGCGCGGGAAGCTGATCACCGTCAATCGCGGCCGCGTTCGGATCGAAGACGCGTCGGCCCTGCGGGCCAGCTGCGAATTCGACAAGGGCTACCTGAGCTGCGTCCCCCCCTTGGCCGACGCGCCCCCCTGACGCAAGCCGTCGCAGCTCATCGCCGCCAATGTCCTTCATTGACGGCCGGTCGCAGCCTGCCCGCCTACACCGGCGGACGTCTTCCTGTCAGAAAGAAAATCACGGCCAGGATCAAGCCGACCACAAACAGGATCCAGGCAATGTTGGTCGCCGTGCCGGCAATGCCGCTGAAGCCGAAGACGGCCGCAATGATGGCGATGATCAGAAAGGTCAGAGCCCAAGAGAACATGATTGTTATCCTTTTCCGTTCAGGGAGTTGCAGACTAGCAGCCGTCCCGGGGGCTGTCCTTAACCCAGGTTATGGCGCCTGCAGCAGCCGGCTCGCTAACCTCTCAGGCCGTTTCACCCCTGTTATCAAGGAGTTCACATGAACAAGGATCAAGCACAAGGCAAGTGGGATCGCTTCACGGCCAAGGTCAAGCAGACCTGGGGGGACCTGACCGATGACGAGGTGACGAAAGCCGAAGGTAACAAGGACGAGCTGATCGCCCGCATCCAGGAGAAATACGGCGACAGCCGCGAAGCCATTGCGCGCAAGTTCAATGAAATCAAGGAGAGCATGGACAGATGAGCCTGAAGCGCCTTGCCCGACTCCCAGCTGTTCTGCTGCTGATCGGCGCCGCCTTCGCGGCCAGCCTTGTGCTGAGCGGCTGCCGCGAGCCCGGCCCGGCAGAGGAAGCCGGGCGGTCGATTGACGAAGCGGTCGAAGACGCCCGCGACGGGCTGGAGGAACTTGGCGAGAACGCCGAAGACTGGCTCGACGAACAGCGCGACGACAGCCGTTAACACCGGCAGATCGCGGGCTCGCACCCGGCCACTGTCAGGCTGTCATCAGCAAGGCAGCGCAGCACCGCGGTAGTACTGCAGACTGCCAAAAGCCAAACTGCGGCCTGTCGTTTCGAGGCAACCAGTCGGGGCCAAAACCTGGCCCCGACTGGCGCATGCTCGACGTTGTCAGGGGAATCACACCGTCGCCTGCGAGCAACGCGGCAAGTCGGGGCCGGTCAGGGTGAACAAACCCTCCGCCGCTGCCGGCGATGTCGGCAGGGGCCATCCCGACGAGAGGTCCCGTCGTCCCCAATCCCTCCCTGCCGCGCAGTTCCGCATCCGGGGCCGCGGATTCCGGTAAAATGCGCGGCTGTCTGCGGCGTGAGCGCGCGGACGCCGGTCCTTGACCAGATCGGTCTCACTCATCCTGCCGACATTTCGGGGGTCGGCGCACTCGCTCGCGACACAGAAGCGCGGGCCCTGGAGGATTGTTCATGAATCTGTTCGAAACCATTCATGCCACCGAGCATGAGCAGGTGATTTTTTGCCACAACAAGGATGCCGGCCTCAAGGGCATCATTGCCATTCACAACACCACGCTGGGACCGGCCCTGGGTGGCCTGCGGATGTGGCCCTATGCCACCGAGCAGGAGGCGCTGGAAGACGTGCTGAGGCTGTCGCGGGGTATGACCTACAAGGCCGCGGTGGCCGGCCTCAATCTGGGCGGCGGCAAGTCGGTGATCATCGGCGACCCTCGCAAGGACAAGTCCGAGGCGCTGTTCCGGGCCTTTGGCCGCTTCATCGAGTCGCTCAAGGGCCGCTACATCACCGCCGAAGACGTTGGCATCGACGTTAACGACATGGAGTACGTATTCCAGGAAACCGACAACTGCGTCGGCGTCCATCAGGTTCACGGCGGCTCCGGCGATCCCTCGCCGTTTACCGCCTTCGGTACCCTGCAGGGCATCCGCGCCTCGCTGGCGCACAAGTTCAACAGCGAAGAGGTTGGCGATTACAGCTATGCCGTCCAGGGCGTAGGCCATGTCGGCTATGAGCTGGTCAAGCTGCTGCGCAACGAAGGCGCCAAGGTGTTCGTCACCGACATCAACGAGGAAGCCGTGGCCGCTGCGGTTGAGCTGGGCTGTGAGGCCGTCAGCCTGGACGACATCTACGAGGTCGACGCCGAGGTGTTCTGCCCGACCGCGCTGGGTGCCATCGTCAACGAGCGCACCATTCCGCGCTTCAAGTTCAAGATCGTCTGTGGCGCGGCCAACAATCAGCTGGCCACCGAAGCCTGCGGCGACGAGCTGGAACGTCGCGGCATTCTCTACGCGCCGGACTACGCCGTCAACGCCGGCGGCCTGATGAACGTCTCGATCGAGTTCGAGGGCTATAACCGCGAGCGGGCCAAGCGCATGATGCGAACCATCTACTACAACGTCTCGAAGATCTTCCAGATCGCCGAGCGCGACGGCATCCCGACCTGGAAGGCCGCTGACCGCATGGCCGAGGAGCGGATTACCACGATCGGGAAGTTGAAGCTCCCCTTCATGGGCCGCGCCCATCGCTTCCCGGGCCGTGAACGCGGCAATCACTAGGATCCAACAAGCCTGGGCCCGGCGCGTCCGGGTCCAGGCGCTGGAAGGCCGATCGATGCAAGCGGCCGGTCACGCTCAGCTTGCCGCTTGACGGGGCGCTCGGCCGGGCGCTCCAGCGCCTCGCGGCCAAGGCCTGAACCCAGACCACTGGGAGACAATAATGAAGCTTTCTGAAGACATCGAGCTGTTACGCGACACCGTGCGGCGTTTTGCCGACGACGCCATCGCACCGCGCGCGGCGGCGATCGATCAGGCCAACGCTTTCCCGCAGGAGCTGTGGGCAGCGCTCGGCGATATGGGGCTGCTCGGCATCACGATTCCCGCCGAATACGGCGGCGCCGACATGGGTTACCTCGCTCATCTCGTGGCGATGGAAGAGATCTCGCGCGCCTCGGCCTCGGTGGGTTTGTCCTACGGTGCGCATTCCAACCTCTGCCTGGATAATCTGTTCCGAAATGGAACCGAGGCTCAGCGGCAGAAGTATGTGCCGCGGCTGGTGTCAGGCGAATCGGTCGGCGCTCTGGCGATGTCGGAGCCGGGCGCCGGCTCCGACGTGGTCGGCTCGATGGCCTGCCGCGCCGAGAAGCACGGCGATGTCTGGGTGGCCAACGGCTCGAAGATGTGGATCACCAATGGGCCAGAGTGCGACGTGGCGCTGGTCTATATGCGCACCGCCGGCAAGGACGCCGGCAGCCGCTGCATGACCGCCTTCATCGTTGAAGCCGGCATGCCGGGCTTCACCAAGGCGCAGAAGCTCGACAAGCTGGGCATGCGCGGCTCGAATACCTGCGAGCTGGTGTTCGACAATTGTGAGATTCCCGACGAGAACGTGCTCGGCACGGTCAACGAAGGGGTCCAGATTCTGATGTCGGGCCTGAATTCCGAGCGGCTGGTTCTGTCGGGCGGGCCGATCGGAATCATGCAGGCAGCGCTGGACGAAGTGCTTCCCTACATTCGCGAGCGCAAGCAGTTCGGCCGGCGTTTGGCCGAGTTCGGGCTGATGCAGGCCAAGATCGGCGACATGTATGCGCTGCTGCAGTCTTCGCGCGGCTTCGCCTACCAGGTCGGCGCTGACTATGACCGCGGTGACAAATCCCGAATCGATGCTGCGGCCTGCCTGATGCATGCCTCGACCAGCGCCGTGAAGGTGGCGCTGGAATCGATTCAGGCGCTGGGCGGCAACGGCTACATCAATGAATATCCCACCGGACGCCTGTTGCGCGACGCCAAGCTCTACGACATCGGCGCGGGCACCAACGAAATCCGTCGCATGCTGATCGGAAGAGAGCTGGCCGAAGGCCGCGTCTAGCGGGCCATGCGGTTGATCAGCCAGGAGCCTGCGCGGCAGAAACCTTCGAGGCGAAACGGATGCCATCGCCATGGAGTGTGTCTATCGGCGAGCGCGCATAGTGGGCCCATGTCAGCTCGACAACAGGCGCAACTCAATGGCGAGGGCGCCGTTGCAGCCCGGACGGCTTCTGCCGCGCAGGCTCGCAGGCTTCACGCTTCAGGACCGGACGGTCCTTGCAGCGTTTGCAGGTAGCGCCGGCCGCGCAGCATCAAGCTGCGGAACGCCTCGATCTCACCACCCTCAACCGCGAGGTTGATTTGATCAAGCACGCGCCGGAGGGATTCGCGCGCAAGCCTTCCTTCACCGTTCAGGTGCTGGATCTCAAAGTACAGCTCGGGGTTTTCCGCCGCCACCGCGCGGGCGACATCGAGCTGGCGCTTGAAGGTCGTACTCGAAATGCCGGCCAGCTGTTCGGCCGGCACACCGGATTCGGCCAGGGCGGCGAAAAACGCGATGTTGATGAGGTGCGACAATCCCAGTACCAGCGCGATCAGACGATCGTGCTGCTCCAGCGGCAGTCGCAACACCTCGGCCATGGTGTCGCTGAACAGCGATGCCGCGTCGTCCACCGCTGCCGGCACGCCAACATCCATCAGCAGCACATGGCGCCCAGACAGCAGGGTGGTGTCCGGCCCGAACATCGGGTGCATGGCACAAAGCCTGAGCCCTGCATCGGCGCCGCGCCGCAAGGCACTCAGCAGCGGAGTCTTGACCGAGCCGATTTCAACCACCAGGGCGCGCGTGCCGACGTCGGACAGCTCCTCGATCAGTGTCGCGGTCCGGCTGATCGGCGCCGCGATCAGGATCACGTCGACATCGGCTGGCGCGTCCTGCCAGCGATGGAATCGAGCCTGGCCGTCTGCATCAAGGCAGGGGTCGGCCAGCAGCACCTCGTAGCCCTGATTGTCCATGAACTCGGCCAGCCAGCGCCCCATCAGCCCGGCGCCGCCGATGACCAGGGCGCGCCGACCGTCGCCGCGGCCGGACAGGCGTCCCCGCTCCCGTTCCTGGCGGGTCAGCGACGCTTCGATCAGGCGCTTGAGCAGGTCTTCGGCCACGTCCGGGTCGAGGCCAACGGTTTCGGCCCGGCCGCGGACCAGGCTGATGACCTCGCGCTCGCGCCGGAAGTCGCGCAGCTGCCGGCCGAAACCCTGCTTGACCCGGCCGATCTCGGAAACGATCCGCTGGCGCTCGGCGGCCAGCTCGACCAGCCCCGCGTCGACGCGATCCAGCTCCCGTCGCAGGGCCAGCAGACGGTCGGCGTCGCTATCGCTGGTCACGCGTCAGGCACGGCTCATGAACTCGCCGGTCTCGGTGTTGACCTTGACCCGCTCACCCGGCGTGACATAGTCCGGCACCAGGATTTCAAGCCCGGTTTCCAGCGTCGCCGGCTTGTTCGACTTGGTCGCCGTGGCACCCTTCATCACTGGCGCGGTGTCGGTCACGGTCAGCACCACCGACTGCGGCAGCTGAATGGCGACCGGGCTGTCGCTGATAATCAGAACATAAATACCTTGCAGGCCGTCGGTGATGTAGTTGGCCGCATCGCCGATGTCGTCAACCGAGAGGACATACTGGCTGTAGTCCTCACTGTCCATGAACACGAAGCCGTCGGCGTCGCGATAAGAGAACTCGGACTGGCGCCGAACCAGGTCGGCGTCCTTGAGCAAATCGTCACCCTTGAAAGTGAACTCGCGTCGATCACCCGAGGGGATGGCCTCCAGCTTGAAGCGGTAGAGGGTATTGCCGCCGCGGGCGGTTGGCGCCGAGCGGTCGATCTGGCGAATGGCATAGACCACCCCATCGTGTTCGATGACCTGGCCGCGTTTGATTTCGTTGACTCTGGGCATGATCGAAAAGGACCTGCTGTAAGGGGCGTTGAGGAGGCGCAAGATTACTCTGAATTGCCAGCGCGCGCTGGGCGGCGACACCCTGTGCGCGCCTGCTTTCCTGTATCTTAAGGGCTCTGGACACGCTTCGGCCACAACATGCGCGCCGCATCACATTTCGGCCTCAGCACTAATGGACAGCGAGCGCCATGAAGTTGCTGTTCGTCGATCATTCGCGGGTGTTTCGGTCGGTCTGGGAGCGCATGATGCTGCACGCCGGCCTGGAGCCGCTGATTGCCAGCGACGGTCGCTCGGCGCTGGCGCTGATCGAGCGCGAGGGTGTTGATTTCATCTGTGTGTCCCTGACCCTGCCGGATGTCGACGGCATCCAGTTCATCCGCCAGGTCCGCGCCAGCCCCAGAGGCCGGGGCGTTCCCATCGTCCTGCTGACCTCGGCTCAGGACGGCCGCACCCGTCGCCAGGCCTTCGAGGCCGGTGCCACCGACGTGTGCCCCAAGACCGCCATTGAAGCCCTGTTTCAGCGCGCGGCCCGGTTCACCCGGCCGGATGAGCAGCGGCTCAGCGGCCATGTGCTGTACGTCGAAGACAGCCGGGCGGTGAGCCGGATCATGATCCGCCTGCTGGAGAGCATGGGCCTGAGCGTGGATCACTTCGTCAGCGCCGATGAGGCGCGAAGCCGCTTCGACGCCCACCGCCACGATCTGGTGATCAGCGACATCCTGGTTGAGGGGGATATGAGCGGCCTGGCGCTGGTCAGCCAGCTGCGCGAGATCTACCCTGACAAGATTCGCGTGCCGATCCTGGCCATGTCGGGCCTGGATGACCCCACCCGACGAGTCGAGCTGTTCAGGCTCGGCATCAACGACTTCATCAGCAAGCCGGTGTTGCCCGAGGAAGCGGCGGCCCGGATACGGAACCTGATCGTTCAGAAGCAGCTGTTTGATCAGGTCCAGCAACAGCGCATTCAGCTCTACGAGCTGGCCATGACCGATGCCCTGACCGGACTGTACAACCGCAATTCGCTGGCCGAGTTCAGCGAGCGCCTGGCCGCTCTGGGCCAGGATTCCAGCTTCGAACTGAGCGTGATCGTCATCGATCTCGATCATTTCAAGCAGATCAACGATGAACATGGCCACCTGAGCGGCGATCAGGTTCTGGCCGGGGTCAGTGGCATGCTGAGCCGCTGCTGTCGGCGAGACGATTTCGCGGTCCGCTTCGGCGGCGAGGAATTACTGCTGATCATGCCGCACTGTGCGCCAGGCGACGCGGCGCGACGGGCCGAAGAACTGCGCGCCAGAATCGAGTCGCTGCGGCCGGCCGGCATCGGGCTGACAGCCAGCCTTGGCGTCGCCGCGCGCATCGACTTCGCGCAGCCCGTCAACTTGCAGGACATTATCCGGCGCGCCGACCAGGCGGTCTACGAGGCCAAGAATGGCGGTCGCAATCGGGTCGCGATCGATCCGCAAAGCCCGATCAGCCGGGTTGCCAAAACCCAGTCGGCTGCCTGAGGGGCACCATGAAACTGAACTGGCTACGCAGCTTCTGGATCAGCCTGTTGACCGTGATCATACTGGTCGCCGCGCTGTGGTTCGGCGGGCGCCAGTGGGTCGCTCTGAGCGTGCTTGAGCCTGCCGGCCAACAGACCTTGCCCGGCCTTTCGGCGGAGGTGGAGGTGCTGTTCGATGCGCGCGGCATTCCTCGCATCTATGGCCGGCACGATATCGATGTGCTGCGGGCGCTGGGCTGGCTGCACGCCAGCGAGCGCCTGTTTCAGATGGAACTGATGCGGCGGGTCGCTCGCGGTGAGCTGGCCGAACTGGTCGGCCCGGCGGCGCTGGCGATGGACCAGCTGCATCGCAGCTTCGGCTTCGCCCGCCGGGTGGAGGAAGACCCGCCAGTGCTGGCGCCAGAAACCCGAGCCCTGATCGAAGCCTACGTCGAAGGCATCAATGCCCGCGTCCAGCGCGGTTCGCTGGCGCCGGAATTCCGTCTGCTGCGCGGCGAGCCCGCCGTCTGGCGGGTCGAGGATGTGCTGACCATCGCCTACTATCAGAGCTTCTATGTCACCTCGCTGGTTCAGCGCGTCAGCGAATCCTGGCGCGAGCTGACCGCCCTGCTCGGCCCCGACGCGGCCGACTGGCTCGGCACACTGGAGCACTGGGCCCGCCCCAGCGTACCGAGCCTGCGCCTGGCCGACGCTTCGAACACCTGGCTGGTGGCACCCCATCGATCGGCCAGCGGCGCTGCCCTCCACGCCGCCGATCCGCATCTCGACTACGATATCGCGCCAGGCCTGTGGTACGCGGTCGGCCTGCATTCCGCCGAGGGCCTGAACGTGCTGGGCGTGACCGCACCCGGCCTGCCGTTCATCGCCATGGGCCACAACGGCCAGATCGGCTGGGCCTTTACCGTGGCACCGGTCGACCTGTTCGAGATATGGCACCACCGGCGCGACCCGGATGAGCCGTCCCGGCTGCTCGGCGCCGCCGGCGGCGAAACCCTGCTGACCCGACGCGAGCGCTTCCGCGTGCGCGGCGCGCCAGCCGATGTCGAGATCGATTTCCACTACTCACCGCGCGGTCGGGTACTGAGCCTGGACGACGACCACGCCGTGGTCATGCAGTGGGCCGGCTTCGAACTCCCGATCGAGGACCTGCTCGAAAGCGGCCTGGCAATCAGTCGCGCCCGGGATTTTGAAACTTTCCGGCAAGCCGCCTCGAACATGGGTGCGCTGTCGGTCAATTGGAGCTATTCGGATCGCGCCGGCAACATCGGCTACGTCCAGTCCAGTCCGATCCCGCGACGCCGCCATAGCCGCTTTTTCTCCCTGCTCGACGCTGCCGACAGCGAGGCCGGCTGGGACGGGTTCCACCCACCTGCCGACCGACCCTGGGCACTGAACCCGGAGCAGGGCTGGCTGGCCAACGCCAACAACCATGCCGCCGGCGGCGACTGGCCCTATCCGATCCCCGGCTATTACCGCCATCTGCGCATGCGCCGAATCAGCAGCCTGCTGGAGCAGCAGCGCGACTTTGACGCCGCCGACATGCGGGCCTTCCAACTCGATCGCGTCTCCGACCGCGCACTGAGCTGGAAAGACTGGCTGGCCGATGCCGCCGAGGCCAGCGGTCGCAGCGGCCTGGCCGAGGAAATCCGGGCCTGGGACGGCAATATGCGAACCGACTCCGATCTGGCCGGCTTGTTCCAGCGCTGGTGGCATTTTCTGCCGGGCGCGCTATTTGCCGATTGGCCGGCGGAGGCCCGTCTGGCCATGCGCAGCGCCATGGACGACTGGGCCCACGCCGGCGACAATGCGCCCGGCGCGGATCGGATCGACCGCAGCGCAGCCGCTATCGAGGCCCTGGACCAGGCCCTGCGGGCCGGCATGTGGCCGCTGGGCAGCGTCCAGTCGCTGACCATCCGCCATCCGCTGGC
This sequence comes from Gammaproteobacteria bacterium, assembly GCA_050485825.1. Taxonomy (GTDB): domain Bacteria; phylum Pseudomonadota; class Gammaproteobacteria; order Xanthomonadales; family Wenzhouxiangellaceae; genus Wenzhouxiangella. The sequence goes on from JBJHCC010000029.1 coordinate 39,354, forward strand.
CCAGAATCCACTGCTGGACCGCTGGCTGCGCCTGAGTCGCGGCCCGATCCCGATGGGAGGCGACGCCGGCTCGCTCAATGTCACCTACGCCAGCTTCAACGCCGAACAGGGCGCGCTGCGTGCGCGTGCCGGCGCCTCCATGCGATTCGTGCTGGACTGGTCGGACCCGGACAGCTTCAGCCTCAACCTCACCATGGGACAGTCCGGCCATCCGCTGAGCCCCCACTTCGACGACTTTCTGCCCGATTTCCTTGCCGGACGGGCCTGGGTAGTGCCCTGGACCCGGGAAGCGGTCGAGGCGGGCGAGGTCCAGCGTCTGCGGCTGACGCCCTAGGCCCTGGGTCCTGAGGTTCAAGGTTCAAGGTTCAAGGTTTGGAGTCTGCGGCGCTCGGGATGCGTTATGCTGAAGGGCTTCTGACTGCTGCCATGCCCCCGATGTCCTGCCGTCTTGCTGTTCTCCCTGCCCTCCTGCTGACCAGTACGCTGGCCGCTGGCCAAACCGAATTGACCATCGAGCGGATCTTTGGCAGCCCCGATCTGGCCGGCGCCAATCTGCGCCAGGCCGAATTGTCGCCGGCCGGCGACCGGGTCACATTCGTGCGCGGCCGCGACGAGGATCGCGACGTGATGGATCTGTGGGAATACCACATCGCCGATCAGGAGATGCGGCTGCTGGTGGCGGCCGATGCCGTGGTCCCGGACGAGGGCGAACTGTCTGCCGAGGAGCAGGCCCGGCGCGAACGCGCCCGGATCGCGGGCCTTCGGGGCATCGTCGAGTACCGCTGGTCGGCCGACGGCCGTTTCCTGCTGTTTCCGCTGGCCGGCAACATCTTCGTGCTCGACATGGCGGCGGACGAACGCGAGGTGCGGCAGGTCACCGCCAACCAGGCCTTCGACACCGACCCCCGGATCGCGCCGGACGGAGTGCATGTCGCCTTCGTGCGCGAACAGAATCTGTGGATCGCCGCCCTCGACGGCAGCGCCGAGCAGGCCCTGACCAGCGACGGCGGCGGCGTCATCAGCAACGGCATGGCCGAGTTCATCGCCCAGGAGGAAATGGGCCGCGACACCGGCTTCTGGTGGTCGCCGGACAGCCGCCACATCGCTTTCCTGCGCGTCGACGAAAGCCCGATCGAGCCCAGCCTGCGCTATGAAATCGAGGCCGGCACGATCCGCATCATCGAGCAGCGCTACCCCTACACCGGCACTCCCAACGTCCGCTACCGCCTCGGCATCGTCGCCATCGACAGCGGCCGGACGCGCTGGGTCGACCTGGGCGAGGACGAGGACATCTACATTCCCCGGGTCAACTGGCTGCCCGACGGCAGCCGCCTGAGCCTCCAGCGCCAGAGTCGCGATCAGCAGCGGCTGGAGCTGGTCCTGGTCGACCTGGACGAACTCGGTACCGAGGTGATCCTGACTGAAACCTCGGACACCTGGATCAATCTGCACAATGACCTGCGCTTCCTCGACCGCCTGTCGGCCTTCATCTGGTCTTCCGAGCGCGATGGCCATAACCACCTCTACCTGTTCGGCTTCGACGGCCGCCTGATTCGCCAGCTCACCGCCGGCGCCTGGGATGTGGACGCCGTCAAGGGCGTGGACGAGGAGCTAGGCCTGGTCTACTTCACCGCGGCCGAAGCCTCGCCGCTGGAGAAGCAGCTCTACCGCCAGTCGCTGATGACCAACTCACCGGAGATCGTCACCCGCATCACCCGCCGCAGCGGCTGGCACAACATCCGCATGGACCGGCAAGCGCAGGTCTTCGTCAACCACTTCTCCAGCGTCGACCAGCCGCCGCAGCTGTCGCTGCATTCGGCCGACGGCGAGCGCCTGGCCTGGCTGATCGAAAACCGGGTCGCCGGCGATCACCCCTATGCGCCGTTCCGCGCCGCCCATCGTCCGACCCGCTTCGGCAGCCTGGTCGGTCCGGAGGAGCAGGTCCTGCACTATCGCCTGATCACCCCGGCCGGCTTCGACCCGAACCGCCGCTATCCGGTGTTCGTCCATGTCTATGGCGGCCCCACCCATCGCTTGGTGACCAACAGTTGGGGCCGACGCAACCTGTTCGACCAGTACATGGCGAGCCGCGGCTATGTGGTGTTCAGCCTCGACAACCGCGGCATCGTCCGCCAGGGCCGTGCCTTCCAGGATGCCGCCTACCTCAAGCTCGGTCGGATCGAGGTGGTCGACCAGATGATCGGCATCGACTGGCTGAAGCAGCAGGACTTCGTCGACCCCGACCGCATCGGCGTGTTCGGCTGGAGCTACGGCGGCTACCTCGCGCTGATGCTGATCGCCCAGCACCCCGGCGAATTCGCCGCCTCGGTGGCGGTTGCGCCGGTCACCGACTGGTCGCTCTACGATACCCACTACACCGAACGCTACCTGGGCACGCCGCAGGACCAGCCCGAGGCCTACGCGAAGGGCAATGTGCTGAGCTATGCCGACGCTATCCGCGACCCGCTGCTGCTGATCCACCCGATGGCCGACGACAACGTGCTGTTCACCCACTCCACCCTGCTCATGCAGCAGCTGCAGGAGCAGCGCATTCCCTTCGACCTGATGACCTACCCAGGCGAGAAGCATGGGATCGCCGGTGCCAGCCAGCGCGTTCACGTCCACGAGATGATCGGCCGCTTCTTTGACCAGCACCTTCGCCCGAGCGAGTAAGACGCCGATGAGCCAGTCCCGTGTGCTCGACCTGTACCGGCGCTTCGAGCGCCTGCCCGCCGGCCAATGGCTGTTTTCCCGCGTCTTCAGCCGGATGGCGCCGTACTTCGCCACGATCGGGGCCAACTTCGTCGAACTGAGGCCGAACTTCTGTGCGCTGACCATCCGCAAGCGGCGCAAGGTCCAGAACCACATCGGCACGGTGCACGTGATCGCGATCTGCAACGGCCTGGAGATGGCCATGGGCGCGCTGGCCGAAGCCACCGTGCCGCCGCAGCTGCGCTGGATCCCGAAGGGCATGGAAGTACGCTACCCGGCCAAGGCCGACACCGACCTGCGCATCGAGGCCGAGACCCGGCCGGAGGATTGGCGCGAGGGCGAGGTGCCGGTCGCCGTCAGGGCCCTGCGCGCCGACGGCACCGCGGTGGTCGAAGGCACCATCTACCTGCACGTCAGCGCGCGCCGCACCGCCTGAGTTCCGGGCGGCGATCACGCATCGTCCGTCGGGGACGTGGCCCCGACCTACGGCAGTCGAACCCAGCACCGAGACAACGTCGCTCCAAGGCACAACCCCCACCCAACCCCAAGACGCAAGCCCGGCGCCAGACCGAGTGGGCCGGGGCCACGCCCCCGGCGGACCATGTCGACCCACGGCACAACCACCGCCAAATCGCATGGGCCGCGACCGCAACCTATAATCGAATCCCGTTCTTTAAGGGCCCGGACCATGACCGCCATCGGCACCCCGCTCTCCCCCACCGCGACGCGCGTCATGCTGCTCGGCAGCGGCGAACTGGGCAAGGAAGTCGCGATCGAACTGCAGCGCTACGGCTGCGAGGTCATCGCCGTCGATCGCTACGCCAACGCCCCGGCCATGCAGGTCGCCCACCGCCGCCACGTCATCGACATGCTGGATGGTCAAGCCCTGCACGGCCTGGTCGAACTGGACCGGCCGCACCTGATCGTCCCCGAACTCGAGGCCATCGCCACCGACACCCTCAAGCTGCTCGAAAGCGAGGGCTACACCGTGGTGCCCACCGCGCGCGCCGCGCACCTGACCATGAATCGCGAAGGCATTCGGCGCCTGGCCGCCGAAGAACTGGAGCTGCCCACCTCCAGCTACCGCTTCGCCGACAACTACGCCGATTTCCAGGCCGCCGTGGCCGAGATCGGCCTGCCTTGCGTGGTGAAGCCGGTGATGTCCTCCTCCGGCAAGGGCCAGAGCCTGGTCAAAAGCGACCAGGACGTCGAAGCCGCCTGGCAATACGCTCAGAGCGGCGGCCGGGCCGGCGCCGGACGAGTGATCGTCGAGGGCTTTGTCGACTTCGACTACGAGATCACCCTGCTGACCGTGCGCCACACCAACGGCACCAGCTTCTGCGATCCGATCGGCCACCACCAGATCGACGGCGACTATCGCGAATCCTGGCAGCCGCAGCCGATGAGCGAGCTCGCCCGGCTGGAGGCCGAGCGCATCGCCGGCGCCGTCACCGGCGCCCTGGGCGGCCGCGGCCTGTTCGGCGTCGAACTGTTCATCAAGGGCGACCAGGTCTGGTTCAGCGAAGTCTCGCCGCGCCCGCACGACACCGGCCTGGTGACACTGATCTCCCAGAATCTGTCGGAATTCGCCCTGCACGCGCGCGCCATCCTCGGCCTGCCGATCCCCGCCCTGCACCAGCTCGGACCGAGCGCCTCGGCCGCGCTGCTGGTCGAAGGGCGCTCCGACAAAGTCCGCTTCCATCATCTCGACAAGGCCCTGACCGCCGCCGACACCGAGCTGCGCCTGTTCGGCAAACCCAGCGTCGACGGCAAACGCCGCATGGGCGTCGGCCTGGCCCGGGGAGAGAGCCTCGACGAGGCCCGGGCGAAAGCGCGGGCGGTGATTGAGGCGATCGAGATTGAGTTCTAGCCTGCGCCCCTTGGGGCGCAGGCGGGGAGAGGGAAAGAGGGAAAGAGGGAAAGAGGGGAGAAGGGAGAGGGAAAACCCTGCAACTACCGGCGCCACTGATAACTTCGGAAAGTCTATTGGTTGCAAAGCAGCCAGGCAGCAAAGACGCGGAGTGACTAAAGATGATGGGCGAAAGAGTCTTTGATCAACCCGCAAAACTTTAGCGGGGAGTGGGGGTGGCTGATGGCGAGGAAGGGTTCGCGGGCCGCGGCGCGATCCAGCAGCTCTCCGATGAGGCTGCGGCGCTTAGCGACCGCAGAGGGATTTCAAGCGCCGCAGAGGCAACTCTGACCCGCACCCGAGCTCCCGGGAGTTCAGCCAATCGACGGTGTCGTCACGAGCCCTTCCGCGCCATCAGCCGCCGCCGCTCCCCGCACCCACCTGACCAGAACTCTGGAATCACCACCCGCGTCGATGTGACCGGAAGATCTCTTGGTCGCAAAGCAGCCAAGCAGCAAAGATGCGGAGTGACTAAAGATGATGGGCGAAAGAGTCTTTGATCAACCCGCAAAACTTTAGCGGGGAGTGGGGGTGGCTGATGGCGAGGAAGGGTTCGCGGGCCGCGGCGCGATCCAGCAGCTCTCCGATCAGCCTGCGGCGCTTATCGACCGCAGAGGAGTTTCAGGCGTCACCGAGGCAATTCTGACCCGCACCCGAGCTCCACGGAGTTCAGCCAATCGACGGTGTCGTCACGAGCCCTTCCTCACCAGCAGCCACCGCCACTCGCCGCCCCTTCCAAGCTCTCGCCATCAGCCATCCGCACTGGCCGCCCTCTTGGCCGCTTTGAGCGGCAAGCGGGCCGTCACAAAGCCCGAGCGAGGCCGAAATGGACAACCCAATCAATTCGGCGGCAGCAGCAAAAGGGTCTGGCGCGGCGTTTCAGTGTGGCGATAGTTCGACAGCACGTTCTGGCCCTGATCGTCGATCAGGGTGCCGTTGCTGAACTGCTGGATGGCGAAGCTGATGATGGGTACTCCGAGGAACTGGGTGCCGTCGACGGCAGTCAGCTCGGGCTGGTTTTGCAGCAACGAGATAAAGGCCGATCCACTCATAAATGGCACATCCGCTTCCCCGCCGATGCCCAAGGCAAGGGACCGGAAAACCCGGGCACCGTGCCCGAGAATGGACGACTCGATCATCTCGTCGATTGCGGCTCCTTCGAGAAACGCGTTGAAACTCAGGCTTTGCAGCACGAAAAAGCCCGGAAGCAGCGGGTCGCCCAAAGGGACGTCCGGGAAAGAGCTTATGGGCAAAGGCCGCAGAACACCATCGTTCGACACCAGGGTAATCCGCATTTCCTGACTCATCGAGTCGTTCCCGTAGCGTTTCAATGGCCCGTGAAGCATCCACTCGAACTCCGCGGCCAAGCCCGGATCAACCGAGTAGCCGGCGCTCAGGCTCAACACCATGAGCACCGCCGCCAGCGCCTCGATCGGCTGTTCCCATTCATAGATGCGGCAGTCTCCGTCAACGCAGACCAGGCTGCGCACGCCACCGTCGTCTGCGCCTGAGTCGAAGGCGTGGGCCAGATCAGGCAGTTCCGATGCTGGCTCGGTGTGCTGGACGATATCGCTGAAGTTGCCGATCGCGGTGGCCGGCACCGTGTTCATTCCGCCGGCCTGCACATTGATCAGGGTGGCTTGCGCGCTGATCCGCTGGGCCGGCGGGTCCAGTCCTGCATTCGGGTCGTCGGCCCAAGGGCCGTTCTCGAAGGCCTCGGCCAGTGCCTCGCATTCCAGCCAACGCCCATGAATATCTTGCAGATCCGATTCTTCACCGGCCCGGCCCATCTCAATAATCTCGATTGTTCCGCGCGTCGCATCCAGGGGGATAGCCGGGCGGCCATTATGGCTGGCCGGCGGCGCTGGCAGCAGGCAGCCGACTTCGGAAGGCAAAAGCAGCGTCTGGCCATTGCCCCTCGTCAGCGCCGCGCCCCATTGAGTAACGGGATTCAGATACAGGTTAAAATGCTCAAGCAACGCGCCCTCCTCGTCCAGCACCCGAATCTTGAGCGACGTTGCCGACCATGCCGCGTTGCCGACCCCGACCAGGGTGTCGTTGCCAGCCGCCACCGTCCAGTAGGGCACGATCAGCGCGCTTCCCCTGCCTGTGTCGGAGCGGTAGACCTGAGTGAAGCCAGAAGTACTAAACAAAAAAGTGGCCGCGTAGACCCCAGCCAGGAGCAAAATTGATTTCATGTCAGATTCTCAGTCGGTTATGGGATCGGTGAGTTTCTCTATCCCTCAATGCCCGGGCCAGTCACGACTAGACGTCGCTCAGTGGCAATGAGGCTGGTATATGGCGTGGCCAATCGTTGTCCATGGCCCGCAGGCCACCATGTTGCAGGCCCTAACCCGGAGACTTTCGGATTGACTCACCCAAACCAACGCGGCCGTTCCGGTTCCAGTGTAATAGGTCCACTGCGAGCTTGCGCCTTGTAGCTGGTACTCGGTCACGTTGCCGGGGACACTGGCCCAAGTGGCGGCGTTGTTCCCGAAACAGGCCATCCAGTTGACGCTGCCGCTGGCGGGTCCGCTGGCCGGTGCCGTCGGCGGGGCCATCGCCGCCGCCAGGTTGAGGCGCGGTTTGGTGTAGTGGATATTCGTACTTGGATCATCGTTCCAAGTAATCTGACTGAAACTGATCGGCGTTCCGGACGCGATCATCCAGTCGCTGATGGCCCTGGCGCTGGCCGTTGGATAGCGGCTCTGCAGAACAAGGTGCGCACCAGCGGCATGAGGCGACGCCATGGAAGTGCCGGCAGTTTGGTAGTAGTCGTCGCTACAGTTGAACTGGTAGTGAGCCGACAAAATCCCCCTAAATAGCCAGAACGGACGGGGGCAAGTAAGAACTTCAAAGTCTCTGTCGTCTAGTCCCGTCAGACCCCCCGGAGCCAACAGATCAAGAATTCCAGATACATTTGAGTATGGCGCAAAGTCGTGGGAGTTCTTGCTGGTTGCCCCCACGCTGATCACATTGTCAATACAAGATGGCGGAGCGATTTTGTTCCCAAAGCCCGTCCGTGAGCCGAGGTTGCCGGAAGCCCCATAGACTCGGATACCGGCTCCAGTAAGCAGATTGACCGCATCCCGGACTGCAGGCCAGTTGGTATCGCAAACTGCGGACGTAAAATTCCACCAAAATTCGGACAACAACAAGCTGAGGTTTACCGAGCTGACAGAGTGGGTGTGCCGCAGCGCATAGACCCGGTTCAAAGCCGCGGCGACCGAAAACTCAAGAAAGGCCACGCACGGTGTGTTGTCGGTACCGCAGATCGACACGTTCTCGACATGACTGAGCGGCATGATGCTATTCAAAATTGGCGCCATGGGCCACGCCCTTCAGCGGCGGCACGCCGCCACCCGGGAACACCGAGGCCCCGGCAGCAATGCCGGCCACATGGGACCCGTGCCAGGGGTCGCATTGAACTTCTGCCATGCACGTGCTGGGGTCCACGGTACACAGCGGCGTCTGTTCAAGCGAACACGGCCCACCGCTATCGGTACCCACCGAACCGTAGCCGCCCGCGCGGCAGATACTGCCCAGGCTGGAATAGGCCGCGCTGGAGTAACAGGCCTCGGACACCACTTTCCCGGCAAACATCGGGTGATTTCTGTCTACGCCGGTATCCAGCACGGCGATCGTTCGCCACTGGCCGGTATGGCCCTGGCCATGCGCGATATCCGCACCGATGAAGGGGATGCTCTCGTTCAACAGCGGCGGGCCGCCGCTTTC
>JBJHCC010000030.1:0-40000 GCA_050485825.1 Gammaproteobacteria bacterium
GGTCGGGCCCACGCGCCCGACGGACCGACGCCCGGCCGTGCCGCTGAAGGCGAACGGGTCCGGAGCTCGACGAAATGACGAAGGAAGATTGCTGATGAACAGGAAACGCTGGATATTGCCCTTGGTCGCCGTGGCGCTGGTCGTGGTGCTGGGTCTGGCGCTCAGGCCGTCGCCGCTGCCGGTGACCGTGGCCGAGGTCACGGTCGGGCGCTTCGTCGAGGCGATCGACGAAGAAGGCCAGACCCGACTGCGCGACAGCTACACGGTCTCGGCCCCAATCGCCGGCTATCTGCTGCGCGTCCAGCCCGAGCCGGGCGATGCGGTGGCGCTGGGTGAGACCCTGTTCCGAATGGAGCCGCTGCCGGCGCCGGCGCTGGACGCGCGCAGCCTGGAGCAGGCCCGTGAGGCGCTGTCGGCCGCCCGCGCGCGTCACCAGAATGCCCGAGCCAATCTCGAGACCGTCGAGGCCGATGTGCGCTTCGCCGAGGGTGAGTACCAGCGCTACCGCGAACTGCACGAACGCGGCCTGGTTTCGGCCGCCGAGATGGATCGGGTGCGCTCGACCCGCGATCGCCAGGTCGCGGCCGGTCGCGCCGCCCAGTTCGCCGTCGAAGTGGCCGGCTTCGAGGTCGACAGCGCCCGCGCCGTGCTCGATATCGCCAGCGGCCAGCGCCCCGCCGAGGATCAGGCGGAACTCGAGGTTCGCTCACCCATCGAGGGCGTGGTCCTGCGCCGCCATCGCTGCTGCGAGGGCGCGGTCAGCGCTGGCGAGCCGGTGCTCGAGGTCGGCAGCCTCACCGATCTGGAAGTGCGCGTCGATCTGCTGTCGATGATGGCGGTGCGGGTCCGCCCCGGCATGCGCGTGCTGATGACCGGCTGGGGCGGCGAGCAGGTGCTCGAAGGCAGCGTGCGCCGGGTCGAGCCGGCCGGTTTCACCCGCGTCTCGGCGCTGGGGGTGGACGAGCAGCGCGTGCCGGTGATCATCGACTTCGTCGAACCGGAACAGGCCTGGGCACATCTGGGCGTGGCCTTCCGGGTCGAAGCCGAGTTCCTGATCTGGGAAGCTGAGGAGATCATGCAGGCACCGACCAGCGCCCTGTTTCGCCACGGCGACGGCTGGGCGGTGTTCGTCGTCGACAATGGCCGGGCCCAGCTGCGCCAGGTCGGACGCGGCCGGGTCAGCGGCCTGGTCAGCCAGATCCTGTCCGGCGTCGAAGCCGGCGAGCGCCTGATCACCCACCCCGGCGATCGCATCAGCGACGGCGCCAGGGTACGCATCGACTGAAGCGAGCGATCGCGACGCTCGGGCCCGTCCCGGGCCCGGCCGTCTTTTCCCCTCTCACTTCTTCCTTTTCCCCCTCTCCCCTCCGCACCACGATGCCGGGCTTCGGCAAGCATCGTCCGTCGGCCACGTGGGGCTGACCTACGCCAGCCCCTTTCACCTTTCACATTGAACCTCTTTCCCGCTTTGCAACCCCGAACACCTTCCTTCCGTGCATTCGGTTGTCTTCCGTGGTTGCAAGGTTTCCTGGCAGCGCTTGCCGCGGCGAGTGGCGGTGGCTGCTGGCAAGAAAGGGCTCGGAACGGCCTGGTCGATGGCTGGGACGCCGATGGAGCCTGGCTGCGGGTCAGAATTGCTTCCTTGGCGCTTGAAGCCCCTCTTCGGTCGATAAGCGTCCGTGGCCGATCAGACCAGCGTTTCGGGACAGACAGTGCGCCGGCCAACCCGCTGGATACCGCCCTGAAAGACCCTGACATGCTCTGGCAAGCCAACGCGGCCCGATTTCGGGACAGACATCTCCTGGTTCAGGTTTGCGCTTTGGCGATCGCCGATGCAGGTTTTCCCGACTCGCTGGATACCGACCTGAAAGATCCTGACGGGCTCTGGCAAGCCAACGCGGCCCACGCGCACCGCCACAGGCATGACGACGGCACCGAGCATCGGCATGAGCACGTGCATGGGGTGGGGCTGGAGCCAGGCAGGAAACTTCTCTAAGCCATTGTCCTACTGCGCCAACGACTTATACTGCTCACATGAGGTTCGAGTGGGATGCTGCCAAGGATCGCCGCAATCAGAAGAAACATGGCTTGTCTTTCTCGGAAAGCTCTTTAGTCTTTACCGGCGGCGAGGACTACCTTGAAATCTTTGATTCGGCTCACTCGGACACCGAAGATCGATTTATCGCGATTGGCCAGATCGAACGCGGCATTGCGGTCGTGATCTATACAGAACGCGACGACGATCTGATCCGCATCATTGGCGCGCGATTCGCTACGAAAAGGGAACAGGAACTATACCGCGAGCAAATGGACCAGCACAGATGAGCGATATTGCTGAAATTTCAGACCTCCAGTTCAGTCAGGCGATTTCAGCCCGGCTTCGCGCCAGGCTCAAACGCGGAGAGATCTCGTCGGGTGAAGATATTGCGGCGCTCAGACGCTTCGTGGGCTTGAGTCAGGCCGACTTCGCGCGCGCCATGGAGATCAGCGTGCACACGCTGCGTAACTGGGAGCAAGGCCGGCGCAAGCCGGACGGACCAGCACTGGCCTTGCTCAAAATCGCGGCGCGTCACCCAAGAATCATTCTGGACAATCTGGTCTCAGCAGCGTAACGAGCTCGAGTCCAAACCAGCGGCAACTCGGCGCGGCAACTCGGGACAGGCACAATTCGACAAGCACTCCGGGCTGATCGGACAACTGAGAAACTGAGGCGCGACCCGCGAACCCTTCCTCGCCAGCAGCCACCCCCACTCCCCGCCCGAGGGTTTGGATGTTGTTGAAAACCCCTTCATCCAGCAGTCCGAATTCGGCCAAATTCCTCTGCCTCTTTGCTTCTTTGCTGCTTCGCGACCTCAGAGATTCTCCTTCCGTGCCTTCAGCGTCGTCCATGGTTCCAACGGGTTTCGCCGATTTTTCCCTCTCCCTTCTTCCTTCTCCCCCACTCACCCTCGCAAACCACGTCCCGCGGTTACCATAGCGCCCTGGTCCGCCCACAACCCGCACGGCATGCGCATCATCACCCTGAACGCCAACGGCATCCGCTCGGCCGCCCGCAAGGGCGTGTTCGACTGGCTGAAAGAGCAGGACGCCGATGTTGTCTGCATCCAGGAGACCAAGGCCAAGCTGGCCCAGCTGACCGATCCGGCGTTTTTTCCGGCCGGTTATCACTGTTTCTACCACGATGCCGAGCGACCGGGCTATTCCGGTGTGGCCCTGTATTCGCGCCAGCAGCCGGACGAGGTCGGCCATGGCATCGGCTGGCCGGTCTTCGATGGCGAGGGGCGTTGGCTGCAGGCCGATTTCGGCAGTTTGAGCATCATTTCGCTTTATCTGCCCTCGGGCTCGTCGAAAGAGGAGCGCCAGCAGTTCAAGTTCGAGTGCATGGACTATCTGAAGCCCGAGCTCGAGCGCATGGCCCGGGACGGCCGCGACTACATCATCTGCGGCGACTGGAACATCGCCCACAAGGAAATCGATCTGAAGAACTGGCGTTCGAACCAGAAGAATTCGGGCTTCCTGCCCGAGGAGCGGGCCTGGATGGACGAGGTGTTCGGACCCGTCGGCCTGGTCGACGCCTTCCGCATGGTCGATCCCCGCCCTGAGCGCTACACCTGGTGGTCCAACCGCGGCCGCGCCTGGGACAACAATGTCGGTTGGCGGATCGACTACCAGGTCGTCAGCAGCGGTTTGAGCGATCGCGTGCGCTCGGCCGAGATCTACCGCGACCAGCGCTTTTCCGACCACGCGCCGCTGCTCATGGATTACGTCTGATCGTGCAAGGCTACCTGCGCATGTTCCTGGACCGGCGGGTGGCCTTCATCTTCGCGCTGGGTTTCGCCTCGGGCTTTCCCTGGTCGATCATCGGCAAGATTTTCGGCTTCTGGCTGTCCAGCGCGGGCCTGAGCCGGGCCGACATCGCCGTGCTCGGCGGCGTGGCCACGATCTATGCGCTGAACTTCCTGTGGGCACCGCTGCTGGATCGAGTCCGGCTGCCCTGGCTGTGCCGCCGCTTCGGCCAGCGCCGCGGCTGGATCCTGCTGGCCCAGTTCGGCATCGTGATCGGGGCGCTGAGCCTGGCCCTGGTCGGGCTCGCCCACGGCCCGCTGATGGTGGCGGTGGCGGCGGCCTTCATCGTCGTCTCCGGCGCCACCCAGGATGTGGCCGTCGACGCCTACCGGATCGAGACCATCCCGCGCGAGGAAGGGCGCAAGATGGCCGCCGGCGCCTCGGCCGCCACCGCCGGTTGGTGGACGGGCGCCGGCCTGCCGGGCGCGATCGCCTTCATCATCGCCGGCCGGGTCGACGACTTCATGCCGGCCTTTCTGTTTCTGGCCGGCTGCGCGCTGTTGCTGATCCTGATCACCCTGCTGATCCCGGAGCCCGACTCGCCGCGCGAGCAGGCCCAGGCCGCAGACGAGGCCCGCATCCGCCAGGCCCTGGCCGGCACGCCGGGCGGTCGTCGCACCCGCCAGGTCGAGGCCTGGCTGATCGTCACCGTGTTCCAGCCCTTTGCCGAGTTCTTCCGCCGCAATGGCGTCCAGCTGGCGCTGGCGATCCTGGTGTTTGCCCTGATCTTCAAGATCGGCGAGGCCTTCATGGGCCGGATGACGCCGGTGTTCTACCGCGAGATCGGCTTCACGCCCGAGCAGGTCGGCTGGGTCAGCGGCGTGTTCGGCTGGTTCACGATGGTCGTGTTCGTGTTCATCAGCGGCATGATCAACGTCCGCTTCGGCATCTTCAAGGGGCTGATGATCAGCGGCATCGTCATGGCCCTGGCCAATCTCAACTACGCCCTGATCGCCCTGGTCGGCCCCAGCCTGCCGCTGTTTGTCTGGGCCGAAGTGGTCGACAACCTGACCACCGCCTTCTCGACCGTGGCCTATGTCTCCTTCATCTCCTACCTGACCAGCAAGGTCTACACCGCCACCCAGTACGCCCTGCTGGCCTCGATCAGCAACTTCGGCCGCACCTCGATCACCATGGCCAGCGGCCTGCTCGTCACCTGGCTCGACAGCTGGGCGATCTTCTATGCGCTGACGACGCTGATGGTGATTCCGAGCCTGGTGCTGCTGTGGTGGATTCGCCATCGCCTGCAGGAACGCCTAGGCGATGTCTTTGCCAAGAGAGCGCCAGGGTAGTCGACCGAGCGGTGACCTCTGAATCCCGCGTTTTTCGTTTGAGTCTTCATGGCCACTTATGAAGGAGCGAACCATGCGATTGTCGAACTTGCCATTGTCACCGTGGATTATCGTCGGCCTGCTGGCCGCCTCTCTCGCCGCTGCCGAGGACCGGCCGCTACCGATCATCGACATGCACCTGCATGCCTTTCCGGTCTCGCCGGAACGACCGAACCCCAGCGCCTGCGTGCCGATGACGCAGATGCCGGTCTGGGACCAGCGCGGGCCGTATCCGCCGCAGCTCATGGCCCATATGGCGCCGCCCGAGTGCCCGGGTGACGTGGCCGCCGCGCCGAACGACGGCGATGAACTGATGCGCGCCTCGCTGGCGGTGCTGGAGCGGCGCAACATCTATGCCGTGACCAGCGGGCCGGTGCCGGTGGTGGCGCAGTGGCGCGAGCAGGCGCCGGCGCGCATCATCCCGGCGGTGATGTTCGGCCTGGACGGGTTTGGGGCGCCGCCGGCCACGCCGGAGCAGATTCGGGAATGGCACGCCGACGGGCTGATCCAGGTCATGGGCGAGGTCCTGACCCAGTACGAAGGCATTGCGCCGGACGACGAGCGGCTGGCGCCGTACTGGGCGCTGGCCGAGGAGCTGGATCTGCCGGTGGCCCTCCATGTCGGCAGCGGGCCGCCGGGCGCCATCTATCTCGACAGCCCGAACAACCGCATCGACCTGAGCAGCGCCCTGACCCTGGACGGCGTGCTCCGGCGTCATCCTCGCCTGCGGCTGTATCTGATGCACGCCGGTTTCCCGATGCTCGACGACCTGCTGACCCTGATGCACGGACATCCGCAGGTCTATGTCGACGTCGGTGCGATCGCCTTCGGCGTGCCGCGCGCCCACTTCCATCGCTATCTGCAAGGGCTGGTCGAGGCGGGCTTCGGTAACCGCGTCATGTTCGGTTCCGACCAGATGTACTGGCCGGGCCTGATCGAGCTTTCCCTGCGCGCGATCGAAGACGCGCCTTTCCTGAGCGAGGCACAGAAGCGCGACATCCTGTACAACAATGCGGCCCGCTTCCTGCGCCTGGATGAGGAGGAGATCGCACGGCATCACGGGGGGTGAAGGGGGAGGCGGGGGAGAAGGAGAGAGGGAAGAGGGAAATAAGGGGGGCATGGGCGGCGGCAAACTTCCGCACTGACTTGACGTCCAAGTACAGTTAACTCCTGCCCCTCATAGGAGGCTATTGGCTTGGACGCTCGGCCAGCAAACAACCTGGCAAGACCCGGACCGGGTCCGCGCAGCCGCGTGGCCTTGGGGCTGCTGGTGCTGGTCGGAATGATGTACTTCGGCAGTCAGACGCTGACGGTGCTGCCCGATCGCGCGGTCATGGCGCTGTGCGGCGGGCTGGCACTGCCGCTGTGCTGGTCGCTATTCTGGCGCGCGCGCGTGCGGCGCCAGGCCTTTCGCGATTTCTACCTGGCACCGGAAAGCCGCTGGCACGGCTGGATTCGAGGCGGCGTGCTGATGCTGGCGACCCGACTGGCGCTGGCGCTGGCCTTCGCCCTGCTGATGCTGATCGGCTTGGCCAGGGTCGAATCGACGGTTTTCTGGGCCGGTTTGCTGCTAGTGGCCCTGCTCTGGCCGCTGAGCTATGGCTGGGTCGTCAAGCGGGTGGCGGGTCAGGCCAGCGCGCGATTCCATCGGCTGCTGGCCACGCGCCTGCACCAGGGCCTGTGGTTCGCCGTCCTGTTGACGGCGCTGGTTGCCTCGGCACTGTACGCGCCGGTGCCGGATGTGCGCGGTCTGTCGCTGGACGAGGCCGTGCTGCGGTTCACTGCCGGCTATCCGGCCCGGAGCCAGGCCCTGGATTGGGGTCTGGTCGCGACCGAGGGGATGCGCGCCCTGCCGCACTGGCTGGTCCAGAACCTTGGCGCCGGCCTGCCGTCCAGGGTGCTGGCGCTGCTGGCCTGGTCGCTGGTGCTGGTGCGGGAGTGGCTGTTTGCCTGGCCATTGCTGCTGCTCTTTCAGGCCGGGCAGGATATCCTCGACGGTCAGATCCATGATCGCCTGCGCGAAGCGGGCCTGAATCGATGAGCGATGCGGTGCTGACAAGTTCATCCAAACGCCCGGCCTGGCCCTGGGCTCTGGCCGCCGTCGCGGTGTTCGGGCTGTTGCTGTGGTCGGTGCTGGAGCAGGGCCATTGGCTGCTGCTCGGGGCACAGCGCCAGGCTGTCGTCATCGGCGAGCTCAGCTACGCGGTCAACGCAGACGAGTGGCAGGGCGCGCGCAGCACGGCCCTGCGCGCCTTGTCGGCCGCCGAGGCTGACGCGCTGGCAGCGCTGGAGGCCGAGCTCGATGCGCGGCTGGCCGAGCTGTTCGCGCTGCCGCGCGCCCAGGTCAGCGGGGTCGCCGACTGGTACTACTCCGTGCCCGGCCAGGTCGTTCGTGCCGGCAGCGCGGTCGGCGTGGATGTCAGCGGTCGTCTGCTTGAGCGCTTGTTTCCACCTGAGGCCTGGCAAGCACAGCAGGCTGAGCTGGTCGCCAATCTGGCCGCGTCGGCCGACAGTCATTTGCGCAACAGCGGCGATGTCCTGCTGGCCAGCTTCCATCGCGAGCTGCGCGACCGGCGCTTGGACAGCGCGCCCCCGGCCGAAGCGCCGGTACTGGAATTCGCGGTCAGCCAGAGCGCGGTCTTCGAGTATCTGGAACAGGATCCCGCCCTCGAACGCCAGGCACTGGCGCTGGCGACCGGCGCGCTATCGACGCTGGCCGCGCGCCGCGCCGCGCAGGCGGCGACGGCACGAGCGGCAGGTCGTCAGGCCGGCGCCGGCATTACCGCCGCCTGCGTCAGTACCGGTGCCGCGGCCTGGCTGTGTGCGGCAGGCGTGTTCGGGGTGACGATGCTGTCCGCCGAGCTGGTTCTGATGCGCCTGGACGAGATCCAGAACCGGGCTGAGTTCGAGGCGGCGCTGCAGCAGGAACTGGACCGGCTGGAAGCGGCGTTTGGGGTTGCGCTGCGAACCGCCTACCTCGGGGCCCTGACGCGCGAATTTCATACCCGGCAGGCGTCGCTGGAGGCCCGCCTCAGGCCGATTGATGTCCTGTTCGCCACGCCCGCGGCGACGAACCCTTCCGAGGCGCTGTAAGGCCCGGCCAGCAGGGCCGGGGCCGCGCTCCAAGCCGTCCTGAAGGCGACCGTGACTCAGCCAGGCGTCCGGCCTGGTGATAAGGTCAGAGCGCCTGGCGTATCGGGTCTTCGGCCGATCGCTCCCCAGCCCCGTTACTGAGCGCTGGCTGGCGTTTTCGGAAGGCGCGAAAGCCGCTCCAGCAAGGGCTCGGGCATGAGGAATCCATTGATGGTCTCGCCGTTGGCGAGGACCATGGTCGGCGTACCGCGAATGTTCAGGGCCCGGCCCAGCTCGACATGCGCTTCGATGGGGGTCTGACATTGCTTCGGCGGCAGGCTGACGCCGGACTGCGCCTGGTCCATCGCGGCGACCGGATCCTCGGCGCACCAGATCGACACCAGGTCCTGATGGGTGCTGCTGCCAAGACCGGCCCGCGGGTAGGCGGCGTAGCTGACTCGAATGCCGGCTTCCTGGTACAGCGCCAGCTGCTGGTGCAGGCGACGGCAGTAGCCGCAGTCAGTATCGGTAAACACCAGCACTTCGTGAGGGAGCGAGCGCTCGCCGTAGCTGATCAGCCCGGCAGGGTCCAGCGCTTCGATCAGGGGCTGCCGCAGGGCTCGTCGCCCCAGCTCGATCAGATCGTCGCCGGCGTCCAGGTCCAGGACTTCGCCGCGAATCAGATGCTTCCCGTCCGCGGTCATCAACACCACATCCATGCCCGAGCGTATCTCAACCAGGCCGGGTATCGCGCTGGGCAGGATGTCGACCGGCGTGCCCTCGGGCAGCAGGGCGGCAAGCCGCTGTTCCACCGCCGAATGGTCCTGGGCGAACGCCGTCGCCGCAGCCAGCATTAGTCCGGCAGCGCCAATCTTGAGAGAGTTCAAAGCCATCATTTCGGGTCCCACTGTCCTGTTGTGCTGGTTCAAGAAGCCTCCCGCGCGCGCCGGCGCACCGGCTCGGGCTCTCAAGGCCCGCCAAAAAACCGAGCCAAAGCTCAGCCGGGATGGTACTGCCTGCTCGCCGCCGTCGGGTGCCAACAACAAGCGTCAGGGCAGCGGGTCGGGGTCAAGCAAGGCTTCGAGCTGACGCCGCTGGGCCGGGCTGAGCGTGCTGCGTACCGTTTCCTGCCAGGCCGCATCGGAGTCTTCCAGTCGCTCTCGCAATTGGCCAATGCTGGTTTGCAGTTCGCTCAGACGCTCGCTGTCGCCGTCCAGCCCGGCGGCCTGCTCTTCGAGTGCCCGCAGCTCCGCGCGACCTTCCAGTTCGGCGGCATGAATCGATCGCCGAAACTCCAGCAGGGTCGTGCGCTGCTCGGGGTGCAGGCCCAACTGGTCGACGAGGGCGTCATCGTCCCACCACTGCAGGGTCGGGTCGGCAATGCCGGGCGGAGTATCGGTTGCACCTGGCGGCGGGCGGGTGACGCCGGTGTCGTGATCGGCCAGCGCTGGGCGCCGGGTGCTGCCCGGTTCGGTTGGCTCGGCCGCAGTCTCAGCCGCTTCGCTGGCGGCTGGCGGTTCGGGCGGAGGTGTCGGATCAGGTGCGGGGCTGTCGCAGGCGCTCAAGGTGAAAGCCAGCGCGGGCAGGCACGCCAGTCTGGTTAGAAGTTTCATGATGATTGCTCCAAATTTGTTGGTCCTGTCAGGTTCCGACAGGAAGCTCCCGCAGCCGTTCCATCGGCGTTGCCGGAGGATGTCGCCGGATTGGCCAAGTCCGTCGCTCAGAACGGGCGTGGCCGATAGACCGCGCCGAGCATCACCGGGCCGCGCGCACCGGTGATCGGCGCCGTGTTCAGCGCTTGCAGCGCCAGTCTCCGGGCGGCCAGCCAGGCGAACAACATGGCTTCGACGAAATCGCCCGGCACACCGTGGCGGTCGGTGGCCTCACAGGGCAGGCCGGGCAGTCGCCGCTGGATTCGGCTGACCAGGTCGCGATTGTGCGCGCCGCCGCCGCACAGCAGCAGACGCTGGCATCCCGAGGGCAGCGCCTGATTGATGGCGCTGACCAGGCTGGCGGCGCTGAACTCGGCCAGCGTGGCCTGGACGTCGGCTGGTCGCTGCCCGGCCCAGGGCGGCAGGCGCGCTTCCAGCCAGGCGGCCGAGAAGGCCTCGATGCCAGTGCTCTTGGGCGGCTGGCGGGAGAAATAGGGGTCGTCGAGCAGACGGGCGAGCCAGGTCTCGTCAACCACGCCCTCGGCAGACCAGCCGCCGCCCTGGTCGAATCGCCCGGCCTGGTGGCGGCGATACCAGAGGTCCAGAAAGCAGTTGGCCGGGCCGGTATCGAAGCCGCTGATCGCCCCCTCGGCAGGCAGGACCGTGATGTTCGCGATGCCGCCCAAGTTGGCCACCACCCGATTCTCCCGCGGATTCGCCAGCAGTGCCCGGTGCAGCAGCGGGGCCAGCGGCGCGCCCTGGCCGCCGGCGGCCAGATCGGCCCGGCGAAAATCGGCCACCGTGACCAGGCCGGTGATTTCGGCGATACGGGCCGGGTCACCGATCTGCAGGCTGAACGGCGGCCGGGCGTCGGGTCGATGGAGCACGGTCTGGCCGTGCGAGCCGATCGCGAGCACGGCCGATGGGTTCAGCCCGGCCGCTTCGATCACTGCAACAGCGGCATCGGCAAAGACCTCACCGAGTTCGGCATCAAGCTGCGCCAGGGCGGCGGTCGGAAAGTCGTCCGGCCGCGCGCGCAGGCGATCCAGAGCTTCCGTCTGGGTACTGCTGAACGGGCGGGTCAGCGCGGCCAGCAGGCGCGGCGGCTGGACGGAGAAATCAGCGAGCACGGCGTCCACGCCGTCCATGCTGGTGCCCGAGATCAGGCCGATCAGGCAATCGGCCATGTCAGTAAGAGGAGCCGGACTCCTCGGTAGCGGCTTCCGGCTCGCGCGCGGCCAGCATCAGGCCGCCGTTCTGGACGTTATCCAGCCGCGCCAGCAACGGTCGCCCCAAGCTCAGGAACTGCTCCATCAGCTCCGGCGGCAGCGGTTCGGCTTCGGGCAGGTCGACCGTGCGCGGGTTCCGGTGCGCACCATTGACGAGAAACTCATAGTGCAAATGAGGGCCGGTGGCCAGGCCGGTCATGCCGACCGCGCCGATGGTCTGGCCCTGGCGAACCCGATCGCCCTGGCGCACATCGCGGCGCGACAGATGCAGGTAGCGGGTGATGACGTTGTTGCCGTGCTGGATGAAGATGTAGTTGCCGTTGACGTTGTTGTAGGCCGATCGGATCACCCGACCGTCGCCGGCCGCCCAGACGGGGGTGCCAGTGGGGGCGCCGTAGTCGGTCCCGTTGTGCGGCCGGACCTGGCGGGTGATGGGGTGGAAGCGGCGTGGATTGAAGTCTGAGGTGACCCGGGTGAAGTTCAGCGGCGCGCGCAGGAAGGCCTTGCGCATCGGGCGGCCGTCCAGGGCAAAGAAATCCGGGCCGTCGCCGGCGTCGAAGCGGATGGCCTCGAAGGTATCACCTTGATTGATGAAGCGAGCGGCCAGGATCGCGCCGTCGCGCAGGAACTCGCCGTCACGCCAGATCTGCTCGTAGACCAGGGCAAAGCTGTCGCCGGCGCGGATGTCGAGGGCAAAATCAATGTCCCAGCCGAAGATATTGGCCAGCCGCATCGTCATGCCATCACTCAGGCCCGAGGCCTTGGCGGCATTGAACAGCGAGCTGCTGATCACGCCGCTGGCCTCGACGATGCGCGGCTCCAGGTCGCGCGGTTCCAGCCGGCTGCTGAGCGCCCCGTCGCCGTCGCGCTCGACGAACAGCCAGTGCTCGTCGTCAAACTCGCTGCGCATCCGTCGCAGATCACCATCCGGGTCCAGCTCGAAGGCGAAGACATCGCCGGGGCGAATCCGGGTCAGGCGGCGGGTGTGCTCGTCGAGATGGACCACGCGATGCAGCAAGCCGGCACCCAGACCCACTTCCCGGAAGATCCGCTCCATGGTCTGGCCGCGCTGAACCTCGACCAGCCGCCAGTTGGGTGTGGGCTCGTCGGTCGCGATGATAGCGGCCACCACGCTGTCGTCCGCGAGCGCCTCGGCCGAGACGTCCAGGTCGGTATCGATCGCGGTCGGCGCGGCCGAAACGGGGGTCGTTGCGGCCTGGCCGGGCAGATGCAGCTGAACCACCTGATCCCCGCTCGCCGGTGGATCACCCGGTTCCGGAAGCCACGACAGGACAAGGCCGGTGGCCAACAGCAGCACGGCGGCGAAGGTCCAGCGGGGGTGGGCAAGGGCTGCGGAGTGGCAGCGGCGCGCCAGGCGCCGGGCACCCTCTCGGACCTGAGCCCAGACTCGGGAGACCGTCGCGCCTGACATCCAGGCCGGCGCTGCGGTCGACGTTTTTCTCCTCATCCGGTCGGGTTTCGCGCGTAAAAACTCGGTAACATTACCCACTTACGGGTCGGTTAGTCAATTGCGCAGTAGCAACGTCACGGCCCGACCACCGAAATTTCCCGTCCTGCAGCCATGGCCACAACAGCGACCGCCAACACTCTCGAAGAACTGACCCGCGGCGCCGCCGAGCTGATTCAGGCCGAAGATCTGGCTGAGCGGCTCGCCCAGGGTCGCCCGCTGAGGATCAAGGTCGGGTTCGACCCGACCGCTCCTGATCTGCACCTGGGTCATACCGTGATCATCAACGCCATGCGCCGGTTTCAGGACGCGGGCCACGTCGCGGTGTTTTTGATCGGCGACTTCACCGGCATGATTGGCGACCCGACCGGCAAGAATGTCACGCGCAAGCCGCTGTCAGAGGACGACATTCGTGCCAACGCCAGGACCTATGCGGATCAGGTGTTCAAGATCCTCGACCGCGCGGCCACCGAAGTCCGGTTCAACTCCGAGTGGTTCGGCGGCATGACGGCGGCCGACATGATTCGGCTGGCGTCAAGGTACACGGTCGCCCGGATGCTGGAGCGCGATGATTTCGAAAAGCGCTACCGTGGCGGCCAGGCGATCGCCATTCACGAATTTCTCTACCCGCTGGTTCAGGGCTACGACTCGGTGGCCCTGAAGGCCGATGTCGAAATGGGCGGGACCGATCAGAAATTCAATTTGCTGGTCGGCCGCCAGCTGCAGGCCCAGGAAGGCCAGCCGGCCCAGGTCATCATCACCTGGCCGCTGCTGGAGGGTACCGACGGCATTCAGAAAATGTCGAAATCGCTGGGCAACTACATCGGCATCACCGACGCGCCGGACAACATGTTCGGCAAGCTGATGAGCATCTCGGATGAGCTGATGTGGCGCTATTTCGAGCTGCTGAGCTTCCGTCCCACGGCCGATATCAACGGCCTGAAGCGGGCCGTGGCCGAGGGCCGCAATCCGCGCGATGTCAAGTTCGAGCTGGGGCTGGAGATTGTCGATCGCTTCCACGGCGCCGGCGCCGGCGAGCGTGCTCGCGACGGCTTCATCGCTCGTTTCCGTCAGGGCGAGATGCCCGAGGACATCGCTGACAAACGCCTGCCGGCTGGCCCTGCGGGCCTGGGTATCGCTGAAGCGCTGACCGCCTGCGGCCTGACCGCCTCCAACTCCGAGGCCTTCCGCATGATCCAGCAGGGCGCGGTCAGAATCGACGGGGAGCGCATCGACGATCGCGGCCTGGTGCTCCAGGCCGGTTTCGCCGGGGTGCTGCAGGTCGGCAAGCGCAAATTCCTGCGCCTGACGCTGAGCTGATTGCAGAGCGGGCGGCCGACAGCGCCCGCCCGCTACGCTGATCTCAGCCTTTCGGCCCGAGCAGCAGCCACAGGATCAGGCCGATGATCGGAAAGAACAGCAGGATCAGGATCCACAGGATTTTCGGCACCAGGCCGGCGGGGCTCTGGGCGGTCTTGACGATGGCCCAGATCACGATGATCAGCCAGATCAGCCCGAACAGGCCTGCGACTTCGATTCCCATGGGTAGCGCTCCGTCGGTAGTTGAATTCCGAACACTTTAGCATTGCCGCTCGAGCTTCGCCGGTTGTGTTTGCGGCCCGCGACTGCACGTCGCCGTGGCTTGCCGCGCCGGGCGCTTGGCGTTACTTTGGCCGGACCTGGCTCGACGCTTTAAGGGAACTCTGCCGAAGTGCCTATCTCCTGGAATGAAATCCGCGACCGCGCCACCCGTTTTGCCCGCGACTGGAAAGACGCCAGCTACGAACGCGGCGAGGCGCAGAGCTTCTGGAACGAGTTCTTTGCCGTGTTTGGCGTCGACCGCAAGCGCGTGTACAGCTTCGAGAAACGGGTCGAAAAGCTGGGCGGCGCGGTGGGCTACATCGACTGCTTCTGGCCGGGCACCCTGATCGCCGAGCACAAATCGCGCGGCAAACCCCTGGACAAGGCTCATCTGCAAGCCCTGGACTACCTGGACGGGCTCAAGGACCGCGAGCTGCCGCGCTACATCCTGGTCAGTGATTTCGAGTTCATCGTCCTGCACGACATGGAGGTCGGCACCGAGCAGCGCATTCGCACCGCTGAGTTGCCCAAGCACATCAAGCTGTTCGGCTTTATCGCCGGCTACCAGACCCAGGAGATTCGGCCCGAAGACCCGGTCAACATCCAGGCCGCCGAGCGCATGGGCAAGCTGCATGACCAGCTCAAGGCCGTCGGCTATGACGGCCATGACCTGGAAGTGTTTCTGGTCCGGCTGCTGTTCTGCATGTTTGCCGACGACACCGGCATTTTTCAGCCGGCGCACGCTTTTGAGGAATGGATCGAGACGCGGTCCAGCGAAGACGGCTCCGACCTCGGTGCCCTGCTGGCGCGTTTCTTTCAGGCCGTCAACACGCCGCGCGAGCGCCGCTCCAAGGCCATCGATGAGCAGCTCAACCAGTTCCCATGGATCAACGGCGAGCTGTTTGCCGAGCCCATCCGCATTGCCGATTTCGATTCGACAATGCGCGAAGCCTTGCTGGAGGCCTGCGCGCTGGACTGGAGCAGTATCTCGCCGGCCATCTTCGGTGCGCTGTTCCAGTCGATCATGGACCCGGAGGCGCGCCGCAATCTCGGCGCCCACTACACCTCCGAGGCCAATATCCTCAAGCTCATCCGGCCGCTGTTTCTGGATGAGCTGCGGGCCGAATTCGAGCGTGTCCGGCATAACCTCAACAAGCTGGTCGAGTTTCACAAGAAGCTGCGCTCACTGACCTTCTTCGACCCGGCCTGCGGCTGCGGCAATTTTCTGGTCGTCGCCTATCGCGAGTTGCGCTTGCTGGAACTCGAAGTGCTGCGCGCCGCCCACGACGACCGCCAGCGCATTCTCGACGTGCATTCCCTGATCCGCCTCGATGTCGATCAGTTCTTTGGCATCGAGATCGAGGAATTCCCGGCCCAGATCGCGCGCGTGGCGCTGTGGCTGACCGACCACCAGATGAACATGAAGGTGGGCGAAGCGTTCGGGCTGTACTTCGCGCGCATTCCCTTGACAACCAGCCCACGCATCGTCCATGGCAATGCGCTACAGCTGGACTGGGCCGAGCTCGTGCCGCCCGACCGCCTGAGCTACATGCTCGGCAACCCGCCCTTTATCGGCTCGAAATTCATGACACCCGCCCAGCGCGCCGAACTGCTGGCCGTGACCGGCCCGCTGCAAGGCCACGGCATTCTGGACTACGTTACGGCCTGGTATTTCAAGGCCGTGCGCTATCTGCAGGGCGAATATGGCGGCGGCGATCCGGAACTGGCCGCGGCCATGGACGAACTGTTCGGCCGCCCAGCCAATCCCGCCCTGCGGGTGGCCTTTGTGTCGACCAATTCGATCACCCAGGGCGAGCAGGTCGGCGTCCTGTGGCAGTGGATGCTTGAGCGCGGCATGCGCATCCAGTTCGCCCATCGCACCTTCCAGTGGACCAACGAGGCGCGCGGCAAGGCGGCGGTGCACTGCGTGATCATCGGCTTCGGGCTTGAGGACCGGCCGGACAAGACGATCTTTGACTACCTGACGGTCAAGTCCGAGCCGCAGGCGATCGCGGCGAGGAATATCAATCCTTATCTGGTCGATGCGCCGGATGTGGTGTTGCGGAGTCGACGTCAGGCGCTCTCTGCACCTCGCGCCATATCTTTTGGGAGCATGCCGAATGACGGCGGGTTTCTTCTTCTGACTCGCGACGAACGAAAAGCCCTGCTATCGGTTAATCCGGGTCTTGACCGATGGGTTCGGCCCTTTGTTGGTAGTCGCGAGTTCATCAACGCGCTGCCGCGTTGGTGTTTATGGCTGGTTGATATAGAGCCGAGCGAACTGCGGCGGTTGAGCGAGTTGCAGGAGCGTATTCAGGCAGTCCGGAAGACTCGAATGGCCAGCAAGCGAAAAACAACGCAGGAGCTGGCAGCCAGTCCCTATTTGTTTGGCGAGATTCGTCAGCCTGAGGGCGACTACCTGGCCATACCAAAAACATCATCCGAGCGCCGACTGTACTTGCCCATTGGCTTCCTGAAAAGGGAAATTGCCAGTTCCGAGCTCTTCACGGTCGCTGACGCAGGGCTTTTCGATTTCGGTGTGCTTGCATCGCAAATGCACATGGCCTGGGTCCGCAGCGTCTGTGGCCGCCTGAAAAGCGACTTCCGCTACTCCGCCGGCATCGTCTACAACAACTACCCCTGGCCGCAGGACCCGTCGGCGGAAACCCTCGAACGGATAGAACAAGCCGCCCAGGCCGTCCTCGACGCTCGCGCCCGCTATCCCGAATCCAGCCTGGCCGACCTCTACGACCCCCTGAGCATGCCGCCCGACCTGGTCAAGGCTCACCATCAGCTCGACCGCGCGGTTGATGCCGCCTACAGCCGCCGCAAATTCACCGGCGATGCGGACCGCGTTGCCTTCCTCTTCGAGCGCTATGCAGAACGCATGGAGAGCTAATGAATGAGCGCGCCGAATGATTGCCGGCTCAGTATGCGGGTAGCCCTTGGCCAGCTCGAAGCCAAGCGGAGCGGCCCAATCCCCTGGACCTGATGTTTCGTCGCACCGAGAGCGAGGTTCCTTAGCCGTTCTCAGCATTTGAGAACGAGACAGCGCACTATGGCTGCTGTCCTGAATGCAGAGATACACCGATGGCCCGGAACTGGTCAGCCCTCGAGCATGAACTGGCGGCAGTGCAGGATTTCCTGCGCCAGCCGATCGCGGCGCGCCTGTCGGAGCTGCCGGCAGGCTACGGCGACGAACAGATCTGGCTGGACCACGGTGTCCGGGTTTTTGATCGGGCCGTGTCGCGCGTCCACAGCGGTGTCAATGAGGGTATCGGGCCGGCGGTGCTGGCCCAGCCGATTGATCAGGTCCTGCTGAAACGCGGTTGCGATGAGCTGCGCGAGGGTGTGGGCGAGCTCAAGGGCGTGGTGGTGATGGGCCGGGCGCTGGAGCAGTCCGGACCCCATGGCAGCGAGATTGGGCACTGTCTGCGCCAGGCGGCCGAACACTGTCTGAGCCGGCTGGAGGTCTGGCTCACCGAGCTGCGCGAGCTGCTCGCCGATCCCGCCGCCGCCCTGCGCGCGCGGGGCCTGCCGACCTCGGGCGAGGTCGAGCTCGACCTGACCTTGAGCTTTGGGCCGTCTCCCGCGCTCGATCGGCTGCGGGCAATGGTCAGCGCCATGGATGAACCGGCACAGAAAAAGCCGCCGTCGCCGACATGGGGCTTCGTCAAACTCGTCATGGCCGGTCTGGTGCTGCTGCTGGCGTTCCAGTTCGTGTTTCGGTGAGGTTTCGATGGGTGGTCGCAGCTGCCGGCGCAGCGCTGCGGAAAGTTGACAAAAGTTGACACCAGGGCCACATTAGACGGGCTATGGAGAAGCGACTGAATCAGGATCAGATCGGCCAGGCCATGATTGCGGCCGGCCTGAACCAGGCAGGTTTGGCCAAGGCCTTGGGCATCTCTCGCGAAAGCGTCCGCAAGTGGCTCGCCGGTGACAGCGTTCCGCGCCCGGATAAGCTGCTGAAGCTGGCCAGAGCGCTCGATTTGAGCTTTCAGCAGATGGTGATCCGCGATGATCCGGCCGAGCCCGTGGTCGCCTTTCGCAAGACCAGAGGCAGCAAGACGCGCGACCACCACATCGAAAATGCCCAGACCATGGGCCGGATGCTGCGCCATCTGGTGCCTTTCTTGCCGTTTGACGTACTTGCGATGCCGCCGGTGCTCAAGCAGCCCCGGCTCGACTACGAGTTTCTGCGCCAGGCGACCGCCTCGATTCGTCGCGTCATACATGTGCAGCCGCTGGAGACCCTGAACTTTGAGCAGCTGATCCGGCACTTTGGCAAGCTGCAGGCTGTGCTCATTCCTGTGCGCTGGGGCAGCAAGCAGGTGCATGAAAATGCCACCCATGTTTATTTGCCTGACAGTCAGACGACCTGGGTTTATCTGAATCTCGATGTCAACATTCACGACTTCAAGTTTTGGATGGCCCATGAGCTGGGCCATTGCCTGGCACCGGAGTTGCGCGGCGACGAAGCCGAGGATTTCGCCGATGCCTTTGCCGGCATGCTGTTGTTTCCGCATGAGTTGGCGCTCGCGGGACTCAACAGAGTCAAGTCTTGTTCCAGTCGCCAGGCTCAGCTGGAGCAGTTGATGGCACTCGCCGAAGAGCATGTGATCTCCCCCTACACCGTGTACAAACAGATCAATACATGTGCCGAGTTCACCGGTGAGCAGCCGTTTTCTCTGGAGCCGGATATCTTCAAGTGGATGACGCGTTTCAATCAAGGCCATCCGAACGTCAGCGAGGCACTTTTCGGTGGCGAGCTGCCGCCAGAGCCCGATCGCTACATGGAGACGGTTTCGGAAGTGTTTGACACGCCGTTTTTTGACCTGCTTAGTCGATTTCTAAAGCAGTCGGGGAGCGGAGCTGGGTTTGTTCAGACTGTTCTCGATGTTCCGCTGCTGGACGCTCGAGGCCTGCATGACGCCTTGAGCTGATGGCGCAGTCCAAGATACTGATCGACACGACATGACTGCAAATGAACGTGAGCGAACTGACCTCGTTCCGACACGAAAACGAGTCGAGGTCAGCGTCGGTGAGTCGGTGCGGATTCTGCGCGAGTTGCAGGAGCTCAGTCAGAATGATTTGTCGCGCTTGACCGGCATCCCACAATCGACGCTTTCCGCTATCGAGAATGATCGGGTAAGGCTGGGGGTGGAGCGCGCCAAAGTCCTGGCCCGTGCTCTTTCTTGTCACCCGGCCGTCCTGGTTTTTCCGGGCTGGGAGCTTGACCACGCCGCCTGATGGCGATTATCAATACGCCCAATGGCTAACTGAGGCAGCCCGGGTCTAGCCACCGGCGGCGGGTCGGCTCCGCTGGCTCAGGGCAGACCATCTTGCTGCCGTCCGGCGACTCTGGCATCCTAAAGGGTTACGCCGGTACCGCAGCCTGAATTTTTTGGGGCGCTGGTCCCACCGGTTTCGCCGTTCCGGAGTTCATCGACCATGCGCCATTTTCTGAGCACCCAGGACTGGAGCCGCAGCGAGCTGCAGGCCCTGCTGGACGCCGCCGACGCGCTGCGGCGTGAGCCCCGCAACGAGCGTCTGCGCGGCCGCAGCATCGCCCTGCTGTTCCTCAACCCGAGCCTGCGGACCCGCTCCTCCTTCGAGATCGGCGCCTTTCATCTCGGCGCGCATGCGGTGGTGCTGGAGCCGGGCAAGGCGGCCTGGGGCATCGAGTTCGAGCCCGGCGTGGTCATGGAAGGGGATGCCGAGGAACATATTGCCGAGGTGGCCGGCGTGCTGTCGCGCTACTGCGATGCGATTGCGCTGCGCGCCTTTCCGCTGTTCAAGGACTGGTCGATCGATCGCCAGGACCGGGTGATCAAGGCCCTGGCCCGTCATTCGCGGGTGCCGGTCATCAACATGGAGACCATCGTCCACCCCTGCCAGGAGCTGGCCCTGATGCGCACCATCCAGGACCAGCTCGGCAAGCCGGACGGCAAGAAATTCGTGCTGACCTGGACCTTCCACCCGCGCCCGCTGAATACGGCCGTCGCCAACTCGGCGCTGCTGATCGCGACCAGGTTCGGCATGGACGTCACCCTGCTGATCCCGGACGAGGCCTATCTGCTCGACGAGCAGTTCATGGCTGCCGGCGAGCGCCAGGCGCGGGAATCGGGCGGCTCGCTGCAGGTCAGCACGAACATCGAAGCGGCCTATGCGGGTGCCGACTTCGTCTACGCCAAGAGCTGGGGTGCACTGCCGTTCTACGGCCGGCCTGAAGAGGAAGCACGCTTGCGCGCGCCATTCAGGCACTTCATCGTCGACGAAGCCAAGATGGCGCTGACCAAGCAGGCCCGCTTCAGCCACTGTCTGCCGCTACGGCGCAACGTCAAGGCCACCGACGGCGTGATGGACGCTGACTACTGCGTGGCCCTGGACGAGGCTGAGAATCGCCTGCACGTCCAGAAGGCCCTGATGCTGGAATTGATGGGGAGAGGGGGAGAAGGGTAGAAGGAAAAGGGTAAAGTCCCTTCCCTCTCCCCTCTCGCCCTCTACCCCTCTCACCAATCCCCAAGGATTCGTTCATGTCTGAGCCGCAATCAACCATCGTTCTCGCCTTTTCCGGCGGTCTCGATACCAGCTACTGCGTGCTGGCCCTGAAGGACCAGGGTTTCGAAGTCCACACTGCCTTCGTCGATACCGGCGGGGTGTCGGCCGAGCAGAAGGCCTGGATCGCCGGGCGCGCCCGTGCGCTGGGCGCGGTCGAGCATCACGAACTCGATGCCGCCCAGCCGCTGTGGGACCAGTTCGTGGTGCCGCTGCTCTGGTCGGGCGCGCGCATGCTTGAGCAGTATCCGATGCTGTGCTCGGACCGCTACGTCATCGTCGAGCAGTGCCTGGCCCTGGCCGACCGGCTGGGCACCCGACATTTCGCCCACGGCTGCACCGGCATGGGCAACGACCAGCTGCGCTTTGACCAGTCGGTGCGCTCGCTCGGCGACTATGTCATCCACGCCCCGATCCGCGATCTGCAGCGCCAGACCCGCAATGTCCGTGCTCACGAAATCGAGTGGCTGGAGCAGGTCGGTGTCGAGGTGCCGACCAAGGCCAGCCGCTACTCGATCAACGAAAACCTGCTCGGCGTGACCCTGTCGGGCCAGGAGATCGACGAGTTCGGTGTACCCGGCGCCGACACCCACGTCTGGTGCCGGCCGCGCGCGGAATGGCCGGCCGATCGTCTGGAGCTGACCATCGGCTTCGAGCAAGGCAGGGCGGTGAGCCTGGACGGGCAGCCGATGGCCGGCCCGGCGCTGCTGGCCGAACTGAACCGCCGCCTCGGCGCCTACGGCGTCGGGCGACACATCTACACGGGTGATGTCTCGATCGGCCTGAAGGGCCGGATCGTGTTTGAATGTCCCGGCGTCGACGGCCTGATGGTCGCCCAGCGTGCCCTGCGCGAAGCGGTCAACACCAAGCTGCAGAACCAGTTCCAGCAGACCATCGCCAACCGCTGGGCGGAACTGGTCTACACCGGTTTCTTCTTCGAGCCGCACAAGGCCGACCTGGAAGCCTATCTGGAAAGCGCCAACCGCTACGTCACCGGCGTGGTCCGGCTGGCTACCGACGGCGGCGCGGTGCATGCGGTCGCGGTCGGCTCGCGCTACCTGCTCAAGGACCCCGACGCGGTCTACGCCCAGTCTGCCTCCTGGACCCCGGAAGAAGCCGAAGGCTTCGTCAAACTGATCGGCCAGAGCTCCACCCTGGCTGCGCGGGTCAGGAAGTGAGAGAACCTTTGCGGTCGCGAAGCAGCAAAGCAGCGAAGGGACGGGAAAGCAGACGGTTTTCCCTTCCTTTCATTGCTGCTTTGCTGCTTGGCGACCCAACAGGTTTGCTGTTGAGGACCTCCGAAGGGCTACTGCAATGATTGATCAGACCCTCGCTCATCTGGCCGCGCTGATTGAATGTGACAGTCAGAATCCGCCGCGTGCCTTTGATGGCGAGGCGTCGATGTTTCGGTATTGTCGCGAGCGCCTGCAGGCGGTGGGTTTTGCCGTTGAGATCAGCGATTTCGGCGATGGCCATGTCAACCTGTATGCCCGGCGCGGGGCCGCCCGCACGCTGTTCAACTGCCATATGGATACGGTGCCGGTGGGCGAGGGCTGGATGCGGCCGCCGCTGGCGCTGACGGTCGAAGCCGGGCGCGCCTACGGTCGCGGCGTCTGCGACATCAAGGGCGCGGCCGCGGCGCTGTTGAGCGTAGCCGAACAGACCGCCGCCCCGATGGCCATCCTGCTGTCCAGCGATGAGGAAGGGGCCGGCAGTTGCTGCGTGCGCCGTTTCCTCGACGAGCCCGCCCACCGCGATTACGATCAGGTGGTCGTGGCCGAGCCGACCGGTTGCCGGGCGGTGCTGGCGCATCGCGGATTCCTGTCGGTCAAGGGCCATTTCCGCGGCGTGATGGGACATTCCTCGGAAGCTCGCGCGCTGGTCGACAACGCCAACCACCGCGCCGCGCGCTGGACCGCGGCCGCGCTCGATCACTGCGCCGCCGAAGCCGAGGCCGGGCGCGCCACCGGCTTCAATCTGGGTCTGGTGTCGGGCGGCATCAAATCCAACGTTATCGCCGGCGATGCCCGGCTGCACTACTCGGCCCGGCTCGGGCCCGGCCAGTCCAATGATGCCCTGTTCGAGGCGCTGAAGGACCTGGCCGGCGCGGGCGACTGGGCGAGCTGGGAGATCCCGTTCTCCGGTCCGCCGCTGCCGGCCGCCGGCCAGGATGATGCGGCCGCGCGCGCCTTCTGTCTGCAACACGCGCTCGAAATCGGCGCGCCGGTCGGCTTCTGGACCGAGGCCTCGCTGTTTTCCGAGGCCGGCCTGTCGGCGCTGGTGCTGGGTCCCGGTGACATCGCCCAGGCCCACGCGGTCGACGAATGGGTCGAGCTGGACCAGCTGGCGCGCATCACGGGCATCTACAGGGGAATTGTCGAAGGCCATGGTTGAGGTTCGTCAAACCGTTATCGAACTGCTGGGCCAGCTCGGCTCCAGCCGCGAGGCGCGCCAGTACCTGAAGCAGTTCTCGCGCATCGAGGAAGCGCGCTTTGCCGTGGTCAAGATCGGCGGTGCGGTGTTGCGCGACGACATCGACGAACTCGCCGCGGCGCTGGCCTTCCTGCATCGATTGGGGCTCACCCCGATTGTGCTGCACGGCGCCGGCCCGCAGCTCGACGAGGCGATGCAGGAAGCCGGCGTGCCGATCGAGAAGCGCGACGGCCTGCGGGTGACCACCGCCGAGGTGATGGCCGTGGCCCGGCCGGTGATCTACAAGGCCAATGCCCGCCTGGTCGACGCCCTGGAAGCGCGCGGCGTGCGCGCCCGCGGCATTCTGCACGGGGTCTTCAATGCCCGTTTGGCCGACCCGGAGCGCTTGGGGTTGGTGGGCGAGATCGAGAGCATCGAGCTTGAGCCGCTGCGCTCGGCGGTCCATGCCGGCGCCCTGCCGGTGGTCGCCTGCCTGGGCGAATCGCCGTCGGGCCAGGTGCTGAACATCAACGCCGACATCGCCGCGCGCGAGCTGGTCTGGGCGGTCAAGCCCTACAAGATCATCTTTCTGACCGGCACCGGCGGCCTGCTGGATCAGAACGGCCGGGTGATTTCGGCGATTTCCTTGAGCGCCGACTACGACCACCTGATCGCCCAGGACTGGGTCCATTCGGGCATGCAGCTGAAGCTGGCCCAGATCAAGGACATGCTCGAGCGCCTGCCGAACGAAACCTCGGTGTCGATCACCTCGGCCGCCAAGCTGACCCGCGAGCTGTTCACTCACACCGGTGCCGGCACCCTGATCCGCAAGGGTGAGCGGATCGATTGGCTGACCGAGGTCAGACCCGAGCAGTGGCGCACCGTGGAGCGGCTGCTGGAGGCCAGCTTCGAGCGCTCGCTCAAGCCCGACTGGCGGCCGGGTCGCGATATCCAGGGGCTGCTGCTGGCCGAGTCCGGCCGCGCCGCGGCGATGATCGTCAACGGCGTCGACGGGCTGCCGTATCTGGACAAGTTCGTGGTCACCCCCGAAGCCCAGGGCGAGGGGCTGGGTGCGGCGCTGTGGCAGGTGCTGCGCGCCCGCTTCCCCAGCTTTTATTGGCGCGCTCGCGCCAGCAACCCGATTGCCGGCTGGTACCTGCAGCAGGCCCATGCCAGCTTCCGGCGCGGCGAATGGATCGTTCATGTCATCGGGGTCGAGGATTTCGAGCGGCTGGAGCGCCTGGTCAACGACGCTCGCCGGCGCGATTCGGGCTGGCTTTAGCGAATGACTTGCCCTCTGGATAGCAATTTCCTACAATTGCATTCATGAGTGCAAGTTGCGCCATCTTGGTGGATGTCGTCGAGTCGCGCCGCATGAAGGATTTTGCCGAGCAGCGCGATCGGCTCGTCCACTCACTGTCCCAGCGTCATCGCCAGCGCGGCTGGGTCAAGCTCGACTATGCCGTCACCGCCTGGGATGAGTTTCAGGGTCTGATTGAGCGGCCCGAACAGTTGCCCTGGGTGTTGTGGGATCTCTGGCTGCAAACCCATCCGATCAAGCTGAGGATCGGCTTGGGCGGCGGTGGCGTGGAGCGGCATGACGACGGTGCGCGGCCTCTGAACGAAGCGGTAACCGGTGAGGCATTCTTCCTGGCCCGAGAAGCCTTGGAGCGCGCCCGCGGGCGCAGTCGAAACGGCGCTTTGTCGCGGGTCGTGCTGCGCTGGAACCATGACGTGATCGAATCGGCGGGCAACGGCATTCTGCGCCTGATCGATGCGCTGGTCGACCGCTTGACCGAAACCCAGTGCGAGAACATCAGAGGGTATGAGCAACTCCGCAAGCAGGCCGAGGTGGCCGAGGCTTTGGCAAAGTCCGAGTCGACCATTTCCCGCAGCCTGGCGAGCGCGCAGTACTGGCGCATTCGCGCCAGCCTGGAAGATCTGGAGCGGGTTCTGAGCGGCCTGCTGAACATCCCTGGGCCGGAAATTGGCAGATCGGGATCGGCATGCTGATCTTTCTGACCCTGTTGCTGGCCCATCTGGCCGGCGATTTCCTGCTTCAGCGGCCGGCTGTCGTCCAGGGCAAGCGCGCGGGACATTGGCCGGCCTGGGCGGAGCACGGCGCGGTCCATCTCGGCGCACTGATCCTGAGCTGGTGGTTGATCCAACCCGAGGCGGCTTCCTGGAGTTTGCTGGCGCTTGGTTTTGCCCTGATCGTGGGCTCGCATCTGCTGATCGACTGGTGCAAGCTCCGGTTCGGCACCGGCCATGAGCTGGCTGCCTTCCTCGTCGACCAACTGGCTCACATGATCGTCCTCGTCGTCGTCACCGGACTGTTGCTCGGCAGCGCCGGAGCATTCTCAAGCTGGTTTCTCCACTGGCATCCATTGGCGCCGGGCTTTGCCGCGCTGACGGCTGGGTATCTGGCCGCCGTGTTCGGCTGTGGATGGTTGAATCGGCTTCTCCTTAAATCAATGATTCCGTTGCCGGCTGAAGTTGGCGAAACCCCGGGTGGACTGGCGGATGCCGGGCTTCGAATCGGCTGGCTGGAGCGGTTTCTGATGTTGTCCGCCTTTCTGGTCCATGCCTGGGCTGCGCTGGGTCTGGTCCTGGCGGCAAAATCGGTGTTTCGCTTCGAGGATCTACGCAAAGGCCGACGCCATGCGGAGTATTTCCTGATCGGCACCTTGCTTAGCGTTGCGGAGGTGGTGGTGATCGGCACTCTGCTGGTTGTCGGACTGCAAGTTTTGGAGCCGTCATGGTCACTCACAAACTGGCGCTGATCGGCGGGCGCGGCTACACCGGCTCCGAGCTGCTGCGGCTGCTTGCCCATCATCCGGACATCAAGTTGGCGCTGGCCTCCAGCGGCAGCGAAGCGGGCCAGCGCATCGTCGAGCAAGTACCGGAATGGCCCGACCAGGCACAGTGCTATCGCCGGCTCGATCCGGCCGAAGCGGCCACGGTGGCTGCCTCGGTCTGGGTGCTGGCCCTGCCCAACGGGCACAGCCAGCCCTGGGTGACGGCGATCGAAGCCGCCCATCCCGAGGCCCTGATCCTGGACCTGGGCGCCGACTGGCGCTTCGATCCGAGCTGGGTTTACGGCCTCACCGAATGGAATCGCCCGGCGCTGGCGTCGGCCCGCCGCATCGCCAATCCGGGTTGCTATGCCACCGGTGCCCAGTTCGGCCTGCTGCCGCTGCGCGATCAGCTGATCCGCCCGCCGGTGGTGTTCGGGGTGTCCGGCTACAGCGGCGCCGGCAAGACGCCGTCGCCGCGCAACGACCCCGAGCGGCTGCGCGACAATCTGATTCCGTATGCGCTCAGCGGCCATGTCCATGAGCGCGAGGTTTCGGAACGCCTGGGCCGCCCGATCCGTTTCATGCCGCATGTGGCGTCGTTCTTCCGCGGCATCTCGCTCAGCATCGCCGTCGACCTGGCCGATCCGACCGAGCCGGACGCACTATTCGAGCGCTTCAGCGCCTGCTACGCCGATGAAGCCCTGATCCGGGTCGGCACGGCCGTTCCCGAAATCCGCGACATCGTCGGCACCCCGGCCCTGGCGATCGGTGGCTTCACCGTCGACGCCCGCAACCCGCATCGCGTCGGTCTGGTGGTGGTGCTGGACAATTTGCTGAAAGGCGCCGCCAGTCAGGCCCTGCAGAACATCAACCGGGCGCTCGGCCTGGATGAGTTGGCCGGGCTCGGGCCGCTCCCCGGCTGATCACCCGGCCGAAGCTGAATCCAGCGTCAAGGCGTTGGGGCTCCGGGTACCGCATCGAGCGGACTCGGCTCTGACGGAAGGTGGAGATCCGGGACAGCGGCGCTCCCGTGCATGCCACCGCTGGATGAAAGGGATAGGCTTCGGGGCGGGTTGCTCAGCGCGCGCCTCGCGCCCCGCTTCCTGCCAGCGCGAACACTGCCAGCAGGCCGGCGATCAGCATCACGCTGAATTCCATGCCGCCGCTGCCGTGGCCAACCACGAACCAGCCGTTGGGCCAATGCACCAGTACGATGCCGACCAGCATCTGGACGATGAACAGCAGACAGACCAGGCGACGCTGAAAGCCGATCAGCAGAGCCAGGCCGCCAACGATCTCGAACAGGGTCACGCCCCAGGCCCAGGCGATGCCGAAAGGGAAGCCGACGCCGTCGAGGAAGGCACCGAACGGTGTGACCCGATCCATCACCGCGCGGGTCATGCCATGGCTGAGGAAGATTGCGGCCAGGCCCAGGCGTAGCACCAGGTCGGCGTGGGCGGGGCGCAGTGGGATGCGGTCAAGGAAGTTCATTGTGGCAACTCCGGTTTAGGGCAGGGCCGCTTCCGGCAGGCAGGCGACTGCAGGGCGCAGAGCGCGAGGGCCATGCTACCAGCGCCGGGCGCCGGCGGCCGCTGCCGTTCAGCAATTTTCGTACTTCCAGTTCCTGGCCTTGCCTTCGGCCAGCCACGCCACCGCCTGAGCGACCCGCCGGGCGCGCGTGTCCTCGCGCTTGGCGCCGGTGATCCACTCCACGTAGTCGCGCCGCTTGCCCGGCGGGAAGCCGTCGAAGGTGGCCTGGGCTGCGGGATTGCTGGCCAGTGCGTCCAGCAGGTCCCGCGGCGGTTCGATTGGAGGCTTGGGCGCGCTTGACCGGGTGCCACCGGCGCCTTGGCCAGCATCGATCAGCGCCATGGCCTGCTTGATGTAGCGGGCCATCTCCCGCTTGCCCGGCAGGTCCTTGGCCGAGGCGATGCGGCCGAACTGGCCCATGCCTTCCTTCGTTGCCGAGCTCTGCTCGACCAGCTGGGCGCCCTGCCACAGGTTGAAGGCCACATGCTGCTTGAACGAGGCCATGATCGCGAGGATCTTGCCGCGGTATACGAAGCTGGGTGCGCTCCATTTCATGGTCTCCTCCGCCTCCGGGCAGGCCGCGTGGAGACGGGCGCGCAGCTCTATCAGCAAGGGGCGGGCGAAGTCTGCGGATTTGGCGATGTAGGCATCGATTCGCGGGTCTGGGGCAGGCATGGTCGGGCGACTCAGGGGCGACGCGTATACCCTAGTCGAGCCGACTTTAGGGTACAAGCCCCGGCGATCCGGCATGCCACATGAGCCTGAATGCCAACGCCAGACTGGCTGGATCCGACGCTCCGAATCCGGCGGAGCGCGACCCTGCCGGAGCCATGCCGCTGCGCCTCGCTGATCAAGCCGCCCAGCCGGAATCCCGGGTCAACGCCTCCTGGCGCAGGGCGCCGAGCAGTTCGAAGTCGCTGATGCCGGTGGTGAACACGACCCAGCGGCCCTGGGTGTGTGCCGTCTGGGCGCGGCGGAAATACCAGCTGTTGATCGGATTGTTGGCGCGCGAGCGCCAGTACAGGGCCGGAAAGCGACCGCGCAGGGCCTGCCACAGCGCCGCTCCCAGGCCCTCGCCGCGGGCCGCCGGGGTCACCATGATCTTGTCGAGATAGGGAACGCCCTGGTAGCCCCGCATCAGCAGGGCGGCAGCGCGGCCGCTGTCGGCCATCAGCAGCCCGCTGATGTCCTGGCGCTCCAGCCAACCGGGCCGCAAGCGCCGACCGAAGCAGGCTTCGAGCAGGGGCGGCAGGGCCTCGATATGGGCCACGTCGGGGGCTTCATGAAAATGGATCGGTTCGCCCTTTCGCACCAGAGTGCCGGAGCCGGTGTGGGTGAACAGCTCCCGAATCAGGTCGGCCGGCCGCGTTACCGACACCGAGGCCGATTCGTCCAGCGCGTCGAGCATGCGATAGATCAGGCCGGTTCGCTGGCGCGCCGACGGTCGCACCAGGCTCTGGACCACCAGATAGTCATAGTCGCTGGTCAGGCTGATCGCCGAGATCGGATTGTCGTTGCTGTCGTGCAGCGCGCCGGCAGCGGTCAGAAAAACGATCTTGAACGGCTGCAGCCGCGCGCTCAGGGCCAGGGTCAGCGAATCGCTGTCCAGGATCAGCTGCTGGCCCGAGCTGGTCTCACCCAGGCCGCTGAGCACGACCAGCCTGCCGGCGCCGATCTCGCCCTGGATCAGGTCGACATCGATCTCCTCGACCCGACCGACAAAGCGCTCCCGGTCAGGCCCTGCCCACTGGCAGGTGAACACCGCATGCGGCAGCGCTCTGGCCTGCACGCCGCGGCTTTCGAGCGCGGCGACCAGCTCGGCGCAGCGCTGTTGGGCCAGCGGACGCAGGGCCGCCATCCGCGCCTCGTCGATGGCGGGATCCGGCGGGCCAGACGGATCGGGTTTGGCGCCCAGGGCTTCGATGTGATCGCTCAGATCGGTCAGTACGACAGGCAGCAGACCCAGTCGGTAGAGGAAGGCCAGGCCCGCGGCCAGCTCGTCGAGCTGGGTTGCGACCACCGGGCCGTCGACCCGGATCAGTAGCGCACGGCTGCCCTGCAGCTCCGTAAATCGCTGCAGATACATCTCGGCTTCGCGCTTGGCAACCAGCTGGCTGAGCACGTCGACCAGCCAGTTTGTCGAATTCATGCTGGGATCAGACATAGAGGAATGGCAGCCTGGTGTAGCGGCTAAAACGCAGCCTGAGCTCGCAGAAGGAAGATGCCAGGATCATCGGATTGACCTGAGCGCCGTGAGCGGACGTCAATGAAGCTGGCCATGATGCGAATTCGGTTGTTGGCGTACCAGTTCAGCCCGAGACTTCGATTCGACTGGCGGCCACCCGCGATCACCCCGTCGTCCAGGTTGACGTGGCTGTAGCGAGCCAGCAGTTCCCAGGCGCCGCGACGGCCTTGCGGGACTATGCCGCCGAATACGCCGTTTCGATAGCTCCGGGATTCCCCGGTCAGGAACCAGCTGCCGCTCAGGTACCAGCCGTCGAAATCCAGCCCTGGGAGACCGTTTCGACGTTCGATGCTTGCTCCCATCCATTCCCCTTGTACCGTCAGGGGGCCGCTTTGCCAGGCTGCTTCCGCCCCGAGCTGGGTAATCCAGCGGGCCTGATCGATGATGCCCGTATCGACCAGCCGAACATCGCTGGGCCTGGATTCGGGTCGGGTTCGGAATCGAACCTGTTCCAGGTCTCGGTCCTCGGGCTGCTCGCGACTCGCGGCGACGCCGAGGTGTAGCAGATGACCCTCTGCCCGAATCGGATTGAATGTCACTCGCGCGCCCAGCCCAAGCCCTTCGTCAGCTCGGCTGGAACGCACGCCGGACCCCGCCGCTTGGCCGAACCCCATGACGGCGAAAGTCATCCGGTCGAGGTTCAGATCGTAGCCGACTCCAAGGCGCCGGGACTGTGCAAACGTCGTCGTTGGCAGGGCGCGTTCAATGAACGGCATGGTGTTGGAGCCGACCAGCTCATCCAGGCTGAACGGGACCTTGAAGTGGCCAATGGTCAGCTGGCCGTGTGTCCAGCCCGTGTAGCGGATGAAGACGTCGTTCGCGGTGGTCGTGTTCTCGGCAAAGTCATACTCGATCAGAAACTGCCAGCTGTCGTCGATCCTTCCTGCAAGGCCCAAGCGAGCGCGACGCACACGAAAGCCATCGCCCAGCGGTTGCCGGTCCTGGTCGTGGGTCGCGTAGTCCAGATGAATTCGCCCACGCGGTTGAATATCGAGGGCCAGGGCAGGCAGGCTGGCTGACGCCGCCAGCAGGGCCGTGGCGATCAGGGTCAGGCTTGATCGAGACATGATTGAATCCTCGGAGGCGGTTCAGCAGAAATGCGGTATCGCTCAGAGCCGGTCCAGCAGCAGATCGGCCAGGGCTGAGGCTTGCTGGCGGATTTCAGGGATCGCGGTGGATTCCCACAGCGTGCCCTGGCGCATCGGGCCAAGGGTGTACAGGCCGGTGTGGGGGAGGCCGTCGGCGCGGGTCAGCCGTCCGTCGGGGTCGTTGGCCAGTCCCAGACCCTGTGGGCCCGGACTGATCAGCCGGTCTTCCAGCAGCTGCTCCAGCATTGGCTGCCGGCTGGCAGCGATACGGGTGCTTGCGCCGGTGCAGTTGATCACCCGATCGACCAGGATCGGCTCTTGCTCAGGGCCCGGATCCAGGCGGATCCGCGCGCCGTCGACGCTGGCCTGCAGCTGGCGGCTGGCGCGGAGACTGAGCTGGCCGGATCGCAGCAGCGCGTCCAGGCGCTCGGCGACCATCGGCGGCATGCGATGCCGGGCACGATCCCAGTAGGAGCGCAGGTGGCGGCAGAACTGTCCTTTCTCGTCCTCGGACCAGGCTTCCCAAAGGCGACTGGTCTGCGGACGCAGCGCGTCGATGACCGGCTGCCAGGCTTGCCCGGCCTGGACCGTCTCCCGGATCCGTTGACGCACGGCCCGACTCAGGCTGAGCGGCGAGGCGGCCGTCAGCTCGAAGCTCAGCGCCCGGCCGTTCAGAGCGTGGGTGCTGGACCAGAGGCCATGGCGCGAGATGGCGACGATATGGCCGCGATGACCGAGCGCGTCCAGGCTCATGATCTGGTCGATCGCGGTCAGCCCGGCACCGATCAGGGCGACCTGTTCGTCCTGGTCCGGAAGCCGACTGTCCGGCTGCCAGGGGTCATGCACGTAGCCGGTCTCGCCGACGATCGCCTCCAGCCCTGGTGGCGGCGCCATGGATGGCAGGTTGCCCAGCGCCAGCACGACGTTGCGACTCCAGATTTGCGAACCGTCATCCAGCGACACCAGCCAGCCGCCGCGCAGCGGGTGCAGGCCCACTGCGCGGTGCGGCTCATGGTGCAGCCCGTGGTGGTAACGGCTGGTGCGCAGGCTCTCACCGAGGCTGTCGGTGAGGTAGTCGGCATAGTCGCGCCGGCGCGCGAAGTGGTGCTGCGGTGCCGCGGTCAACAGGCGGCGGCGCGCCAGCCAGTCGGCGAAATGCTCTGGCGTGTCGGCGCGCGCACTCATCCGGCTGGCGGGTACGTTGAGCAGGTGCTCGTCGCGAACGCTGCCGTAGGCCAGGCCCGCGCCGAGCCGGCTGCGCGGCTCGACACAGGTGATCTGCAGCGCCCGATCGGCCTGCCGGAACAGGTGCAGGCTCAGCAGCGCGCCGCTGGCGCCGCAGCCGATCAGGGCGAGATCGGGCGTCTCGCTGATCATTCGCTATCCTGGGGCTGGCCGCTGCCCAGGCGGTAGCCGACACCCGGCTCGGTCAACAGCCACAGCGGCCGGGACGGATCGACTTCCAGCTTGTGGCGAAGGCGATGAATCAATTGCTTGAGCAGCTGCCGGTCGGTGGAGCGGCGCGCGCTCCAGACGTGCCGGATCAGCTTGTCGCTGCTGACGACCCGGCCATCGCTGGCCATCAGCATCTGCAGCAGGCGCGCTTCCAGCGGGGTGAGCCTGATCGGTTCCCGCTCCTCGATCTGGACGGTACGAGCTTCGAGATCCAGCCGCAGGCTGCTGGCTTCAAGGACATCGCCCTGCTCCTGGCCGGAACGGCGCAGCAGGGCGCGAATGCGTGCCAGCAGAGTGCGCGGGCTGAACGGCTTTGACAGAAAGTCGTCAGCGCCCAGCTCCAGGGCCTGGACCAGATCATCCTCGGAGTTGCGCACCGTCAGCATCAGAATGGGCACGGCTGAGCGCACGCGGATCTCGCGACACAGCTCCAGGCCGTTGCCGTCCGGCAGATTGATGTCAAGGATCACCAGATCGGGGTTCTCGTCGGCCAGCGCCCGCCGAAAGCTGCGGGCATCGCCAGCCTCCACTGGCAGCAGCCCGCCCTGGCGCAGGGCGAAGCCGATCAGGGCGCGCAGATCGGCATCGTCATCGACGATCAGTATTTTCATGCGTCCTCCTTCTTCAGCGGCAGGAAGATCCGAAAGCTGCTGCCGCCGGATGCGCTGGCGCCGGCCTCGATCCGACCGCCGTGGCGTTCGACGATCGAGCGCACGATCCACAGGCCGAGGCCCATGCCGGCCTGCCCGGCCGACAGTCCGGGCGAGCGGTAGAAGCGCTCGAAGATCGCCTGGCCGTCACGGGCATCGAGCCCGGGACCTTCATCATCGACGACCAGTCGCAGGCTCCTGCCCAGGGTGCTGACGTCGAGCTGGATGCGGCTGTCGGCCGGCGCGTACTTGACGGCATTGGAGAGCAGGTTGACCAGCACCTGAATCAGGCGTTGGCCGTCGCCCAGGAACTCCGGGATGTTGTCCTGCAGCCGGATTTCCAGCCGCTGGCCCTTTTGCAGCAGCAGTGGATTGACCACGGCGGTCGACTGCTCGATCACGTCCTCGATCCGGATCGGCTGCAGGTCGAGCCGGTCCTCGCGCGCGTCGATGCGGACGCTCTCGAGCAGATTGTCGATCAGCTGATTGAGCCGCACCGTCGAGCGCCGCATCGCCTCGATCAGCTCGGCCGCTTCGCTGTCGCTGAGCTTGCCCTGGCCGGTTTGCAGCAGCTCGACGGCCGCGGTCTGGGCGGCCAGCGGGGTCTTGAACTCGTGGCTGACGTTGGCGATCACCGCGTCGCGCAGGCGACGACCCGCCTCGGCCAGGGTTTCGTCACGGATGATCTGGACCTGCTGGCCGCCGGCCGGGGG
The DNA here is from genome assembly GCA_050485825.1 of Gammaproteobacteria bacterium. Taxonomy (GTDB): domain Bacteria; phylum Pseudomonadota; class Gammaproteobacteria; order Xanthomonadales; family Wenzhouxiangellaceae; genus Wenzhouxiangella. Next base: position 33,629 of record JBJHCC010000030.1, read on the forward strand.
CGAGCTGTGGATGATCACGCTGCGCTGGCCACCGCCGATGCACAGCACCTCATTGGCGCTGGTGCTGTCGCCGGAGCGAGCCCGAATGATTGGGCAGCTGTGGAAGCAGGGCGGCCGACTGTCCTGGCCGCGCGGCTTGAGGACATCGCCGCAGAACTGCCCGATCGCATGGTCGGCATCCACTTCCAGCATCCGTGCCGCCTGTGGATTCAGGTAGCGGATCCGACGCTGGTCGTCGACCGCAAACACGCCTTCGACGATGTTGGCCAGCAGGGTCTGGGCCTGGGCCTCGCGTCGGCGCAGGGCGGCGGTCAGCTCGAGAACCCGGCGGCGCATGTCCTCCATGGTGCCGGACAGGACGCCGAGTTCGCGATCATGGGCGGGCATCACCGGCGTGGAAAAATCCTCCTGAGCCATCCGTCGGGCCGACAGGGTCAGCGAGCGAATCGGCCTTCCCAGGCGCCGGGCCAGGGTGCCGCTGATCAGCGCGGCCAGGGCGGCCAGCACCAGGGTCGTGCTGATCCAGCGCCTGAGCAGGCGATTGCGGTTCTTCTCGAACTCCGCGGCCGGCAGGTAGCTCATCACACCGGCGATCATGCGGCCGTTGTCGTCGAGCAGCGGCAGGGCGGCCACATAGCGCTGATTTTCCGGCAGCGGTCGGATCACCGGTCGCTCGGTGTTGAGCAGCTCGCGCTCGGGGCTGCCGGCCAGCGTTTCGGCTAGGCGCGAGCGGGTCAGCAGGCTGGTCGCCGTATCCGCCTGACGCCCCAGGCTGTCAAGGAAAGACTGGCTGACCCGCCGGCTGACGATGACATAGCCGCGGCTTTGATACAGCGCCTCCGGTAGCGCCGCTGTGGCCACCGCGATCAGCTCGCCGCCCCGCCCGTCGTCGCGCTCGTCGCCGGGCTCGCTCCAGAAGCTCAAGGGTCTGATCCAGCGGTCGTCGCTGAACAACGCTTCGTTCGGCGGCGTGCCGCCGGCCTGGCTGACCAGGTTGTCATCCAGCACCAGGCCAACGAACTCCAGATTGCCGCCGGCACGATACTGTTCCAGAAAGGGTTCGGTCTCACGCCAGTTGCGCTGCCGGATCAGTCGGGCCAGGGTTGGCCGGTCGCGCAGAATCACGGCAGTGGCCAGCAGCTCGTCGGGAATGCGGGCGACGGCGTCGCGGGCCATCGTGCCGGCCAGTTCGACCACTTCCTGGGCATGACTGTTGGCCTGGCGATTGACCAGATGAAGGGACAGCAGGCCCACGCTGATGGTCGAGATCAGCACCAGGATCACGTTCAGCAGAACGATCGAGCGGCGCAGGCTGGGCAGGCGGCGAGGTGCTGGCATGGTGGGCGTCCGGTTGCCGTCGTCAGTGCGACGCATTCTGACCGCTCCGGGCCACTGCCAGCTCGATCGCCGTTTTCAGCGCCAGGGTGACCAGCGCCAGCAGGGCGAGCAGAGACGCCACGGCGAAGGCGGCGACGAACTGATACTCGTTGTACAGAATCTCGACGTGGAGTGGCATGGTGTTGGTCTGATAGCGAATATGGCCCGATACCACGGAAACGGCGCCGAACTCACCCATGGCGCGAGCATTGCAGAGTATGACGCCGTACAGCAGGCCCCATTTGATGTTGGGCAGGGTGACCCGCCAGAACGTGGTCAGGCCGCCGGCGCCGAGGCTGACCGAGGCTTCCTCGTTGCTGGTGCCCTGGGCCTGCATCAGCGGGATCAGTTCGCGGGCGACGAAGGGAAAGGTGACGAACAAGGTCGCCAGCACGATCGCCGGGACCGCGAAAATGATCTGGATATCGTGCTCGCGCAGCCACGGGCCGAAATAACCCTGGGCCCCGAACAGGATCACGAACACCAGGCCGGCGATCACCGGCGAGACCGAGAACGGCAGATCGATCAGGCTGATCAGCAGGCTCTTGCCGCGAAACTCGAATTTGGCGATGGCCCAGGCGGCGGCGACGCCAAAGATCATATTCAGCGGGACGCAGATCGCAGCCGTCAGCAAGGTCAGCTTGATCGCCGCCCAGGCGGCCGGCTCGACGATGCCTGCGGCATAGCGCGCAAAGCCCTGGTAGAAGGCATAGCCGAACACCGTCAGCAGCGGCGCGATCAGCATGGTGCCGAGAAACAGCACGCTGATGGTGATCAGGATGCGGCGTATCCAGCGGCCATCGGCGGCGGCCGGCGCCGATTTGGCGACCTGGGCGGCGCCGTAGGCGTGGGTGATGCTGCCTGCCACGAGTAGCCTCCTCGCTCAGCGACCGATGCCGGCCCGGCGCTGATGCCAGGCCTGGAGCAGATTGATCAGGATCAGCAGCGCAAACGAGGCCAGCATCATCGTGGTGGCGATGGCGGTTGCGCCCAGATAGTCATATTGCTCCAGCTTGATCACGATCAGCAGCGGGGTGATCTCGGTCTGGAACGGAATGTTGCCGGCGATGAAGATGACCGAGCCGTACTCGCCCAGCGAACGGGCGAAGGCCAGCGTGAAACCGGTCAGAAGGGCCGGCAGCAGGATCGGAACGACGACCCGGCGTAGTGTCATCCAGCGATTCGCCCCGAGGCTGGCGGACGCCTCTTCCAGGGCCAGGTCCAGCTCCTCGATCGCCGGCTGCAGGGTCCGGACCACGAAGGGCATGCTGATCAGGGTCAGCGCCGCGATGATCCCGAGCCGGGTAAAGGCCACCTGGATGCCGAGCGGCTCCAGCCATTGCCCGATCGGCCCGGTAGTGGCGAACAGGGTGGTCAGGGCAATGCCAGAGACGGCTGTGGGCAGCGCGAACGGCAGGTCGACCATGGCGTCCAGCAGCCGCCGGCCGGGAAAGGTGTAGCGGACCAGGCACCAGGCCACGATGGTGCCGAATACGCCGTTGATCAGCGCCGCGGCCAGGGAGCTCGACAGGCTGACCCAGTAGGACTGGACCACCCGTCGGTCGAAGGCCGCGGCGAGGAATTCAGCGGGCGTCTGGCCGGCGCTGTAGAGCACCAGCGCGGCCAGCGGAATCACGATCAGCAGGCCCATGTAGCATAGCGCGAAGCCCATCGTCAGCCCGAATCCGGGCAGCGCCGAGGGCTCCCGCCAGCGCGGCTGGCTGGCCGGGTCCAGGGTCGAGCTGATCATCAGCGGTCGGAATAGAAGCGGTCGAACTCACCGCCGTCGTCAAAGTGGACCCGCTGGGCGTCGCCCCAGCCGCCGAACAGCTCATCGACAGTGAACAGGTTCAGCGCCGGAAACTGGTCGCCGAAGCGGGCCAGGATGTCCTGATTGCGCGGACGGAAGTAGTGCCGCGCCGCAATCTCCTGACCTTCATCAGTGTAGAGAAAGCGCAGGTAGGCCTCTGCGATCTCGCGCGTGCCGCGCCGGTCGACGATACCGTCGACCACTGCCACGCTGGGCTCGGCCAGGATGCTGACCGACGGCACCACGATCTCGACCTGGCCGGGGCCCAGGTCCTTGATCGACAGGATCGCCTCGTTCTCCCAGGCCAGAAAGACATCGCCGATTCGGCGCTGGACGAAGGTGTTGGTGGCCGTCCGCGCCGCGCGGTCGAGGATCGGGACATTGGCCAGCATGCGGCCGACAAAGTCTCGGGCATAGGCCTGGCGGCCCTCTTCGTCCAGCGTTTCCGGCGCGTTGAGCAGGGCGTAGCCCCAGGCCGCCAGGTAATTCCAGCGCGCGCCGCCGGAGGTTTTCGGGTTTGGGGTGATGACCTGCACGCCGGGTCTGACCAGATCGTCCCAGTCGCGGATGTTCAGCGGGTTGCCGGTGCGGACCAGAAACACGATGGTCGAGGTGTAGGGCGCGCTGTTGCGGGGCAGACGCTGTTGCCAATCGGAGGGCAGCAGGCCCGAGCGCTGATGAATGGCATCGATGTCGAAGGACAAGGCCAGCGTCACCACATCGGCCTGCAGGCCGTCGATGACTGCCCGCGCCTGGCTGCCCGAGCCGCCGTGCGACTGGCGGATCTCCAGGCGCTGGCCGTGGTCGCGGGCCCACTGGTCAGCGAAGCGGGCGTTGACGTCCTGATAGAACTCCCGGGTGGGGTCGTAAGACACATTGAGCAGGGTGATCTCGTCGCCCGAGTCGCCGCCGCAGGCGCTCAGCAGCAGGCAGGCCAGCAGACCGCCGGCAATCCATCCTGATTTCATGCAGCACGCTCCGTGGCGGTCGGCTGGAGCCGGAAAAACATGGTGGAAACCGGTCCGAAGCGCTGGGTGACCCACTGGCTGAGCTCGCCGCTGGCCTGGGCGATTGCCGCGTCCTCGAACAAGTGGCTGATCAACAGCGTGCAGTCGCTCTGGCTCAGCACCGTGCGCAGCTCGTTCTCGGGATTGCCGATGCGCTGGGTAATGCGGACCGGGGTGGCGAGCAGCTGCAGCTCCCGCTTGGCGGCCGACAGAAAGTGCAGATAGCCGTCACCGCCGCGCCGACCCGCCGGCTGGACGTGGAGCAGCTCGATGCTGGGCGGGCGGCCGCTGGAGAAGGCCTGTCTGGCGAAGAAAATCAGCTCCCGATCCTGGGCGTCGTCGCCCGAGAGATTGATCAGAATGCGCTCGATCGGTCGCGGTTCACCGAACCAGACCAGCACCTTGTCAGTGTCGATTTCCATGGCGTCCGCTCCTTTCGATGGCGGTGTGGCGGGATGGTGGTGGCCGCGCTGCTCCGGCACGGCGTCGGGATTCGGCGCCTGCTGTGCGCCGGCGGCTTTCAGAAACTGCAGGGCGTTGGAACCGCCGAGCAGCGGCATCGATCTGAGGATCTCCAGGCAATGGACTCGCCGGAAGCCGATGTAAACGCGATCGCCGGGACGCAGACGCTCGGCGGTTGTCTCGGAGCGGCTGCGCAGCGCCTCGATCTGCATGCTGGGGCTGCCAAACGGCGGCTGCGGGTGCAGCACCTGCAGGCCCGGCCCGGCCTGAAAGGCCAGCCGTACGCGCTCGGTAGGGCCGCAGAACACCATGTCCTCGACGGTCGCCTCGGTCACGAATCGACTGTCCTGCTGAAAGGGGATGCTGCTCACCGACACGTCCTCGGGCCGCACCAGCACCTTGGCCAGGCGCTGCGCGGCACTGTCGTCGTCGCCCAGAACACCATCGAAGCGCGCTTCTCCAAGCTGCAGGCGGCTGCCTGCGGCGATACCCAACAGCAAGTTGGCGCTGCCCAGAAACGTTGCGGTGAAGTCGGCTTTCGGGCGCTCGTAGAGGTCGCTGCTGCTGCCGATCTCGATCAGCTCGCCGTCGTGCATCACGCCGACACGATCGGCCAGGGCGAAGGCTTCTTCCTGGTCGTGGGTGACAAAGATGGTGGGCACACCCACTTCGCGCTGGATGCGCTTGATCGATCGTCGAAGGTCGGTACGGATCTTGGCGTCCAGCGCCCCGAACGGTTCGTCCAGCAGCAGGACATCAGGCTTGAACGCGAGCGCGCGGGCCAGTGCGACGCGCTGCTGCTGGCCGCCTGACAGCTGCGAGGGCAGGCGATGGCCGAGGCCGGTGAGGCCGACCAGATCCAGCAGTTCCTCGACTCGATCCTGGCGGGCGGCGGCGGCGACCTTGCGAACACGCAAGCCGTAGGCAATGTTCTCAGCCGCGCTCATGTGCCGAAACAGCGCATAGTTCTGAAACACGAAGCCGACGCCACGCTGTTGGGGCGGCAGCTGGGTGACGTCGCGGCCGTGCAGGATCACGCGGCCGGCATTCAGGTCGGTCAGGCCGGCGATCATCCGCAGCAAAGTGCTCTTGCCGCTGCCGCTGGGCCCGATCAGAACCAGAAACTCCGCGTCATCCACTTCCAGCGACACACGGTTGACCACCGCGCTGTTGCCGTAGATCTTGGTCGCGTTTTCGATCGTGATCGACATGCCTGCTCCTGACACCGGGTGAGGATCAGGCTAGAGGAGGCACGGTTAGAATGTCAGTCGCAGAACGGTTCCAATTGGGTAACATTTCCCAATGAGCCAGCGCCCTGGGTGGCGCTGACGGAATGATCGAGGTGAGCTCGGTCGCGCCGCTGGAATCGCGTCATGAAATTACCATGGGACCCAGGACAATTCCTTATGGCCGGATATCTCTGGAGCAAATCGTCCTCGCCGAGCGTTGCCGCCGAGGTGATGCGGTTTCTCGCCGGCGACGACGTGCTGCTGGACCGCGCGCTGCTGCCCTTCGATATTCGCGCCAGCCAGGCCCATGCCCGTGGTCTGGCCCGGATCGGTGTGCTGAGCGCGGATCAGGCCGACACCATGGTCGCCAGCCTCGACGAGCTGGCCGGCGCCTTCGGGCGCGGCGAGTTTGTTCTTGATCAGCGCTATGAGGATGGTCATTCGGCGATCGAATCCTGGCTGACCGAGCGCCTCGGCGAGATCGGTG
>JBJHCC010000031.1:0-44124 GCA_050485825.1 Gammaproteobacteria bacterium
TAGCCGAAGACCTGATTGAACGCGGCATCACTACACCGCGCCATCTCGGCATCCAGGGCGGCTCCAACGGAGGGCTGCTGACTGGCGCCGTGATGGTCCAGCGCCCCGACTTGTTCAATGCGGTGGTGATTCAGGTGCCGCTGCTGGATATGCGCCGCTACCATCTGCTGCTGGCCGGCGCCAGCTGGATGGCCGAGTACGGGAATCCGGACGATCCTGATGACTGGGCCTTCATCAGCCGCTATTCGCCCTACCAGAAGCTCTCCGCCGAGGCCAGCTATCCCACGCCTTTCGTCACGACCTCGACCCGCGACGATCGCGTTCACCCCGGCCATGCCCGCAAGTTCGTGGCGCGCATGCTCGAGCAGGGCCACGATGTGCTGTACTACGAGAACATCGAAGGCGGCCACGGTGGCGCGGCCAATCTGGAGCAGTCGGCCTACATCAACGCCCTGATTTTCGCCTACCTGCACGAACGCCTGGGCGGCGGGGCCGACGTCGATTGATCGGCGCCCGGGTTGCCGCGCCCGGAACTCCCGAGCCCCCAACCAGTCCAAGCGCCATGAACTGATCCGTACCGGTTTGCTCCGGCTTCACCAGGCTCGTCGCAAACTGTTACTATTGAACGAATAAGTTTCGATCGGAGAAACGCATGGGCAGTCATCTCGTTCCAAGTCATCTACTCGCCCCGGCGGGTACCGGCTCGTTGGACGCGTATATCCAGGAAGTCAACAAGATTCCGGTCCTGAGCCTGGAAGAGGAGCAGGATCTGGCGCGCCGTTTTCGCGACGAGGATGATCTGGACGCGGCCCGCCTGATGGTCATGTCCCACCTTCGCTTCGTGGTCCACGTGGCTCGCGGCTACGCCGGCTATGGTCTGCAGCTCGGCGACCTGGTGCAGGAGGGCAACATCGGCCTGATGAAGGCGGTCAAGCGCTTTGATCCGGACCAGGGCGTTCGGCTGGTCTCTTTCGCCGTCCACTGGATCCGCGCCGAGATCCACGAATTCATCCTGCGCAACTGGCGCATCGTCAAGGTGGCTACCACCAAGGCCCAGCGCAAGCTGTTCTTCAACCTGCGCAGGCAGAAAAAGCGCCTGGGCTGGTTGAGTCAGACCGAGGTCAATGCGGTGGCTGCCGAGCTCGGGGTCAAACCGGAGGTCGTCACCGAAATGGAGTCTCGTTTGGCCGGTCAGGATATCGGCTTCGATCTGAACGACGACGATGACGACAGCAGCAGCTACGTGGCGCCTGCCGCTTATCTGGAGGGCTTGACCGTCTCGCCCGACGAGGCGATCGAGGCCGAGGATTGGGAGCAGCATCACCACAACCTGCTGTTCGACGGCATCGAGAGCCTCGATGATCGCTCGCGCGACATCATTCAGGCGCGCTGGCTGCTTGATCCCAAGGCCACCCTGCAGGATCTTGCCGACAAGTACGGCGTCTCGGCCGAGCGCATTCGCCAGCTCGAGGCGGTGGCACTGAAAAAACTCAAGGCGCGCTTCGAAGCCTGAGCATGGCTACCCCGGGGCCGGTTCTGCCGGCCCCGTTTTGTTTCGCCCCTTGCAAACCTCGAGGCCTGCCATCGACAGCCTTGGGGGCGCCTGGCCTGGACCGCTGGCCTGAACCCTGCGCTCAGCGGCGCCAGCCGCAGGGCGCTGCCCGGATCGGCACGTTCCCGGCAACAGGGGTCAAATCTTGTCCGCTCCGTCAGCTTACTGAAAGCGGTCCCGGAAAATCTGGTCCGGGACGAATTCGAGCGCGCCCAGGTCGAAGGGGCCGTGCAAGGCCACCGGCTTGGCGGCCAGCCCCCTGGGCCTGAGCAGCAGGTCGCGTTCAGGTGCCGTGCCGGGCGGGACGGACGCGTCGCAGAAGTCCACCGCTGCCGAGTCCGCGGTCAGCGCGAAGTCGCCGTTGGCCGGATTGGCAAAGGCCGGGTTGGCCACCAGATGGAAGTCGCTGCCGCCGGTGAAGTTGTAGGGCGGGTTCATCAGGGTGTTGGCATGCCAGACCATGCAGTCGCTATCGACCGTCGGGGTGTCGCTGCCCGACACCACCCCCATGGTGCGGCCCGGCTCATGGATGATGCTGCCGCGCAGGCGCAGCAGGGAGTTGGTTCCTCCAAAGCGGAAAACGGCCGTGCCCGGGGCGTTATCGGTCACCGTCGACCAGAACAGGTTCAAGGTCGCGCTGTTGCCAACCCAGAATACGTAGTTGGGCGGTCCGCTGGTCGAATTGACGCCGTAGATCAGCGAGCTGGTCACGCTGAGGTTGGTGCCGGTCTGGGCGAACAGGCTGGCCCCCGTTCCCGCCTGGGCGGCATTGGCGCGAATCACCGACTGCTCGATTTCGGCCACGGTGCCGCTGTCGCGCAGGAATAGGGCGCCGCCAGTGTCGCCGGCGCGGTTGCCGACGATCCGCGAGCACTCCAGCGCGGTATGGCAGGGGGCCGGGCCGGTGCCGCGCGCTTCGATCTGGCGGTTGATGTCGATCAGGCTGGCGGCGCCGGCATGGATGCCGCCGCCGTTGCCCGTGGCCACGTTGCTGTCGATCCAGGCGCCTCTTGCGTTCAAGCCACTGGCGTCCAGCCAGATGCCACCGCCTTGGCCGGCCCCCAGGTCGCCGGCCGGTCCGGTGGCGCTGTTGTTGTGGATGCGGACCGGCATGGTGCTGCGCGTCTCGCCGAACTGGCTGCTGAAGGAAAACAGGAAAACGTCCGAGCTGTTGCGGGCGTAGATGCCGCCGCCGGCACCGCGACTCTGGTTCTGTCGCACTTCCGTCGGCGGAAAATCAGGATTGTGGGTGCTTTGCATCGACAGTTGGCAGCGATCCAGAAACACGCCGCCGCCGCGGCCGCTGCTGCCGCCGGGCAGGCCAGCCGTATTGCCCTGGACGCCGGTGCTGCCCATGACGAACACGTTGTTGCTGCCGGGGCCGCCGCACCAGATGCCGCCGCCGTCGGCGAAGGCTTCGTTGTTGTTGATCAGCGAGTTGTTCTGGAAGGTGGCGAGCACCGTGGCCGTTCCGCTGAGCGTTTGCACGGCAACACCGCCGCCGGCGCCAGCGCTGTTGGCCTCGATGAAGGTGTTGTGGAAATTGAAGCGAACGAAGGCCGTGCCGCTGGCCGTGATCCAGGCGCCACCGCCGGCATCGACGTTGCTGAGGCTGGCGCCGCTGACGTTGAAGTTGAGCATCCTCGAGTTGTGGTCGCCGGCGCTGGCGCTGACGGTCAGCGGGCGGTTGCCGGGCGGCGCCAGCAGAGTCGAGGTGCCGCTTGGGAGTTCAGCGCTGCAGTTGCTGTAGCCGCCCCAGATCGATACCGCCTTGTTGGCGATGCTGAGCGCCTCGGTGTAAGTGCCCTGGTTGACCCTGATCTCGGCAGTCTCGGCCGGGCTGGCGGCGTTGATCGCTGCCTGGATGGTGCTGTGGGTGCAGCCGCCGCCGGTGCCGACGCGCAGGATGGTGGTGCCGGCCGGTGCGTCGGCCTCGACTACCGCGGCGCGCGGTGAGAACGCCGGCAGGGATGCCACGGCAACCAGCGGATGAAGGCTGGACACGATCAGAATCAGGGCTGGAATGCTGCTCTGGGTGGTGGTGGAGATTGGGCGCATGTTCGGTGCTTCCGCGGATGGGACGACTGGCTGGGACGGTCCAGCGCATCCTGGTATTCGGAAGCCGAGCGCGAATTCTGCCAGGCAGGTTTGAAGGTCAATCCGTTCGGGCTGCGCGGAGTAGCAGCGGTTCAGGCTCCAGACGCAGGCCGAACTCGGTGAATACGGCATCGCTGATCTCCTCGATCAGCCGCTCCAGATCGCCGGTCGTGGCGCGGCCGTGGTTGACCAGGACCAGGGCGTGCCGATGGTAGACACCGGCATCGCCGATACGGTGGCCGCGGAAGCCCAGCCTGTCGATCATCCAGCCGGCGGCCAGCTTGATCATGCCGTTCGGCTGCGGCCAGTGGGGCAGGGCAGGGAAGTCCTCGAGCAGGGCCAGGGCCGCAGCGTCGGCCACGATCGGATTCTTGAAGAAGCTGCCCGCATTCGGCAGGCGCGCCGGGTCGGGCAGGCGATGGCGACGCAGCCGCATCACGCTGGCGGCCAGCTCGCGCGCGGATGGTTGGTCCAGCCGGCGCCGGGCCAGGGCGTCGCCGAGGCTTTGGTAGTCGGTGACGGGACGATAGCGATGGCGCAGCACGAGGTCGATGCCGGTGATCAGAAAACGCCCGTGGTCGGTCGACTTGAAGCGGCTGTCGCGGTAGCCCAGGCCGCAGTCGTCGCAGCTGATCTGCACCGTCCGGCCTTCCTGCCAGTCCCAGGCTCGCACCGACTCCAGCACGCTGCCCAGCTCGACACCGTAGGCGCCGATGTTCTGCATTGGCGCCGCACCCACCGAGCCGGGGATCATGATCAGGTTTTCCAGGCCATGCAGGCCCTGGTCGATGCACCAGCGCACCAGCCGGTGCCAGTTCTCGCCGGCGCCGACCCGAACCCGGCTGCGCGCATCGTCCAGGCGTTCGACGTCGATGCCTCGCAGTCGATTGACCAGGATGCGCCCCGGCCAGTCGCCCAGGAAAACAGTATTGGAGCCGCCACCCAGGACCAGCAGCGGCTGATCATCGCGTGGGAGCGCATCAAGCTGTTCGAGGCTTTCCAGCAAGATCAGCTCATGCGCGCGCGCCGCCAGGCGAAAGCTGCTGAATGGGCGCAGATCAACATCGCGCTGGATGAGATGGGCGTTCATCGGGGCTCCAGTGCCTGCCAGGCGCGAACACACTCGCCGATCAGCTCAGGGCCGCGGTAGATGAAGCCGGTGTAGATCTGAACCAGATCGGCGCCTGCGCGGCGCTTGTCTGCCGCGTCTGCGCCGCGGGTGATGCCGCCCAGGCCGATGATCGGAAAATCCGGACCCAGCTGGCGGCGGGCGGCGGCCAGGACCCTGTCGGCGGCGCGCTTGACCGGTGCGCCGCTGAGCCCGCCGGTCTCGTCGGCATGGCGGTGCCCGGCGACCGGGGCCCGATCCAGCGTGGTGTTGGTGGCGATCAGGCCGTCGATGCCGGAGGCGCCGATCACCTTCAGGGAATCGCGGAGCGCGGTGTCGTCCCAGTCGGGGGCGATCTTGATCAGCACGGGCCGATAGGTGCCGTGTGTCACTTTGAGCTGGTCGCGCAGCCCGGTCAGCTCGGTCAGCAGCTCGGTCAACGGGCCGGTGTCCTGCAGGGCGCGCAGATTGGCCGTGTTCGGCGAGGAGATATTGACCGTGACGTAGTCGCAGTGCGGGTAGACCTTCTCCAGGCAAAGGCGGTAATCGTCGGCGGCGCGCTCGACCGGCGTGTCCTTCTGTTTGCCGATATTGGCGCCGACGACGCCACGGAAATGCCGTGCCTTGAGACGCTCGACCAGATGATCGACGCCCTTGTTGTTGAAGCCCAGGCGGTTGATCAGGGCCTGATGTTCGGGCAGGCGGAACATCCGCGGCTTCGGATTGCCCGGCTGCGGCTGCGGGGTGACTGTGCCGACTTCGACGAAGCCGAAGCCGAGCTCGCCCATCGCGTCGATGAAATCCCCGTTCTTGTCCAGCCCCGCGGCAAGGCCGACCGGGTTGGCGAAATGCAAGCCCATCAGCTCGACCGGCGCGCTCAGCGCACAGCCGGCCAGCAGCCTCGGCAAACCCAGCCGTCGCCCGGCCGCCAGCGCATTCAGCGCAACATCATGCGCCGCCTCGGGCGGAAGCAGGAACAAGCCATTTCGGAGCCAGCGGTACATGGTTGAGGGGGAGAGGGGCAGAGGGAAAGAAGGGTGATGGTGTCAGTCTAACCCGCTTCCCTCTCCCTACTCACCCTTTCACCGGTCCCTCTCTTCACCCTTCACCCTTCACCTTTCACCTTTCACCTTTCACCTTTCACTTCACAGTTCAAATTTGATGCCCTGCGCCAGCGGCAGCTGGGTGGACCAGTTGATCGTGTTGGTCTGGCGGCGCATGTAGGCCTGCCAGGAGTCGGATCCGGACTCGCGGCCGCCGCCGGTCTCCTTCTCGCCGCCGAAGGCGCCGCCGATTTCGGCGCCGGAGGTGCCGATGTTGACGTTGGCGATGCCGCAGTCCGAGCCCTGGTGCGACAGGAAGTACTCCGCGTTGCGGACATCGGTGGTGAAGATCGACGAGGACAGGCCCTGGCGTACGTCGTTGTGCATGGCCATCGCCTCATCCAGAGTACGGAAGGGCATCAGGTACAGGATCGGGGCAAAGGTTTCTTCCTGGACGATGTCCCACTGGTTCTCGGCGCGGATGATGGTGGGCTCGACGAAGAAGCCCGGTCGCTCGATGCGCTTGCCGCCGGTCAGCACCTCGCCGCCGAGCTCGCGGGCCCGGGCCACGGCGCGCTCGAAGCGTTGCACCGCGTTGGCGTCGGTCAGCGGGCCCATCAGGGTATTGCGGTCCAGCGGGTCGCCGATCCGGACCTGGCCATAGGCCTTGACCAGCGCCTCGCTGACCTGGTCCAGCAGCGATTCATGCACGATCAGCCGGCGGGTCGTGGTGCAGCGCTGGCCGGCGGTGCCGACCGCGCCGAAGACCACGGCAGGAATGGCCAGTTTGAGATCGGCGGATTCATCAATGATGATGGCGTTGTTGCCGCCCAGTTCCAGCAGGCTCTTGCCGAAGCGCCGGGCGACGCGCTCGCCGACCATGCGGCCGACCTGGCTCGATCCGGTGAAGGACATCAGGGCGACGCGCTCATCGTCGATGAAGCGCTCGGACAGGGCGTGTCCGGGCTCCATGAACGAGGTGAAGATCGGCGGATAGTCGGTGTCCGCCAGGGCTTCATTGACGATGTTCTGGACCGCCGCACAGCACAGAGCGCCTTTCGGCGACGGCTTCCAGACGGTGGCGTTGCCGCAGATCGCCGACAGCAGCGCGTTCCAGGCCCATACCGCGACCGGAAAATTGAAGGCGGTGACGACGCCGACCACGCCCAGCGGGTGCCACTGTTCGTACATCCGGTGGCCGGGGCGCTCGGAATGCATGGTCTTGCCATAAAGCATACGTGACTGGCCGACGGCGAAGTCGCCGATATCGATCATTTCCTGGACCTCGCCGTCGCCCTCGGCCTTGATCTTGCCCATCTCCATCGACACCAGCGAACCCAACGGGTCCTTGTAGTCGCGCAGCGCGGCGGTGACCCGACGCACGGCCTCGCCGCGCAACGGCGCCGGCACCTGCTTCCAGGCGGCCGCGGCGTCCTGGGCAGTGCGGATGACGCGCTCGTAATCTTCCTCGCTGGCACCGCTGACGCGCGCGATGACGTCGCCGGTGCTGGGATTCACCGATTCAATGAGCTTGTGCTCACGAACATCGCTCCACTGCCTCGGGCCGAAGCAGGCGCCGGGGTTGAGCGGCTTCAGGCCGAGTTGGTCGAGAATCGTCTGGGCGGCGGTCATGGCCTTGTCATCTCCCGAAATGATTGATCAAGCCGACCATTATCGCACGGATCCACCGCCGGGCCGCCGCCAGGAGCCCGGACGTCTTCCGCCGCGCAGGCTCGCAGGGGCGGCTGCGGAGACCGAACATGCTATTATGAAGAGATTATGCCGACATCCGCGATCCGGGAGCGGAGTGTCCCCGAAAGCGGGGCGGGTGGTGGGTGTCGGACTCGAAAGCTGAACACTCACTGAATGAAACTAAGCGGTCGGGTTGCTGTCCATCCTTGCAGCCCGAGCGCCAACTGTGGAGTCAAGGAAGCCCAGATGGGCGAGCGGGAAGTAGACCAGATACTGGTAGAGCGGGTACAGAAGGGCGACAAGCGGGCTTTCGACGTGCTGGTGGGCAAGTATCAGCACAAGATTATCAGCCTGATTTCGCGCTACGTGTCGGACCATGCCGAGGCGATGGACGTTGCCCAGGAAGCCTTCATCAAGGCTTACCGGGCGCTGAAGCGCTTCCGCGGCGACAGCGCCTTTTATACCTGGCTGTACCGGATTGCCATCAATACGGCGAAGAACCATCTGGTCGCGCAGAGTCGGCGTCCGCCGTTGTCCGATGTGGACGCGCAGGACGCGGAACAATTTCAGGTCGATACGCGTCTGAAGGATCGCGGATCGCCCGAACATGAGCTGCTGCGAGAAGAAATTGAACAGACCATCCATCAAGCGATACAGGATCTGCCCGAGGATCTGCGGGTGGCCATCACCCTGCGCGAGATGGACGGCATGAGCTATGAAGAGATCGCAACGACCATGGAGTGCCCCATCGGCACGGTCCGATCGCGGATCTTTCGAGCCCGTGAAGCCATCGACCAGCGGCTCAGACCCCTCCTCGAACCCCACTAGACTGGATTTGAAAGCATGACCGAATCGAACCGGGAACATCTCTCCTGCCTGATGGATGGCGAACTTGAGCCGGCGTCGCGAGAGTTCTTGCTGAGGCGTCTTGCCAACGACGCCACCATGAACGCGACCTGGCGTCGTTACCACCTGGCTCGAGCCTGCATGCACCAGGAGCTGTCGCTGGGTCATGACCTGGCTGATCGTGTCGCCAGAGCTCTGGACGAGGAGCCGGCGCCGAGCCGGCACAGCTGGCTGGATACCTGGATGCGACCGGCCCTCGGCAGCGCGATCGCGGCCAGCGTGGCGGTGGTCGCCGTCGTCGGCATCAATGCCAACCTGACGGACCGGGCGGCACCGACCGCGGTGGTCGAGCAGCCGGGTTTTGTCAGCCAGCCCACCGTACTCGATCACAGCATCAGCCGCCAGGCGGTACCGGTGAGCTTTACCGAGACGCTGCCGACTGATCGTGAGCGCATCAATATCTATGTGCTGCGACATAACCAGGCTGTGGGCGGGGGCTTCGTTCCCTACCTGCCGATCGTGACTGCCCCGGTAGCCGCCCAACCACCAGCACCGCTGCTGGAAGGCGTGCAGCAGGCTCGCGAACCGCTGGAGTAGGTCACATGGCTGCGATGTCCTCGGGTTTGGGCAAGACAGCCTTGTCGCTGCTGGCCCTGGGGCTGGCAGTCAGCGCAGCAGCGGGCCCGGCCGCTGAGCCGGATGATCAGGTCCGCGCCTGGCTGCAGCGAATGAGCGCGGCGATCGAGTCTCTGAACTACCGCGGCACGCTGGTCCACTGGCGCGAAGGCCAGGTCGATACCTTGCGCATCATTCATCGCGCCGACCCTGGCGGCAGCCGCGAACGCATTTACTCGCTGGACGGCGAGCCGCGGGAAATTCTCCGAGATGGCGGTGAGGTCCGCTGCCTGCTGACCGGCGATTCATCGCTGCTGGTTCGCGATCAGCTCAGCACGCGCTTGCTGCCGAATCTGCCGGTTGAGCGGCTCGGCGGTGAGCAGGCGGCTTACGTCAAACGTCTCGGAGGTCACGAGCGGGTGGCGGGGCTGAACGCGCAGATCGTGGAAATCCTGCCTGCCGATGAGTTCAGATATGGCCATCGGTTCTGGCTCGAAACCGAATCCGGCATGCTGCTGCGCTCCGCGCTGCTGGATCAGCACGGCCGGCGCCTGCAGCAGCTTTCCTTTGTCAGTCTGGAGCTGGATGCGTCGATTGCCGATGCTGAGCTTGAGCCGACCCTCGGTGCCAATCACGAGCGGCTCAATCCGGTCTGGCCGGAAACCTTGTCGCTGCGGGTGGAGGCCTCGCCGGATGCGGCCTCATGGCTGCCCGAGCGCTTGCCGCCAGGCTTTTCGCTGGCCCGTGTCGGCCGCGGTGACGGTGTTGGCGGGCCGGTTTTCGAACACCTGCTGTTCAGCGACGGTCTCGCTTCCTTTTCGATCTACATCGAACAAGCTGGTGTGGGGAATGTCCCGTCCACCCTGGAGTCGATGGGGCCGGTGCACATGTACTCCCGGGTTACCGATGGTCGGCAGATCACGATCATCGGGGAGGTACCCAGCGCAACCGTGACCTATGTCGGGCTGGCACTGTCTCCGGCGCTGGGTGGTCTGAGGCAGGACTGAGGATTGTCGCCGGCCGGACCGACCGTGAGCGACTGGCAGTGGCAGATCGCCACGGTTCAGCGGCTGGCCGACGGTCGCTTGAGTCTGGTCTTTGACCTTCCCGACAGCTGCAGGCGCTGTGCCAGCGGCCAGGGCTGCGGCGCTGGCGCGTACTCACGCCTGTTTCTTCGCCATCACACCGTGTTGCCGATTGCGGCGGAGGATAAGGGCTTGACCGCCGGTTGTCGGGTTCGGGTTGGGGTCAGACCCCGAGCTCTGGTGCTGATGGCGCTCGCGGTCTACGGCCTGCCCTTGCTGGCCTTTCTCGGCGGTGTCCTGGCAGGGCAGCTGCTGCTGCCTGGAACGCGCTGGACGGACCTGGTCAGTCTGATTGCGGGGCTGCTGGGGACGCTCATGATCTGGCCCTGGCTGCGGCGCCTGCCGCTCATCGGGGGGAACCCGCGCATCGAGCTGCTGTCTTGTACCGGGCCTGGGTCGGCGCTTGAAACCCAAGCTTGACGCGTCCAGATACGAGCTCGCCCGCGAGCATGAATTTACGCATGGAGACAATGACGATGTACCGACTGATTGCCGTAGTAGCGCTGAGCCTGGGATTGTTCGCCCAGGCAGGACTGGCCCGCAGCCCGGTCGACTTCACCGATCTGGTTGAGCAATCGATGCCGGCCGTGGTGAACATCGAAACAGTACGCTTCGGGACCCGGCCCAGCGAATCGCCAGGCGGCAGCCGTGAGGCACCGGGCGATATGCCCGAGCTGTTCCGGCGCTTCTTTGACATGCCTTTTGGCGAGGGCGGTCCGCGCGGGCGTCCTGATCGGCGCGGAGGCGGCTCGGGTTTCATCATCGAGGCCGACGGCCTGATTGTCACCAATCATCACGTCATTGAGGACGCTGATGAAATCATCGTGCGGCTGGCGGATCGACGCGAGTTCGAAGCCGAGCTGGTCGGATCGGACGCCGAAACGGACATCGCCGTGCTGCGCATTCAGGCCAGCGGTCTGCCGACACTGGGCTTCGGTGATTCCACCCGGCTGCGCCCGGGCGAGTGGGTGATTGCGATCGGTTCGCCGTTTCAGTTCGAGCAGTCGGTCACCGCCGGCATCGTCAGCGCCAAGGGTCGGACCACCTCCCAGACTCAGCAGTACGTGCCCTTCATCCAGACCGACGTGGCGATCAATCGCGGCAACTCCGGCGGCCCGCTGATCAGCACCGATGGTACGGTGGTCGGGGTCAATTCCTGGATTCTGAGTTCGCACGGCGGCAACATCGGCCTGTCGTTCTCCATTCCCAGCGAGGTCGCGCGCAACTCGCTGGACCAGCTGCTGACCTACGGCCGCGTCGTGCGCGGCTATCTGGGCGTCGGCATCGAGGGTATCAGCCGCCAGACTGCTGATGCGCTGAGCCTGGATCGCCCGGCCGGGGCGCTGGTGAACCGGATTGAACCGGGCAGCGCGGCGGAACGCGCGGGGATCGAGGTCGGCGACGTCATCCTGCGCTTCAACGATATGACCGTCGACGTGTTCTCGGATTTGCCGCCACTGGTTGGCATGGTCCGACCGGGCGCTGAGGTGCCGGTGGTGATCTCGCGTTGGGGCGAGCGTCAGACCTTGACCGTCACTCTCGACCAGCGCGATGAAGACCCGCGGCCGGTGCCTGCCGGCCGCAGCTCGGAGGTGCCGCCCAGCAACGCGCTGGGCCTGTCAGTGACCGCGCTGGACGCTGAAACCCGGCGGCGCCTGGGCGATCCCCAAGGCGGCGTTCTGATCAACAATGTCGAAAGCGACACGGCGTTCCGGGCCGGCGTTCGCAGGGGCCAGGTGATCCTGATGGTCAACAACCAGCAGGTCGGCGACATCGACGACTTCAACCGCATCGTCAGCGAGATTCCGGCCGGCCGAACGGTGGCGCTGCTGCTGCATCGCAGCGATGGCAGTACGACCTTTGCGGCCTACACCCCGGAACTGCGCGACTAAGCCGCAGATGAGTTTTTCTGGATAGGTGCGCGCTGCTTGGTGGCGCCTGTTGCAGGGGCTTGTTGCGGGCCCGGCCGCTCCGGTCGGGCCCGCCCTTTACGCGGCTTGCGCCTCACGCCTGAGCGGCCGGGCGGCGCTATAATGGGCGGCTTGTGCCCGCCGATGGCGGCTTCCCTGCCTGGTTCCGATCGCCGCCGATGACCGACACCCGCCTGATTCGCAATTTCTCCATCATCGCGCATGTCGATCACGGCAAATCGACCCTGGCCGACCGCTTCATCCAGGTCTGTGGAGGCTTGAGCGATCGAGAGATGGCCGCGCAGGTGCTTGATTCCATGGATATCGAGCGCGAGCGCGGTATCACGATCAAGGCGCAGAGCGTCACGCTCAACTACACCGCCGACGACGGCAAGACCTATCAGCTCAACTTCATCGACACGCCCGGTCACGTTGACTTCTCCTATGAAGTGTCGCGCTCGCTGGCGGCTTGCGAGGGCGCCCTGCTGGTAGTTGACGCCGCCCAGGGCGTGGAAGCGCAAAGCGTGGCGAACTGCTACACGGCGGTAGAGCAGGGGCTGGAGGTCATCCCGGTAATCAACAAGATTGATTTGCCGGCCGCCGATCCGGAGCGGGTCAAGCATCAGATCGAGGACATCATCGGTATCGACGCGAGCGAGGCCGTGCTGGTCAGCGCCAAGACCGGCGTTGGCATTCGTGAAGTGCTGGAGGCGCTGGTCAAGCGCATCCCGCCGCCGGCAGATCGTCCGGAGGGGCCGCTCAAGGCCCTGATCGTCGATTCCTGGTTCGACAACTACCTGGGGGTGAACTCGCTGGTCCGAATCGCTCAGGGGCGCCTGCGAAAGGGCGACAAGATTCGGATCATGTCCAGCGGCGAAGAGCACCAGGTGGATCAGATCGGTATCTTCACTCCGAAGCGGACCAGCACCGAAGGCTTGGGCTGCGGACAGGTGGGCTTTGTCGCGGCCGGGATCAAAGAGGTCAACGGCGCACCGGTAGGCGATACCCTGACCTTGTCGCGGCAGCCCGCCGATGCGCCACTGCCGGGTTTCAAGCCGGTCCAGCCGCGTGTCTTTGCCGGCATCTTCCCGATTGATTCCAGCGACTATCCCGATCTGCGCGAAGCGCTGGAAAAGCTCCAGCTCAACGATTCCGCCCTGCAGTTCGAGCCGGAAACGTCGGTCGCGCTGGGCTTCGGTTTTCGCTGCGGATTTCTGGGAATGCTGCATCTGGAGATCGTCCAGGAGCGGCTGGAGCGCGAGTACGATCTCGACCTGATCAGTACCGCGCCGACGGTGATCTACGAGTTGGCCATGACCGACGGCGAGATCCTGATGCTGGACAATCCCGCCAGCCTGCCGCCGATCAACAAGATTGGCGAGATTCGCGAGCCGGTGATTCTGGCCAACATCCTGGTTCCTCAGGAGTATGTGGGCGCGGTGATTGGACTGTGCGAGGACAAGCGCGGCGTTCAGAAGGACATGCGCTTTCTGGGCGGCCAGGTGCAGCTGAGCTACGAGTTGCCGCTATCGGAAGTGGTGATGGACTTCTTTGATCGTATCAAGTCCTGCAGCCGCGGATTTGCCTCCTTCGAATATCACTTCGAGCGCTTCCAGGCCGGGCCCTTCGTGCGTCTGGATTTGCTGATCAACGGTGAAAAGGTCGATGCGCTGAGCGTGATCGTGCACCGCCAGTGGGCTGAGCGGCGCGGCCGCGAACTGGCCGAGCGCATGCGGGAACTGATTCCGCGCCAGATGTTCGATATCGCCATTCAGGCAGCGATCGGCTCGCATATCATCGCCCGATCGACCGTCAAGGCCTACCGCAAGAACGTGACCGCCAAGTGCTATGGCGGTGATGTCACCCGCAAGCGCAAGCTGTTGGAAAAACAAAAGGCCGGCAAGCGGCGCATGAAGCAGGTCGGACGCGTGGAAATACCCCAGGAGGCTTTCCTGGCCGTGCTCCGAACCGACAACGACAAATAAAAAAGGCGACGCACGTGGACTACGCCCTGATTCTTACCGCACTGACGCTGCTGACCGGCATTTTCTGGGCCGCCGAGCGCTACTGGTTCCGGCGTCGCCGACAGGCCCGGGCGGACGGTTTGCACAAGACCGTCGAGATGATCGGATCGCTGTTTCCGATCCTGCTGCTGGTCCTGGTGTTCCGCTCGTTTCTGTTCGAGCCCTTCAAGATTCCCTCCAGTTCGATGGTGCCAACCCTGCTGGTCGGCGATTTCATTGTCGTCAGCAAGTTCTCCTACGGCCTGCGCCTG
The DNA here is from genome assembly GCA_050485825.1 of Gammaproteobacteria bacterium. Classification (GTDB taxonomy): domain Bacteria; phylum Pseudomonadota; class Gammaproteobacteria; order Xanthomonadales; family Wenzhouxiangellaceae; genus Wenzhouxiangella. The sequence continues at coordinate 14,224 of JBJHCC010000031.1, forward strand.
CCGGTGGTCAACAAGCGTTTCGTGGCCATTGGCGAGCCGGCGCGCGGCGACGTCATGGTGTTCCGCTACCCTGAAGACGAACGGATCAACTACATCAAGCGCGTCATCGGCCTGCCGGGCGACACCATCACCTATCGCAACAAGGTGCTGTTCATCAACGGCGAGCCGGTGCTGCAGGATAGCGACGAGCTCTGGGTCGGAGAGGGTCGGAATCGCAATCCGGCCGGGCGCCGACCGATCGTGCGCAATGAGCATTTGGGCGATGACAGCCACCGGATCGTGATTTTCCCCGACCAGCCGGACCGGGAAACGCGCACCTGGATCGTCCCGGAGGGCCACTATTTCGTGCTGGGTGACAACCGCGACCAGTCGCTGGATTCGCGCGCCTGGGGCTTCGTGCCCGAAGCCAACCTGGTTGGGCGCGCCACCCGGATTTGGATGCACTGGGACTGCAGCCGGGGCTGCGTCGACTTCAGCCGAATCGGTGATAGAATCCGTTAACACCTGCGGACTGGGCAGGGTTCCGCGACCATCTGAACGCAACGACTATCTGGGGAGAGAGCATGCGCGCACTGGCTCAAAGCAGGGGGATGACGCTGATCGGGTTCATCTTCGTCCTGATTCTCGTTCTGTTTTTCGTCTATATTGGCATCAAACTGGTGCCGATCTATCTGAATCACTGGTCCGTGGTGTCCGAGATCAAGGCGGTGGCGGCAGAGCCTGGTTCGGCCAACCGGCCACCGAACGCCCTGCGCAACCAGGTCATCACCCGCCTGTCGGTCAGCTACGTGGCCAATATTCGGCCCGAGCACATCACGGTCGAACGGACCAACCCGCCGCAGCTGGTTGTGCAATATGACGTTGAAGAGCATCTGATCGGCAATATCGACGTGGTGGTACGGTTCAGACGTGCCGAACCGCTCCGAAACTAGGCCGCTCCGGCGCCTGCCGGGGATCGATCATGAGTTCTCGAATCCGGCCTTGCTGGAGCAGGCCCTGACGCATCGCAGTCATGGCGGGGTTCACTACGAACGGCTGGAATTTCTCGGTGACAGCCTGCTCAATCTGTGTGCGGCAGAACTGCTGTTCGAGCGCCGACCGGACGCTGATGAAGGCGACTTGAGCCGCTTGCGCTCGCGCCTGGTCCGCGACGTCACCCTGGCCCAGATCGCCAGCAATCTGCATTTGAGCGAGTTTCTGCGCCTGGGCCTTGGCGAGATGAAGAGCGGCGGCTTCCTGCGCGCCTCGATTCTGGCCGATGTGATCGAGGCGCTGATCGGGGCGGTGTATCTGGACGCCGGCTTCGATGCCGCGCGCCGGGTGGTGCGCAGCCTGTTGGCCGAGCTTGAAGAGGGTTTGCCCGATGCCGATCAGCTCAAGGACCCGAAAACGCGCTTGCAGGAGCTGTTGCAGGGTCGAGGGTATGACTTGCCGGAGTACAGCGTCGTGGCCGAGCAGGGCGCCGATCATGCCAAGTTGTTTCGCGTGCGCTGCAGCGTTGGTGAGCTGGCAGCGCCGGTCGAGGGCGAGGGCAGCAGCCGGCGCAAGGCGGAGCAGGCGGCCGCCCGACGGATGCATGCCGATTTGCTGGCCAAGCTGCCGGTCCGCGCCGCCGAACGAAGCGAGATAGCTGATGACTGACGCCGCTGCGCCGAGCCGCTTTGGCCATGTGGCCCTGCTCGGCCGACCCAACGTCGGCAAGTCGACCCTGCTCAATGCGCTGATCGGTGAGCATCTCGCCATCGTCACCCACAAGCCGCAGACTACCCGCCACCGCATACTCGGTATTCACAGCGACCCGCGCGGCCAGTTGGCCATCGTTGATACCCCGGGCCTCCATCGGCGTCGAGATCACGCGCTCAATCGGCGCCTGAATCGGATCGCCGCGGATACCCGAATGGGGGTTGACGTGGCGGTGCTGGTGATCGACGCCAGCCACTGGACCGAGGAAGACAGCCTGGCGCTGGATCTGGTCGCTCGTTTCGAGGGGCCCAGGATTCTGGCGTTCAACAAGGTCGACCTCCTGGCTGATCGCAGCCAGCTGTTGGAACAGACCGCCCGTTTGACCGAGCGGCAGCCATTCGACGCGGTGCTGTATCTGGTCGCGCGGCGCGGCGAGGGTGTCGACAGCCTGGTTGATGAGCTGTTTCGCCTCGTGCCGGAGGGGCCGCCTCAGTACGACCTGGAGCAGTTCACCGATCGCTCCGAGCGCTTCCTGGCCGCCGAAATGGTGCGCGAGCAGCTGATGCTGCAGCTGCATCAGGAAATTCCCTATGGTCTGACCGTGGTCATCGAAGGCTTCGAGCGTGAGCAGCGCCGGCTGTTGATCAATGCCCTGATTCTGGTCGCCGAGGATCGTCACAAGGGGATGGTGATCGGACGCCAGGGCCAGGTGCTGAAGCGGGTCGGCAGCCGCGCCCGGCAGGCGATCGCGGAGCTTTTGGGCATGCCCGTGCATCTGGAACTGCATGTGCGTACCCGTTCGGGCTGGATGGATGACGACGGTGCGCTGGATGAGCTGGGCTACGCGCGCTAGCGCGTTGAGTGTCAGCCCGCGGCGCCCTTGTTTGGAGCCTGGATGGTCCGCCAGACTCAGCGCCGCTAGCCGGTCTGAGCGCGGGCAGGGCTCGGCGCCGGGCCGTTCCCGGCGCGAGGCATGAGCCGACAGGCCTCGCAGCCGATCTGGGTGCTGCACCGGCGGCCCTGGCGAGAGTCCAGCCTGCTGCTGGAAGCCTTTGGATCGGAGTGTGGCCGGGTTGGCCTGGTTGCGCGTGGCGCCCGCGGTGCCCGGTCGCCCTGGCGCGGGCTGGCCGAGCCCTTCATGCCCTTGTCCGCGTCCTGGCAGGGTCGCGGCGAGCTCGGCACGGTCACCTTGCTGGAGCCGCGCGGCAGTCGCGCAGCACTGCAGGGCGAGGCCTTGTGGTGCGGACTCTATCTCAACGAGCTGTTGCTGCGTCTGCTGGGGCGCGAGGATGCGCAGCCGGCACTGTTTCTGGCCTATGAGCAGGCGCTGGCGGCGCTGGCCGAGCCCGGCCTTGCCGGGTTCAAGCCGGTGCTGCGCCGCTTCGAGATGGCGCTGCTGGAAGGGCTGGGCGTGGTACCCGATCTGAGCCGGGATGGCCTCACCGGTGCGCCGATCGACGCTGACCGATACTATCGAATCGTCGCCGAATCGGGCCCGCTGCCGGTGGCGGGGCCTGGCCCGGAAACATTTTCCGGCCGCGCGTTGCTGGCCTTGAGCGGGAATGGCGACGCGGGGCCCGATACGGCCAGAGAGGCGCAGAATCTCAGCCGCCGCCTGCTCGACTTTCAGCTTGGCGGGCGGCCGTTGAAGACTCGCGAACTGTTCATCAAGACGCGCGCTTCGCGCACCCCAGACAAGACAGGACCCGGATAGTCATGAACCCGATAGAGCTAGGCGTCAATATCGATCACGTCGCCACCTTGCGCCAGGCGCGGCGAACGCGCTACCCCTCATTGGCCCAGGCGGCCGCGCTGGCCGAGCAGGGCGGGGCTGATGCCATCACCATCCACTTGCGCGAAGACCGTCGCCATATCCAGGATCGCGATGTCGACCTGCTGGCCGAGCTGATCTGCACGCGCATGAACCTGGAGCTGGCGGTCAGCGATGACATGCTGGCGATTGCCGAGCGGGTCCGCCCCGCCGATGTCTGCCTGGTGCCGGAGCGGCGCGAGGAGCTGACCACCGAAGGCGGCCTGGATGTGCGCGCGAGTCGAACGCGGGTGCGCGAGGCCTGCGAGCGCCTGGCGGCCGCTGGTATCCGGGTCAGCCTGTTTATCGACCCGGACCCGCTTCAGTTGGCGGCCGCGGTTGACTGCGGCGCGCCGGTCGTCGAGCTGCACACCGGGAACTACGCCGATGCGGTCGGCGAGGCGCGCGCCGAAGAACTGGCCCGGATAGTCGCGGCGGCCCGCTACGGCGCAGAGCTGGGGCTGTGTGTCCATGCCGGGCACGGGCTCCACTATCACAATGTACGACCGATCGCCGCCGTGCCCGAGATCCGTGAGCTCAATATCGGCCACGCCATTGTTGCCCGTGCCGTCTTTGTCGGGCTGGAAGGGGCGGTGCGGGAAATGCGCAGGCAGCTGGATCAGGCGCGCGCTTGAGCTCGGCGCCGTCAACCCGGCCCTCAGCGGTGCTGGCTGGGTTTGCTGATCGCGGGCGACACCGGAGTGACGCGCAGGGCCGCCTGCGAGGCGTGGGCCATCCGCAGGAGTTGCAGATACTCGGCGCCGACGGTCGCCGATGGTCCTTCCAGCAGGCACTGACGCAGATCGCGGCAGCTCCGCACCAGTAGGCTGGCACCCGCGTAGCCGCCGGCACCTGCCCATTGGTGCAGCAGGGCTGCTGCGGCCTCATGCTGGCGGTCGGCCAGCAGCCGGTCGAGCTCGGGCAGGCGGGCGCTCAGCTCATCGGCCAGCATCTGCTGCAGTCGGCTGGCCAGCGCCTGATCCTGATTGGCGGCCGCAAGCGCCCGGTCGTTGTCGATCAGCGATCCAGGCGAGTCGCGGCCGCTGTCGCCGCCTGCGCCGGCCTGGCCCGAACGGCAGATGGCTTCAATAGCCCGGACCAGGGCTTCGATCGTGATCGGCTTGTTCAGATAGGCGTCGATGCCGGCGCCCAGCAAACGGCGCCGTTCCTCGTCGCGGGTATCGGCAGTCAGAATGATGAGACGGGCGGAAGCCGTGGAACTGTCGAGTTCGCGTATCCTCTCAGCGGTAGCCAGCCCATCCATGCGAGGCATGTGAAGATCGAGAACGATGACGTCGTAGTGTTCGCGGGCTGCCAGCGCCACGGCCTCGGCGCCGCTGGCGGCGCTGGTCAGGCGGCCAGCGAAGCGGCCCAGCCCGGCTTGCAGAAACTCGCGATTGATCAGATGGTCATCCACCACCAGGATGCTCAGGTCGCGGATGCCCCGTTGATTGCTCGATGAAGCCATATCACTACTATAGCGTGCTACTGGCTGGGCTGCTGTTTGGGCCTGTCGACGCCGCGGAACTGAGTCTGGAGTCCGGTCCGGGCCGCTTCGGTGATCTGGTCTGGTCGGGTATCGCGCTGGCCTATCGGCCGGCCGGCGACGACCCGGGCTGGCGCTTGTCGGTCAGCGAGCTGGGCCCGGTGGGCGAAGCGCCGTTCGGTGATGTGACGGTGATCTGCGAGCGCCCGGAAGCGAGCCCGCCGCCCCACTGCAAGCGCGGTCGGCTGGAATGGCGGGGGCAGCGCCCGGCGATGACGCTGAGCGCGAATCTGACGATCGAACAGCAGGACGAGGACTGGCAATTCGAGCTGGTCGAGCAGGGCTGGGCGGTTCGGGCGAGCGTGTCTCCGCAGGCCCCGGATGCGCTGCGCGCCAGCCTGCAGCTGGATGAGCTGGCCTTGGCGCCGTTGCGATCGCTGCTGTCGGACGAGCTGGGCCTGGCCGAGCTCGATGGTTTGCTGTCTGGTCGGATTGAGTATGCCGATTCGCGGCTGACCGGTCGCGTGCAGCTTGATCAGGGCCTGATCGACAGCGTCGACGGGCTGTACGCGGCCGAAGGCCTGGCCCTGGAGTTGGAGGGCTGGGCCGATCTCGCGCGGCGCGAGCTCGGTGGCCGCCTCATCCAGCGCGCCGGTGAGGCCCTGCTCGGCAGCCTCTACCTGCCGCCGCCGGAACCGGACTTGCGGCTCGAATGGCAGCTGGCCGAAGACGATGGCTTCTGGCGAGTCAGCGAGTTTCGCCTTGACGACGGTGACGCCCTGCGTCTGGAAGGCAGTGCGGATCTCGCCGAGAGCGAGACCGGATGGCGACCTACCCGGATCGAGCTGGAGCGGCTCGAAGTCGATCTGGCCCGATTCTGGCCACGCTGGGCCGACGGTCCGGCGGCGGCGGCCGGATTCCCGGGCCTGGCCATCGAGGGAACGCTGGAAGGCCGACTGGCCTGGCTGCAGGATCAGGCGCCGGTCGCCGAGCTGCTGGTTTCCTTGATCAGCGCGATCGACCCCGCCGAGCGTTTGGCGCTGAGCGACCTGGTGGGACGCTTGACGCTCGGTGCTGACGGCGCGTCGGTCGCGCTCGACTGGGGTGGTCTGGCGCTCTACGGGCTGCCGTTCGGCGCGGCGCGGCTGCGCCTGGGTCCGGGAACCGACGGCGGTATACAGCTCGCCGAACCGCTGCGATTGCCGCTGCTGGACGGTGCCGTGGTGATCGATCGCTTCGGCTGGCTGCCGGACGATGAAGCGGGCGCCGGCGTGGAGCTGGATGCGCGTCTGGAGCCGGTGGATCTGGCCGACCTGACCCGCCTGTTTGGATGGCCCGAGTTCGGCGGCACCGTGGCTGGATTCTTTCCGGGCATCGTCTACCGGGGCCAGCGCCTGGATTTCACCGGTGATATCGATATCCATGCCTTTTCCGGAGCGATTCGGCTCAGTGGCCTGGCGGTCGAGCGGCCGTTCGGGACCCTGCCCGCGGTGGCGGCCCAGCTGGAGTTTCAACGGCTCGACCTGCTCGACCTGACCGGCGCCTTCAACTTCGGGCGGATGGAAGGGCAGGTGTCGGGCTGGGCGCGCAATCTGCGCCTGCTGGATTGGCGGCCGGTGGCCATGGACGCGCGCCTGTTCACCCACGAGGATGTGCGGCGGCGTCGGATCAGTCAGCGCGCCGTCAACAATCTGTCGAGCCTGGGCGGCGCTGGCGGCGCCCTGTTATCCGGGACAGTGCTGCGTGTCTTTGAAGATTTCCCCTACCGCCGCGCCGGCCTGGCCTGTCGCCTGGCCAATAACATCTGCCAGATCGACGGCGTTGCGCCACATGACTCCGGCGGCTTCTACATCGTCGAGGGCCGTTCCTTGCCGCGCCTGGATGTGATCGGTCATCGCCGATTGGTCGACTGGCCGCAGTTGCTGCGCCAGCTTGAAGCGATGCTCGAAGAGCGCTGAGTCGTCGGCGACGGCCGGCCGGATCAGTCGTCGTCCTCGCTGAGCAGGCGGACGCGGACTTTGCGAATCCGGTTGTCGACCATGTCGACAATCGTGAAGACCAGGTCCCCGATCCGCAGCGAGGTGCGTCCATCAGGGATGAACTCCAGCTGTTCAAGGATCAGGCCGTTCAGGGTCTTGGCGCCGGTCGTCGGCAGCTGCCACTCCAAGCGCCGATTCAATGTCCGCACGGTGGCGCTGCCGTCGATGATCCAGCTGCCGTTTTCCTGCTTTCGAATCAGCTTCTGACGACTCTCGCTTTCGGTGGTGTACTCGCCGACGATTTCTTCGAGGATGTCATCAAGCGTGACCAGACCCTGGATGTCGCCGTATTCATCCACGACCAGTCCCATACGGCGTTGGCGGCCCTGAAACTCCAGCAGCTGGCGGGTCAGCGAGGTTCCCTCCGGGATGAAATAGGGCTTGCGCACGGCTTTCGCCAGGACCTCGCGGTCGAGCCGGTTCTGGGCAATCTTCGACATGACGGTGCGGATATGCAGCAGGCCGACGATATTGTCGAGGTCGCCCCGCCATACCGGCATGCGCGTGTAGATCGATTGGGTCAGGGCCTGCAGGATCTCTTCCCAGTCGGCGTCGAGATCGAGGCCGACGATATCCTGGCGCGGCACCATCACATCGTCGACCGTGCCGTGCTCCAGGTCGAGGATGTTGAGCAGCATCTGCTGATGGTCCAGCGAGATATGGCGGCCGCCTTCCTTCAGCAGGGTGCGCAGCTCTTCCCGGTTGAGCGTGTCGCCCTGGACGCTGGCGCGGCGGATCCCGAACGGACGCAACACGCCGGCGGCGAGCAGGTTGATCAGCCACACCAGCGGATAGAGCAGCTTCAGCAGCGGGGTCAATATATAACTGGCGGGATAGGCGATGCGCTGCGGATTCACCGCCGCCAGCGTTTTTGGTGCCAGCTCGGCAAAGATCAGGATGACGACGGTCAGTACGACGGTCGACACCCAGATCCCCGCTTCGCCCAGCAGGCGCAGGGCAATCACCGTGCTGATCGAGGCGGCCAGGATATTGACCAGATTGTTGCCCAGCAGGATCAGGCCGAACATCCGATCGGGCTGGTCGAGCAGGCGGTTGGCCAGACGGGCGGCGCGATTGCCGGCCTGGACATGATGGCGCAGGCGGTAGCGATTGAGCGCGACCAGACCGGTCTCGGAGCTTGAAAAAAATGCCGAGAGGATGATCAGGACAACCAGCAGGGCGAACAGCCCGCCTAGCGGAACCTCAGTCATGTCCAGCGACCGTTTCGAGGCTGATCGGCGACGACCAGCTGCGATCCAGGATCACTTCCAGCACCAGCTTGCTGCCGAAATAGGCCAGCACCAGGGTCGCCATGGCGATCAGCGTCATCCGCACGGCGACGCGGCCGCGCAGGCCCAGCCACCAGCGCCCCAGCAGCAGCAGCCCGAACAGCAGCCAGGAGGCCAGCGACAGGATGGTCTTGTGGGCCAGATGCTGGGCAAACAGGTCATCCAGAAACATCAGTCCGGTGGCCAGGCTCAAGCTCAGCAGCAGCCAGCCGACCGCAATCATCCGGAACAGTAGCCGCTCCAGCACGGTCAGCGGCGGCAGCAGCTCCAGCTGGCGCAAGGGGCGGCGGTGGCGCAGCAGATGATCCTGGGCCGCCAGCAAAATGGCGGTCAGCGCGGCGATGCTGAGCAGGCCGTAGGCCAGCAGCGAGCTGAAGACATGCAGCTCCAGGGTCCGGTTCAAATAGCCCAGCACCAGCGGATCCAGCGGCGCCAGCCAGATCAGGAAAACGCTCAAGGCGGCGCCGGGGAAAGCGATGATTCCGGCTTCGATCATGCGCGAGCGCAGGCTCGAGCCCAGCAGCACCAGGACGATGATCAGCGCGGCCAGGGCCAGATTGTTGACGAAATTGACGTCCCAGCCCAGCGGCGTACGCATCGCCTGCCAGACCAGCAGGACGTGGCCGGGTACGGCGATGATCGCCAGCGCCAGGCCGACCCGGCGCCAGCCGCGGCGCCCGTGAAAAAAGCCCAGCGCCAGCCACAGGCCGGAGCCGAGATAGCACAGCCCGGTAAGCAGGGAAATCAGTAGGGTGGCGGACAACGCAGGCAGTCTGCTGACGGGAACACCTCGCCAGTATAATGACTGATCAGGACCAGCCCAAGACCAGGCAGCATTTCCAAGCATGTTTGATCAGCTCAGCAGACGCCTTACCGACTCCCTCGACCGCTTGCGCGGGCGCGGTCGACTGACCGAAGACAATATCCGCGAGGCCATGCGCGAGGTCCGGGTGGCCCTGCTCGAGGCCGACGTGGCGCTGCCGGTGGTCAAGGATTTCATCGCCGAGACTACCCGTCGCGCGGTGGGCCAGGACGTGGTCGGCAGCCTCAAGCCCGGCCAGGCGTTGATCAAGGTCGTCCACGACGAACTCAAGCGCGTGTTGGGCGGCGACGCCGCCACGCTGCGTCTCGATCAGCCCGCGCCGGTGGTCATCCTGCTGGCTGGTCTGCAGGGCGCGGGCAAGACCACCACGGCCGGCAAGCTGGCCCGGCTGATTCAGGAGCGCCACGGCAAGAAAGTGCTGCTGGCCAGCTGCGACATCTACCGTCCGGCCGCCATCGACCAGCTTGAAACCCTGGCCGGCCAGGTCGGGGCCAGCTTCTTCCGCGCCGACAGTCGCGACGATGCGGTGCGGATCGGTGAAGAGGCGGTGGTCCAGGCACGGCGTCAGTTCGCCGATGTGCTGATCCTCGATACCGCCGGCCGCCTGGCTGTTGACGCGGCGATGATGGACGAGATCAAGCGCGTCCACGCTGCCATCAAGCCGGTCGAAGTGCTGTTCGTGGTCGACAGCATGACCGGCCAGGACGCGGCCAACACCGCCCGCGCCTTCCATGACGCCCTGCCGCTGACCGGCGTGGTGCTGACCAAGACCGATGGCGACGCCCGCGGTGGCGCCGCCCTGTCGGTGCGACAGATCACCGGCGCGCCGATCAAGTTCCTCGGCACCGGCGAAAAGCTCGATGGCCTGGAGCCGTTTCATCCTGACCGCCTGGCCTCGCGCATCCTCGGCATGGGCGATGTGCTCAGCCTGGTCGAGGAAGTGGAGCGCAAGGTTGATCAGCAGCAGGCGCGCAAGCTGGCCGCCAAGGTTGGCAAGGGCGCGCGCCGGTTCGGCATGGACGATCTGCGCGACCAGCTGCTGCAGATGGAGAAGCTCGGCGGCCTCGGGGCGATGGTCGACAAGCTGCCGGGCATGAGCCGCCTGCCGGAAGCGGCCCGGGCGCAAATGAACGATCGCCAGACCCGCCGCATGGTCGCGATCATCAATTCGATGACCCCCAACGAGCGTCGCTTTCCCGACATCATCAATGGCTCGCGCAAGCGCCGCATTGCGGTCGGTTCGGGGACCCAGGTGCAGGATGTCAATCGACTGCTGAAGCAGCACAAGCAAATGCAGAAAATGATGAAGAAGGTGGGTAACAAGGGCGCCATGGCGAAGCTGATGAAGCGCCTGCCAGGGGGCGGCTTTCCGGGGATGTAGCCGGCCCAGACGCACAGGAGATTTCGCATCATGACGATCCAATCGCTGCTTGTTTTCGGAGCAACCGGCACCCAGGGACATCCTGTGGTTGACGCCGCGCTCGAGGCCGGATTGCAGGTGCGCGCGGCCTCCCGCGATGTCGACGCGGCAGCCGAGAAGCTGTCATCCCGGGTCCAGATTGCAGAGACCGACCTGCTTGATGTCGAGGCCGTACGCGAGGCCATGGACGGCATCGACTCGGTGTTCTTTCATCTGCCGGTGCTGCCGGGCACGGATGAGGCTGAGCGCATGGTCGACCATCTGATCCGGGCCGGGCGCGATCGACGCATCCGGCGCCTGGTGTTCAGTACCGGTGGTTATTGCGGTGACGACATGCCGGAGGGTGAATTCGTCACCGGGCTGCGACGGATCAGTCGACGCTTCCTCGACAGCGGCATCGACACTGTGGTGCTGCGGCCGACGCTGTATCTGGCCAACCTGGTCTGGCCCCATCTGATCCGTGAAATTCGCGATTACGGTCGCCTGAGCTACCCGCCGCTGAGCGCCAGACGACGGCTGAACTGGACGGCGACCGAGGATCAGGGGCGCATTGCCGTGGCCTGTCTGAATGCCGATGCGGGCGGAGAAATCATCGACATTGCCAGCCCTGAAGCGGTCAACGGGCCGGAACTGTGCCGGTTGCTGGCCGAGGTCTATGGTCGCGAAGTCCATTTCGCCCCGCAGAGTGTGGATGATTTCGCCGATACCCTGAGCCACATGGCCGGCAGCGCCCATATGGGCCGGGTGGTGTCCGCGCTGTATGCCGGCATCGATGCGATGCCGGGGCCGGGGCCGCTGGTCGATACCGATCGGCTGGCCGAGCGCTTCGATGTCGAGCTGACGCCGGTCAGCGCTTGGGTGCGCGGCCGGCTCGGGCTGCTGCTGGAGCTTTACGGCTGAGCGCGGGGCCAGCGCGCACCGCAGGCTTGACCGCGAGGTAATCAGCAGCCGGCATGGGATTCGACCGTACCTCCCTCATCATCGCTATCGATGACAGTGGCGGCGCCGCTCGCGCCCTGGATTTCGGTCTGGAACTGGCCGAGACCCTCAGGCTGCCGGTTCGGTTGGTTCATGTCGTCAGCAGCAGCGTGAGCCCTGCGGCCGATGTTCGACGTCCGGCGCTGCCCGCTGCGACCATTCAAGCCGGCTTTCCCGAGCAGGAAATCGGCGCCGCGCTGCTCGATGAGTCGCTGGCACGCGCCGGCTCGCGGCGGGTCGATATCGAGCCGGTGCTGCTCGGTGGCGATCCGCGCGATGCGCTGCTGCGGTATCTGGACGAATGCGACCGGCCGATTCTGGTGGTCGGTCGTCGCGGTCAGGGCCGGCTGCGCGAGTGGCTCCTGGGCAGTGTCAGCGACCATCTGCTGCGCCATGCAAGCTGCCCGGTGATGGTGGTGTCCTGAGCCTCAGCCGGCGTGGTGTGCCGCGCGATTGAGCAGTTCGTCGCGCAAGCGGCGATGAAAGGGAGCGTCGCCGAACCAGATCAGAAAAAACTTCTCTCCCTGGCCCGAGTCTTCGCAGCGTCTCAGCAATTCATCATTGAGGTACAGCGACAACGACTCGCGGGGGCGGTAGATCACGTCATAGCGATCACCCCGAGCGACGTCCACATAGGCGTCAGCCAGGCAGGCCAACGGCGCTGGCAGTGCTTCGGCCGAATTCAAGTGCAGGTTGGCAGTGAGCAGGTCCACGGCGGTCTGGTTGAGGTCCGCGCCGCGCAGGCTGCGCGCCAGCTCCAGGGAGAAGCGTTTGGGGACCGCATCGAGCACGCGCTCCGATGCGTTGGCACAGTCATCCAGATACAGCCGAGCGATGCCGACCCGGAACAGCCCAGCCACTCGCAATTCGAGTTCCGAGCACGGTGTCAGGCTCGGCGCGGGCTCAGCCTCAGGCAGCACTGGCCAGGAGCTGGCGACCGCCGCCAGTGGCCAGACCACCATCAGCGCGATCGCAAGCCGGCCTGCCGCCACCACTACATGCGGTCGCGAGCCCGCCGGACCGCGAAACCGACGATCGGCAGGTGGGCATACAGGGCGTGGCCGCTATCCCAGAAGTCCTGGTGCAGGACGACGCGGCCCTCGTCGTCAAATCGCAGGTGCGTCATGCCGATGGACTGAGAATGAATATCTCGCCCTGCAGCCCGGGTTCGAAACTCCATGGTCCAGCGCACAAACACATCCGGGCCATCGCGCATGACCTGGCGGATCTCGACCCGGCTCTCCTTCAAGCCAGCGCCCGTTCGGGCCATGTAGTCGACCAGGCCCGAGCGATCATGAAAGCTGTGCAGGGTGTCATTGAAAAACATCGACTCGGCGTACAAGGCCGCCATGCGGTCGCTCAGATCGGGACTGGTAAGGTCCGCGTAGCTCTCTGCGAATCGGCTCAGCCCCAGATCGATCGCCGATTCAGAACCGGCAAAGCGCTGAAGCGCCGCTTCGTATTCGTCAATTGGAGACTCCATGATTCCGCTCCCGCGCGCCAGGCAACCGACTGACATCGCCGCCAGGCCGATCAGCGTCGCCACAATCCAGAAAGCCTTATGCATCCCCATCCGGCGATTGTCAGGCCAGCGGCGTCAATTGGGCATGAAGCCCGGCCCGCGCGCCTCCGGACGGGGTGGACCAGCGGCCGGACTGCCCCGGTCGGGCCGCAAAGTAATGCCTTTGGCCGATTCATGCCATCCGCTGATCGCTATAATCACGGGGTAGCCGCCCGGGAGGAGAGGACCAGTGCGCGACAATTTTCCGTTTGACACGCTCAGCAGCGAGACGCTGCGCAAGGCCGAGGAGATGTGTGCCGGCCTCAGTACCAACCTTAGCCTGGATCGCCGCGGGCGAGCGCGTCAGTATGCCGGCGCCCTGGCCGATCTGGACCGGCTCGGCGGTGCCGACATCCCGGTGACCGTCGCCGAGATCAGCGATCATCCCTGGTTGACCCTGATCGCCGATCGGCCCATTCCCGAGTGTCAGCGAGCGCTGCTGGTATTCAGGATGCCACCCTCCGACAACATGAAGTATCTGGGTCGTCACGGCGCCAGTCAGCCTGGCCAGCGCGGTGCCGACGACCAGCAGCGCCATATCGTTCAGTTCGACATCCTGCGGGATGCTCGGCGCGAGCCATCGCGTTGAGCTGATCGATAGCCCTCGCCGCAGCGATGGAACCGGCGGGGATCGCGCTCCGGCGTTTCGGCGCGGCCGCCTTGCCGCGCTTGAGCCGGGCTGACATCGGGTGCCAGTGGCCGCTGACTTTGGCGGCCCCGCAACCCGAGCCTGCTGAATGAGGGGAACCGGCTTGGTGACTGTCAATCCCGCCCCCAGCGCCATGATCCGGCATGCCTTGATTGTCGAAGACCGACCCGCCACGGCGGAAGTGCTCAAGGCGCTGCTGGAACACTGCTTTCCCGGCGTGGCGCTTCGGCACGCCGATCGGGTCGGGACGGCCTTGGCACTGCTGGACGAAGGCGCGATCTTTGACCTCGCTCTGATCGATCTGGGTTTGCCGGATGGTTCCGGCGTCGATGTCGTGGCCGCTCTGGCCGAGCGTTATCCGGCTTGCCAGCGCGTGGTGACTTCCATCTTCTCCGACGATGTTCACTTGTTTCCGGCTCTGCGCGCCGGCGCCACCGGCTATCTGCTCAAGGACCAGCCGCAGGCGCAGTTGGCCCGGTCGCTGCTCGGTATGCTGGCGGGCGAGCCGCCCTTGTCGCCCGCGATCGCCAGGAGGCTGCTGCAGGTTTTTGCGCCACAGCAGAGTACGACGGAGGAAAAGCTGTCGCCACGTGAGCGCGAGACCCTGAGCCTGATCGCCAGGGGTTTGAGTCTCCGCGATGTGGCCGGGCAACTGGGTGTGACCCGGAATACTGCGGCCGGGTACCTGAAGTCGGTTTATCGCAAACTGAACGTCAACTCGCGCGCCGAGGCAACGCTGGAGGCCGTGCGTCGCGGCCTGATCGGAGCCAGTCTTTGAACTTCGGGCCCTATCGACTGCTTCGTGTGCTTGGCGAGGGGGCTTCGGGAAGGGTCTGGTTGGCGCATGATCCCGTCGCCGACCGGGAGATTGCGCTCAAGATAGTGCGTAGTCCCCGTCTCGGTGAAGATTTTCAGCACCGGTTCAAGCGCGAAATTCGTCTGCTGGGCGCGCTCGAACACCCCGGTATTGCGCGTCTTTATGCGGCCGGTGCGGTCGAGCACGAGCAGGCTGAGGTTCCATTCCTGGCCATGGAGTACGTCCGCGGCCAGGATCTACGTCGCCATGCAAAAGCGCAGGCCTTGGGCAAGGACGCCTGCCTGGCCTTGATCGCGGCGACCGCTCGGGCGGTCCATCATGCCCACACCCGTGGGATCGTTCATCGCGATCTGAAACCGGAGAACATCATCGTTGACGAAGCCGGGCAGCCGCGCGTCGTGGATTTTGGCGTCGCTTACGTGCTGGGCGGTGACGAAATGACCCGCATGACAATGACCGGCGAGATCCTCGGTACGCTGGCCTACATGGCGCCCGAGCAGCTGAGCGGCACGGTTGAGGCGGATCCGCGCATGGATGTGCATGCCCTGGGCGTCATCGCATACGAACTGCTCAGCGGGCAGACCCCGCATCCGGACATCGGCGAGCAGTCCTTGCCGGCCGCCATTCTGACGCTCAGTCGGCTGCCGCCGCCGCCCTTGTCGCGGCGACTGCCGGCGGCTCGTGGCGATATCGAAACCATAGTCATGAAGGCGATGGCCAGCGACCCGGCGCAGCGCTACGGGTCCGCGGCTGAACTGGCCGCTGATATCGAGCGTTACCTGGCCCGTCAGCCGATTGCGGCCCGTCCACCATCGATCAGGCACGCGTCGGTGCTGTTCATGCGGCGACACCGCGCGCTGGCGTTCGGCCTCGGCGTGGCCGTGCTGGGCCTGCTGATGGCGACCCTGGCATCGAGTTGGTTCGCCTGGTCGGAGTCCAGGGCGCGGCAGGAGGCAGAGCTGCGCCTGGCGGAGCGCGAGGCGATCAGCGAGTTTCTGCAGGACATGCTGACCGCGGCAGATCCCGGTCGGGCGCTCGGAGAACGTCTGACTGTGATCGACGTCCTCGACATTGCGCGGGTCAAGCTGGAGCAGTCGGATGCCCTGCCGGCTGCCGTGGCCGCACAGCTGCAGCGAACGCTGGGCAATACCTACAGCAGTCTGGGACGCGGTGATCTGGGGCTGGCCGCATTGGCCCAGGCCGAGCACCTGCAGTTTGCGGCCGCGGTCGACTGGCAGCTGGCGCTGGCGCTGGATCGCGCCGCGGCACTGGCGGCTGCCGGACGCGAAGCCGAATCCCTGGACATGGCTCGTAGCCTGATCCAGCGACTGGAGCGCGACGATCGCCAATATCCGGCCTTGCTTGCCGAGGCCCGCTTGCATGAGGCCACGCTGCTGGATCAGCGCGGTCACCTTGAGCCTGCCGAGCAGATCCTTCGAGCGCTGCTGGACGAGGCGGGCCTGGCGAGCTCGCTGTCCGGCGACATGAAGCTGAAAGTCCAGGGGCGTCTGGCGATGACGCTGCACAAACAGGGCCGCTACGATCCGTCGATCGAGCTGGCTCGCGCCGTGGCTGAAGAAACCGAGACACGCTTCGGACCCTGGCATCCCCGCACCCTCGAGGCGCTGGAGGTGATCGCCGTCAGCCTGCGGGATCTGGGCGCCTATTCCGAGGCCGAGTCGATCTATCGCCGAACGCTGGCCGCGCGCCAGCAGGTGCTGGGCGACGATCATCCCTTGACCCATCAGACCCGCGGTGGTCTGGCCGCGGTGCTGGCTTTCGATGGTCAGGTCGACAGTGCCTGGGATCAGATCGAGCGCGGCTATCGTCGCCTGGTCGAGCAGTTGGGGCTGGAGGCCGAGGCGGTTCGCATCATGGGTAATCTCTACGCCCACGTGGCGTCGCAGCGAGGTGATCATGCCGAGGCGATTCGCGTCCTCCAGCTGCTTGTGGCCCAGAACGAGGCCATGCCAGGCGGTCCGTCAGCGACGGATCTGGCCGACTACAACAATCTGGCTTTCAACCTGATGCAGGCCGGGCGATGTGACGAGGCCTTGCCGGTGCAGCGTCGACTGCTCGCCCTGGCGACCGATGCGTTGGGGGATTCGCATCTGCATACCGCATTATTCAGGGTCAACTTCGCCAGCTGTCTGGAGCGCGGCGGCGACACCGCCGAAGCCTCAGCGGCGCTGCGCCTGGCGGTGCCCGTCCTGGTCGAGACGCTGGGCCCGGATCATCCCCGCAGCGTCAGCGCTGGCGATCAGCTGGATCAGCTGGATCAGCGGATCGGGTCGCTGTGACTGCGTTTCCGGCCAGCTTGATCGGCGTGTTGCTGGCTGCCCTGATCGGGGTGTCATGGTACTGCTTTCGCCTGCGCTCCCAATGGCTTCGCGAGCGGGCCGACAAGCGCGATCAGCTCGACAAGGCCCAGACTCTGGACCGCCTGCATCGGGCCAGGATCATCGCCGAGGAAAGACAGCGGATATTCGGTGATCTGCACGACGATATCGGCGCCAAACTGCTGGACCTGATCCATACGGCCACGACGCCTGAACAGGCCGATCTGGCGCGCGCCGCGCTGCAGGACCTGCGCGACGTGGTATCGCGCACCCGCGGTGCGCCGGGCACGCTGCTCCAGGTGCTGGGCGAGGTTCGTGAGGAAGCTGCGAGTCGACTGGCGGCCGGCGCGATTCAGCTGGACTGGCAGCAGTCGCTCGACCTCCCGGATCCTGCGCTGGACCATGGCCACGCCCTGCACCTTTATCGAATCATCCGCGAGGCCATCAGCAACGCGCTGAAGCATGCCCAGCCGCGGCAGCTTCGAATCCGGGTCGCGGCCCTGGCTGCCGATGAACTGCTGCTGGATATCACCGATGACGGTGCCGAGCCGTTTGAGGGGGTCAGCCTCCAGGGGCAGGGCACCCGGACCATGCGCAGCCGCGCCGAGGCGCTGCGGGGCTCCATTGCTTGGCAACCAGGGACGGTAGGCGGAACCAAGGTGGTATTGCGCGTGCCACTGCCCCGGTGCCAGCCCCCCTTGAATGGGGGGTAGTGCGCTGCCGAGCGCCTGACTAAGCTGACAGGCATCGATTGTCTGCTGATTGTCTCAAGGGGGCACCTGTCATGGCGCGCGCGCTACTTCTCGTCTTGTCCACGCTGGTCGCGGGCAGTGGTCTGCTGGCGACAGCAGCCCTGGCCAGCACATCACCGCAGTTTCAATTCAGGCTCTACCCGCCGGCCAGCTTCGATACCCATCGCCTCGGTGCCGACGGCGCCGGACATATCGGCTTTTCCATCATTCTGCTGAACGGCAACCAGACCGGCGTCGTGGAGGGACCGTTCACTGTCCGAATGACCCTGCCGGAGGGCGTCAGCTTTATCGGCCAGCAGGGCGCCAACTGGAGCTGCAGCGCCAGCGGCCAGGATCTGACTTGTGACTACAGCAGCTTCCTGAGCGCGGCGATCTGGAACAGCGCCTATCTCAGCGTCCGGGTCAACGTCGCCGGGGATATACCCGTGCCCGGTCAATCGCAGCTGCAGGCGACGCTGGAGCATGCTTTGGCACCGCTTCCCGAGCCCCTCGTTTGCGGCGGTACATCGCAGGCCAACTACGTGATTTCGCTGACCCAGTGTGTGGATTGGATCGTGCCGCATCGACGCTCGCAGACCACCTTCGTGCCCGCGGCCTGGGCGCATGTCAACCAGCCCATGCTGGTCGGTGCCACTAACCAGAGAATCAGCGCGGGCTTCAGCAATCTCGGCTTCGATGCCCTGCACGGCACGATCACCGCCCGCTTTCTGATTCCACCCGGCCTGGTTCGCACCGGCGTCGCTGGCCAGGTGGTCTGGACCTGCAGCGATCAGGATGCCGGTTCCGCCGGTACCGTCGTGAGCTGCACCACGCCGTCCTTCTTCGATGGCATGAACCCGCAAACCTCGGCGATCAACCTGTTCTTTACCGTGACGGATCAGGTTGACGTGCCGGGCCCGCTGACCATCATCGGCACCATCGGCCATGCCTATCAGCCCTGGCCGGAGGATTTCGCCGAGTGTCTTCAGACCGAGCCTCCGGTTGGCTGCGGCGTCTATGGCGCCATTGTCACCGCCGAGCCGCCGCGGGCGCGGATGCTGTACACCGAGTTCAGCCATGCACCGGCCGTGCTTCGGCCCGGCCAGACGGGCTCGGTGCTGGCGCGCTACACGAATGTCGGGGACGGCAATGCGGGCAGCCTGGAGATGCGTTTCGCCGCCCCACCTGGATTCAACTTCACCGGTGCCAGCAACATGATGCCGACGGCCAGCTGCGTGGCCTCGGGCGCACCTGCCAGCGGGCAGTTGATCGAGTGCAGCGCCGGTGCCGGGTTTCCAGTCAACGGCCAGGGCCAGATCAGGCTCAACTTTACCGTTGCCTGGCCAGGTGCGCTTGAAGTGTTGATGACCGCCAGCATCGGCGACACCACCCGAGCGGCACCCGACCTCCCGCTGTGCGCCGACGATCCCGGTTTGAGCGGCTGCGGCCAGTATCTGATTCCGGTGCTGGACAGCCTGTTCTGCGATCGCTTCGAGCAAGCCGGGGCCGGGTGCCCACCGCTGACTCAGTGAGCCGAACGGCCAGCCAAGGAACCTTTGACCACCTTCCCGTCGCGCCCGGGCATGATGATTCAAAGGTTCCTTAGTTCTGGAAACGATCGCGATGTAACTGGTCAAAGACCTCAACGTATAGGGTGTTGTCCTCCTCGAACAGCGAGAATGCATTGGGGTTTGGTGTTTCAAGCGCAGTCAGGTCACCGCTGATGCCGCCGCTGGCGGTCAGCACCGGGTAGACGCCGTCCAGTACCTGGTTGCCGTAGTTGCCGGGCAGCACCGTCATCGCAATGCTGCCGCCGGCAAAGCTCGCCTCACCGTTGACTTCGATCAGATCCAATGCCGGTCCAGGCTCGAACTGGACCTCCAGCACGGCCTGCTCGCCGTGGCTGTAGTCGCCGTCGATGACCAGGGTGGCGGAGCGGCCAGGACTGGCCACCAGGCGGCCGTTGTTGACGACGGCACCAAGCTGACCGCTGGCGCCGAAGGTCGCGCTCTGATCGATGCTCAGGCTGCCGCTATAGCTGCTTGGCTGGCCGGAGAACAGAGTGACGCCGTTCTCCGAGTCGATATGCGCTGAGGCATTGGCACCGACCGGGCCTTCGATCGGGAAAGGGAGGCTCAGTTCGCCGCTGTGATTGAACACCAGCCTGCCGGCGCCGTTGTTGAACAGAATGCCGCCATCCAGGTCCATCTGGCCCGCTGCCTCGGGCGACTCGCCGGGCGGTCCGCCGACGACGACCTCTCCGTCGGAGCCGGAATTGGCACCGATAACCAGGCGATAGTTGGCCGGCAGACCGGTGCCGGTCAGCCGCAGCGTGCCGTCATCGACCAGCCGCAGGCTGCCGCTGCTGCTGTTGCCGACGTGCAGGCGATTGCCGGAAAGCACAGCATCGGTGCCGCTCAACAGCAAGTCACCGTGGCTGTTGCCGGCCTGACCCAGGGTCGAAGTCTGGCTGAAGAACACCTGGCCGCCAGCGCTGATCGTCATCTCGCCCCAACCGCTATGGCCAAGCCAGAACGGACCGTCGAACTGCACGATCGAGCCGGTCCCGCTGACGGTAATGCGGCCCGTCCCGGAGGCGGCCTGGCCGATACTGGTGGTGCCGCTGAGCACTTCCCAGGCACCGCCGTCAAGCACATTCAGCTCACCGACGCCTGATCCGCCGACCGAAGCCGACCCCGCCTGCCAGATTGATCCCGCGCCGCTGACGGTCACACGGCCGTCGCCGGCGGACTGGCTGCCGACAACAGAACTGGTTCCCGACTGCAGGCTGCCACCGTTGCTGATGCTCAACACGCCGACGCTGGTATGGCCAACGGAAAAGCTGGAGCCGGTCTCGGCAGCCGCGCCGTCGATCATGGCCGGGTTCGGATGGGTCGTGTTGATGCGAACCTGACTGCTCGCCGCCGTCGGCACCCCGCTGCTCCAGTTGGCGGCATTGAACCAGTCCTCGGAGGCGCTGCCGGTCCATAGCGTCTGCCCGACAGCGTTGGCGCTGGCGACCAGCAGGCCCGCTGCGACCAGAGCATTCGCAATACGATTTTTCATGAGTCTCTCCCGGTGATGAACGAATCACTGCGTCTTCGATTCAAGCAACCCCGCTGCCGGAGCGCATGATCAGGTCATGACGATTCGGTGATTTCGACGCGATTGGCCCGCAAGGCGCGCCTGGCAGCTTCGATTCGTGCCGATCGCCCCGATCGCCCCGATCGCTAGGTCTACATCTGCGGGATCAGCACTTCAAAGCCGTCCTGGAACAGGCGGTCGAAGTCGCCTTCGATGGCGCCCATGTCGACGCGACCACCGAGTACGCGCGGAAAGCCGGGTCCGCGCTGATCATGGTCCGGCGGCGGGGCGAAGGCCGGATTGCCAGCGTTCAGAACCGGGCTGGCGGACGTCGGATGGTGGCTCAGGGTCGGTCCGCCGTTGTCGGCCAGCGCGCCGAGCAGCGGATCCGCGTCGAACAGATTGCCCGTGCCCAGCGGCGAGAAGCCGTCGGCGTCTGTCACCAGGCTGTAGTCCAGTTCCAGCGTCTGGTCCGTCTCGACATCGGACGGTAGCTGCGGATTGGCGACCGCCGAGGTCCAGGCGACGACATCGGCGCCGTGCGAATCGGCGGCCTGGTTGTTGGCGACGATGGAGTTGAACAGGCGGATCTGGCCGGTATTGGTGCGGAAGGAGATCCCGCCCCCCAGGCTCAAGCTGGGGTGGCTGGCGCTGTTGTCGACAATCGTGACATGTTCCAGATGGGCCAGGTGCAAGGCCTGCTGGTGGACCGCAAGACCGCCTCCACGCTGGGCCAGATTGCTCGAGATCGTGGTATTGACGATGCGCAGGCTGGGCGCGCTGCCGGAACCGCCGAACTGTCGGAGCATCATGCCGCCGCCGTCGCTGCCGGCCTGGTTGCCGTGGATCACGCTGTCGGCGATGAGGCCCTGCGAAAACACCTGGATAAAGGCGCCGCCACCGGCGAAATCGCTTTGATTGCCGCTGATCGTGCTGCGCTGGATGTCGAGGTTGAAGCCGTGGAAATTGACGCCGCCGCCGACCGACGAGGTACTGTTGTCGGATACCAGGCTGTCATGGATCAGCAGATTGCCTTCGAATACGAACACGCCGCCGTCCTCGGTGATCAAACCGGCGCCGTTTCCGCTGATCGAGCTGCCGATGATCCGCAGGTCACAGGCGCAGTAGATGCCGCCGCCGGCATTGCCGCTGACGGTGGCGCCTTCGATCAGGAACGGCTCGCCGGCCAGCGAGTAGATCCCGATGCGCTGATTGCCGCTGATCACCGAGTCGCGGAGGGTGACGGTGCTGGGACGGAAATCCACAAACAGCCCCGACCAGGGATTGTCGACCAGATGGACGCGTTCCAGAACCAGGTTGTCGACCCCCTGGGCATGGATGGCACCGGTTCCAACCAGATTCGGGAGACCGGCGTTGGACACGGTCAGGTCGGTGATCAGCACGTCATTGGCCTGGCCGAGATCGCCGCCCTCGATCTCGAATACGGCGGCGGTCTGGTTGCCGTCGATCGTCAGCTCGCTCGCACCCGGACCGGCGATGATCAGGTCGCCGGTGATGGCGATGGCGCCCTCGCTTAGAACAATGTCGCCACTGACGCCGAAGACGATCGTGTCCTGGCCGGGCTGACCCGGTTGGCAGGCACCGAAAGCCGCCGCCTCGTTGGCCGAGCGGATCGCGTCGCGCAGGCTGCACGCGCCTGGATCGCTGCCGTCGCTCAAGGTGTCCACCACGATGGTGTTCCCGCTTCCGCTCGCCGGCCCAGAGCCCTGATCGACCAGGGCCTCAATGTCGCAGGCGCTTGCGATCAGGCTTGCCGCCAACGCCAGTTGCAGTTTCGCGTTCATGGTCGTCTCCCGTTGCGTCTGGAACGTTTGCCCGGATCGAGGCAAGGCTCGCCGGGTTGATGACCCCATGTGTAGGCTGAACGGCCGCGACGGGCATGATGAGCCGATGATCTTTCGATGATTTCGGCTCCGTCGGCCATCCCTGCCGGCCCGGATCAGTTCGGCTGGATCGTTTCGAAGCGGTCCAGGAAAAGTTCGTCCTCCGCTGCTGTACAGTCGACGGCAATGCCGAGCTGATCGGCACCGTCAATCTCGCCGCTGGCGCCGGCCGTGACCTCGCAAACCTGGCCGCCAGGCTGGACGCTGATGACGACCATCCAGGTTTCGCCGTCCGCCAGAGGTTCGGGAAACACGAATTCGACGCTGCCGCTTCCGGACACCGTTACCTGATCGCCGTTGCTCTGATTGACCAGCGTGAGGCTGCCAGCGAGGCCCTCGACTTGCCCGCCGAGCTGGTACAGCGGGGTACTGCAGACCACCAGGATGTCGCTGACATTGCCCTGATCGACCGTGCCCTCGCCATTGAAAACCTCGCAGTTCTGTCCGACCGGCATGCCATCCGGGGCGATGCTGACCAGATAGGGCTCGCCGGAATGGAGCGGTTCGTCCATGATGAAGGGGACGTCGCCCTGAGCGCTGATCTCGATGCTGTCCTCGAGCGGCTCGTTGACCAGCCGGATGGTGCCGGCAAGGTTCTGAATCGCTCCGCCGAGACTGAATTCCGGCAGCATGCCGAAGGCGTCGGAAAGCTCGCTGGTACTGCCGTCGGCCGCGGTGGCCGTGGCCACGATCAGGCTGCTTTCCTGGAGACCGGCCTCCGGGGGAGGGGTGAATTCGGCGTCGACCCATTGCCCGGCATCGGCCGCCTGATAGCTCAAGCTGCCCAGAAAGACGGCCCCCTGCAGGCCGGTTGCCGCGCTGTCGGCGAGAAAGAATTCGACGCTGAGAGGATAGGATGAGGCGGCCGGATCGGAGTCGACGCGATAGCGCAGCTCGATCTGGCCGGTCGCGGGGTTGAAGCCGCTGTCGCGCTGCACGAACTCGGGAAAGTTCTGCAGATTGTTCGGGCCGGTATCGAAATCGCCGGGGTCCTGATCGCGTCCGCCCGGACCGATATCGATACCCTTGCCCGCATTGCCCTGCATGAGGTTGCCGCTGAGCCGGTTGCCGGTACCGGCGTCAGCCGCCAGCCGAATGCCGTCGCCGTCGTTGTTGCGGATGCGGTTGTTCTCGATCAAGGCGCCGCTGACACCGGCCGCGATCTCGACGCCATGGCCGCCATTGCCGGGAAAGCCCAGGCTGGGCAGGCCGCCGATCCAATTGAAGCCAACGCTGGCCGGCGCGGACAGGCGCAGTCCGAAGCCATTGCCGGCGATCAGGTTGCCGCTTTCAGGGCTGGCGCCGACGACAGCCTGCTCGGCCTGCGGCAAAACGATCACGCCACCACCCTGATTCGGGATCAGGGTGCCGTCCGGCGCCATTCCGATCCAGTTGCCCACGACCTGGCTACCGGTCGCGAGCCGCACCGCGTCGCTCTGATTGAAGCCGATCACGTTGGCTTCGACGCCGCCTGGCGGATCGACCAGGATGCCGCCGAGGACATTGTTGCTGCCGCCGAGAATGACGCCCACGTTCTGGTTGCCGACGTTGTTGAGATTGTCGTCAACTCCGATCCAGTTGCGCTGGATCAGGTTGCCCTGGCTCGAGGGAGCGGTCTGCAGGCCGTTGAAGGCGTTGCCGATGACGTTGCGCCGGATCACATTGTTGGAACTGGTGACATTCAGGCCGGTCGAGCCGGTGATCGGCCAGCTCTCGCCATTAAAGCCGGTGCCGATCCGGTTGCCGACGATCTGGTTGCCGGTCCCGCCCGAGCCGCTGATGCCGACGCTGATGCCGAAACTGGCATGGCCGATCACGTTGTTGTTCATTGTCGAGCCGATCACGTGACCCTGCCCGGAAACCTGGATGCCGGGGCCGATGACCGGGGCGGCATGGCCGGCCGGAGTGACGCCGATCCAGTTGCCGAAGATGACGGCGCTGGTCGCGGCCGGTAGGACATGGATGGCACGTTGCCCGGTGTTTCCAATCAGATTGGGTGGGCCGTCCTCGCCGATCACCGTCGCCTGGCCTCGATTGACGATGCCGCTGCCTGCCAGCGGCATGGCGGTACCGTCGGTGAGTACGCCAAGGGCGTTGGCGGCGACGAGGGTGTCGACCGCTGACGCCCCGATATCGATCGCGTGCACGGTGTAGCCGATTCGGTTGTCGATCACCAGCGTGCCGCTGCCGCCGGCCACATCGATGCCGACCGTGCCGGGTTCGCCACCCAGCGGCAAGCCATCATCATCAGCGCCGATCCGATTGAATCGGATCAGATTGGCCGCGCCGGCATTGGCTGCCAGCACCACGGCCGGACCCTCGGGCTGAACCAGGAAGTTGCCCTCGATCAGGCTGGCGCCGACCCCGCCAAGGATGCTCAGGCCGGCCGATTGCTGGGGATGCAGGCTGCCATCCAGCGTCCAGCCGATCCGATTGCCCCGGATCGTCTGGCCGTCGGCCTCGATCAGGACGCCGTCCTGGTTGTTGCCCAGAATATTGCCGAGGCCGGGTTCACCGCCGATCAGGTTGGGTCCGGCATTGGGGTGGATCTCGATGCCGGGGCCTGCGTTGCCCATGGCGATACCGTTGGCGGTGACACCGATGAAGTTGCGTTGGAAAGTATTGTCACTGCCGGTGACGCGAATGCCGGGCCCGCCGTTGAAACCGATCTGGTTGGCGTGAGCCGGTTGCGGGCCGCCGATGAGATTGTCGGTTCCGGCGACCACCAGCCCGGCCAGCGCATTGCCGAAGTCAAGGCCGCCGGCCGTGCCGACTAGATTGCGCTGGATGGTATTGCCGGACCGCCCGACCGAAATCTGAATGCCGAACTGGGCGTGGCCGATGCGATTGTCCGTCAGCGAGTTGTCGTCGCTATCGATCAGCACACCGATCAGGCCGATCGGCCAGGTTTCCCCTTTGTTGCCAGTGCCGATTCGGTTGCTGATGATCTCGTGGCCATCGGACTGCAGGACGATGCCGTTCTCGCCGGTTTCGCCGATGAAATTGCCAGGGCCGATCTGATGACCGCTGCCATCGACCCAGATGCCGTTGCCGACCGGCGCGCTGTGGCCGTCTGGTGTGATGCCGATATGGTTGTGGGCAATGCTGGCGCCGCTGCTGTCCGGATCGAGAAAAACACCGCCGCTCGGCGCGTTGCCGATCAGGTTGGGCGCATTCTGCCTGCCGATGATGGTTCCGCTGCTGCCGGCGTCGCCAATCCCCAGCAAGACCGGCAGTGCAGTGCCGTTGGCGGCCACGCCGATCTGGTTGCCGGCGACCTCGACCTGGGATGCTGCGGCGCCGATCAGCACGCCGAATTGGGCGTGACCGATCACGTTGTCCTCAATGCTGATATTGGCGCCGGTGCGGGCATCGATTCCGGCCGTCATCGTCTGCGCCGGATCGGCCAGCGCCGGCGTGGTGCCGATGACGTTGTGGCGGATGACGGTGTCGCTGCCGATCGGGTCGTCGACCGTGCCCAGGCGCAAGGCCGTATCCGACGCCAGTACGATGTTGGGGCAGAGCGCCATGCCGATGGTGTTGCCCATCGCCGCGGCGCGCAGCACGATGCCATCCGCATTCGGGCTCAGCGGCTCGGTCAGCGCGCCGCGCCAGCCCAGCACATTGCAGCGAATCTGATTCGATGAACCGGTGACCAGGATGCCAGCGATGCTGTGCCCGGACACGAAATTCTCGGCGAAGCGCTCGACGCCGTCGAAAGCGCTGGCATCACCGATCAGATTGCCGTCGCTTTCGACCACGATGCCAAAGTTGCCGTTCGGCAGCGCGGCTACGGCAGCGCTGTTGGTGCCAACGTAGTTGTCGGCAATACGGTTGTTGCTGCCGCCGACCACCTGGATGCCCAGGTTGGTGTTGCCGGAGATCACGTTGCGTCTGGCAATTCTGGCCGGCCCCGGTGCAGGTAGCAGCGGCGGGTTGCCGATGATGTTGTTGCTGCCGTTGACCAGCACGCCAGCCAGGTTGGGTGCGGCCATGTTGCCGACATTGTTGGTCCCGATTCGGCTGTGATTGACCTGTACCCCGTTGGCGATGATGGCCAGGCCGACCCCGGGAAAGTTTCGGATATTGAGCGCTTCGATATGACTGCCCGAACCCGGCGACTGGATGACCAGGCCATTTTCATCAAGCGGGTCGGAGCCGGGCAGTTCGCTGCCGTCAATGACCAGGCGCACCAGCGCGGTGTCCGGGTCGAAGTCCGGGTGGGTGGTGCCGTCCAGATGCAGGGGCCAGCGGATCGGCGGCAGCGGTGTCTGCGGACGGATGACCGTGGTCGGCACGCTGCCTTCGGTTTCGATCCAGTCGACCAGACCGACGTGAACCGGTGCCGGCGTGGGCTGGCCGTCGTTCAAGGTCTCGATCAGGGCCCGCAGGGTACATTCGGTGACCGGCTGGCCGGTATTCGGATTGATCACGGTGGCGCCGGTGTCGCAGATCCCCGGCACCGCGTTCGGCGCTCGTCCGGCATCGCCGGCCGAATTGATCAGCATCTGTGCCTGCGCTGCCGAACACAGCAAGTACAGCAGCGCCGAGATCGTGATGGCTTGCGATCGCTTCATTTTCTGCACTCCGTTGTTCGCCCTGGCGAGCAGCGTCCTGGCCGGAGGCAGCAGGGCGCATGATCAGGCCATGACGTTTTCTGGTGATTTCCCACCCGGCGGCAGACCCGCTGGTGGGCCCGCCGTCAAGCCGATAGGGATCGGCCGACGAGCCGCGCATCGGGAGAAACCAGGACCGGACGCCTTTGGCCGCGTCCGGGCCCGTCGGCTCGTCGGCCGAAGCTCAAGGTCCTTGAGTCAACAGCTCGAAGCGGTCGGAAAACAGCGCGTCAGTCGGCGGTGTCGAATCGACTGGTCCGGTCCAGAACCCGCCGGTCACGGTCCAGCCGCCGCCAGCCAGTGCGGCCGGTTCGGTCGAGTTGAACTGGCCGATCGTTCCCGCCAGTCGCCATGCGCCGCCGGCTCCATCGAGGGCGCCGCCGCTGGCGATGACCGAGCGCGCTAAGGTCAGTGCCGTTGACTGAGTCGCGCTGCTGTCGGCACTGGCCTCAGCAGCCTGATGGGCGCTTGTCCAGCTCGGCATCGAGCAAGCAATAACCAGGACCGTTAGCAGCAGCGGACGGCTGAGAAAACCAGGCGCGACCACGGTCAAAACACCATCACGTTGATACGTGCGCTGAATTCGGCACCGTTCAAGTTGCGAACCCGACAGCGCAGCTGCGTGGTCTGTGTCACACCGCATTCCACATTGCGGCCCGAGAACGAGCTGCCCATGGCAACGATGATCGAATCATTGAGGTCGAAACCCAGTTCGATGCGACAGTTGCCGACGGAGTCAAAGGCCGTCAGGTAGTTCAGCGCGCCGGCCGGATTGGCTGACGGCACATTGTTGAAACCGCGGACAATGCTGCCGGGCGCGCCGCCGCCCTGGTCGCCACATTCGATCACCGCGCCGGCCTTGGCGAAGCCGTAGCTGGTCCGCTCCTGGGCCGCGTCGCCGTGGACCATCAGTCCCCCTTCCGGCGCCAGAAAGAACCCGCCGATGGTCACGCCGGTGTTTTCATGCACATGCAGGGCGCGCAAGCCTGCAGCGGTGAGCACGCTCATCGGATCCTGGCCGGTGCCTGAGCGTACCGACAGGCGCTGGGGCGCTGCGCTCGCCGCCTGGCCGATGGCGACGCGCTCACCGAGGAAGGAGATGCCGGACGGCTGCACGTTCCAGGGCGTTCCGCCTTCCAGGGCGCGCATCGCCAGCGGCGCGGCCATGATCCGCTGGCGCGGCGTGATCGTCGTGCCGTCGACGTTGATCTCGAGCCAGACGCCGTTTTCCCAACTCTGGTTGCCAAAGTCGAGTTCAACCTGGAACAAGCCACCGGCGACCTCGACCTGGCCGCCGATGGTGACGCCGATCTGGCTTCCGCCCTGGCCGGCGTCAAACAGGCGGAATTCCATGTCGACATTGCCGTCGAAGGGTTCGCCGCCCGAAGCGAGCTGACCCTGATAGGTAAACGTGGTGTTGGCCGAGGCAGCCATTGAAACCAGCAGCAAAGCGAGGCAGCAGGTCTTGAAGATGTGCATCGTCGTTCTCCCGATTGTAGTGAATGGCGCGGTTGTTCCGCTGCCATCCAGTGTTCGCGCCGGGGTCGGGTCGAGCATGATGATGGGATGATGTTCCGGTGATTTTTGCTCGATCACAAAAACATCATCCCTTCGTCAAGCGCTTTGCGATCGCTGGTCTGAGCCTATCGATAGCCATTCAAATGCACTGGCCGTTCTGCGGGTTCATAAAGCTCAACCGAACGCGCATCGACTCGGTGCGACTGGCATCGGTCCCGCTGATCGACTAGATTGATGGGATGGCAATGCCCACCTCTGCAGGCGCCACGGCCGAACGGGAAGCCGTCTCACGATTCGACGAGTTCGAGTTGAACTGGAATACGCGCGAGCTGTTCCGGCAGGGAGACAGTGTGGCGGTCGAACCGAAGACCCTGGAGCTGATTCACTATCTGCTGCTGCACCGGGATCGGGCGGTCAGCCGCGATGAACTGGCCGAGGCGCTGTGGCCGGGACGAGTGATCTCGGATACCGTCATCAGTCAGATTGTCCGCAAGGCGCGCGCTGCGGTCGGCGACGACGGCGAGCGGCAGGAAGTAATCGCCACGGTGCGGGGGTTCGGCTATCGCTTTGTTGCTGCGGTCCGCGAGGTCGACAGCCCGGCCGCACAGGCGACGTCTGACCGGCCGATGAGCCGGCGGCGTCGCACCGGCGTCCTGGCCATCGTCGGATTGGTGTTTCTGAGTCTGTTTGTCTGGCTGCATGATCCGCGCCCGGCCCAGGCTCCCGAGTTGCGGACCGCCGCCATCGTTCCGGGTGCCAGCCTTGACGACGCCGCAGCGCCGAGCTGGCTTGCCGAGGCGGTGACCAACGTGGTTCAGTCGGTGTTGACCGAATCGCCGAGCTGGGTGGTCGTGCCCGAGTCCGCGGTCAGCGCGCAGTTGGCCATTGCCGATGACCGCGAAGTCGGCATTGCCGGCCTGTTCGACCAGCTCGGTGTCAGCCATGTCTTCGACGCGGCGCTGGCGGGCGGTGACGGTCAATGGGAACTCACCCTGCGGCAGCGAGACCGGGCTGGCGCCGCAGCGCGGCGGCGAGCCAGGGGCGACAGTCCCTTGCGGCTGGCCTTGCAGCTGGCCCGCGGTGTATCGACGGGTGCCAGTCGAAGCGAGGCCGCGCCTGCCGCCGACTGGCTCGACGACAGCTGGCTGGCGGAG
>JBJHCC010000032.1:0-44020 GCA_050485825.1 Gammaproteobacteria bacterium
CGCCCTGAAAGGGCGTGGAGCGAGTTCGGCGGCCCCCGCCTGGACTTAAGCACTGCAGGGCATCGACCGCCTGCCAAGGCGGTCGACAAACCGATGGCCTGATGCACAAGGCCCTCTGCCCCGAATTCATGGCGGAGTCATGTGCGTAATCAGGAAGCCATTTCGTTACATCGACATTTCCGCATACTATGTATCTCGTAAGCTGGATCCGGCTTCGACGCCTTCGCGCATCACTCCAAGCCCTCTGGCCGCGTGCCCACTGCTATTCCTGCCTCAGTCTGATCTGAGGCGGGAGCTTCCGCGTCCAAACTGCTTGCTGCTGGGGCGGGACCGCTGTTCGGCAAAGACGCTGGCCTCCCAGGGTCGCATGGCCAGGACCATGGTGGTGCCGTAGCGCTGGTCGAGGGGTAGGCATGCGTCGGTGGCGTGGTGGTCGCTGAATTCGGCGGCCAGTCGGCGCATACGGCGGATCAGTTCGGCGTTGGCGCTTTCGCTCAGCATCCCGTTGACCACGATGCGGCATTCGCCGGGGGCGGCGAAGTCGGAGCCGAAGAACTCGGCCTGCAGATGGCGAGCAAAGAAGCGCTGAATCGGGCCGCCGGCGCGCCAGCTGAAATCCCGTCCAATCGCCAAACGCACCCGGTTGCCGGGCATGAGCTCGATCAGGCCGATGCGATCCAGGCGCCCCAGAAGCCCGGTCAGCTCATTGCCGGTGTAGCGATAGGTGCTCAGGATTTCCTCGGGCTGCCAGTGATTGAGCAGGCATACGGCGACCAGCAACAAGCGGGTATCGGCAACCAGTTCCTCCTCCTGCGCCAGGCTGAGCTCGATCAGGTGTTCTCGCTGCTGCTCGGCGACGCGCACCAGGTCGGAAAAGCTCAGACCCAGCCGCCGGCAAACTGCTTCCAGGCGCTGCAGGCTGAAGGAGCCGCGCGAAAACAGGCGCTTGACGCTGGCCTCGGACAGGCCCAGCCAGTCCGCACAGTCGGCATAAGTCCGACCCTGGCGCTTCAGTTCAGCCTTGAGGGCTTGCAGCAAGATTCGGGTCTGATTGGCCATGGAAGTATCACCAAACGCTACTCAAAGCGCCATACTACGAGACTTATCGGACGTCAGTTGCATTTAATACGCCATTTGGCGGAAATAAGCGCTCCGCCGCAAGGCTTACTTCGGAGAAAACCCTGATGCCTCGCTTCGTTTCCGCGGTGTTGCTGATCATCAGCTTGAGCGGCTGCGCCGGCATGGTCTCGCTGGACTCCCGCAGCAGCAACACCTCAAGCTTGATGGACTACTTGTTTCCCCATGCCGCCGAGCCAGCCGCCCTTCAGCAATCCCTGCCACGGGTCGAGCTGCCGGCCGCCGTCGGGATTGCCTTCGTACCGTCGCGCAACATGCCGCTCGCGCTGAGCGCAGCCGAGCAGGCGCGCTTGCTGGACGGCGTGCGTGAGGCCTTTATCGCCCAGGCTTTCGTAGACCGCATCGAGATCATCCCGCAGGCCCACTTGCGGCCCGGCGGTGGCTTTGCCGATCTGGAACTGGTCGCAGCCCTGCACGGCGTGGACATCGTCGCCCTGGTGTCTTTCGATCAGCTGCGCCAGACCAGCGAGACGGCGCGCTCCATGCTGTACTGGACCGTCATTGGCGCCTACACCGTGTCGGCATCGCGCAACGAGATGATCACTTTTGTCGACACCTCGGTGATCCACGTCCCCAGCCGCAATCTGCTGCTGCGCGCAGCCGGGCAGGATCGCAGAGCTCATCGCTCTACCCTGGTCAATGTCGGCCGCGTCCAGTCCGAGTTGAGTCTGGAAGGCTTTGAGGCGGCGACCGTCAATATGACGGATCAGCTGGATCGGGCGGTCCAGGACTTCGATCGCCGGGTCCGACGCGAAGCGCGCGCGCAGCTGATCGACCGTCGATCAGGCGAAAACTGGCACGACTCGCCGGGCGGAGCTGGCGCCTTCGGACTGGGCAGTCTGGTCATATTGGGCCTTCTGCTGAGCTGGCCGCTGCTGCGCGGCCGAAATCCGCGCCATGGCTGAAGCCCTGTTTCGGGCCCTGGCGCTGTGGCCGGAAGGGCTGCAGCAAGGGGAATTCTGGCGCTTGTGGACCGGGCATCTGGCCCACGTCAGCTGGCAGCATCTGCTGGCCAACCTGGCGGCACTGTTCGTCCTGCTGCTGATGGGGGACCGACGCTTTACGCTCTGCGAGGTCCTCGGCCTGGTTTTCGTCGCGCCGCTGCTGATCAGTCTTTACTTGCTGTGGCAGCGGCCAGAGCTGCTCTGGTACGCCGGCGCGTCCGGTATGACTCACCTGCTGCTGGCACGCCAGTGCCATCAGCTCCCGATCGGGTGGGCCACCGTGGTTTGGGGCTCGCTGCTCGGCAAACTCTGGCTGGAAACCCACACCACACGCTGGCTGGATCAGTCGGAGATCGTGCCGGAAGCGCACTGGGCCGGCGCAGCGCTCGGGCTGCTGTTCGGCCTGTGGCGCCTGCGGCAGCTTGAGAATGCGAATTCACGCCGGCCGCCTGCCAGTGTGGTTTACTGCCGTAATGCACGATCGAACCACGATGGCGCTTCGCCGCAGGCTTCTGAAGGGCCTGACGCTTGTGCTGCCCGCGCTATGGCTGAAAGGCTGCGGCGGCGACACGGCCAGCGCCAGTTCTTCACCGCCCTTTGAGCGATTGAGCCTGACCGAGGCGCAGTGGCGCCAGATTCTCAGCCGCGAGGAATACCGGGTGCTGCGTCGCGAAGGTACGGAGCGGGCGTTCTCCAGCCCGCTGGATCGCGAGTATCGCGACGGGACGTATGTCTGCGCAGGCTGTTTTCTGCCGCTCTTTGCCAGCGCCCACAAGTACGACTCCGGCACCGGTTGGCCGAGTTTCTGGCAGCCGATCAGCCCGGATCACATCGGCACGAAGCGGGACTTCAAGCTCATCATCCCCCGCACCGAGTACCACTGTGCGCGCTGCGGCGGCCATCAGGGTCATGTCTTCGATGACGGCCCTCAGCCGACCGGTCAGCGCTGGTGCAACAACGGTGTGGCCTTGCGCTTCGTACCGGCGGGCGAGGGCTTGCCGGCGCTGCGGATGGGAGTCGGCGGATGAATGCACCCTACGGCCCGCGACTTGGCGGCTGCGACGATGATGGTCCCGGCCCGCGGCTGTTCGTACATGGGAGACAGACCGTGAAAGAACGAGGCCGCTGGCCGCGGATCGTCGCGAGCGTGGCCCCAAACTGCGCGTTGGGCCTGGCGGGCATTGTGCTCTGGGCCTTGTCCGCCGCAGTTTGGGCATCCTCGGCCGACGAGCCGGCTTTGGCGCGGGCGACTTTTGCCGGCGGCTGCTTCTGGTGCATGGAGCCGCCGTATGACCGGCTGGACGGGGTGGTGGAGACGATCTCGGGCTTCAGCGGTGGGCAGGTGCCAAATCCGAGCTATGAGCAGGTGGTCCGCGGTGGCACCGGCCATCTGGAGGTGGTCCAGGTGGTCTATGATCCGGCGGTGGTCGACTATGACACGCTGCTGCAGGTGTTCTGGCGCAATATCGACCCTTACCAGGCCGACGGCCAGTTTTGCGACCGCGGCGAGATGTACCGCTCGGCGATCTTCGTTCACGACGAACAGCAGGCCGAACGGGCCCGCGCGAGCCTGGCCGCGCTGGCCGATGACGGCCCCGAGCGTCGTCCCATCGACACCCGTATCCTGCCCTTCGAGGCCTTCTGGCCGGCCGAGGACTATCACCAGGGCTACTATCGCAAGAACCCGACCCGCTACCGCTATTACCGCTGGCGCTGCGGGCGCGACCAGCGGCTTGAGCAGCTGTGGGGCGACGAGGCCGGCGGTCGACGCTGAATCGATTGGACCCAGCAAACCCCACCGATGGCCGAGATCGCTGAAACCGATCCAGCCCGGTCCGGTCATAGGCCCGTACCCTGACAAGACTGACATCCGCATGCCACGCGCCGCCACCCACCGCTTCTTGATGCTGGCCGCTCTGAGCTTGAGCCTGGCCATCCCGGCCTTCGCCGCCAGCGACCGCCTGCAGTATCTGACCACCGTTGAAGGCATCAGCGAGTATCGCCTGGACAACGGCCTGCGCATCTTGCTGATGCCGGACCAGAGCCGGCCAACAGCGACCATCAACGTCACCTACCTGGTCGGCTCCAAGCACGAGGGCTACGGCGAAACCGGCATGGCCCATTTGCTGGAGCACATGTTGTTCTACGGCACGGCCGACCACCCGGACATCAAGGCCCAGATTTCCGAACGCGGCGGCGTTGCCAACGGCACCACCTGGTTCGAACGGACCAACTACTTCCAGACCCTGCCGGCGGGCGCGGAGAATCTGGAGTGGGCGATCCGCATGGAAGCCGATCGCATGGTCAATGCCGTTATCGACCCGGAGGATCTGGCCTCGGAAATGACTGTGGTCCGGAACGAGTTCGAGATGGGCGAGACCAACCCCTTCAGCGTCCTGCTTCAGCGCACCCTGGCCATGGCGTTCATGTGGCATGGCTACGGGCGGGCCACCATCGGCGCGCGCTCCGACATCGAGAACGTGCCGATAGAGCGGCTGCATGCCTTCTACCGCCGCTTCTACCAGCCCGACAACGCGATCCTTATCCTGGCGGGCAATATCGAGCGCGAGCATGCCCTCGGTCTGGTCGAGCACTACTTCGGCGCCATTCCGGCACCACAGCGGAGCGGGGACATGATGTTGTGGCCGAGCTATACCCGCGAACCCACCCAGGATGGCGAGCGCAGGGTCAGCGTGCGCCGCGCCGGCTCCGTGCAGGCCCT
The DNA here is from genome assembly GCA_050485825.1 of Gammaproteobacteria bacterium. Lineage (GTDB taxonomy): Bacteria > Pseudomonadota > Gammaproteobacteria > Xanthomonadales > Wenzhouxiangellaceae > Wenzhouxiangella. The sequence continues at coordinate 4,804 of JBJHCC010000032.1, forward strand.
GACGACCGCCTTTCACGTACCGGCGGCGGCGCACGCGGACTTTGCCGCCATCGAAGTGCTGGCCCACTTGCTCGGCGACATGCCCTCCGGTCGCCTGCACGCCAGCCTGGTCGAGGCCGAACTGGCGACGCAAGTCGGCGCCTTCAGCTGGCGCTTGCCCGAGCCTTCGATGCTGATGCTGTTCGCCCAGAGCCGCGACGGGCAGGACATGGACGCGGTCGAAACCGCCCTGCTCGACACCCTGGCCGAACTCGAGACCCAGCCACCGACCGAGGCGGAAGTCCGCCGCGCCGTCAACGCCCTGACCCGCAGTATGGAGCAAACGCTGAACGACAGCGGCCGGGTCGGCATCCAGCTCAGCGAATGGGCCGCAGCTGGCGACTGGCGCCTGCTGTTCCTGCATCGGGACCGGCTCGAACAGGTGACCGTCGATGACGTGGTTCGCGTCGCCGAGACTTACCTGGTTCGCGACAACCGCACCGTCGGGCACTTCATCCCGGAAAGCCGTCCGCGCCGCGCGCTGATCCCGGAAGCACCCGACCTGGGCGAACTGCTAGCCGATTTCAGCGGGCGCGAGGACCGCGCCGCCGGAGAGGCCTTCGACCGCAGCCCGGAAAACATCGAGGCGCAGCTGATCCGCTTCGAGCTGGCCAACGGCACCCGCGTCGCCCTGCTGCCGCGCCAGACCCGGGGCGAGCGCGTGTTCGGCCAGATCACGATGCGTACCGGCTCGCTGGAGAGCTTGAGCGGCCTCGCGGAGATACCCTCGACCACCGGCAGCATGCTGACCCGCGGCACGGAGAACTTCAGCCGCCAGGACATCCGCGATCGGATCGACGAATTGCGATCCTCCTTGAGCATCGGCGGCGGTGCCCTGATCAGCGCGCGCATGGAAACCCAGCGCGGCCAGCTGCTGCCCCTGCTCGAACTGACCGAGGAAGTGCTGCGTCGGCCAAGCTTCCCCGAGCGCGAGCTGGCCGAACTCAAACGTCAGGAGCTGACTGGTCTGGACCAGGCCCGCGATGATCCCGGATCGGTCGCCAGTCGCCTGCTCGGCCGGCACTTCAACAGCGTCGCGCCCGATCACCCGGACTATGTACCCGACTGGGACGACCAGGCCGCCCGTATCGAGGCCGTCCAACGCGACCAGCTGGCCGCGTTCCACGCCAGCCACTACGGCTTTGGGCCAGCCGCCACGATCAGCTTCGTCGGGGACTTTGATCCCGATGCGCTGCGCGCGGCGCTGGAGGCCCACTTCGGCGCCTGGACGGCCGAGCGGCCGTTTCAACGGATCGAGCGCCGGGTCGAGCACATCGAGACTGCTGAATTGCTGGCCCAGCTCGACGACAAGGCGAATGCGGTGCTGGTCGGGCGATTGAGCTTCGCGATGAGCGACAGCCACCCGGATTACCCAGCCCTCAACCTGGCCGGCCACCTCATCGGCGGCGGGTTCCTGTCCTCGCGCCTGTCCCAGCGCATTCGCGACGAGGAAGGCTTGAGCTACAGCGTGGGCGGGACTTTCAGCGCCAGCCCGCTGGACGAAGTCGGCGGCTTCCAGACCTTCGCCATGTTCGCCCCGGAGAATCGCGAGCGCCTGGTCGAGGTGCTGTTCGAGGAGCTGAACCGGGTGATCGAAGCGGGCTTCGATGCCGATGAGCTCGAAGCAGGACGCCGCGGCCTGCTGCAGCAGCGCGAGCTGCAGCGCAGCAGCGATGCCGGTCTGGCCGGGATGCTGAACGCCCACCTGTACCTGGGCCGCGACATGTTTCACCAGCAGCGCTTCGAGCAGGCCCTGCTGGCACTCGATCCCGACACGCTCAATGCCGCCCTGCGCCGTCATTTCGATCCGTCCAGAATCAGCTACGCCGTGGCCGGCGATTTTGAGCCGTGAGGTGGCGGACGAGATGGACTGGACGCAAGCCGAAACCCATGGCACGCGCTGAATGCACGGAAGGCGAGCGGGCGGGCGGCCCACGGAGGGCCTGCCGGCTCTTGGCATTGCCGTTGCCCGAGGGCTTTCTTGGGATTCCAGGTCGCCGCCCTTGAGTACGCGGCGATCCGAGCTTAGCCTGTCGGTCGCGGAACAGCTCCGGCGAGGATCGGCATGATCATCAAGCAACCGTTCTGGAAACGCCCGCTGGTGCTCGTTCTGCTGGTGCTGCTCGCCGCCGGGGCCGGCGCCTGGCTGGCCCTGGATCGGCCGCTGCCGGCCGGCTGGGTCGATGAGCAAGGCCAACCGGCCCTGCGCCTGCCCGAGCTGGGACGCAGCACGCCCGCGGACCGCATCTTCTGCGCGGAGTCCCCGGAAACCGGCATCTGCCGCTGCATCACCAGCAGCGGCGAGCGCCCCGAAATCAACGAGGATGAATGCCGCCGCCGCGCCCGCCAGAGCGCAACCGATTGAGGAAGTTTCCCGGTTCCCGGTTTCCGGTTTCCGGTTTCCGGTTTCCGGTTTCCAGTACATCGTCGGCCGTGGCCGAGCTGCCTTTCCCTCTCCCTTCTTGCCGCTTCCCCTCTCCCCGGGTCAAACCAGAATCTGCCGCTCCTTCAGATACCCCAGCAGCTGATCCACGCTTTCCTCGATCGATAGCTGCTCGGTATCCAGCACCACTTCAGGGTGTTCGGGTGCTTCGTAGGGTGAATCGATACCGGTGAAATGGCGGATGGCGCCGGCGCGGGCGCGGGCGTACAGGCCTTTGGGGTCGCGGCGTTCACAGGTGGCCAGGCTGGCATCGATGTGGATTTCGATGAACTCGCCGGGCTCCATCAGCTCGCGGACCATGGCGCGGTCGGCCCGAAACGGCGAGATGAAGGCGCTCAGGACCACCAGGCCGGCGTCGGCCATCAGGCGTGCGACTTCGCCGATCCGGCGGATGTTCTCGACCCGGTCCTGGTCGGTGAAGCCCAGGTCACGATTAAGACCGTGGCGGACGTTGTCGCCGTCGAGCAGATAGGAGTGGTAGCCGCGCTGGAACAAGGCCTGCTCCAGCGCGTTGGCCACCGAGGATTTGCCGGCGCCTGACAGGCCAGTGAACCACAGCACAGCCGGGCGCTGCGACTTCTGGCGAGCGCGCTGGCTCTTGGCAACCCGGTGCTCGTGCCAGACGACGTTCTGCGACTTGTCCGCCAGCAGGTCGGTGACCGGGCGCACGATCATGCCGGCGCCGACGGTGAGATTGCTGATCCGGTCGATGACCACGAAGGCACCGGTGGCGGGGTTGGACTGATAGCTGTCAAAAGCGGCCGCCTGGCTCAGGCGCCAGCGCACCAGCGCGATCTCGTTGAGTTCCAGCTGCTCGACATGCTGGTGCTCCAGGGTATTGACGTCGATCCGGTGATGGATCAGCTCGGGCGTGGCCGCCAGCGTGCGGGTATTGAGCTTGATGTCATATTGGCGCCCTGGCAGCAGCGGTGCGTCGTTCATCCATACCACGCGCGCATCCAGCGCCTCGGCCACGCGTGGCCGGGCATCCGGGCGCACCAGCATGTCGCCGCGGCTGATATCGATTTCGTCACTGAGGGTCAGGGTCACTGCCTGGCCGGCACCAGCCTGATCAAGATCACCGGTCTGGGTGACGATGCGGGCCACCCGGCTCTGCCGACCGGAGGGCATCGCCATGACCGCATCACCCGGCGCGATCCGGCCACCGGCAATGGTGCCGGAGAAACCGCGAAAGTCGGCGCTGTGACGGTTGACATACTGGACCGGAAACCGGAACGCGCCGTTGGCCTGGCTGGAGCGCGGCGGCAGCGCTTCGAGCAGGTCCAGCAGCGGAGCGCCCTGATACCAGTCCATCCGCCCCGACCGGTGGATGATGTTGTCGCCGGTCAAGGCCACCACCGGCAGGCAGTGCACCTCGGCGAATCCGAGCTTGCTGGCAAAGCCGCGGTACTCATCCACAATCGCTTCGTAGCGGGCCTGATCGAAGTCGATCAGATCCATCTTGTTCACCGCCACGACGATCTGGGGAATGCCAAGCAGGGAGACAATGAAGCTGTGCCGGCGGGTCTGGGTTTGAACGCCACGGCGGGCATCAACCAGGATCACTGCGGCGTCCGCGGTCGAGGCCCCGGTGGCCATATTGCGGGTGTACTGCTCATGCCCCGGGGTATCAGCGATAATGAACTTGCGCGTGGGCGTGGCAAAGTACCGATACGCCACGTCGATGGTGATGCCCTGCTCGCGCTCGGCCTGCAGACCATCAACCAGCAGCGCAAGATCCGCCGCATCACCCTGCGTGCCCCATTTCTTCGAATCACGCTCGACCGCCGAGAGCTGATCCTCGTAGACCTGCCGCGAGTCGTACAGCAAGCGACCGATCAGCGTCGACTTGCCGTCGTCCACCGACCCGCAGGTAATGAATCGCAGCAGGTCCTTGTTGGCGTGTTGTTGGAGGAGGGCTTCAATCGACATGGGGGCAATCTGGTGAAAAGTGAAAGGTGAAAAGTGAAAGGTGAAAGGTGAAAAGCTTGAGGTTTCAGGTTTGGACTTTTCTTCACCTTTGACCTTTCACCCGGATTTCTAGAAGTACCCCTGCCGCTTCTTCTCTTCCATCGAAGCGCCAGCGTCGTAATCAATCAGCCGGCCCTGCCGTTCGGAATGGCGGACCTGGATGGTTTCTTCGATGACTTCGAGCAGGCTGCTGGCCGTGGATTCGACGGCACCGGTCAGCGGATAGCATCCCAGGGTTCGGAACCGGACCCGGCGCAGCTCCGGCGCTTCTCCGGCTTGGAGTGGCATGCGGTCGTCGTCGACCATGATCAAGGTGCCCTCACGCATCACCACCGGGCGCTCAGCGGCAAAGTAAAGCGGCACCATCGGAATGTTCTCCTGATAGGTGTATTGCCAGATATCGAGCTCGGTCCAGTTCGACAGTGGGAACACCCGGATCGACTCGCCCTTGTGAACGCGGCCGTTGTAGAGATTCCAGAGTTCCGGGCGCTGGTTCTTCGGGTCCCAGCTGTGATTGCGATCCCGGAACGAGAACACCCGTTCCTTCGCCCTCGACCGCTCCTCATCCCGACGCGCACCGCCGAAAGCGGCGTCGAAACCATAGGCATCCAGCGCCTGTTTCAGGGCCTGGGTCTTCATGATGTCGATATGCACCTTGGAGCCGTGGGTGAACGGGTTCACCCCCTGATCGACGCCGTCCTGATTGATGTGAACGATCAGGTCCATGCCCGCTTCGGCCGCAATACGGTCGCGAAACTCGTACATGGCGCGGAATTTCCAGGTGGTATCGACATGGAGCAGCGGAAACGGCGGCGGGCTGGGATAGAAGGCCTTGCGCGCCAGATGCAGCATGACGCCGGAGTCTTTGCCGATCGAGTACATCATGACCGGGCGTGAGAATTCCGCGGCCACCTCCCGGATGATGTGGATCGCCTCGGCCTCAAGCATGGCCAGATGGCTCATCCGCGAAGGCTGCGTCGCCGCGCTCGACTGACTCATGCCGGAAACTCCCCTACACGCAAAGCCAGTTACTTTACCAGCAAATCCGTGGCTTCAGGCAGCGGACAACAGCGCCATCGGCGCGGCACTTGGCGCAAAATCACCGGCGTCAGCGCCAGGCAGGCTGTCGCCGCACAAGACAAGCCTGCTTGACCGCGAAGACGCAACGGACGCGAAGACCAAACAAAAGCTCAGAGCCTACAAGGACTTTCTTTGAGTTCTTCGCGTCTTCGCGGTTGACTACCTGTGTTCTCTCAACAACCGGCAGGACCTCAGCGGCGGAACCAGGCCGGGTCTGGCCGGGCGCAGACAATGAAATGAGGGTTGAGGATGGATTCGCGGGCGTTGTAGCGCAACGGCTCGCCGGTGTGGGCATCCAGCACCTGGCCGCCGGCTTCCTCGACCACGGCCTGGGCCGCGCAGGTGTCCCACTCGCTGGTCGGACCCAGGCGCGGATAGACGTCGGCCCGCCCGGCCGCGACCAGACAGAGCTTCAGCGAGGAGCCCATGCTGACCATTTCCGCTGCGCCCAGGCGCGCGACGAAAGCATCGACCTCGGGCGTGTTGTGCGAGCGGCTGCCCACCACGCGCCAGGGGCGGTCGCCGGGATGCGCCACGGCATTGAGCCGTTCGAGGACCTTGCCGCCCTTCTGGTGCCAGGCGCCCTCGTGCCGCACCGCCCAATACCATTCCTGCAGCGCCGGCGCGTGGACGACGCCGAGAATCGGCCGATGCTCGCGAACCAGGGCCACGTTGACGGTGAATTCGTCGTTGCGCTTGAGAAATTCCTTGGTACCGTCCAACGGATCCACCACCCAGCAGTCCTGCCAGTGGCGCCGCTCGGACCAGGGCGCCTGCTTGGACTCCTCGGACAGAATTGGAATCGAGGGTGTCAGCTCACGCAGGCGCGCAACGAGGATTCGATTTGCCGCCAGATCGGCCTGGGTCAGCGGACTGTCGTCATCCTTGCGCTCGACCTCGAAGCGTTTCGGGTCGGCGTAGACCTCCAGAATGGCGGCACCGGCGTCGGCAACCGCCTTGCGCACCTCGATCAACAGCTTGCTCAGGTCCATGGCGAGTCCTTGCGGGGATACGGCTACGAGTTTAGCAGCGGGGGAGGCTCGATAGCGGGTTGCGGGTTGCGGGCCTTGATCCGAGCAGGCCGGCCCCTCTCCCCTCTCACCTCTCACCTCTCCCCTCTCACCTCTCACCTCTCACCTCTCACCTCTCACCTTTCACCTCTCACCTTTCACCTCTCACCTTTCCCCGCCCTTCCCGCCCTTACCGCCCCTGTTCCTCGCCCCACAGATACTTATGCAGCTGAAGCTGCAGACGGAGGGGCAGGCCGGAGGCCATGATCCATTCGGCCAGCTGGCGCGGCTGCAGCTCACCCCAGACCGGCGACAGCAGGACCTGCCAGCGGCCGAGATCGTGGGCCTGGAACTGCGCCAGGGCCCAGTCGAAATCGGTGCGGTCGGCGACCACGATCTTGAGCTGGTCGTGCGGCAGCAGATGGGCCAGGTTGGACCAGAGGTTACGGTCGACTTCGGCGGATCCCGGCGCCTTCAGGTCCATGACCTTGACCACGCGCGGATCGACTTCGGCCACCGACAGCGCGCCGCTGGTCTCCAGCGACACATCGAAGCCACGATCACAGAGGAAGCTCAACAGGGGCAGGCAGCGCTTCTGCGCCAGCGGCTCACCGCCGGTCACGCAGACCCGAGCCGGCCCCAGGCGCCGGATCTCGGCTTCGATCTGCTCGAAGTCCATCCAGTCGCCACCGTGAAAGGAATACGGCGTATCGCACCAGCGACAGCGCAGCGGACAGCCGGTCAGCCGCACGAACACCGTCGGCCAGCCCACCCGATCCGATTCACCCTGGATGGACGCGAAAATCTCGGTGATCTTGACACGGCGCTCCGCTGCCGGGTCTTGGACAAAGGCCAGGGAGGACATGGCGTGGAGCGGGGGAGAAGGTGAGAGGGGTAGAGGGTAGAGGGTAGAAGGCGGCGTCGGCGCGAGCGCTGGATGCTGGTTCTGATTCCCTCTTCCTTCTCCCCGCTTCCCGTCTACCCAGCGGCGCCGAAGACGCCGCTCAGAAGTGCCCCGCCAGCCGCATGTCTCGCAGGCGGCCTTCGGCAAGGCGGGCCAGGGTGGTGTTGGGGAACTGGGCGCGGACCTGCTCGAGCGCGGCGCGGGCTTCGTTCCACTGGCGCAGTTCGAAGTGCGAGAAGCCGATCTTGAGCAGCGCATCGCCTTCCTTGTTGCTGCCGGGATAGCGGTCCAGCAGGGCCTGGAAGTGGGTGAGGGCGTTGGCAAATTCGCGCGTCACGTAGTAAGTTTCTGCCAACCAGTACAGGGCGTTCGGGGCGTAGCTGGAATCCGGATACTGGTCGAGAAACTCGCGGAACAGCCGGGCGCTGTCCGGGTAGCGGGTTTCGCGCAAGGCGCGAAATGCCCGGTCGTAAGCGGCCTGTTCGTCCGCGCTGGGCGTACCCAGGTCACGTGGACCGGCACCGATCGGCGCCGGCAAGGTCGCCACTTCCGGACGGGTATCGATTGGGGCGCTGAGTTCGGGGCCGTCATCGGCCGGCCGCTGAGCCACGGCTGGTGGCTCCTGGCGCACCGCTGGCGCGGGCGCATCCTCCCATTCCGGCTCTCGACTGAGGGGTGAGGACGTCGGTGGCGCCGCGGACGGCGCAGCTTCACCGCCGCTCAATCGCTGCAGACGCTGGTCAAGATCCAGGTACTGGTCGCGCTGCCGACGCCGGAGGTTCTCGATCTCGCGCTGCTGGTCTTCGACCAGACCGCGCAGCATGCGAACTTCCTCGATCAGCTCCTGGACCTGAAAAACGAGGGCAGTCTGGTCCTGCGCGCGCACCGGCGCGGGAGTGGCGGCCAGCAGAGCGGCCGCCACCACCAGGACCGGCAGATTACGTGCGCCGGCCATCATCATCAGCGGGCGGTGTAGACGATCTCCGCGCGACGGTTGCGCTGCCAGCAATCTTCATTGCTCTGGCGGCAAACCGGGCGCTCTTCGCCGTAGCTGACCACTTCGATCTGACGCGCCGAAGCGCCGGCGGCGACCAGCAGTTCCTGTACGGAATTGCCGCGACGCTCGCCCAGACCCAGGTTGTACTCGCGCGAACCGCGCTCGTCGGCATGGCCTTCGAGAATGATGCGCGCCGACGGATTCGCCCGCATGTAGGCGCCATGCGCTTCGATGATCGGACGGAACTGCTGACGCACGTTCGATCGATCGAATTCGAAGAAGATGGTGCGCTGGTTGAGCAGGCTATCCGGGTTGTCCAGATTGCGCGGGTCGGTGAAGTCACGCGGATCGAGACGGTCAGTGGTGACCGGACGTTCTGCCGCCGGCGGCGGCGTGACGCTGGGCGGCGCCGGTTCTGGCGTGACTTGCCGGGCGCAGGCGGCCAGCAGCGCAGCCAGCATCAGCAGAGAGACAAGACGCAGTGCGGTTTTCATGGAAACTCCCGATATCCTCAAGGTGTGGGGGTCAATGGAACATTATCAACGGATCAATGGCGACCAGGCCGGTTCGCGCACATCGCCTTCGCTGACAACCAGTCGCTGCCTGATGCGACCATCGGCGGAAACAGCGGCAAGTACGCCACGCCCGTTTTGCCGGGCGGCGTACAGCACCATGCTACCGTTGGGCGCGAAGCTGGGCGACTCGTCCAGCGGGCCATCAGATAATACACGCAAACGGCTTCTTTCGCGATCGTAGATCGCGATGCGGAAGTCGTTGTCGCCATCGCTGTGGACAACGGCCAGGTAGCGCTCGTCCCGGGCCAGCGATGGACGCGCATTATAGCGGCCTTCTCGGGTGACGCGCTCAAGATTGCTGCCGTCGGCGTTCATCACGAACACCTGCGGCCGGCCGGAGCGATCCGAGGTGAAATAGATTCGCCGGCCATCGTGGGACCAGATCGGCTCGGTGCTGATCGAACCGTGTCGGGTGAGCTGCTGCGGCTGACCACTGCCGTCGGCGTTGACCAGCCAGATGTCGGGGCTGCCGCCGCGCGACAGGCTGACCGCGAGCCGACGCCCGTCCGGCGACCAGGCCGGGGCTCCATTGATGCCGCGGTCGGAGCTGACCGTCTGGCGCTGGCCGGTGAACAGATCCTGGACGATGATGTTGGAACGCCCGGTCTCGAACGACACGTAGGCCAGGCGACGGCCGTCCGGCGACCAGGCCGGCGACAGCAGCGGCTGGGAGTTACTGACAATGGTGCGCGGATTGAAGCCGTCCGAGTCGGCCACGACCAGTTCGAAAACCTCATCGCCGGTGCCCAGACCGGTGACCACGACGTAAGCGATTCGAGTCGCGAAGGCGCCGGGGATGCCGATCAGCGCCTCATAGATGGCATCACTGGCCCGATGCGCGGCAAAGCGCAGATCGCCCGGCGCTGCCGGCATGGCCTGTGACAGCAGGATCCGGCCGCTGTGAACATCAAGCAGGTGGTACTCGATCTCCTGGCCGACGCCATCGGGCGAATCGGTGATCCGACCGATCACCAGATGGTCGACCCGCAGCAGCCGCCAGCTGCCGAAGCGCACTTCCGGCGGCCGGCTCGGCCGGTCAATCATCTGGGCTTCGTCCATCGGATCGAACAGGCCCGAGTTGCGCAGGTTCGAGCTGATGATGCGCGATACCGTATGGGCGGGTTCCGGTTCGGCCGATTCCCAGGCGAACGGCGCAATCGCGATCGGCATGGCGCCCTCGACGCCATCGACGATTTCGATGCGCAGCTGGCCAAAGGCCCAGGCCGGCAGCAGCAGGAACAGTGCCAGGCCGAGGCGCAATGCGTTCAGGGCCCGATCAGCCGTCGAAGCGGAAGTCGAAGTCGATTTCTCTGGCAAATACACTCTCATATCCTCGGTAGGGCAGCTCGCCGACGCGCAGGACGGCGGCGACGATGGACCGACGCGTCGCCTCGTCGGCGTTACAGGGTGTGACAATTTCCGCGGCAATGATTTCCCCGCCGGGGATCTGGACCACGCGCACGCGGCAGATCACGCCGGCGCGGGTGGTCGGCGGCCGGTTCCAGTTGCGCCGCACCAGCTCACGAATGGTGATGATGTATTCCTCGCGCAGCGTGGCGCGGCGGGCGTCCTCGGCAGCCTGGGCTTCGGCCAGCGCCAGCCGCTCGGCCTCCTGGGCGGCGCGGCGGGCCTGCTCCTCGGCCTCGCGCTGGCGGGCCAGCTCGGCCACCCGGCGCTCCTCTTCCTCGCGCCGGCGCTGGGCTTCCTCGCGCTGGCGGCGCAGCTCCTCAAGCTCGCGTTGCTGGGCTTCTTCCGCGCGACGACGCTCTTCTTCGGCCTGGCGGCGCTCCTCTTCGGCACGACGCTGGCGGTCCAGCTCGGCCTGACGACGCGCTTCGGCCTCACGCCGCTCCTGCTCGGCGCGACGTTCGGCCAACTCGCGCTCGCGACGCTCGATCTCGCGTTGGCGCTCCTGCTCGCGCTGGCGCTCGGCTTCCTGCCGCTGGACTTCTTCCTGGCGGCGCTGTTCTTCGACCCGGGCCTGCTCCTGACGCCGCTGTTCCTCGGCCCGACGTTCCTGTTCGCGCCGCGCCTGTTCAGCCTGCGCCTCGCGTTCCCGCGCCTGCTGTCGAGCCTGCTCGGCCGCCTGGCGCTCGGCCTCCTCGGCGCGGCGCTGCTCAGCCATCGGGCCCATGTCGACCAGGGTCACCCGAACGGGCGGCTCCGGCCGGTCGAGGCGCGGCCACTCCCAGGCGCTGATCACGAACAGGCCGATGAACAGCAGGTGCATGGCCAGGCTGAAGCCCAGCGCCGCAGCGTTGTCCTTCAGGGTCTGCTTGTGATCGTCGGACAGCATCGTCATGGACTGCGCGCAGCGGCGACAGGGCCAGGGGCAGCGATCATCGCGAGCCGTCGTCTTCCGGGTCGCCGATCAGCCCGACCGAGGGCACTCCGGCGCGCTGTAACAGCACCATGGCCTCATAAATGTGCTGGTAGGGCGCATCGCGAGCGCCGCCGACCAGCACCTGCAGATCCGGATTGCGCTCGGCAATTGCCGCGATCGTGCTGACCAGGGTTTCGCCGTCGATCAGCTGCGGCGAATCACCGGTGTCCAGAAACAGATCGCCGTTGCGGGTGACGGTCACCATCAGCGGGTCACCCTGATCGCTGAGCGGCTGGGCCGAAGCGGTGGGCAGGTCGATCTCGACGCCGAGATTCATCAGCGGCGCGGTGATCATGAAGATCACCAGCAGCACCAGCATGACGTCGATATAGGGCACGACGTTCATCTCGGACATGCGCTTGCGCCGGCGCCTTGTGTATTGCTCGGACATGATCCGCTCCGGGCTCTGATCAGGCTTTTTCGGTCAGGCGTCGGGCCTGCCGATGAAGAATGGCGGCGAACTCTTCCTTGAAGTTGTCGTAGCGAAGCTCCAGGCGCTCGACCTGGGCGGAGAACTTGTTGAAGGCAATCACCGCCGGAATGGCCGCAAACAGGCCCATCGCCGTGGCGATCAGCGCCTCGGCGATACCGGGCGCCACCATGGCGATGGTGGCGGTATGCGCGCCGGCCAGGCCGCGAAAGGAATTCATGATCCCCCAGACCGTGCCGAACAGGCCGACGTAGGGACTCACTGATCCGACCGTGGCCAGAAAACTCAGGTTGTTTTCGAGCCGGTCCATTTCCCGGGTCAGGGTCACCCGCATGGCGCGCTGGGCGCCGTTGGTCAGGGTGTCGGGGTGCAGATGGCGTTCTTCGCGCAGCCGGCTGAACTCACGAAAGCCGGATTCAAAGATCGACTCCAGACCCTCGCGCCCGGCGCTCTGGCCGGCGACCTTGTCATAGAGCTGGGCCAGATCGGCGCCGGACCAGAAACGATCCTCGAAGTCCTCGGCGCGCTTTTCGGCCCGGCGCAGCATCTGGCGCTTGCGAAAGATGACCATCCAGGAGGCCACCGACGCCAGCACCAGCAGCGCCATCACGCCCTGGACCAGCAGACTGGCTTCCAGGATCAGTTCCCAGATGCCCATTTGCGATGCATTCATGCCTTTTGTCCCAATTGAAATTGTTCGATCGCTGCAAACAGCCCTGCCGGCGCGCGCGCCGGCCGGAAGCTGTCAGCGGCGAGACAAACCGCTCGGACATCAGCTTCGGCCAACAGTTCGCCATCGGCGACACGATGAATGGTCTGGCTGAACCAGACCGAGGCGGCCCTGAGCTGCTCGACCTGCACCGAGACTTCCAGTTCATCCTCCAGCCGCGCCGGCTTGATGAAGCGGGTGTCCATCCGGCTGACAGCGAACAGCCGATTCTGCTGCGTCTTCAACGCAACCTGCGGGAAACCCAGCGCCAGCAGCCAGTCAGAGCGCGCGCGCTCGAAGAAATGCAGGTAGCGGGCGTGATAAACCACCCCGCCGGCGTCGGTATCTTCCCAATAGACTCGATACCTCATGGTTCGGAACCCCGGCCGGCAAACAGATCCTCCGTCGCCCCGCCGGCCGGCGGGCTCAGGCCGAAATGCCGCCAGCTGCGCGCCGTCGCCATCCGTCCGCGCGCAGTGCGCAGCAGATAGCCCTCCTGGATCAAATAGGGCTCGATCACATCCTCAATGGTGCCGCGCTCCTCGGACAGCGAGGCGGCCAGGCTTTCCACGCCAACAGGGCCGCCGCCGAAATGCTCGATCAGTACCTTGAGCAGGCGCCGGTCCATGCTGTCGAAGCCCTGACGGTCGACCTGCATCATTTCCAGGGCCTCGCGCGCGACCGTCTCGTCGATGCGGCCTTCGGCTCGCACCTGGGCGAAGTCGCGAACGCGCCGGAGCAGGCGATTGGCGATTCTGGGGGTGCCGCGTGCGCGCCGCGCAATCTCGGCGGCGCCCGCCGGCTCGGTGTCGATACCGAGAATGCCGGCCGAGCGCGACACGATGCGGGTCAGGTCGTCAGGGGCGTAGAACTCCAGGCGCTCGACAATCCCGAAGCGATCGCGCAGCGGCGAAGTCAGCAGGCCGGCGCGGGTGGTGGCGCCGACCAGGGTGAAACGCGGCAGATCGAGCTGGATCGAGCGCGCCGCCGGCCCCTCGCCGATGATGATATCGATCCGATAGTCCTCCATCGCCGGGTACAGCACCTCTTCGACCACCGGGCTCAAGCGATGGATCTCGTCGACAAACAGCACGTCGCCCGGCTCCAGGTTGGTCAGCAGCGCGGCCAGGTCGCCGGCCCGCTCCAGCACCGGCCCCGAGGTCTGGCGCAGCTGGGTCCCCATTTCGGCTGCGATCACATGGGCCAGCGTGGTCTTGCCCAGCCCCGGTGGACCGAAGATCAACACGTGGTCCAGGGCCTCGTGGCGACGCCGGGCCGATTCCAGATAGATCGACAGCCGCTCCTTCATGGTCGGCTGGCCGATGTACTCATCAAGTCGGCCGGGACGGAGACTGGCTTCAATCCGGTCCTCGTCCGGCTGCGGGTCAGGATTGATCAGGCGCGGCGCCATGGCAGTGTCCTCAGCCCTGCATCTTCTGCTTCAGCGCGGCGCGAATCAGGGCCTCGGCCGGCTGCTGCGGGTCGGCCACGGCGCGCAGCATCTTCAGCGCCTCGGCCGGCGCGTAGCCCAATGCGACCAGGGCCGCGCGCGCCTCGCCGGCGGCATCGCCGCTGGCCGCGGCAGCCCCGCCCTGCTCCGCCTCCGGCAGGCGCCCGCGCAGCTCCAGGATCAGGCGTTCAGCGGTTTTCTTCCCGATCCCCGGCAGCCGGGTCAGGGCCTGGGCATCACCCGCGGCCACCATCAGGGCGAAATCGTCGCCGCTGACACCGGACAGGATGGCCAGCGCCAGGCGCGGCCCGATCCCGGAGACCTTGAGCAGCTCCCGGAACAGGCGCCGGTCGGCCTCGCTGGCGAAGCCGTACAGCACATGGGCGTCCTCGCGCACCACCAGGTGGGTGAGCAAGACCACCGGCTCGCCCGTTCCGGGCAGGCGGTCGAACACATTCAGCGGCGCCTCGAGCTCATAGCCGACGCCGTTGACGTCGATGGTCAGCAGCGGCGGCTGCCGCCCCAGCAGCGTACCGGACAGCCGCACGATCATCGCAGCACCACGCCGGCCGGCAAGCGGCGATTGGTCTGGCTGGTATGGTGATGACACAGCGCCACGGCCAGCGCGTCGGAAGCATCGGCGCCCAGACGCTGATCGAGCCGCAGCAGCACCCGGGTCATGTGCTGGACCTGCTCCTTGTCCGCGCCACCGCGCCCGACCAGGGCCTGCTTGATGGCCCGCGGCGCATACTCGTGCACGCTCAGACCGCAGGCAACCGCCGCGCAGATGGCAGCGCCGCGGGCCTGGCCGAGCTTGATCGCGGACTGTGCGTTGCGACTCATGAATACCGTCTCCACCGCGGCCACGTCGGGCCGATGCCGCTCGATCAGGTCGCTGAGGCCCCGGAAGATCAGGCCCAGCCGCTCCGGCAACGGCCCGTCGCCAAGCGTCAGCGCCTCGGCGTGGACCAGGCGCTCACCGTCAATGATCCCGACACCGGTAATGCGCGAACCGGGATCGATGCCGATGATTCTCATCGAGAAAGGGAACCCCTCTCAGGACTCATAGGCTTCCGACGGAATTTCCGCGTTTGACCAGACGTCCTGAGTGTCGTCCAGATCTTCGAGCATGTCGAGGAACTTGAGCAGCTTCTGGCCGGTTTCGACATCCACGGCGATCAGAGTGGCGGCGCGCTGGGTCACTTCGGCCTCCTCCGGCACCAGGCCGGCCGCGGCGAAGGCATTGCGAACGGCTTCAAGGGCCTCCGGGGCGGTCAACACTTCGATGCTGCCGTCGTCGTCGCCAACGATATCCTCGGCGCCGGCTTCGAGGCCGATCTCCATGACCTGGTCCTCGTCGGTGCCGGGGGCGAAGGTCAGCACACCCTTCTTCTCGAACAGATAGCCGACCGAGCCGTCCGTGCCCAGGTTGCCGCCGTGCTTGCTGAAGGCGTGGCGCACCGCGGCAACGGTACGATTGCGGTTATCGGTGACACAGTCGACCATCACCGCGACACCGCCGGGGGCGTAGCCCTCGTAGCGGATTTCTTCATAGTTGGCGCCATCCAGCTCACCGGTCGCCTTCTTGATCGCCCGCTCGATGTTGTCCTTGGGGACGTTGGCGGCGTTGGCCCGATCCATCGCCAGGCGCAGGCGCGGATTGGCATCGGCATCGCCGCCACCCTCACGGGCCGCAACGCTGATCTCTCGGATCAGCCGGGTGAAAATCTTGCCGCGCTTGGCATCCTGTGCCTTCTTGCGGTGCTGGATATTGGCCCATTTACTGTGACCGGCCATGCCTGGAGTGCCTCTTGAATGACAAATCCCGCCATTCTACCTGAGGCTCGCCTGCCCGAAGCACGCGCGCCGCGGCGCGCGCCCGGCGACTCTCGTCATCAGGGCCCCAGCGGGATGCCGAAGGCGAAGAAGACGACCAGCAGCGCGGTCCAGACCAGCAGGAAGGCGATCGAGTACGGCAGCATGATCAGCAGCATGTCGCCGAAGGCCATGCCGGGCCGATACTTGCGCATGAAGGCCAGGATCACGCCGGCATAAACCATCATCGGAGTGACGATATTGGTGGCCGAATCAGCGACGCGGAAAGCGGCGGCGACGACGTCCGGGGTCATTGCCGGGTTGACGGCGTAGAGCATGGGCACGAAGATCGGCCCCAGCAGCATCCATTTCGAGGTCAGCCCGCCGATGAACAGGTTGATCAGTGCCGTGGTCAGGACGAAGCCGATCAGCAGCAGGATCGGGAAGCCATCGAGACCCATGGCCAGCAGACCCGTGGCGCCGAGATAGGTGATCCAGGTCCCCAGGCCGCTGTAGCTCAGCAGGCCGAGGAAGTTGTAGCAGAAGAAGGTCAGCACCAGGATGTAGCCCATGGTGTTCATCTGCCCGACCATGGCCGCCACCACGTCGGCCAGTTTCCGGAAGCTGCCGGCGGCGTAGCCGAAAAAGACCCCGGTGACGACAAAAAACAGCGAAATCAGCAGAATGATATTGTCAAGATAGGGCCGCCGCAGCTGACCGGCCTCGTCACTGAACGCGGCCAGCGGCCCCAGCGCCAGGCCGACAATCAGGCCCAGGGCCAGCACAGTCCCCCAGATCGCGGCGCGCAGGCCGCGTCGCTCTTCCGGCTTGAGCTCGAACTCGCCGGCGGCGATGTCTGCCGGCATCTCGAAGGGCTCTTGGTCAAGCCTCGGTTCGATCACCCGGCGGGTCACGAGGTAACCGGTCAGGCTGAGCACGAAGGTCGAGGTGATGATGAACCACCAGTGCATGGTGGCCGGGTTCAGGGCGCGGCCGTCGGCGCTGACAAAGGGCACGCCCTGGGACTCGGCAAAGACCTGGGCATTCATGCCGATGATGACGTCGATCGGGCCCGGGATGAGGTTGGCGCTGAAGCCGGCCGATACCCCGGCGAAGGCGGCTGCCATCCCGATCAGCGGGTTGCGGCCGAGACCGGCATAGAGCAGCCCGGCCAGCGGAATCAACACCAGATAGCCGGCATCGGTCGCCACCGAACTGACGATGCCGAGGAAGATCAATAGCAGCGGTAGCAGGCGTTGCGGTATCCGGCTGCCCACCTGCTTGATCAGGGCGCCGAACAGACCGGAGCGCTCGGCGACGCCGATCGCCAGCATCACCACCAGAATCACTCCGAGCACGCCGTTGCCGAAAGCCAGCCAGTTGGCCAGCAGCGCGTTGCCGAAGATCCAGCGCATGTGCTCGGCCTGATACATCGGCAGAATCTGGTGCCTTACCGCCTCACCGCCCGCACTCGCCGTCTCGAAGCTGTACCCGCCCAGCACCACGGTCAACAGGAAAGCGATCGGGTAGAACGCCATGAAGATGATCACCGGGTCGGGAATCCGGCGCCCGCCCCGCTCAATCAGGCCTATCAGTTGCTGCCCCAGGCTGCTGCCGCGCATGCTGGATTCTCCGTTTTTTTGTTTTGACTGCCGGTTCCCGGCAGGGCCACGCGACGCCGCCCGACCGGATGCGCCCAGAGTATAGCCGCCTGGCCCCGGCCGGGCCGGCTCCGGATGCCGCCAAATCCCGGATCGAAGTGGCTGAGTTAGACTGTCGGTTCACTAGCCAACGCCAGACCCCCTGAGCGCCAGATGGACTCAGCCCAATCGCCCGAATCGCCGGCCCGCCCGCGGGTACTGTTCTCCGAACGCAGCCAGCTGATGCGGCGTGCGGCCGAGCGCATTCTGGGCGATGACTTCGAAGTGATTCTGGCCGGCAACAGCACCGAGGCCTGGATCGTGCTGATGGAGGATCCTCTGATCCAGGTGGTGTTTCACGATGTCGCCGATCATGACAATCCCTCGGACCTGAGCCTGCTCGAGCGCATCCGCAGCTCCGAGAACCGACGGGTCCGGGAGACCCCGGTGGTGATCATCATGGATGACGACCAGACCGAGGCTACCCGGGCCCGCGCCTTGCAGCAGGGGGCCAGCGACTTCATCGACAAACCTTTCCGACCCAGCGAACTGCTGGCGCGCGCGCGCGCCCATGCCACCACCTCGGAGGCGGTGCGGCGCCTGCTGCTGCTTCGAACCCAGCACAATGAGGACGAAGCCACCCGGCTCGGCAACCGTCGCTACTATTTCGAGCGCCTCGCCCAGGCGCTCAGCTATGCCGGGCGCCGCAATGAAGCGTTGAGCCTGGTTCATATCCATCTGGACGGCCTGAGCCAGAAACTGGAGCAGATGGAACTCACGGATCGCGGGCGGCGACTGTTCGCGCTGGGCCAGATGCTGTCCGCGGCGGTGCGGCGCGAGGATACGGTGTATCGCACCGGGCCGGAGACCTTCAGCTTTATCCTGCCGGGCACCGATGCCAGCGGCGCGGAGGCCGTGCGCTGCCGGCTGGCGCCGGAGCTCGACGCCATGGGTGCCCTGGACGGCGGCGGCGAGCTTGATCTCAGGGCCCGGTTTGTCGTCCAGTCGGCCGACATGGCCCCGGGCGAGGCGCTGGTCGACGCACTGCGTCGCTTGCGCGGCGCGATGGGCATCAGCGTGGCCCGGCGCCAGGACCGGGAGGAGCCCTTCTCAGCGCCGGTGAGCGAGATTGACCAGCTGCTTCAAATGGCCCGCGACGGCGACACCGATCGGGTCATGAAAGCGCTCCCGGAACTGCTGGAGCGGCTCAAGCCGCTGCTCAAGCTGGCCGATCAGCTGAGCCGGAACAAGCTCGAGGACAGCGCATCCTCCTCCCGATCAGGGTAACAGAGACCCGCCAACAGGCCAGCCCTGGGCCCGCCAGCGCTCCGAGCGCTGGTCGCGACAACCGCCGCATGGTTCAGTCATGGGCCCGGTAGCAGCCAGGCCACAGCCAGTGCCGCCAGCAACAGCGGCAGCGACCAGGCATGGAATCGCCAGAACAAACCGGGTAGCGGGGCAAGCCGAAGTGCGATCAGGTTGGCCAGCGAGCCGATCGCAAGACCGAAGCCTCCGACGCTGACACCCCAGGCCAGCGCCCGCCAGTCATCGGTGAACGCGGCCAGAAAGATCGCGGCCGGTACGTTTGACAAGAGCTGTGACAAGCCGACGGCTGTCAGCAACACCGCCTCGGGCCCGGCAACCACTGCGCCAACCCGCTCGGCCAGCATCGGCAGCCGCGCCAGCAAACCCAGGTTGATGAACATCAGCGCGAAGATCAGCAGCAGCAGCCAGTCGACCCGAGTCAGAATCGGCCGCCGGCTGAGCACGAGCCAGACCAGCAGCGCCGCCAGGCCAGCGCTCGCCAGGCCGGCCTCCACCAGCAGCAGGAACGGCAGGTACAAGCCCAGAGACAGCCAGCCCAGGCGCCGATCCAGCGGCTGCGCCCAGCGCGGCAGGGTTGACGGCAGCGCGCGCGGCCGAAACGCCAGCGCGGCCAGGGCCAGCAGCAGCCCCATCAAGGCGGCAACCAGCGGCGCCATGGCCGCCATGAAGCCAAAGAAAGAGACGTCGGCCTGTTTCCAGAGAAACAGGTTCTGGGGGTTGCCGATCGGGCTGATCGCCGAGCCGGCGTTGACGGCCAGGGCCTGGAAGATCACCAGCCGGGCCAGCGGCAGCGGCGCATGCCCGCCCAGCAGCAAAGTAAGCGGCACGACGATGAACAAGGCCACATCATTGGTCACCAGCGCCGACAGCGCGGCCGAGAACAGCACCAGGATCAGGGCCAGGCGACGCTCGTTGCCGGCGCGCCGCATCAACCAGTGGGCGGCGCGAGCCAGGAAGCCGCTTTCAACAAGGCCCTGGCTGAGCAGCAGCAGACCGGCCAGGGTGGCCAGCGTCGGCCAGTGAACCAGCTCAGGAATCGTGCTGGCGGGCACCCGGCTCAGCCACCACAGCGGCGGCCAGCTGGCGAGCAGAACCAGCAGCAAACGCTCGCGGGCCAGCCGCGCCGACCAGGCCCGCCAGATCGCCAGGTTCACCGCTGACGCCAGCGGCGCTCTTGCTCTCCTTCGCTGTCCTCGCGCTCGACATCGGCGGCGGTGCCGGACAGCAGCACCCAGCCGACCAGCTCATTCATCCACTCGCTGAGCGCCTGTTCGAAGGCGCTGACCAGCGCATCAACGCCCTGCCCGTCGGCGCGGGCTTCATGCTCGAATACGCGAAAGGCGACCGGACGGCCGCTGCGCTGGTGAATCAGCAGGGCTTGAATGGCCAGCTCCACCCGCAGACCGGCGTTACCGTCGGACACGGCCTCGAAGTGCCGCAATTCGGTGACCAGGCTGTAGCGCGTCCGCAAGCCACCGCCGCGGCCCACGCCCCCGATCTGACCGCCGTCGGCCAGCGCCCGGATCATCTTGCTTTGCAGCATTTCCGGGACAGTGTCCAGCCAGGCCGCGCCGGGATAGACCTGCAGCCGTGACCGGGACTGGCGCACCAGCACCCGATCGGAGTCGCGCATCTGATCGGCAATGGGTCGCAGAACCTGAACCGACCAATCCACCGCCGGCCAATCCGGCTGGATCTGCAGGCTCACCTCAGGCGCAAGAATGCTGATCGGGGACGGCGGACGAGTCAGGGCGCAGGCGGCCAGCAGCGGCAGGAGCACGAGCAACAGCAGCCAGCGCGCGGGCGGGCGTAGCAGGATCATTGCGGCACATACTCCTCGGGCTGATCGCCTCCGAGCAGGAAGCGGGTGGGATGACGTTCGAAGCGGTTGCTGACCCGCGACAGCTCGCGAATCAGCTGACGAAACTCCTGCAGTGCCGGGCCGAACTGGCCCAGGCCCTCGATGCCGAACTCGCTCAGCGCCTGTTCATTATCGGCGATGACCTGGTCGAGTCGACGCGACAGCGAGGCGAAGGCTTCCAGGGTGTCGCTCAGATCGGTACTCAACTGCGGCAGGATGTCGATGACGTTCTCCTCGATACCGGCCAGGGCGCGCACCACGTCGTCGATCGCCCGGCTGCTCTGCTCCAGCAGCCCGACCAGCTGCTCGCTGCCGACATGGACGTTGCGGACAATGTCGTCAAAACGCTCGCTCTCCACAGTCAGCGCCTTGGTGAAGGCGTCGATATTGTCCAGCGTTGCCGACAGCCGTTCGGCATTGTTCTCGCTGAGGAAATCCAGCATCCTGAGCAGCACTTCGCTGGCCGTGCTGGCGATGTCTTCGGAGGCATCGATCAGGCGCTGCAGCGGCGACTCTTCGGCAACGATCACCGGCCGACTCTCGCCGGGGCGCGCAGACAGAAGCGCGCTGTCCGGGCTGCCGCCGCGGAGCTGGATGAACGCGACACCGGTCAGGCCGGAAACGCTGAGCCGAGCCGTGGTGTCTTCGCGCACCGGCGCTTCAGCCTGCAGGCGCACGACGGCAACGACCTGGCGCGGGTCATCCGGATCCAGGTAGAGCTCTCGTACGCTGCCCATATTGATGCCGTTGTACTGCACCGTGCTGCCGACCGACAGGCCGGTCACGGCCTGCTCGAAGCGGATGTCGTAGTCC
This sequence comes from Gammaproteobacteria bacterium, assembly GCA_050485825.1. Classification (GTDB taxonomy): domain Bacteria; phylum Pseudomonadota; class Gammaproteobacteria; order Xanthomonadales; family Wenzhouxiangellaceae; genus Wenzhouxiangella. The sequence continues at coordinate 26,250 of JBJHCC010000032.1, forward strand.
TGCCAGGCGGCATCGGCCTGGAACCGCGCTGCCCACAGGCCGAGCACCACGATCAAGGCCAGCCCGCTCAAGGCGAACGCGCCGATCAGCACATGCTTGGCCTGGGTTTCCATGTCCGAGTCAGCTCCTTGCGTGGACGGAGGTTGCCGCCTGGCTGGCGGCGCGGGCGCGCGGACCATGGAAGTAGTCCTGCACCCAGGGGTGGTCGAAGGCTTCGACCTCAGCCATCGGACCTACCGTCAAGATTCTGCGCTCGCCGAGCACCGCAATTCGATCACAGATGGCATACAGCGTATCAAGATCGTGAGTGATCAGGAACACGGTCAGGCCCAGCGACCGCTTCAAAGTCAGCAACAGCTGATCGAAAGCGGCCGCGCCGATCGGGTCCAGACCGGCGGTGGGCTCGTCGAGAAACAGCAGCTCAGGGTCCAGGGCCAGGGCTCGGGCCAGGCCGGCGCGCTTGCGCATCCCGCCGGACAGCTGCGACGGCAGCTTGGCGCCGGCCTCGGCCGGCAGCCCGACCAGTCGGATCTTCAGCAGCGCCAGATCCTCGCGCAGCTGCCGCGGCAGATCCGGATAGTGCGTCTTGAGCGGCACCTCGACGTTTTCAGTGACGGTCAGCGAGGAGAACAGGGCCCCGTCCTGGAACAGAACGCCGGTGCGGCGGCGCAGATGCTCGCGCGCGGCGCCGCTCTCGCCGACCGGCTGGCCCAGTACCTCGATACTGCCGGCCTGAGGCGTCCGCAACCCAAGGATTGCGCGCATCAGTACCGATTTGCCGGTGCCCGAGCCGCCGACGACGCCGACAATCTCTCCGGCTCGCACATCCAGCGCCAGATTGTCGTGTACGACCTGCTGGCCGAACTGATTGCGGAGCCCGCGAATCGAGATGGCCAGCTCGGCGCTCACCAGCCGAGCTCCATGAAGAACACCGCGGCGAGCGCATCGATCAGAATCACCAGGGTGATGCTCTGCACCACCGCCGAGGTCGTTCGCTCTCCGACCGACTGCGCGGTACCGGCGACCTTGAAGCCTTCCAGGCAACCCACCATCGCGATGACCATCGCAAACAGCGGCGCCTTGATCAGGCCGACCAGATAGTGACGCAGTTCGAGGGTGGCCTCAAGGCGCGAGGCGAACAGCTCGGCCGGAATACCCAGCGCGGTGACTGACACCAGCAGGCCGCCGAGCAGACCGGCGATGGTCGCGATCACGGACAGCACCGGCAGCATCACCAGCAAGGCCAGCAGGCGCGGCAGCACCAACAGCTCGATCGGGTCCAGGCCCAGCGTCCGCATGGCATCGACTTCCTCGCGGCTCTTCATCGTGCCGATCTGCGCGGTGAAGGCGCTGGCCGTGCGTCCGGCGAGCAGAATCGCCGTCAGCAGCACCCCGAATTCGCGCAGAAAGGCGTAGCTGATCAAGTCGACGACAAACAGTTCAGCGCCGAAGTCGCGCAGCACGGTCGCGCCCAGAAACGCGACCACGGCCCCGATCAGGAAACTCAGCAGCGCCACCAGGGGCATCGCATCAAGCCCTGTTTCCTCCATGTGATAGGCGGTCGCCGTAATCCGCCAGCGGCCCGGCCGCAGCACGGTCCGCGCCAATGCGACCAGGGTCAAACCGAGAAAGCCCAGCAGCTGCGACAGGTTGTGCCCGACCCGGACGACCGCAGTGCCAATCCGGGCCAGCTCCCGCCGCCAAACCGGATCGGCCCGGAGATGCGGGACCTCGCCCGAAGCGGACAGCGCCGAGTGCACCACGGCTACCAGGTCCCGGTGACTATCGGACAGATCAATGCGCTCCAGCGGAACGCCAAAACGCTCGGCCAGGCGCAGCAGCAGCAGGGCGCCGGCCGCGTCCATCCGCGCCACCGCGCGCGCGTCAATGGCCGAAAAGTCGCCGCGCAGGCTGGCAACCACGTGATTCAGTTCAGTGGCCTGATCAAGCTGCCATTGCCGCGCCAGCCGCAACCGCTGCGGCTGGTCGGGGTCGGGCTGGATCAACGCGGGTTCGCTCACACAGGTCTCGGATCAGGGCCAGGCTTGGACAGCTTCAAGGATCGACGATCTCAGCTCAAGCCTAGCAGAATCCGCTGCCAGGCCCGTGTCGGGCCGTGTACCCCGCCAGGCTCAAGGTTCGACATGAAAGGCCATCAGGCGCCGGTACATCGGCTCGCAGCGGTCGGCAACCGTCTGCGCCGGCGGCGTCAACGCGGCGACGGCAGGCCGCGGTGGCATGAAGCCGGTGGAGGCCTGAACGGCGCCGTACCAATATGGCGCCCAGACCCCGTCACTGGGCCGCGGGCCGGCCGGCCAGGACAGCATATCGGGCCGGAACTCGACATCCAGATAGCGACACAGGGCGCGCAGATGGGCCTCGGGCGCGGCCAGAAACCGGTCGCCGTCAATCACCGGCGGCGGGGTCTGATGCTGGCACAGCCAGTCGAACAGCTCGACCTGACGCGGCAGGCCGATGTCTTCGGCGGTGACCTGATCGCTGCGACGGGCGCGCACATAGGACGCCAGCACCGATTCAGGGCGGCGCACCAGAAAAACATTGCGCAGTTCGGTGATCCAGCCCCAGTCCATCCCGTCAAACAAGTGATGACACATGTGCTTCTGATACCACAGCGGGGCGGCATCGGGGTTGGGCCCGGTCAGACGGTCCACGACCTGGCGCCAGTCCGTCTGCCCGGCGGCAATGATCTGCTCGCGTCCAGGATGGTCGGTGCCGCTGGCCACCAGCCAGGCGGCATACAGCGGCTCGTCGTCAACCACACAATCCGGCCGGTTTTCCCAGGCCCGCATCAAGGCGGTGGAAATATTGCGCGGGCCCGACCAGACCGCGATCTTCATGACGCGTCTGCCCCGGCCTTCAGACTGCTGCGTCGACATCGCGCCGAATCAACTCAGCGTACCTCCGCTGGAGCCTGGCGGTGATCGGCCCGGGCAGTGGCGTTGGTAGCGGCCGGCCGTCGACCTGGCGAACCGGCACCAGGCCTGCCAGGGTGCCGGTCACGAAGGCCTCGTCGGCGCCGTAGACGTCGGTCAGGCTGAAATCCTTCTCGCGCGCCTCGATGCCATGGTCTCGGCACAGGGCCAGCACGTTGCCACGGGTGATGCCACCGAGACAGTAGCCACCCGCCGAAGTCCAGACCTGGCCGGCGCGAACGATAAAGAAATGGGTGGAATTGCAAGTCGCGACGAATCCGCGCGGATCCAGCATCAGGGCCTCGTCGGCGCCGGCCTGATTGGCCTGGATGCACGCCGAAATGCAGTTGAACTTCGAGTGTGAGTTGATCTTCTGATCCTGCACATCGGGCGAGCCGCGGCGCACGTGCACGGTAAACAGGTCCAGACCGCGCACCCGTTTGGCCGGATCATGCGGGCTCAGCGCCGGTACGATCACCACAGTGGCCGGGCCGCTCGCCAGCCGCGGGTCCTGATACGGCTGACGGCGCACGCCGCGGGTGATCATGACCCGCAGATGCGCATCGTCGATCAGGTCATTGGCCTGAATCGTGGCCGCGATGGCGCTTGCCAGTTCAGCGCGGTCCATGCCGATATCGAGCAGCAGAGCGCGAGAGGCCTCGAACAGGCGGTCCAGATGCGGCTGCAGGAAGGCCGCGCGCCCCGCCACAACCCGCAAGCCCTCCCAGATGCCATCACCGAGCACAAAGCCGCTGTCGAACACGGACACGCTCGCCTCGGCTTCATCCAGCAAGCGGCCGTTGATGTAGATTTTCATGCCAGCTTCCTGCCATCCGTGTCCGCCGCCGGCGCGCGGGCCAGCCAGGCCGGCTGCCAGCGAGCAATCCAGGCTGCCAGCTCAGAGGCCGGCATCGGCCGGGCAATACCGTAGCCCTGAGCGCCATGGCATCCCATCGCCAACAGGCGAGCGGCATGCTCCGGGCCCTCCACGCCTTCGGCGACCACTTCAAGCTCGAAGGCGCGACCCAGCTGAATGATCCCCTCGACAATGGTCTGGTCTTCGCGATCCACCAGCATGTCGCGAACAAAGCTCAGGTCGATCTTGAGCTGACTGATCGGCAAATGCTTGAGATAGCGCAGCGAGGAATAGCCGGTTCCGAAATCGTCGAGCGCGAACTCCACGCCCAGCGCCTTGCAGGCATGCATGCTGCTGGTCGCCCGCTCCAGGTCTTCGAGCACTGAGGTCTCGAGAATCTCCAGCAGCAGGCTGCCGGGCGAGCACTGCGGGTGGGCGGCGAGACTTCGCGCCAGCTGCTCGGCAAAATCGGCCTGCAGAAGCTGGCGCGCGGCCAGGTTCACGCCGATGGTCAGCTGCAGACCCTTGGCATGCCAGGCGGCCGTATCGGCCAGCGCCCGGTCGATGACCCATTGCCCCAGCTCAAGAATGAAGTCATCGCCCTCGATATCGGGCAGAAACTCGGCCGGCAAAAGCAGGCTGCCATCCGGTTGACGCCAGCGCAGCAGCGCCTCGACACCGACCAGTCCGCCGCTGGCGAGATCGACGCGCGGCTGATAGTGCAGCTCGAAGGCATCGTGCTGAAGCGCTTCGCGCAAGCGATTGAGCAACTCGCCGTGTTTCTGGAGGCGGCTCTCCAGCGCTGAATCGAACAGGAACACCCGATGCCGCCCGCGGCGCTTGGCCTCGTACATCGCCTGGTCGGCCTGGCGAACCAGCTGGTCGGCATCAATGTCCACTTCCTGGGGATACAGGGTCACCCCGATACTGGCGGTGACGGATAGCCGTCGACCCTCGACCTTGAGTGGCTTGCGCAGGGCCGAGGCCAGGCGATCGATCATGGCATTCAAGGTCTGATCGTCGATATCCTGGAGCACAACAACGAACTCGTCGCCGCCCAGTCGGGCCACCGTGTCTTCGTTGCGCAGGCGGGCACGCAAGCGATCGGCAACCCGGCACAGAAACAGATCGCCAAAGTCGTGGCCGTGCTCGTCATTGATCGCCTTGAAGCCGTCCAGATCGACGTAGGCCACCGCCATGCGCTGGCCGTCTCGGCGCGCCCGCAGCATCGCCTGGCGGATCCGGTCGGACAACAGCACCCGGTTCGGCAAGCCGGTCAGCGGATCGAAGTAGGCGTTACGCTCCAGTAGCTCCTGATGCGCCTTTTCGTTGGTGATATCGGAGAACAGACCGACATAGTTGACCACATCACCCTGTTCGTTCCGGACGACGCTGATGGTCAGCTCTTCGACAAACTCCCGACCGCTGCGATCGCGGTTCCAGAGCTCGCCATGCCAGTAGCCCTGGCTGCCCAGGGCCTGCCAGAGCAGTTCGAAATGGCCGGCATCGTGACGGTCCGAACGCAGGAAAGCCGGATCGCGACCCAGCACTTCCTGACGCGAATAGCCGGTGATTCGGGTAAAGGCTTCATTCACTTCCACGATGCGGTTCTCGGCATCGGTGATCAGAATGCCTTCATGGCTGTGAGTGAACACGCTGGCCGCCAGCGCCAGTCGCTGCTCGGCGCGCTTGCGCTCGGACACATCCAGCGCGATGCCCGAGAACAAGCGCACCCGGCCAGCGGCATCCCAACCGACGCTGCGACCCCGCATGTAGATCCAGACCCAGTGGCCGTCTGCATGTCGAACGCGCATTTCGCGCTCGAAGAAAGCCGTCCTGCCCTGGAAATGCGACTTCACCGCCGCTTCTCCGGCAATCCGGTCGTCCGGGTGAATCAGCCCGGCCCATCGGCTATTGCTTGACGGCAGTGCCGCCATCTCGGCCAGGCCAAGAATGTCCAGCCAGCGGACATTGAAATACATCCGGCCGCTGTCCACTTCCCACTCCCAGGTGCCCGCGCCGGTACCCTCGATGATGTCGTTGAGCCGGCGCCGTTCGCGCTCCAGCAGTCGCCCGCTGTCAAAGCGCAGTTGGACATTGACCAGCATCTCGGCAAAGACATTCAGCAGCCGCTCTTCATCGCGGGAGAACACCCGCTGCGTTCGCACCGCGTCGAAGCCGACGAAGCCGATGCAGTGATCAGCCAGCACCAATGGCACGCTGATCAGCGAGCGAACCCCCTGCGTCTGAAGCACCTCCCGCACCCACTGATCCGGGTAGTGGTCGGTATCGTCGATACGGACGGTGGCGCCGGCCCGATGGGCCTGCACCCAGGGGTTGTCGGTTTGCAGGTCAAGGTGCTGCAGCTCGTCTTTCTGCGGCGCGATGCCATTGCCGCACCACTCGTGGGTATTGCGACAGTACAACTCATCAAAGTGATAGCTGAAGACGTAGGCCCGATCGGCGCCAATCAGATCAGCGAGGCGGCCCAGGGCGTTATCTATGGAGGCATCAAAGCGGGAAGCCGGCAAATTGATGAAGTCGGTCGCCAGCTCGAACAGCAGTGCAGCCAGGGCCGATTCGTGCTTGAGCCGGTCGAGCGCGTCGGCGAGCGCCGCCTCGAGCTGCTCGCGCGTCAACGATCCGTAGTCGCGTCCGGACACCAAACCCCCAAACCGGCGTTATGGCGTGGAACTGTAGCACACTGCAGCTCTCAGCCACAGCAGGATGCTCCGTAAATTCAGGGAGGCGCAAGGGCGTCGAATTCAACCGCAGACGGCCCCGGCGACAGGCCGGGGCCGTTGCCGGGATGACCCGGCTCAGAATCCGAGCACTGTCGAGAACTGCAGTCGGTTCATGTTGCCGGAGGCGCCGGATTCAATCTCGCGCCTGGCATGGATGTACTCCAGGCCAAAGCGCAGCTGCGGCGTCGCCTGATAGATCAGATTCACATGCGCGCTCTCGGCAGATTTGGTGACGTTCATGCCGGTCAGGTCGGTGTCGTTGTCAGCCCGGAAGGCGGACAGGGTCAGGTTCGACCGCCACTGATCGTTCCAGTGATGACGATAGGACACGAAGCCACCATAAGCATCGATGGCATTGAGATTGCCGGCCGCATCCAGCACCGCCTCGTTGCTGGTATTCAGACCCAGGTAGCGGCCAATGCCCGGGCCACCGGACAGCATCCAGCGCAGATCATTGCGGCCAATGTCGAAGCGGCCGGACAAACTCAGCGCGAAGGCAAACTCGCGATCGCGACCGCTCGGGGCATCGATGCCGAGCTGGCGCCCCAGCGCCGCGATACTGAACTGCCCCCAGTCGGCCGAGTGGTTGTAGCGCAGCACCACATCCGGCACGTTGGCGGTATCCGTCACGATACGGGTGCCGCCGCCGAACGGTGTGACCGTGGTTTCGGGGTTTTCGATCGCGAACTGCCATGGTCCGCTGGTGTAGCGCAGCTGCGCCTGCCGGACGAAGATCGTACCCTCAGCCGGGCCGACGAAATCGAGATTCTCCGGCAATGCACCCACGTTGAAGAAGGTGGTCCAGGCCTGGCCCGCCAGCAGATTGTTCCAGCGCAGAAAGGCCTGGCGAATGTTGGCGCTGGTCGCATTGGTCAGCCGCTCATCGCCGCCGGTATTGGCCGAGAAGTCGAACTCCAGATAGGCCTGCAGATCCTGCTCCGGCCGGAGCACGTTGAAAACAAAGCGGCTTTCGCGGATGTGGGTATCGAAATCCGTAGCCGAAGCGGAACCGCCTACCGGAACAGCCGCCGGTACGTAGAAGTCCCTCAGGATACTGTTGCCCGGCACGCTGCCACCGCTGTAGCGGCTCATCATCATGTCGTGCTTGATGAAGCCGGAAAACCCAAACTCGGTACCGGCCCCGGACGGACGCCGCGCCTTTTCCGCATCAAGTCGCGCCACCTCGGCGCGCAAGTCGTCGAACTCCGATCGCGCCGGCCCGTCACCGGCAACCGGCGGCGGTGGTGCCTCACGCTCGGCCAGCAAACGGTTGACCAGACGTTCCAGCTCGGCCACGCGCGCCTCGAGTTCGCGCTCGCGCTCGCCCGGGTCAGCGCCGGCCAGCGCCGGAATCGAAAGCCCGACAATCGGCACGATCAGACAGAACTGCTTCAGCAGGGGTTTGAGTCCCATGTTCTCCTCTCCTCATCAATCGATGGATCGCTCGCCGCCAGCCAGCACTGCAGCGCCTGACGGTCACTATGCGATCCGAATCCAGCGCTTCGCCATTGGCGGATGGTCTATACGACTAAAGTGGGAGCGCTTGCGTGGGGAAGGGGGAAGGGGGAAAGAGGGGAGAGGGGAGAAGGGAGAAGGCGGGCAGTCCAGCAATGCGGGGGCGACGATGGTCGTATGGGCCGGCGTGGGACAACTTGCTAATATGCCCCACGTATCGTGTTGAATTCCTGGCCTGGAGACCGCTACCGATGTCCGAGCACAAACTCTACCCCGTTCCCGAGTCGATGGCGGGCGCCCGCATCGATCGCGCCCGCTATGAGCGGATGTATGCCGCGTCGATCGAGCAGCCCGAAGCCTTCTGGGCCGAGCAGGCGCGGAAGCGTCTGGACTGGATCAAGCCTTTCTCGAAGGTCAAGGATGTGTCCTTCGCCAAGGACGACCTGCACATCCGCTGGTTCGAGGACGGCACGCTGAACGTCAGCGCCAACTGCCTGGACCGCCACCTCGCCGATGCCGGCGATCAGACCGCCATCATCTGGGAGGGCGACGACCCGAACGAAAGCCGACACATCAGCTACCGCGAGCTGCACGAGCAGGTCTGCCGCCTGGCCAATGCGCTCAAGGCCCAGGGCGTGAACAAGGGCGACCGCATCACGCTCTATCTGCCGATGATTCCGGAGGCCGCCGTGGCCATGCTGGCCTGCGCCCGGATCGGCGCGATCCACTCGGTGGTGTTTGGCGGCTTCTCGCCCAGCGCCCTGGTCAACCGCATCGTCGACTGCCAGTCCTCCGTCGTGATCACCGCCGACGAGAGCGTACGCGGCGGCAAACGCGTGCCCTTGAAGAAGAACGTCGACCTGGCGCTGGCCTCCGACGAGGTCAGCACGGTCGAGAAGGTGATCGTGGTCAAGCGCACCGGCGGCGAGATGGCCTGGGCGGAAGGGCGCGACGTCTGGTATGAAGACATCACCGCCGCGGCCGACACCCACTGCGAGCCGGCCGAAATGAACGCCGAGGACCCGCTGTTCATCCTCTATACCTCCGGCTCCACCGGCAAGCCCAAGGGCGTGCTGCACACCACCGGCGGCTACCTGCTGTACGCGGCGATGACCCACGAGCTGGTGTTCGACTACAAGCCCGGCGACATCTACTGGTGCACGGCCGACGTCGGCTGGGTCACCGGTCACAGCTACATCGTCTACGGCCCGCTGGCCAATCGCGCCACCACCCTGATGTTCGAGGGCGTGCCGAGCTATCCCGACAACTCGCGCTTCTGGCAGGTGGTCGACAAGCACCAGGTCAACATCTTCTACACCGCGCCCACCGCCATCCGCGCGCTGATGCGTGACGGCGACGAGCCGGTGAAGAAGCATTCGCGCAAGAGCCTGCGCGTACTCGGCAGCGTCGGCGAGCCGATCAACCCGCAGGCCTGGGAGTGGTACTACCACGTGGTCGGCGACGGCCGCTGCCCGATCGTCGATACCTGGTGGCAGACCGAAACGGGCGGCATCCTGATCTCACCGCTGCCCGGGGCCACCGACCTCAAGCCCGGCTCGGCCACCCTGCCCCTGTTCGGCGTTGAGCCCGCCCTGCTCGACGCCAACGGCCAGGAACTGCATGGCGCCACGGAAGGCGCGCTGGTGATCAAGGACTCCTGGCCCGGCCAGATGCGCACCGTCTACGGCGACCACGAGCGCTTCTACCAGACCTACTTCGCCACCTTTGACAAGGTCTACTTCACCGGCGACGGCGCCCGCCGCGACGAGGACGGCTACTGGTGGATCACCGGCCGCATGGACGACGTGCTCAATGTCTCCGGCCATCGCATGGGTACCGCCGAGGTCGAATCCGCCCTGGTCGCCCATCCGGCCGTGGCCGAGGCCGCGGTGGTCGGCTTCCCGCACGACATCAAGGGCCAGGGCATCTACGCCTACGTCACCCTGACCGCGGGCGTCGAGCCCGGCGACGCCCTGCTCGGCGAACTGGGCCAGTGGGTGCGCAAGGAAATCGGCCCGATCGCCAAGCCCGACTACATCCAGTTCGCCCCCGGCCTGCCCAAGACCCGCTCCGGCAAGATCATGCGCCGCATCCTGCGCAAGATTGCTGAGAATGACTATGGCAACCTCGGCGACACCTCCACCCTGGCCGACCCGTCGGTGGTGGAGGATCTGATCGGAAACAGGATGAATAGATGAGGTGAAGGGGGAGAACAGGAGAGGGGAGAAGGGAGAGGGCATGAAGGCAATCGCCGGCCTTGACCCTCTTCCCTCTCCCTTCTTCCCCTCTTCCCCACCACCGCGAGGCTCCCCAAGTGACTGAAGGCAAGCCAAGCATCACCGTCATCATCGCCGACGATCACCCGCTGTTCCGCGAGGCCTTGAGCCTGGCGCTGGACCGGGCGCTGGGCGGGGTCGAGATCGTTCAGGCCGGGGACATGGCCGAGCTGGAGGCAGCGGCGCGCGAGTACGACAGCGCGGATCTGGTGCTGCTGGATCTGCACATGCCCGGCGTTCAGGGTTTCTCGGCGCTGGTTTATCTGCGCGCCCATCATCCGGAGCTGCCGGTTTGCGTGGTGTCGGCCAACAACAACCCGATCGTGATGCAGCGCGCCATGGACCACGGTGCGGCCGCCTTCATTCACAAGTCCGCCTCGGTGGATGAGATCCGGAATGCCCTGACGGCTGTACTTGCCGGCGATATCTGGCAGCCGCCGGAGCTTGATGCGGGCGGCAGCGGCACTCATCAGGACGAGATCGAGATCGCCGAGCGTATCGGCGAGCTGACACCGCAGCAGTTTCGTGTCCTGATGATGGTCGCCGAGGGCCTGCTGAACAAGCAGATCGCCTACGAGATCGATATCTCGGAGGCCACGGTCAAGGCGCACATGACGGCGATTTTCCGCAAGCTCGGCGTCACCAACCGCACTCAGGCCGTGCTGATGGCCCAGCGCCTGGCCGTCGAATCCCCCGAGGCCGGACGCGAAGGTTTCTGAGCTTCGCCCGACTCGGGCTTACGACCAAAGTCGCAGCGACCATGGTCGAATGGGCCTGCTCGAACACCCCCGATAGACTGCAAGGCATCCTGGAGGACCGTCCGCGCAAGCGGCCCGAATCCAGGCGGACCGGTGCTCAGCCGCGCTGACCCCGGAGGACAGACCGCTTGGGGAGATTGAACTGCCATGAGTGAAGACAAATCCGCGGCCGCTTACTGGTCGGCCAACCTTCGCGTTATCACGATCTGCATGATCATCTGGGCCGTCGTGTCGTTCGGCTTTGCGATCCTGTTGCGGCCGCTACTGGCGATGCTGCCGATCAGCATCGGCGGGACCGACCTGGGCTTCTGGTTCGCCCAGCAGGGCTCGATCCTGACCTTCATCGTCCTGATCTTCTACTACACCTGGTACATGAACCGTCTCGATCGCGAGTTCGGCGTGGACGAGCAATAAGGGAGCGGCATCAACATGGATCAGTTCACCCTCAATCTTATCGTCGTTGGCTCCACCTTTGCCCTGTACATCGGCATCGCCATCTGGGCCCGCGCCGGCACGACCTCCGACTACTACGCCGCCAGCCGCGGCGTCAATCCGATCGTCAACGGCGCGGCCACCGCCGCGGACTGGATGTCGGCGGCCTCATTCATTTCGATGGCGGGGCTGATTGCCTTCGTCGGTTACGGCAACTCGACCTTCCTGATGGGCTGGACCGGCGGCTACGTGCTGCTGGCGCTGCTGCTGGCGCCTTATCTGCGCAAGTTCGGTCGCTTCACCGTACCCGAGTTCATCGGCGATCGCTTCTACTCGACCACCGCCCGGATCACCGCGGTGGTCTGTCTGCTGGTCATCTCGATCACCTACGTGATTGGCCAGATGACCGGCGCCGGCGTGGCCTTCTCGCGCTTCCTGGAAGTCCAGAACACCACCGGCCTGCTGATTGCCTCGACCGTGGTCTTCATTTACGCTGTGCTCGGCGGCATGAAGGGGATCACCTATACCCAGCTGGCCCAGTACTGCGTGCTGATCACGGCCTATACGATTCCGGCCGTGTTCATCTCGCTGCAGCTGACCGGCAATCCGGTGCCACCGCTGGGCCTGTTCTCCACCCATGCCGAATCCGGCCTGCCGCTGCTGTCGAAGCTCGATCAGGTGCTGGTCGAGCTGGGCTTTCACGACTACACCGGCCACCACGGCTCGACCCTGAACATGGTCCTGTTCACCATGTCGCTGATGATCGGTACTGCCGGCCTGCCGCACGTGATCATTCGCTTCTTCACCGTGCCCAAGGTTGCCGATGCCCGCAAGTCGGCCGGCTGGGCGCTGGTGTTCATCGCCCTGCTCTACCTGACCGCACCGGCGGTCGGCGCCATGGCCCGCCTGAACATCATCACCACGATCTATCCGGACGGCACCGCCGCGTCACCGGTCGCCTATGACGAACGGCCGGACTGGATGGTCAACTGGGAACGCACCGGCCTGCTGGCCTTCGAAGACAAGAACAACGACGGCCGCATCCAGTACTACAACGACCGCTCCGCCGACTTCGCGCCGATCGCCGAAGCACGCGGCTGGCAGGGCAACGAGATGGTCACCTTCAACCAGGACATCCTGGTTCTGGCCAACCCGGAGATCGCGCAGCTGCCCGGCTGGGTGCTGGCCCTGATCGCCGCCGGCGGTCTTGCCGCGGCGCTATCGACAGCAGCGGGACTGCTGCTGGCGATTTCCTCGGCGATCAGTCACGACTTGCTCAAGTCGGTGTTCATGCCCAGGATCAGCGACAAGCAGGAGCTGCTGTATGCCCGCATCTCGATGGGCTTCGCCATCGCCCTGGCCACCTATCTGGGGCTCAATCCGCCGGGCTTCGCGGCGCAGGTGGTCGCACTGGCCTTCGGTCTCGCCGCGGCCACCCTGTTCCCGGCGCTGATGATGGGCATCTTCTCGAAGAAGATGAACACGGCCGGTGCGGTCGCCGGGATGCTGACCGGCCTGATCGCCACCTGCCTCTACATCTTCACCTACCTGGGCTGGTTCTTCATCCCGGGCACCAACATGCTGCCCAACACCCCGGACAACTGGCTGTTCGGCATCTCGCCGCTGTCCTTCGGCACGGTAGGCGCGATCCTGAACTTCGTCGCCGCCTTCGTGGTGATGAAGCTGACCGCCCCGCCGCCGGTCCACATCCAGGAGCTGGTCGAAAGCATCCGCGTCCCGCGTGGGGCGGGGGCTGCGGTGGATCATTGAGGCGAACCCGAGGGGTGCGGTTTTGCCGCGCCCCTCGGGTTCGGGTAGAGGGAAAGAAGGGAGAAGGGAGAGGGTGAAGGCACTTCAAACTTGGACTCGCTTTGCTTTACCCTCTTCCCTCTCCTCTTCTTCCCTTTCAACCATAAATCCCCATGCTCCTGGAATTCATCGCCGCCATCGCCCTGGGGCTCGGCACCGCCGGCCTGGTCATGGGCCTGAATTTCATTTCGGGCAAGCGGCTTCCGGGCTGGTTGATGCCGGCGGCCGCCGGGCTGGCGATGATCGGGTTCATGGTCTACATGGAGTACTCCTGGGCCCACCGCACTCAGGCTGGATTGCCCGAAGGGGTGGTCGTCACCGCGATCAGCAGCGAGTCCAGCTGGTACCGGCCCTGGACCTACCTTCGACCCTTGAGCCTGCGCATGGTGGCGGTCGACACGCGCCGCAGCCGGCGTCATGAGCAGGCAGCCGACAAGGTGATGACGTCGGTGCTGTTGCTGGGCCGCTGGATGCCGACCCGGGCCATTCCGGTGGTCTTCGACTGCGCCAATCCACGCCGTGCCGATCTTCACGCCGGCGTGGAACTGGCCGAAGACGGCCGCCTGATCGGCGCCGACTGGCGTCGATTGCCGGCCGACGACCCTGCGCTGCGGGCCGGCTGCGGCACGCCGGGCTTCTGAGCCGATCCCGATCGAACAAGCCGGCAAGGCGCGGGCCCTGATCCGGCCGGCGGCGTCCGTCGTCAGCGTCGTCCGGAATCGGTACGACTGCTGACCAGGCGCCCCAGCAGGGCGCGCAGGGCGGCCGGCTTGAGCGGCTTGTGCAGCATGCGATAGGCCTGGGCACCAGCTTCGGTACGCACGGTCTCGGTCTGGTCGGCGGTGATCAGGATGCCGGGAATCGGACGGTTGTAGCGGGCCCGCACCCGATTCATGAGATCGATGCCGTTGGCGTCGTCGTCCAGATGATAGTCGGCCAGCATCACGTCGGGCGGACCGCCCAGATCACCCAGCACCTGCTTGACCTCGGCATCGTCGGTTGCACAGAGCACCCGGCAGCCCCAGGGGCCGAGCAAGGCCTTCATGCCGCCGAGGATGTCGGGCTCGTTGTCAATGCACAGCACGTTCAGACCGCTCAGATCCTGGGCGCTGCGACGACGGCTGGGGCGAGCACCACCGGCGCTGGCTGCAGACTCCGAAATCGGCACATTGATCGCGAATAACGTGCCTCGTCCAGGTTCTGATCGAAGCACGATGGGGTGGTCGAGTATTCGTGCAATGCGGTCGACGATGGCCAGGCCCAGGCCAAGCCCGCGTTCCTGCGCGCGGCGCGTGCCCTCCAGGCGATGAAACTCGCGAAACACCGCCTCGCGCTGATCGACGGGAATACCCGGGCCGGTATCCAGCACTTGAATGCTGATCTGGCCGTCGACGCGTCGACAGCCCAGCAGGATGCGGCCTTCGACGGTATAGCGCAGCGCATTGGACAGGAAATTCTGCAGCACCCGACGCAACAGCTTCGGATCGGACAGCACTCGGGCCGAGCTGGCCACGAAATCAAAGCGCAGCCCGCGCTGCCGCGCCAGCGCGGCAAACTCCATTCGCAGCGGTTCCAGCACATCGGCCAGGGCAAAGCTGCGGACGTTGGTCGGCATGGCGCCGGCGTCCAGGCGCGAGATATCAAGCAGCGCACTGAGCAGCTGCTCGGCGCTCTGCAGCGAGCCGTCCAGCCGCTCGATCAAATGCCGCTGCTCGCCGATCAGATCACCCTGCTGAGCCAGCGAGGAGGCGAACAAACGGGCCGCGTTGAGCGGCTGCAGCAGGTCATGACTGGCGGCGGCCAGAAATCGGGTCTTGGACTGGTTGGCCTCATCGGCCTCGCGCTTGGCCAGGCGCAGCGCCTCTTCAATCCGGACCCGCTCATCGACCTCGCGGCGCAGTTCCTCATTCAGCTCGGTCAGCGCCCGGGTGCGTTCCCGAACGCGCCGCTCCAGGCTTTCCTTGGCCTCGGTCAGGCGACGCTCGCTTTCACGCAGCGCCTGCTCGGTCCGCTTGCGCTCGGTGACGTCGGTAAAGCTGGTGACAAAGCCGCCCTCGGGCATCGGATTGCCGCGAATCTCGATCACCCGGCCGTCCGTGCCGACGCGCTCATAAAAGTGCGGGCTTCGCTGGCGCAGCCAGTGCAGGCGGCGGCCGACCAGCTCACTGAGCTCGCCCTCGCCGAGGCGACCCTGGCGGGCGTTGTGCTCCAGGACTTCCTCGATCGGTCGCCCGATCTGGATCAGGCCGTCGGGGTATTCGAACAGCTTCAGATAGGCACGATTCCAGGCGACCAGACGCAGCTCACCATCGACCACGCTGATGCCTTCGGACAGGTTTTCCATGGCCGACTGCAGCAACTCCTGGCGGAATTGCAGCTTTTGCGAAGTCTGATCGAGCAGCCGCACCACCTGGTCGAAACGCAGTCCGCTGCCGGCCAAGGCTGACGACAGCACCTGGCGGGAGGAGCTCGCCCCGATCACGCCGGACAACATGCGCTCGGTATGACGGACCAACTCGCCGTCGGCCGGGCGGTCCGGGCGCAGATCCAGGCCACGCTGGCGGGCGAAGTCGGCAAAGGCCTGTCGGGTCCTGCGCTCGCCGATGAAGCGCTGGGTCAAGGCCATGAAGTCGCCTACCGTGGCGATGCCGACTGCCGGCAACGTATCGAACGAAGGCCCGCTGGCCGCGCCCATGAAGGCGTTGGCCTGAATCCGATCAATGGGGCGCGGCCGTCCGAGCAGTGAAGCCACCACCAGCCCCAGCACATTGACACTCAGCGACCAGAACACGCCGTGCGTCAGATGATCCTGAAAATCGAAGCCGAACAGCGCTTCAGGGTGCATCCAGGCTTGCCCGAAGGGACCCACGGCCAGCCACTCCGGCAACAGTCCGGTACCCCGGAGGATGACGGGCAGCAACAGGCAGTACAGCCAAAGGGCAAAACCCAGCGCCAGCCCGACCAGCGCGCCATGGCGGTTCGCCCCACGCCAGTACGCCGCCGCGACCATCAGCGGACCGAACTGGGCCACCGCGGCGAAGGACAACAGACCAATGCCGGCCAGACTCTCGGCATAGCCGAACAAGCGATAGTAGAGCCAGGACAACAGCATCAGACCCACGATCACAATCCGGCGCACGGTCAGCAGCAGGCGCCCGAGATCAGCGCCGCGCCGGCCGTGGCTTGGGTGCCGACGCAGCAGCGCCGGCATGACGATGTCATTGGAGACCATGGTCGAAAGGGCCACGGCAGCGACGATGACCATGCCCGTGGCGGCGGAAAAGCCACCGAGCATGGCCAGCAGCACCAGCCATTGCTGATCGGCCAGCATCGGCAAGGCGATCATGAAGGTATCGGCCTCGACAGCACCATCGAAGCTGAGCAGTCCGGCGACCGCGACCGGCACGATAAACAGACTGATCAGGACCAGGTAGGCCGGAAACAGGACGCGCGCCCAGCGCACCTCCCGTTCGCTGGTGCTCTCGACCACGGCAACGTGGAACTGGCGCGGCAGGCAGAACACGGCCAGCATCGACAGCAGCAGGATGGTGAAGAAACTGAAGCGCAGGGCGTCCGGCGAAAACAGGCTGGCGATGCGCGCATCGTCGACCCGGAAAGGGTCAAGCGAGGGCAGGCCGTCGAACAGATACCAGGTGACGAACACGCCCACCGCCAGGAAGGCCAGCAGCTTGACCAGGGACTCGAAGGCCACCGCCAGCATCAGCCCCGGGTGGTGCTCGGTGGCGTCGAGCTCGCGGGTCCCGAACAGGATGGTGAACAAGGCCAGCAGCAGCGCGACCAGCAGCGCGGTATCCAGCCACAGCGCCTCCGGCCGGCCCGGCAGGGCCAGGGCCTCGGTCGCGGTCAGCAGGCTGAAACCCATGGCAATGCCTTTCAGCTGCAGCGCGATATAGGGCACCACGCCCATCACCGCCACCACCGTGACCAGCACGGCCAGGCCCTGGGTCTTGCCGAAGCGCGAGGCCAGGAAGTCCGAGATCGAAGTGATGTTCTGTTCCTTGCTGACCCGAACGATGCGGACGATGAAGCCGCCGAGCAGCGCGAACATGAGGATTGGCCCGAGATAGACCGGCAGGAAATCCCAGCCCCGGGTCGCCGCCTGGCCGACCGCGCCATAGAAGGTCCAGGAGGTGCAGTAGACCGCCAGCGACAGGCTGTAGATCACCGGCTGGGCAAACAAGCGTCCGTGGCGACGGGCATGCCGATCGCCCCACCAGGCGACCACGAACAGCAGCGCCACGTAGGCGACTGAAATGCCGATGATCAGACTGACCGAAAACATCGCGAACCGGGCGCAATGGCGCCGGATTGTACTCCTGTCATCAACTGAACCCCGCGGCAGCCGCTCGCAATCAGTTCCAAAAAACCTTCCTGATTACGCACATGACTCAGCCATCAATTCGGGGCAGAGGGCCTTGTGCATCAGGCCATCGGTTTGTCGACCGCCTTGGCAGGCGGTCGATGCCCTGCAGTGCTCGGTCCAGGCG
>JBJHCC010000033.1:0-42399 GCA_050485825.1 Gammaproteobacteria bacterium
TCCCTCTTCCCTCTTCCCCCTCACCCCCCACCTGCCATACTCCCGCCATGGAACTTGTCGCCGGATTCCTCATCGCCATCGGCGTCATGCTGCTGCTGTGGTTGTGGCAGCTGAAGTCGAAGCGCGCGGACTGGGTCGACATGGCCTGGGCGGCGAGTATCGGGCTGCTGGCGCTGTTCTACGCCATTGTGGGAGACGGCAGCCTGGAGAAACGCATTCTGGTCGTGCTGGTTACCGGCAGCTGGGCGTTTCGATTGAGCCGGCATCTGGCCGTACGTCTGGCCGGGCATGCCGACGAGGACGGCCGCTACCAGGCCATGCGCGAGCATTTCGGGGCGAAGGCGCCGCTGTTCTTTCTGGTGTTCTTCATCGGCCAGGGGCTGGTGGCCTGGCTGTTCGCGCTGCCGGCCTGGGTGGTGGCCAACGACCCGTCATCTGACCTGAACCTCTGGGTGCTGCTGGGCGTGACGATCTGGCTGCTGAGCCTGATGGGCGAGTCGGTCGCCGATCGGCAGCTGGCGGCTTTTCGGACCGACCCGGACAATCGCGGCAAGGTTTGCGATACCGGCCTGTGGCGCTACTCCAGGCATCCGAACTACTTCTTCGAATGGCTGCACTGGTTCAGCTACCCGCTGATCGCGCTGGGCGCGCCGCAGCAGTGGCTCACCTGGCTGGGCCCGGTGCTGATGCTGTTGTTCCTGTACCGGCTGACCGGTATCCCCTATACCGAAAAGCAGTCGCTGAAGTCGCGCGGCGAGGCCTATCGCGACTACCAGCGCCGGACCTCGGCCTTCATCCCCTGGCCGCCGACGCGCCAATAAGCCGCGCGCCGGAGTATCCTATGGCGCTTCCGCATTCACCTTTGAAGGGGCGGTACCGGTATGTGTGGCATCGTCGCGGCCTGCGCCGAAAGAAACATCGTTCCGATCCTGATTGACGGCCTCAAGCGGCTGGAATATCGCGGCTACGACTCGGCCGGAGTCGCTTGTCTGAGCGCTGACGGCGCGCTCTACCACCAGGCCGAAGTCGGCAAGGTGGCGGATCTGGTCGCCACGCTCGACCCCGCGCTCGCCAGCCGGATCGGCATCGCCCACACCCGCTGGGCCACCCACGGCGCGCCCACTCGGGCCAACGCGCATCCTCATGTTTCCGGCGAGCGCGTGGCCGTGGTTCACAACGGCATCATCGAGAACTTCGAGAGCCTGCGCGAGGTGCTGAAGGCGCAAGGCTATGTCTTTCGCTCCGAAACCGACACCGAAGTGATCGTGCACCTGCTCGACCGCGAATTGGCCGGCGGGCTGGAGCCGCTGGCCGCGCTGGCTGCAGCCTGTCGACTGCTGCAAGGGGCCTACTCGATCGCCGCGGTCTGCCGGGCCTGGCCGGACCGGGTGATCGGAGCCCGATCCGGCAGCCCGCTGGTGGTCGGGGTTGGGGTCGGCGAGCACTTCCTCGCCTCGGACGCCGCCGCCCTGGTGCCGGTCACCCAGCAGATGATTTTTCTGGAAGACGGCGATCTGGTCGAGATTCGCCGCGACAGCGTGCAGGTGGTGGATCAAGCCATGGCAGCCGTCCATCGGCCGATTCGAATCTCCACCCTGCCGGCCGATGCGATCGACAAGGGCCGGTATCGGCACTTCATGGAAAAGGAGATCCACGAGCAGCCCGACGCCATTGCCATGACCTTGCAGGCCCAGCTGGACGGCACCCGAATCTGCCCCAGCCTCGACCGGGATCTGCTCAAGCGGGTACGCGCCATCCACATCATCGCCTGCGGCACCAGTTTCCATGCCGGGCTGGTAGCACGGTACTGGATCGAGGCGCTGGCCCGCATTCCGGTCAGCGTCGAGATTGCCAGCGAGTATCGCTATCGCCAGCCGGCGATTCCGGACGATACCCTGCTGGTCGCCATTTCCCAGTCCGGCGAAACCGCCGATACCCTCGCCGCACTGGACCGGGCCGAGGCGCTGGGCTACCTGGCCACTCTCGGCATCTGCAACGTGCCGGAAAGCGCCTTGACCCGGCAGTGCGACCAGATCCTGATGACCCGCGCCGGCCTGGAGGTAGGCGTGGCCTCGACCAAGGCCTTCACCACCCAGCTTACGGTGCTGCTGCTGCTGGCCGCGGGCCTGGCCGAGGCGCGCGGCATCGAGGCCAGGATCGTGCGCCAGGTGCTCGAGGCCCTGGGCCAGGCGCCGCAGCAAGCGCGCGAAGTGCTGGCCATGGACGAGCGCGTCCTGGCCGTGGCCGAACGCATCGCTGAAAAGCCGCATGCGCTGTTCCTGGGCCGAGGCCCGGAGTATCCGATCGCCATGGAGGGGGCGCTCAAGCTCAAGGAGGTCAGCTACATTCATGCCGAGGCCTATGCTGCAGGTGAGCTCAAGCATGGGCCGCTGGCCCTGGTCGATGACAGCCTGCCGGTGATCGTGCCGGCCTCCAGCAACAGCCTGCTGACCAAGCTGGTCTCGAATCTGCAGGAAGTGCGCGCCCGAGGTGGACGCCTGTATGTGTTCGCCGACCGCGGCGTGACCATCGAGCAACACCCGGCGATGGAACTGATTCGAGTGCCGGCCGCCCATTCGATCATCTCGCCGATCCTGCAGGTGCTGCCGCTGCAGTTTCTCGCTTATCACGTCGGCGTGCTGAAGGGCACGGATGTCGATCAGCCGCGCAATCTGGCCAAATCGGTGACCGTGGAATAGGCTCAAGCCGCGAAGAAAGACCAGACTACGGGCCTGACTCAGCTATCCGTGCGTCGGCCCTGTGTTTCCGGCGCAATCAAAAAAAGAAAAGCGCTCACCCCCGTGAGCGCTTTTCGGACAGGCGATCCCTGAACCGGTACGGTCGGGATGGACGTCTTTGAAGCCTGTCTGACGTCCGACGGGTTCCCCTTCCCGAAACGAAGTCTTCCGGATCAGCCGACGGCAACCATCAACGGCGGCAGGCTGGGCAGTTCAGCCGAACTGTCGGCTTCCAGGTCCAGCAGCCACTGCATGACAATCTCATCCGACATCAGGCTGTTCAGGCTCTGGTTCTCATTGATCACAAGCAGGTTTTCCATGGTTTTCTCCCTCGGACCGTTGGCGTCGCCGGCCGTTGTTGATTCGTGTCGAGAGAGTAAATGCACGGATCGTGCCAATAATTTCATAGCTCGAAAAATCAATGCTTTACAGAACCATTGACCGCAGGAAGTGACCGGTTCGGTCCATCAGCGGACGACGCCGGTCAGTTTTTGCGGCGCGCCTTCGATGACTTCGAAAGCGCCAGCGGCGGCGGCGCTGGCGCCCCGAGCGCCGGTCAATGACGCTCAGCCGCCGCCCGAACGACAGGCGCTGACGCCGTGACACCTCACCCGGACCAGCCGCAGGCGCGTCTTCGCCCGGGCCGGGTCAGTACCCACGCGCGAAAAAAAACGCGCCCAGCGAACCGGGCGCGTGTGCTGTCTGAACCCTGGCGGGTGAGCCTGGGCGGGTGACTGATCAGACGGTGTCACCCTGGCGGGTTCCCCTTCCCAAATTCGGGCCGGCGGCCGAAGCGGCCGGCGAAGGCGCGGTCTCGCTTAGTCGTTGAGACGGCGCGGGAAGCCCTGGCGGCGAGCTTCGTCCAGGTCGGTGGCCAGATCTTCGGCCTCCAGATCCAGCAGCCACTGCATGACGACCTCGTCCGACAGCAGGCCGTTGAAGGCAGAATGATTGACCGCGCCGATGAGGTCGTGGTCCTGGCGCTCGCGGGTCATCAGAAACTGTTCGGTCATTGGAAGCCTCGGTGCAATGGGCGATTGGGTCTGACGAGATATATGCATTTGGCGTGCCAAAACGGGCCTCGCCTCGATTTCAGGCCGCTCCGATGCCGCTCGCGGTCGAACGGTGCGGTCGTGGGTGACGCATTTGGTCCACTGATGGACCGTCGGGGTCAGTCCGACCGGGGGTTTTCAGGCACAATGCAGACCGCCCGACCCGGCCCAAGGCCATGCCCGCCGCCCACTTTGTCCTGTTGCTGTTCATCTGCCTGATCTGGGCGGGGAATTTCCTCGCGGCCGCCTATGCGGTCAGTGAACTCGCGCCGATCACCTTCACCGTCCTTCGGTTCGCACTCGTGCTGGTGCTGATGCTGCCGCTGCTGCGGATACCGGCACGCGATCAGTGGGGGCGCTTGCTGGCCTGCTGCTGGACCATGGGCGCCATTCATTTCGGCCTGGTGTTTCTCGCCCTCGGCCGCTCCGAGGACATCTCCTCGGTGGCCTTGCTGATGCAGGTCTACATTCCGATGTCGACCGTGCTGGCGGTGCTGTTGCTTGGCGAGCGCATTGGCTGGCGGACCACCACCGGTATTGCCATCGCCTTCGGCGGCGTGCTGGTGATGGGGCTGGACCCGTTGGTGCTGGCCCAGCTCGACGTGCTGCTGCTGGTCTTGAGCTCTGCCCTCTTCCTGGCCTTCGGCACCATCCTGATGCGTAGCCTCAAGGGTATCGGCGTGCTCAGCTTCCAGGCCTGGAACGCGGCCCTGTCGCTGCCGCCCCTGCTGCTGCTGGCGCTGTGGCTGGAACAGCCGGGCGAAGTCATTCGCGCCAGCCTGGCCATGCCGCAGGTCTGGCTGGCGGTGGCCTACTCGGCAATCGGCAGCTCAATCATCGGCCACGGCGGCTTTTACTGGCTGATTCAGCGCCACGAGGTCAACCGGGTCACCCCCTATCTGCTGCTGGTGCCGGTACTGTCGGTGCTGCTCGGCGTGCTGGTATGGGGCGATCGCCCCGGCCCCCGTTTGCTCTGCGGCGGCGGGTTGGTACTGGCCGGGGTGCTGTGGATTACCCTGCGGGCGCGTTTCCGGCGGCGCCCGACGCCGAAGCCCGATCCTTACTGAAAGCCGGGCTGGCCGAGCTGCTCGGGAAACTGCGGCACCTTCATCAGGGCGCTCGATTCAAAACCGTGACGGTCGAGAATCGCCAGCAGCGCATCATAGAGCGCATCGTCCATCAGCGGCTCACGCGCCATGATCCAGGCATAGCGCCGCGACGGGTGGCCGACGACGGTCCAGGCGTAGTCATCATCCAGGGCGACGATGCTGTAGTCGAAGGTCAACGGCCAGTAGAAACGCACTTTCCAGCGCGCACGGGTTTCCTCATCGACGACCCAGGCCACACCCTCCAGAGTGCGTTCCGGCGCATCGAAGTCGCCACGTCGGTACAGATAGATGTCGTCCATACGGCCGTCCGGCCGCGGCCGATAGATCGCGCGCCCGGCGACATTGCCGCGCTCTCCGAAGTAAGGAATGTTGGCAATCACATACCACTGGCCCATGTAGCGGTCGAGGTCGACGCTGTCGACGGTAGCCAGGGGCTCATGGCGACCGCCGCCGACGCAGGCGCTCAGGCTGACGGTCAACAGCACAATCATTGGGAGTCTGTTCATACCGCTCACTGTCGCAGCGCAGACGTGAACAGTAGCTGAAACGGCGATTCAGAGCGAATTAAGGGCTTGCCAAGCAAGATGGCCTCGCCCATCGGCAACCAAGCCGCCAACCGCAAGAGGAAGATCGCCATGAAAATTCTGCTCAGCCTTCTGATCGCACTGGTCCTGACCTCAACCGCCCTGGCCCACCCGCCGCGCGGACATCTTGGTCCTGGCCATGGCCACAGCCGCCACCATAACCCGCAGCTGGATCTGGCCCGCTGGTATGCCCGTGAGGCAACTCGGCAAGCCCAGGCCCAACGGCGGCTGGGTTGCGGCTACTCGGGGCCGCGCTGGACGACCCGCCGCCAGGATCATTTCGATTGGGCGCTCCGCAACGCCCCGTCCCGGGTTCATCAGGAGGTCGATGTGCGCAACCGCGACCTGGCCCGCTGCCAGGCCCGACTGATGCATCGTCATCACAGTTTTCGACCCTGGTAGTGCCATCATCCGCGGCCCCGCCTCGGGCGGGGTCGCTGGTCTCAGGTAGCCCAGTAAGCTTCTGGTGACGGACGCGACTCCGTCAACCAAGGAAAAGCTTGCCGCCTCCGGATTGTTGTGATAACGTATTAACACGCTATTACATTATCACCGATGAAACAGCTCGATCCCCAGCACGCCGAGGCCAATCGCGCCGCCCGCTCCAGTCTCGCCGAGGCCTTTCTGGCCATGCGGACGGCCGAGGAATGCCGCGCCCTGCTCAAGGATCTGACCACGCCGGCCGAGCTCGAAGCACTGGTGGATCGCTGGCGGGTGGTGCGCTACCTGGACCAAGGCATGCCCTACCGGGAGATTCACGAGCGCACCGGGGTCAGCGTCACCACCATCGGCCGCGTGGCCCGCTTTCTTGAAGACGGCAACGGCGGCTACCGCCTGGCGCTGCACCGTTTGAAGCAAAGCGCAGGCCACGACTGATCGTTCGCAACCGGCGCCGTCGAAGCCTCGGCGGCCCTCAAGACCTCATGGACATGACCCGACTCAAGATCGCCATTCAGAAATCCGGCCGCCTGGCCGAGCGTTCCCTCAGCCTGCTGGAGCGCTCCGGCCTGTCCTTTGCCCGCTCGAAGGACAAGCTGTTCTGGTTCGGCCGCAATCTGCCGGTGGACCTGCTGCTGGTGCGCGACGACGACATTCCGCGGCTGCTGCTGGAAGGTGTCTGCCAGCTCGGCATCGTCGGCGAAAACGTGGCGATGGAAAAAGTACTGGAAAGCCGCCAGCGCCGGCCCGAAGCCCACCTGGAACCGCTGCTCAAGCTCGAGTTCGGCCACTGCCGCCTGATGCTGGCGCTGCCCGAGTCCGAGCAGTACGCCGGCCCCGGTCAGCTGCAGGGCCGCCGTCTGGCGACCAGCTACCCCTGGTTGACCCGCCGCTGGCTGGACGACAACGGGGTCGAAGCCGATATCGTCACCCTGAACGGCGCGGTCGAGATTGCGCCCAGCCTGGGCACGGCCGATGCCATCGTCGACCTGGTCTCCACCGGCACCACCCTGCGCGCCAATCACCTCAAAGCCGTGGCCGAGGTGCTCAACAGCCAGGCGGCGCTGTATCGCAGCCCCGAAATTCTGGCACCGGAAGCCGAGGCGCTGCTGGCCAAGCTGCTGACCCGGATTCAGGGCGTGCAGCAGGCGGCCGAAACCAAATACGTGATGCTGCACGCGCCGCGCGCGCGCCTGGCCGAGATCTCGGCCATTCTGCCCGGCGCCGAGTCGCCCACCGTGCTCAGCCTGGAAGGCCAGCCTGATCGGGTCGCCGTGCATGCCGTCTGCACCGAGCAGCTGTTCTGGGAGCACCTGGAAGAACTGAAAGCCGCCGGCGCCTCGGCCGTGCTGGTGCTGCCGGTGGAGAAGATGCTGGCATGAAGATCATCGCTGCCGACACCCTGAACCCGAAGGCGCTCAGCGAACTGCTGGCGCGCCCGGCGCTGGAGACCCCGGCCGAGCTTAGAGACAGCGTCGCCGCGATCATCGCCGAGGTACGCGCCGGCGGTGATGCGGCCGTGCTCGCCTGCGGGCGTCGCTACGACGGCCGCGAGCCGGAGCGCCTGCTGGCCAGCGCCGAGGAACTCGCCGGGGCCGCCGATCGCCTGGACGCCGATCTGCTGGCCGCCATCGACACCGCGATCGCGACGGTCAGCCGCTTCCACGAGGCCGGCAAGCCGCGCGACCAGGTCATCGACACCGCCGCCGGCGTGACCTGCCAGGCGCGCTGGCTGGCGCTGGATCCGGTCGGCCTGTACGTACCCGCCGGCTCGGCGCCGCTGCCCTCGACCGCGATCATGCTGGCGGTGCCGGCGCGGCTGGCCGGCTGCCGGCGCATTATTCTGGCCACACCGCCCGGTCCGGACGGTCGCGCCGATGCCGCGGTGCTGGCGATTGCGCATCGTCTGGGCATCGACACCGTGCTGGTCGCCGGCGGCGCCCAGGCCGTGGCGGCGATGGCCTACGGTACTGAATCGGTGCCGCGGGTGGCGAAGATCTTCGGCCCGGGCAACCGCTTCGTCGCCGAAGCCAAGCGCCAGGTTGCCGAGCACGCCGACGGCGCGGCCATGGACCTGCCGGCCGGCCCGTCCGAAGTGATGGTCATCGCCGACGATACGGCTGATCCGGAGTTCATCGCCATCGACCTGCTGTCGCAGGCCGAGCACGGCCCGGACTCGCAGGTGTTCCTGGTCACCGACAGCGAAGAGACCGCTCGCGCCGCCGCCTTCGCCCTGGAGCGCCTGCTCGAGCGCCTGCCGCGCGCCGATATCGCCCGCCAGGCGCTGGCTCACGGCGCCATCCTCACCGTGGACGATCTGGACCAGGCCGTGACGATTGCCAACGACTACGCGCCGGAGCACCTGATCCTGAGCTGCCGCGATGCGCGCGAACGGGTCGGGGCGGTGCGCACTGCCGGCTCGGTGTTTCTCGGCCATTACACGCCCGAGTCGCTGGGCGACTACATTTCCGGCACCAACCATGTGCTGCCCACCGCAGGCTGGGCGCGCTCGCGCGGCGGCCTGTCCGTACTCGACTTCATGCGCCGGATGACGGTGCAGGAAGCCACGCCCGAGGGCCTGCGCACGCTCGGTCCGCCGGGTGCGCGCCTGGCCGCCCACGAAGGCCTGATCGCACACCAGCTCGCGATCAGCCTGCGCCTGGACGCCCTGTCCCGGGGCGATCTGCGATGAGCATCGCCGATCTGGCCCGGCCGGAAATCCGGGCGCTGAAGCCCTACGCCTCGGCGCGGGCGCTGGCTGACAGCGCCGGTATTCTGCTGAACGCCAACGAGAACCCCTGGCCGCCGGCCGGCGACGGCGGGCTGAATCTGAACCGCTACCCGGATCCGCAGCCGGCCACGCTGAAGCAGCGTCTGGCCGATCGCTACCGCGTGGCGCCCGAACAGCTGCTGATCACCCGCGGCAGTGACGAAGGCATCGACCTGCTCAACCGCGCCTTCTGCCGGGCGGGCTCAGACCGCGTCCTGATCTGCCCACCCTGCTTCGGCATGTACGCGCTCTCGGCCCGGATCCAGGGCGCCGAGGTCGTGGAAGTGCCGCTGATCGACGGCCCTGAGGGCTGGCAGATGGACGAGGCCGGCCTGAATCAGGCCCCGCCCTGCCGACTGTATTTCCTGTGCTCACCGAACAACCCGACCGGCAACCCGGTGCCGGCCGATCGGGTCTTGGCGCTGGCAGAGCGGGTCGCCGGACACGGCCTGGTGGTGATGGACGAGGCCTATATCGAGTTCACCGCGCAAGCCTCGCTGGCAACCCAGGTGGCGCAGCGGCCCAACCTGGTCGTGCTGCGCACCCTGTCCAAGGCCTACGCCCTGGCCGGCTGCCGGATCGGCGCGCTGATCGCCAATCCGGAGGTGATCGATCTGTTGAAGCGCATCATCGCCCCCTATCCGCTGCCGACCCCGGCGATTGCCGCGGCACTCAAGGCGCTGGACCAGCCCGACCGCCAGGCCGAGCAGCTGGCCAGCCTGGCCGAGCAGAAGGCGCGCCTGGTCGCCGCGCTGGCCAATCATCCCGGCGTGGCGCGGCTGTGGCCGGGCGAGGCCAACTTCGTCCTGCTGCGCACCCCGGCCGGCCCTCGGCTGATCGCGGATGCCGCCGCAGCCGGCATCCGCCTGCGCGACCAGTCGGCCCAGCCGGGCCTGGCCGGCTGCGTGCGCATCTCCATCGGCACGCCCGCCGAAACCGATACCTTGATCGACTTTTTCCGGAGCTGGTCGCCATGAGTATCCGCAAGATCCTGTTCATCGACCGCGACGGCTGCCTGATCGAGGAACCGGCCGACGAGCAGGTCGACAGCTTTGACAAGTTCCGCCTGATGCCCGGCGTGATCCCGGCCCTGCTCGATCTGAAGCGCGCCGGCTTCCGCTTCGTCATGGTCAGCAACCAGGACGGGCTGGGCACCGAGTCCTTTCCGGAAGCCGATTTCATCGGCCCGCACGAGCTGTTGCTGCAGATCCTGTCGTCCCAGGGCATCGGCTTCGACGCGATCCACATCGATGCCAGCTTTCCGCACGACAACGCCCCGACCCGAAAGCCCGGCGTCGGCATGCTGCTGGACTATCTGCGCGACCCGGGCCTGGACCGGCGCCATTCGGCCGTGATCGGCGACCGCGAGACCGACCTGCAGCTGGCCGCCAACATGGGCCTGCGCGGCTTCCGGGTCGGCCCGGCCGGCAGGGGCTGGGCCGAGATCGCGGCCGAGATTCTGAGCACGCCGCGCCGCGGCGAAGTCAAACGCAGCACCCGCGAGACCCGGATCCGGGTCGCGGTCGACCTCGACCAGCCGCAGCCGATCCAGATCAGCACCGGCATCGGCTTCTTCGACCACATGCTCGAACAGATCGCCAGCCACGGCGGCTTCGGTCTGGAGCTGGACTGCCAGGGCGACCTCGAGGTCGACGAGCACCACACCGTCGAGGACTGCGCGCTGGCTCTCGGCACGGCGCTTGACCAGGCCCTGTCCGACCGCGCCGGCATCGGCCGCTACGGCTTTCTTCTTCCGATGGACGAGGCCCTGGCCACGGTCGCCATCGACCTGTCCGGCCGCCCGGCCTTCGTCCTCAACGGCGAGTTCCCGCGCGAATCGGTGGGCGGCCTGCATACCGAAATGGTCGGCCACTTCTTCGCCTCCCTGGCCCAGACTCTGCGCTGCGCCATCCACATCGAGCTCAGCGGCGACAACACCCACCACATGGTCGAAGCCTGCTTCAAGGGCGTCGGCCGCGCCCTGCGCCCGGCCCTGGCCCGCAGCGGCGGCGCCGTCCCCTCCACCAAGGGCCTGCTCTGATGCATCCGAGATCGATCGAAAACGCTCGGGGCGGGAATTGCGGCCCGGAGCCAGGATCGCGTGGGCAAACCTTTTTGGTCGCCAAGCAGCAAAGCAGCCAAGAAGAAAAAGCCTTGTGTTGCCTTCTCTTCGCATCTTTGCTGCTTGGCTGCTTGGCGACCCAAAAGATTTTCCAGTCTCCTGCTCGCAGCCTGATCGCGCCGCGCGAGGTCCAGCCATGACGGTGGCGGTGATCAATTCCGGCGGCGCCAATCTGGGTTCGGTCGTGCACGCCCTGGACCGACTCGGCGCCGACTGCGTGCTGACTCGCAATCCGGCGGTGATTCAGCGCGCCGAGCGGGTGATTCTGCCCGGCGTCGGTTCGGCGGCCGCGGCGATGCGGGCACTCCACGAGGCCGGCCTGGTCGAGCTGATCCGCGGCCTGACCCAGCCGGTGCTCGGCATCTGCCTGGGCCTTCAGCTGCTCTACGAGCATTCCGAGGAGGGCGATGTGGCCTGCCTGGGCATCCTGCCCGGCCGCGTCCGCCGGCTGGCGGCGAAGCCGCCGCTGCGCCTGCCGCACATGGGCTGGAACCAGATCACCTGGACCGATCCGGACGATCCGCTGGCGCGCGGCCTGGACCCGGCCGCCTGGTACTACTTCGTCCACAGCTTTCACGCACCGCTGGCCGACGCCGTCGCCACCAGCGAGCACGGCGTGTCCTTCGCCGCCGTGGTCCGGCGCGGCAATTTTGCCGCCTGCCAGTTCCATCCGGAAAAGTCGGCAGCGGCCGGCGCCCGGCTGCTGCGCAATTTCCTGCAGGCGCCGCCATGAGGCACACTGCTGGCTTCGCCAATGGCTGCCGTTTCGGCAAGGACTGAATGATGCTGCTGATACCCGCGATTGATCTGCGCGCCGGCCGCGTGGTGCGCCTGGAACAGGGCGACTTCGAGCGCGAAACGCGCTATCCCGATAATGCCCTGGAGCTGGCGCTGCGCTACCAGAGCGCCGGCGCCAAGTGGCTGCATCTGGTCGACCTCGACAGCGCCTTGAGCGGTGGCGAGGCCAATCTGGTCGAGATCGGCCATATCTGTCGGACCCTGCAGATACCGGTCCAGACCGGTGGCGGCGTGCGCTGCCTGGAAGACCTGCAGGCGCGCCTGGAAGGCGGCGCCAAGCGGGTCGTGGTCGGCAGCCTCTGCGTCAAGCGGCCCGACGTGGTCTGCAACTGGCTGGAAAGCCTGGGCGGCGAAGCGATCGTGGCCGGGCTGGACGTCAGCCGAAGCCTCGACGGCGGCTGGCAGCCGCGCGCATCCGGCTGGACCGAAGCCGGCAGCCTCGATCTGTTCGCACTGCTCGATCGTCTCGTCGACGCCGGTCTCACACACCTGCTTTGCACCGACATCGAGCGCGATGGCATGTATGCCGGCGCCAGCCTGTCCTTGTATCAGTCGATCACCGAACGCTATGGCCAGCTCCAGGTTCAGGCTTCCGGCGGCATCGGCAAACCGAATGACCTGACCGAGGTCGCCGCCACCGGCGTGGCCGGCTGCATCGTCGGCCGCGCCCTGCTCGAAGGCCGCGTGCCGCTGACCGAGATTGGCCGATGGTCGCGGTAAGGCTCATTCCCTGTCTGGATGTGCGCGACGGCCGCGTCGTCAAGGGCGTGCGTTTCCGCGACCATGTCGACATGGGCGATATCGTCGCCCTGGCCGAGCGCTATCGCGATGCCGGTGCCGATGAACTGGTGTTCTACGACATCACCGCCAGCCCCGAGCGCCGTTCGGTCGATGCGGGCTGGGTCGAGAAGGTCGCCGCAGCGATCGACATTCCGTTCTGCGTCGCCGGCGGTATCCGCGACGTGGCCACGGCACGCACGGTGCTGCATGCCGGCGCCGACAAGATTTCGGTCAACTCGCCGGCGCTGGAGCGGCCGACGCTGATCACCGAACTGGCCGAGGCTTTCGGCTCGCAGTGCGTGGTCGTCGGTATCGACTCGATCCGCGACGGCCAGGCCTTGCGGGTGCGCCAGTACACCGGCGACCCGGACAACATGGTCGACCCGCGCCGCGACACCGCGCACTGGGTCGAGGAAGTCCAACGCCTGGGCGCCGGCGAGATCGTGCTCAACTGCATGGACGCCGACGGCGTGCGCACGGGCTACGACATCGAGCAGCTCCAGACGATGCGGGCGCGGTGCCGGGTACCGTTGATCGCCTCCGGCGGGGCCGGCGCGCCAGCGCACTTCCTCGACGTGTTCCGCCAGGCCGACGTCGACGGCGCGCTCGCCGCCAGCGTCTTTCATTCCGGGCAGATCGCCATCCCTGAACTCAAGACCTGGCTGGCCGGGGAGGGCGTTTGCGTCCGCAGCCGGGCGCTGGAACCAGAGGTCACCGCATGATCAAATGCCGCCATATCGAGGCACTGGACTGGGCCAAGGGCGACGGGCTGTTGCCGGCAATCATTCAGCATGCTGGCGACGGCCAGGTGCTGATGCTGGGCTACATGAACGAGGCCGCGCTGGCAGAAACGCTGGCATCCGGTCGAGTCACCTTCTTTTCGCGCTCGAAGCAGCGCCTGTGGACCAAGGGCGAAAGCTCGGGCCACTGGCTGGACGCAGTCGCCGTTCACGGCGACTGCGATCACGACACCCTGCTGGTTCAGGCCTGGCCGCAGGGCCCGACCTGTCATCTGGGCACGGCCAGCTGCTTTGGCGATGAACTCGTCGCTGGCGCGGGTTTCCTGAGTCGGCTGGAGCAGGTGCTGAAAGCGCGCGCCACGCAGGCGCCGGAAACCAGCTACACGGCCAGACTGCTCGCCGCCGGCATCCCGCGCTGTGCGCAGAAGGTCGGCGAGGAGGGGGTGGAGGTGGCGCTGGCGGCGGTGTCCGGAGACACCGCCAAGCTGAACGAGGAATCAGCCGATCTGCTGTATCACTTGCTGGTCTGCCTGCAGGCCGCCGGCAGCGGCCTGGAGGACGTGATCGAGGTGCTGGCCCAGCGCCACCAGGGCAGTCGCTGAGGCGGCCTCAGCTCAGCCGCGGCGTGGCTTCGGGTTCGGTCTGCGGGCGGGCGAAATAGTAGCCCTGGAACAGCTGGATGCCGGCAGCGTCGCGCAGCCAGTGAAACTCCTCGGCCTGCTCGACGCGGCTGGCGATCACCTGGCAGCCCAGCGCCCGGCAGGTTGCAACCAGGCCCAGCACGATCGCCTGCCGGCGCGGGCTCAGGTGGACCTGGCCGACAATCTCGCGATCCAGCTTGACCATGTGTGGCCGCAGTACCGCCAGCCGCTTCAGGCCGGCTTCGCCCGAGCCGTAGTTGTCGGCCAGGATACGCAGGCCGTGGGTGGCCGCGCGATCCCGAACCCGAGCCACATCGCGCGGGCTGCCCAGGTTGTTCAAGTGAGTCAATTCCAGCACCACCCGCTGGCTGGCCACACCATGCTGGTCCAGCGCCCGGCTCGTCTCCCACAGCACATCGGCCAGGTTGTCGGCGGTCACATGGCTGCAGTTGAGGTGCAGATCGCGGGTGATGCCCAGCTCGGCCGCGTCGCGAATGGCGCGATTGCGACAGGCCTGATCGAACTCCGCCTGATTGCTGTTGCCGACACTGTCGAGAATGGCGTGGGCGGACTGGCCGGCCACCCCGCGCAGCAGCGCTTCGAAGGCCACGATGCGGCCCGCGCTGACGTCGACCAGCGGCTGGAAGGCAAAGCGCATGTTGAGATCTTCGTGCTGAGCGATCTGCAGGTAGCGGACGGGCTGGGCTTCTGCAATGTGGGCGGCGATCATCGGTACTTCCCCTTCGAGCGTTGGTGGGAGGCGAAAGGCTTTTCGCCTGGACAGTAGCCTATATGCAAGCGCCGTGCCGAAAAAAGGGAGTTGACGGGTTCATCACAACTCTTGTCACAAGCGAGAAGCATCGCACGAAGTCGTTGCCCGGACCGTCACCCGGATTGGACGTTTCAGCGAAGCCCGCCGACAAAACTGAACCGTCGTGACCGGATTTTTGTCCGAGCCTGCACAGCCGGGGGCCATGAGCGAAGACCTGGACGGACAGGAGCCGCCACGGCCGTTCAGTGCATACCCCGGGCACTGGGGTGTCTGAGCAAAGCCGGTCAGCACCGGCCACTCCGAACGCTCAGGGCCGGGCCAGGAAAGCGCGGAAGTCCTCCAGCGCATCGGCCAGGGCTGCCTCATACAGCCGGCGGCCATCCTCCGGGCTGGCGCGATGCGGCTCGGAGCCAATTCGGCCGTCGGGAAAGCTGGCTCGGTAATGGGCCGCGTCGCGGATCTCGCCGGTCGGCGCCCGCACCGGGTCGAGCGGCGATCGGCGCTGCTGCTCGGGATAGGCATACCAGGTCAGCGAAATTTCGGAGGGCGTGGCATGCGAGCCCTCGGCATCGCCGTACAGCTCCCGGCTCAGCGCCACGACGCGACGGCCCATGAACCAGTTGGCCAGCTTCAGCTTGAGCGGGCTGGCCTGGCCGTTCAGACTGTGATCAGCCCAGATTTCGGCAAACGCAGCGTTGATCGTGGCGATATTGCCGCCGTGGCCGTTGAGGAAGTAGATCCGGGTGAATCCATGCACCGCCAGGGAGGCGACCACGTCCCGGATCACGGCCATCAGCGTGCTCGGCCGCAGGGTGATGGAGCCGGGAAAACCCAGGTGGTGCTGGGCCATGCCGATCGACAAACTGGGTGCGACCAGGATGCCCTGTTTGGCCAGGCCGGCAGCTACGGTTTCCGGGCAGATGGCATCGGTGCCGATCAGCCCGGTGGGGCCGTGCTGCTCGGTCGAGCCGATCGGAATGACGATGCCCTGGCTGTGGGCCAGATAGGCTTCAACCTCGGGCCAGGTGGCCAGCTGCAGTTTCAATGTTCTGGTTCCTCGATACGTGCAAGCAGTTCAGTCCAGAGTTCAACCCAGACGGTCCAGCGATGGCCGCCGGGGGCCGTGGTGACGCGCTCTGGCGGCATCAGCTCTGCCAGCAGGCGGTTGCCGCGGCCAATTCGGTCCTCCTCACCCCAGGCCAGCCAGACCGATTCGGCAGCGCGCGATTGAAGGCACTGCCAGATCTCGCGCTCGAAGTCCTCACCGGCGCCACTCGGCTGCCAACGATCGGCGCCGCCGGCGGCCTCGATATCGGCCAGGATGGCCCGGCCGCCGAGGTACGGGGCAATCGCGATCGCTCCGACCACATCGTCACTGTCACCCAGACACAGGTAGAGCAGGCTGCCGAAGCCGCCCAGCGAAGGCCCGGTCAACCAGATTCGCTGATAGCCGCGCGCCCGTGCCGGCTCGATCACGTCGATTCGCAAACGCTCCAGAAAGCTGCGATTGCGGTAGTAACCCAGGTGAGCATCGACCGCGACCAGATCCCAATCCGGAAACACCTGGTGGACCCGGCTGACCAGGCCGCTGCGCTCGAACGCTTCGACCGCGTCGCGCGCGCCCGGCAGCATCACCATCAGGGTGGCGGCACGCTCGCCGGCCACGGCCGGGTACCACAGGCTGGGCAGGCGCTCGGCCGTGGGACGACCAAGGGCACAGGCCGTCAACAACAGGGCGCTGGCGGCCAGGGCCAGCGCCCGCGACCAGCCCGGAACAGACCGGCCGGGCAGGGCTTTGGTCACCGCGAATTGCGCTGCGCCCGGGCGAGGTGGTTGCGGATGTCGGCAACGAGATTGTCGACCCAGGAAAGATAATTGCTGTGAATCACCGTGCGGCCGTCGCGACGGACCTCATAGCGCAGATTACTCGAGTTGCGGTAGCTGATCAGGATGTTGCGGTCTTCGAAGTCGATCGCGACCTGGGCCCAGTGCGAGCGAATGTGCAGATCGGCAATCATCTGATCATCGGTCTCATCGGCAATGGTCCAGCCGCGAGCCAACAGTGCGTCGGCCACCGCTTCTTTCGCCGCAGCCTGGCTGACGCCCTGAGGGATGGTGATCGGCGCCGGATCGACCAGGTCGGAGGCGCGCCGCTGCGCCTCGGCGGTCAGCGGCAGGGCCATTACGATCAGCAGTGCGAAAAAATGAAGATATTTCATGGTAAAGGCTCCTGTGATGCGGTTGATGGGGAAATAGGGGGCGCAGGGCGCCCGCTGTGGCTGTCGATGGTGCAACACTTTGCCAAAGATTGAAAGGCTTTAGCCGATTCGTCAGCGGATCCGATCCAGCAGTCGTTCGCGCCGGGCCAGGCGGGCCCAGCCTCGTCCGCACACGAACCAGCCGACATAGCCGGCTTCCTGCAGGCTCAAGGCCAGATTTCGCCAACCGATGCGGAAACGGGGCTCGGCCGGAATCAGCGTTGTGGCCAGGCCGAGCTGCGCGGCGAACAGTCGCAGCCGACCCAGATGGTAGCGGCTGGAAATGAGGTACAGCGGCTCATCCGGGGCCAGCAGGTCGCGGGCGTTGCGCAGGTTTTCCAGGCTGTCGGTGGAATCCTGCTCCAGTTCGATGCGCGCAGCCGCCAGCGTCGTATGCGCCAACAGCCAGTCGCGCCCGGCCGCTGCTTCGGAGGGGGTGCCGCCGCCGAGCAGGATCAGGCGCAGCTGCGGCGCGTCGGCCATCAGCGCCGCGGCGCGCCGTAGGCGATGCTGGTAGTCGGCAGACGGCCGGCCCGCCTGCAGCCGATGGCCACACAGCAGCAGCGCGCCCGCGCTCGGCGCCAGGTTGGGCGTCAGCGCCCAGCGCAGCACCCACAGCCAGGCCAGCAGCAGCGCCAGACCGCCAGACAGCAGTAGCACCAGCAGGCTGACCACCAGGCTCTCCAGAACGGCGCGGTCGGCAATGATTCTCTTCAAGGTTCGCTGGCGCAGCATCGCAGCCGGTCGCATCTCATCAACAGGGCCTCTATACTAAGGAACCTCTGAACACACGCTCGGCGCGCGGTTCAGTCGGGAAAGCCTTGCCATTCTGTGCGGCGACAAAGCAACGTGCAGTCGATGGCGTTTCCGGCGAAACCCGCGGCAGGGGTCGGGCATTTGAGCAGTGTTTTCCCGGTGGTCGAGCAGGCTGATCACTTCGGATTGAGCGGGCCTGGCCGCCTTCAGCGCCAGGGGCTAACGGAACGCTGAATCCCAAGTGACCAGGTTGAAGGACCGCTGGCGCCGCCCGTCAGGCCGCTGCCGGCTGCCGGGCCTGTCCTGGATTCTGAAACCCGATCAATGTCACCTCTGCACATTTCTTCAATGACCTTGAGCTGCGCCGCCGGTCAGGGCCTGGCCGAGCTGCGCTCGGCGCTTACCGAGGCACGCTCCGGCTTGCGGCCAAACCAGTTCCCGCACTGCGATTTGCCGACCTGGATCGGTCGAGTCGACGGTGTCGAGGCTGTTGCGCTCAGCGGCGCGCTGGCCGAGTTCGACTGCCGCAACAATCAGCTCGCCCTGCTCGGGCTGGAACAGGACGACTTCATCGCTCGGGTCATGGCCCTGAAGCAGCGCGTGGCGCCAGAGCGGATCGCCTGCGTCATCGGCACCAGTACCGCCGGCATTGGCGCCACCGAGAATGCCTACCGGGAGATGGGCGCGACCGAGCGCTTCCCGGACCGCTACCAGCTGCCCCGGGTGCACACGCCGCATACCTCCAGCGCCTTCGTCGCCCGCGTACTGGGCCTTGCCGGGCCCGTGCTGACCGTGTCGACCGCCTGTTCATCCAGCGCCAAGGTGTTTGCCAGCGCCGCGCGCCTGATCGAAGCCGGGCTGGCCGACGCGGCACTGGTGGGCGGGGTCGACAGCCTGTGCCTGTCGGTGCTGTATGGCTTTCACGCGCTGCAGCTGGTATCCGACCAGCCCTGCCGGCCCTTCGATCGCGCCCGCAAGGGCTTGAGCCTGGGCGAAGCGGCCGGCTACGCCATTCTCGAACGCGAGCCCGAACACAGCCTGGGGCGATTACTGGGCTGGGGCGAAAGTTCGGACGCGCACCACATGGCCTCACCACACCCGGAAGGCGCCGGCGCCGCCGCGGCGATGACCGCGGCCCTGGACCGAGCCGGCCTGAACGCCGCGGCGATCGGCTACATCAACTGCCACGGGACCGCGACGCCACTCAATGACCAGGTCGAAGCCCGGGCCATACGCCAGGTTTTTCAACGCCCGCCGCCGGCGGCATCGACCAAGGGCTGGACCGGTCATACCCTGGGTGCCGCCGGCATCGCCGAGGCGGTGTTCTCGCTGCTGGCCCTGAACGACGAGTTTCTGCCAGCCGGCCTGAATCTGAGTGACCCGGAACAAGACTGGGCCGACTTTGTCCTCACCCGCCCCCTGCAACAACGCGTTGACGCCGTGCTCAGCAACTCTTTTGGCTTCGGCGGCAGCAATTGCAGCCTGATCTTCGGGCGCGCCGGACGATGAACCTTGATCTGGATATTCTCGGCGCCGGCATCGCCGCGCCCGGCCTGCCGAACTGGCCGGCCCTGATCGCCGCGCTGGCTGGCACCGCGATCGACGACAGCGCCCTGCCAGCGCCCTCGCAGCTGCTTTCGCCCAGAGAGCGACGCCGCGCACCCGCCGCCGCGCGGCTCAGTTTCCCGGCAGCAGAGGAGGCCTGCGCCATGGCCGGCCTGGCGCCGGCGGAGCTGGTCGCGGTGTTCTCCTCCGGCATGGGCGATCTGGACATCACCGACTACCTGTGCCGCAACCTGGTCGACGCACCCGACCAGCTGTCGCCGACCCGCTTCCACAACTCGGTTCACAACGCGGCCTCCGGCTACTGGTCGATCGGCGCCGGTGCCACCGGCGATGTCACGGCAATGTCCGGTTGGCGCGACAGTGCCGTGGCCGGACTGATCGAAGGGCTGAGCCGGGTGGCCTGCGAGCCCCGACCCCTGCTGCTGGTGATCTATGACGACGTCGCGCCAGCAGCGATGGCTGAGCTCTGGCCGGCCGCACGTCCGTTTGCCGCCGCGCTGGTGCTGGCACCAGCCGGGTCGCCCGGCGCGATCGCCCGGCTCAGCGTCGAGCTGGTCGCGTCCGCGTCAACCACGGTCGACCAGCCACCCTGGCTGCGGGCCTGGGTCAACGACAACCCGGCGGCGCGGGTGTTGCCGCTGCTGGCGGGGATCGCCATGCCCGGCCCGGAGCCGGTGCTGCTGCCCGCCGAGCAAGGCCCCGGCCTTCGCTTCCGGAGCCGATTGCCGTGACGACCGCGGCCGTCATTCCGGCGCGCAACGAGGCCCGCACCATTCGCGCCGTGGCCGCCGAGGCCTGTCGGCAGGTCGACCAGGTGATCGTCGTTGACGACGGCTCCACCGACGATACCGCCGCCCAGCTCGCCGGGCTGGATCTGGTGGTGATCCGACGCCAGCCCTCAGGCGGCAAGGCGGCCGCGCTGGCAAGCGGCTTCGAACACGCCCTTGCGCTGGGCAGCGACTGGGTCGTCACCCTGGACGGCGACGGCCAGCACAGCGCTGCGGATATTGGCCGTCTGCTGGCTGCCGCCCGCGCCTGGCCGGACCATCTTGTGATCGGGGCGCGACTGCGGCAGCGCCATCGCCAGCCGGGCATCCGCAAGTTTGCCAACCGCTTCGCCGATTTCTGGGTGTCCTGGGCCAGCGGCCAGCGCGTGCCGGACAGCCAGACCGGATTTCGGGTCTATCCGCGCGCGCTGCTGGAAAAGGTCCAGCCGTCGACCGCCAAACGCCACGGTTTCGTGTTCGAGACGGCGATGCTGGTCGACGGCGCCCGCCGCGGTCATCCCTGCGTGGCGGTCGAGATCGACAGCGTCTACCTGGACGACGCCCGACCCAGCTACTTCCGGCCGGGCAAGGATGTGTGGGAGATCTTCTGGTTCATCTTCTGGCGGATCCTGCTGCGCGCTCTGTTCCTGCCGGGGCTGTGGCGATCCCTGACCCGGCCGGCCCGGTTCCACCGCGACAGCGACGCGTGATCGCCAGCGCGGCCGACATTCGCTATCATCGGCTGCTCGCCCTGATGCAGCACGGTCGCAGCCGACCATGAATCCCGACATCGTCATCCTCGGCGGCGGCCTGGCCGGCCTGACGCTGGCCCTGCAGCTGCGCCAGACCTGCCCTGAGGCCCGCATCGTCGTGCTCGAGCGTCAGCAGCATCCGGTGCCGGAATCGGCGCACAAGGTCGGGGAATCGACCGTCGAGATCGGGGCTCACTATTTGTCCAGCACGCTCGGCCTGCAGGACCACCTCGACCAGGCGCATCTGCGCAAGTACGGCTTGCGGCTGTTTTTCAACGCCGGCGACAAGGCCGACCTGGCCGAGGCCGGCGAGCTGGGCGCCAGCCATCTGCTCAGCCTGCCCAGCTATCAGATCGACCGCGGCATCCTGGAGAACCATCTCGCCGAGCGGGTCAGGGCCGAAGGCATCGAACTGCTCGGCGGCGCCCGGGTCTGCGACCTCAGCCTGAGCGAAGACGGCGGTCCGCACCGGATCAGCTTCCGCCAGGGCGAGCACAGCCGCAGCCTGAGCGCGCGCTGGGTGGTCGACGCGATGAGCCGGGGCAGCCTGATTCGGCGCCAGCTCGGCCTGACCGAAGACAACGGCCACAGCGGCAGCTCGGTCTGGTTCCGGATTGCGGAGCGGATCGACATCAGCGACTGGAGCGCCGATCAAACCTGGCAGCAGCGCTGCAGCCAGCTGCCGCGCTGGCTGTCGACCAATCATCTGATGGGTCCGGGCTACTGGGTGTGGCTGATTCCGCTGGCCACCGGTTCGACCAGCATCGGCATCGTGTTCGACAACAGCCTGCATGATTTCGAGCAGTTCAAGACCTGGGAAGGCACCCTGGACTGGCTCGGGCGGCACCAGCCGCGCTGTCGCCAGGCCATCGAGGGCTCGCGCGCCAAGCTGCAGGACTTCCTCTATCTGCGCAATTTCTCGCACGGCAGCCGTCAGGTTTTTTCCGGCCAGCGTTGGGCGCTGACCGGCGAGGCCGGTGTCTTCCTCGACCCGTTCTATTCGCCCGGCAGCGATTTCATCGCCATCAGCAATACCTATATCTGCGACCTGGTCCGGCGCGATCTGGCCGGCGAGCCGATCGGCCGCCGCGCCCGTCACTACGAGCGCAACTACCTGTCCTTCTATCAATCGTCGCTGCAGCTCTATCGCCAGCAGTACCCCTTGTTCGGTCACGCCCGGGCGATGGCCGCCAAAACCATCTGGGACTATGCCTACTACTGGTCGGTGCTGGCTCTGTTCGTGTTTGCCGACAAGCTGACGGACCTGCCTTTTTTCGCCCGCCACGGCCAGCTGCTCGATGAGCTGCGCCAGCTCCACGTCCAGCTGCAGACTCTGTTTCGGCGCTGGGCCGAGGCGGAGCCCGGCCTGGACTCAACCGGCCTGTTCGTCAACCAGTCGGAACTGCCGCTGCTGGTTCGGCTCAACCACGCCCTGACCCTGGTCGGCGACGACAGCAGCGAGGCGCTGGATCAGCGCCTGATCGACAATGGCAGCATGCTGAAGGCGCTGGCCGCCGAGCTGGCCGAGCTGGCGCCGCCCGCGGTCGCCGCCGAACTGGGCCTGGCCGTGGCCCCGCCGTGCCGCACGGGCAAGCCCATGCTCGAAGGCCTGCCGCAGCGTTTTCGGGCGATGGCGCCCGCCGTGGCCTGAACGGGCAAGCTTGACGCGGCCATCGGCCGCAGACGCGACGCCGCCAGCGTGCGCGGCGGCGCGATCAGATCGACAGCACCGCCTCGACTTCAAGCAGCAGATCGGACCGGCACACATCCCCGCGCAAACCCGCCAGCGGCACCGACGGCCAGCTGTCGCGCAGGCGCGCCTCGACCCGCGGCCAATGGTCGGCATGACGCACATAGACCCGGACCAGGCTGTGTTCGTCAAAGGCCAGCTCGCCGGCACGGCCCAGGCGACGGCCGCTCTCGGCCAGCAGTGCCTCCAGATTGAGCCGGATCTCATCAATCTGCGCTTCGATGTCACCGGGGTGCAGGGTTTCGTGGCCGACAACGCTGGCTGTGCCTGAGATCATCAACAGGACACCACCGTCGGCCAGCGGCACCCCCGTGGCGCGCGCGAACGAAGGGCTGCGCGGCCCGTAGACCCTGGGATAGCGATAGGCGCTGAGCTGGCGCGGGTTCTCGATATGGATGCCCGGCTCTGCCGCACACAGCAGCATGACGCGAAGATGGGGGTCATTACCGCCAATCGCGGTTCCCGCGCACAAATCGGCCGCGTCAATGCCGGCGCGATCAAAGGCCCGCGCCCGGCCGAGACAGAAGCGGCGGTAGCGCTCGGCATCGCCGTCGCCGAGAT
The DNA here is from genome assembly GCA_050485825.1 of Gammaproteobacteria bacterium. Classification (GTDB taxonomy): domain Bacteria; phylum Pseudomonadota; class Gammaproteobacteria; order Xanthomonadales; family Wenzhouxiangellaceae; genus Wenzhouxiangella. The sequence goes on from JBJHCC010000033.1 coordinate 22,955, forward strand.
TGATGGCCGGCAGGTAGTTCCAGGCCCGCAGCAGCCTCGGACAATCGCATCGCTCAGCCTGCCTGAGCAAGCGCAGGTAAACGGCCTCGGCCATGTTCGCCGGATCGATGCTGCCGTTGTCGGGCAGTACACATTCCAGATACAGCAGCCCGCCGGCCTGACGCCACAGGATATCGCCGGCCCGGCCGCTGCCGGACAATGCACCGGGGGTCAGCCAGAACTCGGCTTCGAGATCGCCGCCGAGCCAGGCCAGGCCGATCTCGCTGAGCCCCGGCGCGGTGGCGCGGGTCAGGCCGAAGCTCATCAAAACAGCCTGGTCCGGCCGCGCCTGCGGACCAACCGACAGGCTCAGCTTGCCGAGCGCAGCGCAGGGATCGGGTTCAGGTTTCATCGCCCGGGGCCAGGGAGGAGATCGACATGGTGAAGGATTCTGATCGACGCGGGCTCGGGCAAGACAGGTTCAAGAAAAAAACGGCTCAAGGGCAGGGGTTGCGCGTACGGGTGATCAAGCATCGGGGCTACATTATAATCGGCGCCCTTGACCAGTGACTGGCCAGGCGAGAGACCAGCCGGCCGGTCATGGGCGGCGGCTTGGGTCGCAGCAATGTCCGTGTGCGGGGTGCCGTCTTGCCCCAATCCGGCGAGCTATCGTCCACCAACACCCTATTTGGAGGAATACCGATGAGCACGGCGCAAACGCCCAGCGAGCTCAGGCTGGCCGAATTGATCGTCGAGTCCCTGAACCTGGAGGACATCGAAGCGGCCGAGATTGAGCCCGAAAAGCCTTTGTTCGGCGGCGAATACGGCCTCGACTCGATCGACGCCCTGGAACTGGCCCTGGCCATCTCCAAGACCTATGGCGTGCAGCTGAAAGCCGACGATGAGAACAATCGGCATGCCTTCGCCAACTTGCGCTCGCTCAACGCGCATATCGAAGCCCTGCGCGGGTGACAGCCGGCCGCGCCAGCACGTCCGGGCCATGCGGCAGTCAGCGCTGATCCGCCTGCTGGCGCTGCTGGCCTATCCGCTGCTGATCGCTGTGGCTCTGGTGCTGGATCAAGCCGCCTTGCGCGCGCTGGGCCTGCCGCTGCTGGCCCTGGTGGCGGTCGGTCCCTGGCCCTCGCAATGGCCGGGGCGGCTGCTGCTGATCGCCAGCCTGATACTGGCCGCTGTCGTCGTCGCCGTACCCACCCTGGCCCTGTGGCCGCCCGGCCTGATCTGCCTGGCCGCCGCAGCCGCGTTCGGGCTGTCGCTGCGTCCCGGGCAGCAGCCGCTGATCGAAGGCTTCGCCCGCGCGGTACAAGCCGATCGCGACGAGCCGTTGCCGCCGGACTCGCTGGGCTGGCTGCGCGGCTGGACCTGGCTGTGGACCCTCCAGCTGACCCTGCTCGGGAGCGTCGCGCTGGTCCTCGCGGCGCGCGATCAGGCCGCGCTCTGGCTGCTCTGGGTCAGCCTGGTCATGCCGGCCGCGGCCCTGATCAGCCTGGTGGCCGAGTACGGGCTGCGGCGGTGGCGCTTTCCCGACCAGGACCACTGGACCCTGCGCCGGTTTCTGCTCAGTCTGGCCCGTATCCGACCGGAGCAGCTGCGATGAGCCGGCTGCCGCTGATGCAGCGCGCGCCCGACGAGCTGCTGGCCTGGCACGACGGCCAGGCGGTGTCGGTCGCCCGCTTCCTGCATCAAGCCTTCGCCCTGGCCGAGCAGCTGCCGCCCGGACGGCAGCTGATCAACCTCAGCCGAAACCGCTATCGCTTCGCCCTGGCCTTCGCCGCCGGGATCGTGGCGGGCCGTACCACCCTGTTGCCACCCAACCGGCTGCCGGCCACCATCGACGGACTGATCGCGCGCTATCCCGGCAGCGTGGTGATCAGCGACCAGCCCATGGCCGGGCTGACTCAGGCCTGCCTCGACCCGACAGAAGTGGAAGGACTCGATGGCGAGCAGCCCGAGATTCCGATGATCGAGGCCGGGCTGCTGGCTGCGGTGGTGTTCACCTCGGGCAGTACCGGGCCGTCTTCGAGCATTCGCAAGCCCTGGCGTACCCTGCACGACAGCAGCGCGATCAACGCCGACGGCCTCGGCCTCGGTGCGCCGCTGCAGCACGCGGTGGCGACCGTACCCCCGCAGCATATGTGGGGGCTGGAAACCTCGGTGCTGCTGCCCTGGTTCGGACCGCTGGCGATGGCCAGCGACCAGCCCTTCTTCGCTGCCGATGTGATCGCGGCGTTGTCCCGGCTGCCCGAGCCCAGGGTATTGATCAGCACGCCGGTCCATCTGCGCACCCTGGCCGAGGCGGGTTTGCCGCTGCCGGCCGTGGCTCGGGTCTTTACCGCCACAGCACCGCTGCACGGCGAACTCGCGCGCCAGATCGAAGCTGCCTGCGGCGGCGCTGTGGTTGACGTCTACGGCTGCTCGGAGGCCGGATGCCTGGCCCGACGGCAGGCGGCCGAGGACCAGCCCTGGGAGGTCTTTCCGGCCTTTGCCCTGCAACGCGAGGCCTCGCGTTGCACGGTGCTGGCCGATCATCTCCCTGAGCCGGTACCGCTTTTTGACCGGCTGCTGTTCGAGGCCGACGGCCGCTTCCGACTTGCTGGCCGCGACAGCGATCTGGTCAATATCGCCGGCAAACGCGCCTCGCTGGCCGATCTCACCCAGACCCTGCTCGACATTCCCGGCGTCCTCGACGGCGTGATCTTCCAGCCGGACGAGCGCTCGGAAGGTCCGGTCAGGCGCCTGGCCGCGCTGGTCGTCGCACCCGGCCTGAGCGCCGCCACGATCCGCCAACAGCTGCGCCAGCGCATCGATGCCGCGTTCATGCCGCGGCCGTTGCGCCTGGTCAGCGCGCTGCCGCGGGCCGAAAGCGGCAAGCTGCCGCGCCAGAACCTGGAGCAACTGCTGCGGGCAGAGGGCGAGCCAAGCGGATGAGTCCGATCTGCGTCGAGACCCGGGTACCGTCCACCCATCCGGCCCTGCCCGGACACTTTCCCGGCCAGCCCCTGGTGCCCGGCGTGGTGCTGCTCGCGCTGGTCCACGAGCAGGCCCGCGCCCGGCTCGGGTTCCAGCCCGGCCCCAGCCGCTGGAGCCGGATCAAGTTTCTTGCCCCGCTGAGCCCGGAAGTACCGATCCGGATTCAGCTGGATGGCGACGGCGCGCGCTTTGCCTTCCACATCCAGCTCCTCGATGGCCGGACCGTCGCCCGCGGACAGTGCAGCCATGAGCCACTGGCGTGAGCGTCCCGAAGGCGGCAACCGTTTCTGGTTGGCCGTCATTCGCTGGATCACCCTGCACATCGGGCGCGGTTTCGCCAGCCTGGCGCTGATTCCGACCACGCTGTACTTCTGTCTGGTTCGCAGCGTTGAACGCCAGGCGTCGCGGCGGTGGCTGGCCCGCGTCGGCGCGCCGCGGCAGGGCTGGCTTGGTGTGTTCATCCACATCTATACCTTCGCCATCACCATCGTCGACCGGGTGCTGCTGCTGGCCGGGCGCGAGGATGAACTCGACATCGAGGTCGACGGCGTCGACCTCCTGCATGACACGCTCCGCGGTGGCCAAGGCTGCCTGCTGCTGGGCTCGCACCTCGGCAGCTTCGAGGCGATCCGGGCGTACAATCGCCACGCGCCAGCCGAGTTCCAGAAGCTCAAGGTGGTCATGGATCGCGACCAGAACTCCTTGATCACGCAGATGCTGGAGGACATCAGCCCCGACATCCGCAACACCGTGATCAATGCCCGCCAGCCGGGCCCGCAGATCATCCTGCAGGCCTCCGAAGTGCTGGCTGAAGGCGGCATGGTGGCGATGCTGGCTGACCGGATCTTTCGCAACGAAACGGCGCTGGCGGTACCCTTCATCGGCCAGCAGGCTCGCTTCCCGGTCGCACCGCTGGCCTTCGCCGCCGCGCTGGAGGTACCGGTGTTTCTGGTCTTCGGCTTCTACACCGGCCGCGGCCGCTATCGGCTGGTGTTCGAACGCCTGCCCGCGACCGGGCCGCGACCGGTCAGCCGGCAGGCCCGGCGAGAACAATTGAACCAACGGGTCGCTGCCTATGCCCAACGTCTGGAACACTATGCCCGCCGCTACCCCTACAACTGGTTTAATTTCTATGATTTCTGGAAGCCTGACCCTGCTGCTGATGCTGGCGGCCAGCCCGACCCAGGCCGCAACGCTGGATGAGTGGCTGGCCGAACTGTCCCGACACCAGCCTGATGCGCTGGCCTTTGTCGAAACCCGGGAATCGAGCCTGCTCAGCGAGCCCTTGCGCATTCGCGGCCAGCTGCGGCGCGACGGCGACCGGCTGATTCGGGAAACCACCAGCCCGCGCCCGGAAACCCACGTGCTGACCCGGCGCCATGTCGAAATCCACCGCGACGACAGCAACCGGCGGCGTTTCGCGCTGCACCGCGCACCGGAGCTGGCGGCGCTGCGCGAAGTGCTGCTGGCCGTGCTCGATGGCGACAGCGAGCGGCTGACCGAGCACTTCCTGATCGACTGGCAGGACCGCGACGACGACCGCTGGGCGCTGCGCCTGACGCCGCGCGACCCGCGCTGGCTGGAACGGCTCAGCGAGCTGGAGCTGAGCGGCAGCGGCCAGGTGATCGAACAGCTCGGCATGCAGCTGGCCGACGGTGAGCGGGTTGCCACCCGATTTATCGACCCGCCGTGAAACCGTTGCTGAAGGCCCTGCTGCTGCTGATCCTGCTGGTTGGCAGCGCCATTCATATCGGCCGCCAGATCGAGCTGGATCATCGCCTGGATGCCTTTCTGCCGGCGCCCACTGACGCCGAGCAGGCGCTGGTGGTCGATCAGATCAGCGCCGGCCCCGGCGGCCGTCTGATTCTGGCCGCACTCAGCGGCACCGACCCCGACACCCTGGCCGAGCTCAGTCGTGAACTCGCTCGGACCTGGCGCGAGCTGGCCGGCGTGGAGCGCGTCGACAACGGCGAGTTCGAGCTTGATGCCGCCACCGAAGACCAGCTGATGCTGGCCCGCTTTCTGCTCCTCGACCCTGAGCCGGAATGGCTCGATCCCGCACAGATCCGCCAGCGACTGGACGAACGCCTGGCCGAGCTGGCGCTGGCTGGCCGTCAGGCCGAGGCGCTGGTCCGGCGCGATCCGCTGGGCCTGCTGCCGACGCTGGCTGAGCGCCTCGGCGGCGATCAGGCCGAGAACCGCATTGACGAGGTCTGGTTCGACCGGGCCGGCGAGCGCGCGCTGCTCAGCGTGGTCAGCGCCGCGCCAGCCTTCGAAGTGGAGGCCCAGGCCGAGCTGATCGACCAGTTGCAGGCGCGGTTCGAAGCCCTTGATGAACGACACGGAGCGACCCTGAGCCTGGGCGGCGCACCGGTCATTGCCGCTGACAGCGCCAGCCGCTCGCGCAGCAATGCGATCCTGTTATCAGCCCTGGGCAGCGCTTTCCTGCTGCTGGTCCTGACCTGGGCCTGGCGCTCACCCAGCCTGCTGGTCGCTGGCGCCATTCCGCTGGCCGCCGGCGTGCTGACCGGCCTGGTGGTGACGGCGCTGGCCTTCGGCCAGGTGCACGGTCTGACCCTGGCCTTCGGCTTTACCCTGCTCGGGGTGGTGCTGGACTATCCGATTCATTTGTTCGGTCACGCCGCCGGACGGCGCATCGGCCAGGCCGCGCGCAGCATCGCCGGGCCCCTGCTGCTGGGCGCGGTCAGCACCCTGATCGCTTATCTGGCGATCTGGCAGTCGGCCAGTCCCGGCCTGGCTCAGCTCGGCGCTTTTTCCGGGGCCGGCCTGGCTGCGGCCGCCTTGACCACCCTGCTGCTGCCCGCTCTGGGCATCGAATCCCGCGTCCGGCCGCCCGCGCTGACGCCGCGCTGGCCCTATCTGCCGTGGTTGCCGCTGCTGCTGGGATTGCTTGCGCTGGCTGCGCTGATCATTCAAGGCGAGCAGCGCTGGTCAACCGATCTCAGTCGCCTGAGCCCGGTCAACGCTGAGCTGCTGGCCCGAGACATCGAGCTCCGCCAGGCCATCGGCGGCGGTGATGTTCGCTATCTGCTGGTGGTCCATGAACCGTCCCTGGAGCAAAGCCTGCAGGCCACCGAGGACAGCGTATCCCGGCTTGATCAAGCGCGCGCACTCGGGCTGCTGGAAGGCTGGGACAGCGTGGTCGATCTCGTTCCCAGCCAGGCCGAGCAGGCCCGCCGCCGTGCCGCCTGGCCCGACCCGGACGCGCTCGCCGGGCTGCTCGACGCGGCTGACGATCGCTTCGCCGAAGGCGCCTTCAGCCCCTTCATCGCCGATCGGCAGCGGCTGGATCAGGTCGACGGGCTGCGGCCCGAGAGCTGGCAGGGCACCGCCCTGGGCCTGCGCGTCGATAGCCTGCTCAGCGAACAGGCCGAGGGATGGCGCTCGCTGATCATGCCGCGCGGAATCAGCGATGCCGACGCGCTGGCAGACTGGCTGAACACGCAGCCGGTACCGGCGCGACTGGTCGACCTGCGCGCGACCTCGGAAGCCATGGTCACGGCCTATCGCCAGGATGCCGGCATCAGCCTGGGCGTGGCCCTGCTGTTGATCATCGCCCTGCTCTGGCTGCGGCTCGGCCAGCTGCGCCAGACTACCCTGGTCCTGCTGCCGCCGCTGGCCGCAGTGGTGTGCACCGCGGCCCTGTTCAGCCATCTGGATCAGGGCCTGACCATCGTCCATCTGCTCGGCCTGCTGCTGGCCGGCGGGATCGGACTGGACTTCTCGATCTTTTCCCGCAGCCTGGCCGCGGACCGTCGCGAGCAGGCTCGAACCAACCGGGCCATCGGCCTGTGCCTGATCTCCAGCGGCGGCGTGTTCCTGATTCTGGGCCAGTCCGACATCGGCCTGCTGCGCATGCTCGGCCAGACCGTGGCTTGCGGCGTTCTGCTATCTTGGCTGTTTGCAAGAATCTGCCAGCCCGCGCCGAGACCATCATGAACCGCACTATTGGCGAACTCGTTCCCCATGCCGGCCGCATGGTCCTGATCGACCGGATCATCGGTTTCGATGACGAGTCCATTCACTGTCAGGCCGACCTGGTGCTCGATCAGCAGCATCCGCTGGCCGTGGCCGGCCAGCTGCCGGCTACCGCGCTGGCCGAATACGGCGCCCAAGCGATGGCCGTTCACGGCGGCCTGCTGGACACGCCGGGCAGGGCACCCAGGCCAGGCCGTCTGGCCGCACTCAGTCAACTGGAGCTGGCCGTCGATGCGTTGGCCGGGCCAGCGCGCCTGGAGGTTCACGCCCGCTGCCTGAGCGCTGAGCACAGCGGCCAGATCTACCAGTTCGAGATCCGGTCCGGCGATCAGTGGCTGGCTCGGGGTCGAGCCACGGTCATGTTCGCCGAGCCGCCGGCCAGCGAGGCCAGCCCATGAGACGTCGAAGTGCGGCGGCGCGCCCCGCCGAAGCGCGCGCCCTGGTCACCGGAGGCTCGGGCGGCATCGGCGCCGCGATCTGTCGTCGCCTGGCCGAATCGGGTTGCCGGGTATTCGTTCATGCCGGCCGCAACCTGGCTGCCGCGGAGGCCTGCGTCGACGCCATTCGCGCCGACGGCGGCAGCGCCGAGGCCGTCCAGTTTGATCTCGCCGATGCCGAGGCTAGCGCCCGGGTGATGCGCGATCTGACCGCCGAGCAGCCGCTGGCCATCGTGGTTCACAACGCCGGCCTGCACGATGACGCGCCGCTGGCGGGGATGACCAGCGCGCAATGGCAGCGGGTGATGGATGTCAACCTGAACGGCTTCTTCCGGGTTGTCCAGCCGGCGCTGCTGGGCATGGCACGCCAGGGCTGGGGCCGGGTCATCGCCATCTCCAGCGTCGCGGGCCGGGTCGGTAACCGCGGCCAGGTCAACTATGCGGCGGCCAAAGCCGGCCTGCACGGCGCCGTGATCAGCCTCGCCCGAGAAATGGCGGCGCGCGGTATCACCGCCAATACGGTCGCACCCGGTCTGATCGAGACGGCAATGCTCGCCGGCAGCGCCGCCGAGGCCGGCCTGGCACTGGTCCCGGCAGGTCGCCTCGGCAGGCCGGACGAAGTGGCCAGGCTGGTGGCCTTTCTGTGCAGCGATGCGGCGGCTTACATCAACGCGCAGATGATCGGCGTCGACGGCGGCATGGCGCCGGGCTGACGCGGCATGGCGGTGGGCTTGTGATGGCGCTGGACCCGGCCGGCGCCCGGCGTTAAGCTGCCCAGGGTCAGCGACAGGCGCAGCGGAGGCAGACCAGGGGCATGGCGGGACAGGGTTTCAAGCCGGTTCAGGACCGGCTGCTGCATCTGGACGTACTGCGCGGCTTCGCGCTGTTCGGCATTCTGCTGGTCAACTTCGAATGGTTCGTTCGTCCGATCCAGGCCATTGCGCTGGGCTCGGAACCAGGCCTCGCCGGCGCCGATCTGCTGGTCGACTGGCTGATCAAGACCCTGGCGGAAGGCAAGTTCTACGCCCTGTTCTCGATGCTTTTCGGAGCCGGTTTCGCGCTGATGGCCGAACGCGCCTTGGCCCGCAAAACCGCCTTCTGGGGCCTGTATCTGCGCCGCCTGGCTGTGCTGCTGTTGATCGGGCTGGCCCACATGCTGCTGGTTTGGGGCGGCGATATTCTGGTCGTCTATTCCCTGTGCGCCTTCGTCATGGTGCTGCTGTTCCGGCGCACGCCTACCGAGCGCCTGTGGAAGTGGGCGCTGGTGTTCTTCGTGCTGCCGGTCCTGCTGATCTGGGTGGCAGCCGTCATGATCGCCCTCAGTCAGCAAGACCCGGCGCTGCAAGCCGATGTCATGGACGGGCTGGTCCAGGCCGAATCGGAATTGCGGGCCGCGGTGGCAACAGCCGCGGAGATTCATGCCAACGGCAGCTGGCGAGACAACCTCGGCCAGCGCTGGCGTGATGCCGCGTTCACGCTCGGCAATTTTCTGTTCTGGGTACCGCCCATCCTGGGCTATTTCCTGATCGGTCGCTGGCTGATCGCGACCGAGCGTCTGCTCAAGCCCGGTGAGCACCAGATGTTCTTCAGGCGCTGGCGCAGCCGCGGTCTGGCGCTGGGCCTGCCGCTGAGCCTGGCCGGCGTCGCCTTGATCCGGGAAGCCTCGCAGATGGTGCCGACCCTACCGGTCGCGCTGGGCGGCAGCCTGTTCCTGGCCGGCGCACTGCTGGTGGCGCTGGCCTGGATGTCGATCGTGGTGCTGACCGCCCAGCGCCTGCGGGTGCTCGCCCCGGCCGGGCAGATGGCGCTCAGCAACTACCTGAGCCAATCGCTGTTCTGGACCTGGATGATGTACGGGCACGGCCTGGGCCTGGGCGGGGTTATCCCGCGCTGGTCCTATCCCTTGCTGGCGCTGGTCTTCTTCGCCTGCCAGCTGGCGCTCAGCCACTGGTGGATGGCGCGTTTCCGTTTCGGCCCGGCCGAATGGCTGTGGCGCTCGCTGACCTACTGGCAATGGCAGCCGATGCGTCGGACCGCTTGAGTCAGTCGGCCCAGCCGCCGGATGCCCCCGGCGGCGGCTCTTCCTCCTCGGCCTGTTCCTCTTCAGGTGCCTGCGGCGGTGGCTCTTGGCGGCTGCGCTCCTGCAGCGTCCGCATCAGCAGATCCCGGCCGCGTTCGCGCCGATCGGGCGGCGTCGGCTGGGCCGCGGCGGAAGCCGCTTCATCATCGTCGCCGGCTTCGACGTCCGGCGTGTCCCGGCGCGGCGGCAGCAGGCGCTGTTCGATCTGCTGACGCAAGGCGCGCTCGACCAGATTGCCCAGATCAATACTGACCACGGGCTGAGCCATCGGCCCGGTAATGCTTAACGGGATGTCGCCGCCGGTAGCCTCGACCAGCTGCCGCGGCAGGCGCGCGCGCAAGCTCTCGCCGAGGCGCATTTGCAGCCGGTAGTCCACCGCGCCAGCCGGCAAATCCAGGCGACCGCGGCCACTCAATCCATAGTCACCGGCCACCAGCGCCAGATCGGGCAGTTCAATCACGCCGGACCGCGCCGCCAGCGAACCGCCGATGCTTTGAAACTCGGTCTGGCCGCCAAAGCTGCGGCTGATGCTGCTGAAATTGCTCCGGCTCAGCTCGCCATCGATCAACTGGCGCAGGTCGACGCCTTGCAGGGCGCCGTCGTCGATTGAAAACCGGCCGCTGCCATCGAGGCTGGCGAGAATGCTGTCCAGGTCCAAACCGGAAAAGCTCAGGTCCAGATCGAGTTCTGCCTGGCCGCTCAGCGGTGCCGGGCGTCCGCTCAGGGCGGCCAGCTGATCGACCAGGATGCCGCGCAAGGCCGGCTGCAGCTGAACCAGCGGGGGCTGCTGGTTGAAATCGACGCTGACCCGGCCTTCAAACCGCCCACCGAACAGGTCGGCGGTCAGCGGCTGCAGCGTCAGCAGGCCGCCCCGCAGCTGCGCCCGCGCCTCGACCTGGGCCAGGCTGAGCTGGTCGGACAGGATCAACTCATCCAGCAGCAGCGCCAGGTTCAGCCGCGGCTCGAGCAGGGCGCTGAAATCAGGCTCGCTGGGTTCAGCCGGGCTGCCACGCGGCGGCGCCTGCTCGGCCATGAAGGGGCGCAGATCAAGGCGCTGGCCGCGTAGCGCCAATTCGGCGGTGATCGGCTCGCCGAGCAACAGATGGCCGCTTGCGGCCAGCGCTTGCTCGTTCAGGTGAATGCGCGCCGCGGGCAGATCGAGCCGGGCCGGCTCGCTCAGGCGCAGGACCAGCGGCTGCTCGGCCAGCAGCCCCACGCGATGGCGGTCGATGGCCAGGCTGAGGTCCAGCACCGGCAGGCGCAGCAGCGGATGGGTACCGCTGAGATCAGCTTCCACGCCGGCGCGCAGACTGCCGCTGCTGCCGTCAGCCAGACGAAACTCGCCGACCAGCTGGGTCAACGCCACCCGGCTCAGGTCGATCGCCAGTTCGATCCGCCCGGTCAACTCGCGCAGGTTCAGCACGGTCTCCTCGCCCTGCTCGACCCGACCGCGCAAACGAAACGGCACCGGCTGCGCGGCGCGGAAAGGATCAAGATTCAGGCTTTCAATCCACAGCGCCTGGCGCTGGCCACTGGCCAGATCAAGCTGGACCAGGCGCACCTCACTGAAGTGCAGCTCACCCAGGCTCAGGCGCGACAGATCGGGCGGCTGCCCCGGTGCGGTCGCCGCCTCGTCAGCCAGCAGGCCGTCGAGGTTGGAGCGGCCGGCGCGGTCGCTGACCAGATGGATCTCGGCATCGGCCAGACTGACCCGCCCGACCTCGATCTCACCGCGCAGCAGCGGCAGCAGCCGCACCGCCGCCGTTGCCGTGCCAATCCGGGCCAGCGCCGGCGCGGTGCCGAAGTCCGGCGGATTGCCGACCGCAACATCGCTGATCTCGATCGCCAGCCAGGGAAACAGGCGCAGGCTCATCGGCCCGTCCAGACGGACTTCACGTCCGAGCTGGTCCGACGCGCGCTGGGCCAGTTCGTCACGATAGTCGTCGGGGTCGACCAGCAGCATGACCGCCAGCGCGGCGACGACCAGCAGCGCCAGCAGCACGGCCAGCGCAATCAACAGCTTGCGAACCATCATCGGACTCCGCGGGTCTGGGCAGGCCAGCTTAGCAGAGCCCCGAGCAGCAGGGTCAAGACCAGCACAAGCCGGAACCGCGGGCTATCCAGCGGCACGGCGACCAGCACCGGCGCCGGCGCATTGAGGATGGGCAGCGTCACGCAAATCCCGTTGTCTTGCAGACAAACCCGCACCGAGTGTGCCCCCGCAGCGCCGCTGGCCACCGCGTCGACCGAGACCAGGCCGTCGGCATCGCTGGTAATCAGGATCTCGTTCAGGCCGTTGGCAAATCGCAGGCCCGGGCCGCTGCCGGCCGCGCTGAAGCGCACCACCGCGTCGGGCTGGACCTCGCCCCACTGGTTCAGCACACGAACGCTGAGCGCCTGGTCCAACGCCTCACCGACTACCGCCTGCAGCGGCTTGCTGATCAGGGCGATCAGCTCGGCCGGCTGCGGCGGCAGGTAGCGGCGCGCGTAGATGCCAAAGCCGGAGCCGTCCTGGCCGATGGTTTCCCAGCTGACGATGAAGCCGCCATCCGGAAGCCCGGCCACCACGGGATAGTCCTGGTAAGCCTCGACCTCCTGGCTGACCTTGAATTCATCGCCGAGGAAAGCGCCGTCACGTCTGATCCGGCGCGCGTAAATGCCCTGCAAGTCGAAGTCGTCGGGAAAGCTCTGCCAGACCACGATGTAGTGCCCCAAGCCGTCGACGCCGACCTCGGGCAGGTCCTGAATCCGCTCGTCGAACTGATTGACCTGGCGCTCCGGCCCCAGCGGCGTGCAGTCGCTGGCATACAGCCGCGCCATCACCCGTTGGTAGCTCAGCGAGCTCAGGCCGGTGTTGTCTTGCCAGACGATCAGGAAACTGTCGTCATCGTTGACCGCCACGCGCGGGCGAGCCTGGCCGCCGATAGTGGTCTGGTTGACCAGGAATTCATCCGCGCCGCCACCGCCGAAATCCATGCAGCGGGCAACGATAGCCCAGTCGCTGCCGTCCTGCTCGCTGCTCTGCCAGGCCGCCACGTGCCGGCCATCGCTGAAGGCAGCAAGATCGACCCGGCGCTGGGGTGTCTGGTCGAACTGGTTGGCCTGCACCACCGGACCGACCGGCTCCAGCGCCGGGCTCAGGTAGCGCAGCAGGGCATCGAAGCCCTGGCCTTGCAGCGGCTGACCTTCCCAACCCACCAGCACCCGGCCATCGCTGGTGGCGGTCAGGCTCGGCAGCAGCTGCAGCCCGGGACGGCCGTCGCTGATCTCCCGATCGGCGAAGCTCGGACTGCCGTCCGCGGCAAAGGCGCGGATCAGGATCCGGCGATCGCCGCTGGTCCGCCCCGGCCCCAGCCAGCTGACCACGCTGCTGCCGTCGGCGCGAAACACCAGCTGGGCACCATCCTGGCTGCCCTCGTTGATGGCATTGACCCGAAACTCTTCGCCGACGGGCTCAGCCTTGGGGTTGAGGCGCTGACCGTGGACACCCCATCCGGGGCCGTCCTGGTTGCGCGATTGCCAGACAATCAGAATATTGCCCGTCGGGTCTGCGGCGACCGCCGGAATGCGCTGGTCGTTGAAGATGTGCGTATTGACCTGAAATTCCGGCGTCGCGAAGTCAGCCAGGGGATCGACCCTGGCATCGCCCCGCAAAAAAACGCCAGGATCACCGCCCGGGACGCCACCGGGATGACGGCTGCTGTCGACGGCCGTCGGCGCGCTGTGCCAGGCGTCTGCAGCCGCCAGCACATCGGCCAGGGGCGCGGCTGACGCCATCACCGGCGCCAGCATCATGACCAGGGAAACTGCGATCCGCACCCGCCTTGCCCACCTTTGGATGATCCAACGGCGGGCAGTATAGCGGGCCGGCATCAGCAGCCCGCCATCGGGCGCCGCTGTCAGAGGCCGAACCAGGCCAGGGCGTAGGCCTCCATGATTTCATCCCGATGCGGCGAGACCATTGCGATCACGTCGTCGGAGACCTGCCGGGTCAGCTCGGGATGGCCCTGTTCACCAAAAGCGGTGACGGCGATCTCCTCCCCCAGCGCCCGGTACACCTGGTTGCGCACCCAGACGTACTCCTCCAGGCTGAAGCGCTGGGCATTCAGGGCCTCGACCTGGGCGCGTTTACCGGCCAGCAGCAGATCGCCCAGATCCCGATAGGCCGTGACCAGCTCGATCAGATTCGGGTCCTCGCGCCGCCCGCGGCGTTCGTCGCGCATGGTCTGCCATTTCTCATCCAGCTCCTCCAGGCGACCGGCCATCGCCGCGCGCATCTGCTGCTGAGCAGCCAGAAACCGCTGGAACCGGGCCTCGTCGAGCTGGCCGTCGGCCGGCGGCGCGAACTGGCCGCGACGTTCGATGCGCTGGTCCAGCTCCTGAAACTCGGTGGCCATGCGGCTGGCGTCGGTCGCGAACTGATAGGTGGGTTTGATCACGACAAAGTACGCGGTCAGCGCGCCGGCGATCGCGAGGACGAACAAGACGCCCAGGCAGCCGATCAGAAATTTTTGCATGTCAGTATCCTTATGGTCATGGCGGCTAACGCCGAGTTCGGAGCGGGCTCGAGAGGCGCTGCTCCTACACCTTAACGCGAACCGACCGGATTTCCCGCCATGCCACCGCATCACCGGCTGGTCATGGAAAAGCGCTAGACTGAAAGCTTTACCCTTTTGTCCCCTGTCATGCAAGTCAAGCCGATGCGTCTGGCCCTGTTGCTGCTGGTTCTGGTGGCGGTGATAGCGGTCCTTCTGGCCAGCTGCCGATCGACCGCGCCGGAGCGCGTCGAGCTGGCTCGGACACCGCTACTGCTGATTTCCATAGACGGCTTCCGCTACGACTACTTCGATCTGGTCGACACCCCCGCGCTGGACCGCCTCGTCGCCGGCGGGCTCAAGGCCGACAGCCTGCATCACGTGTTCCCGACCAAGACCTTTCCGACCCATTACACGGTGGTGACCGGGCGCCACCCCGGCACCCATGGCGTCGTCGCCAACAGCATGTGGGACCCGCGGCGCGGCGAAAACGACCGGTTTTCTCTGGGCAATCGCGATGCCGTCGGCGATGGCTTCTGGTACGCAGGCGGCGAGCCGATCTGGGTCACCGCCGAACGCCAGGGGGTGATCAGCGGGACCTATTTCTGGCCAGGGTCGGAAGCGCGCATCCACCGCGTCCGTCCCAGCTTCTGGAAGCCCTACTCGAACGATACGCCGCATCGCGAGCGGGTCGAGGAGGTGCTGGGCTGGATGGATTTGCCGGAGGGGCAGCGGCCCGGCTTTTACACACTCTATTTCAGCATCGTCGACTCCATGGGCCACCGTCACGGCCCGCGGGCCGACGAGGTCGCGGCGTCCCTGGCCGACGTCGACCATCACATCGGCTTGTTGCTCGACGGCATCGAAGCCCGCGGTCTGCTCGATCAGATCCACATCATCGTCGTCTCCGACCACGGCATGAGCCGGGTCGACTTCGACCAGTACATCCTGCTCGACCAGTACCTGGACCTGAGCCGGGTGGTGGTTTCCGACTGGGGGCCGGCGGCCCAGATCTGGGCCACCGACATGGACGTCGACGACATCGTCAACGCGCTCGACGGCGTCCATCCGAACCTGCGGGTCTGGCGCCGCGAGGACATCCCGGCCCGCTACCGCTTCGGCAGCCACCACCGGGTGCCGGACGTGCTGGCCGAAGCCGATCTGGAATGGATGATTTCCAACCGCCCGCACATGGCCGGCCGCAGCCGGTTTTCCCTGCTCGGGATGCACGGCTGGGACCCGGCCCTGACCGAAATGCACGGTCTGTTCCTAGCCCATGGCCCGGCCTTTGCCGCCGGCAGCCGCAGCCCCGCGTTGCGCTCGATCGACCTGTACGCGCTGATGGCCCACCTGCTTGACATCGAGCCGGCGGCCCATGAAGGCAGCCTGGCCAGCTTCGAACCGCTGCTGTTCAGCGCCGAACCCGCGCGCGTCGAGGAACAGCGCTTCCAGTGCGAGGACGGCGAGCTGACGGTGCGCCTCGGTCCGGCGCATGCCGCACTGCACTGGCAGGACTGGGTCCACGTGCTTGACGAAGTGCCCGCGGAAGTCGGCGTTCGACAATGGCGGGAAGTCGACCTGGCACTGAGTATCGACGGCGACATCGCCAGCGCCGTGATCGATGAGCGCAGCCTGGGGCCTTGCCGGGCCCTGCCCGCCGGCGGCTGAGGCCAGCAGTCCAGGCACAGAAAAGGGGCCGCCAAGGCCGCTGTTCTGGCACTAAACCCGGCGCTCAGGCGGTAGGCGTGAGCAGCCGCTGCCAGTAGCCCACATCGATCCAGCGGCCGAACTTGAACCCGACCTCGGCCAGCTGCGCGACCTTGGCAAAGCCCAGCGCCTCGTGCAGTGCGGCGCTGGCCGGGTTCGGCAGCGGCACCACCCCGATCGCCGAATGGTGGCCGCCGGCCGCCAGTTGCTCGACCAGCTGCGCGTAAAGCCGTCGACCCAGCCCCCGGCCCCGATGGGCGGGATGGACGTAGGCGCTTACCTCGGCTGAATACCGGTAGGCGCTGCGCTCCCGCCAGGGTGCGGCGTAGGCATAGGCGAGCACTTCACTGTCCTCTTCGAGCAGCAACCAGGGCAGGCCGGCCAGGCTGATCCGCTCCAGCCGCGCCGCCATGTCGGCCGCGCTCAAGGGGGTCTCCTCGAAGGTCGCCGTGCTGTGGAGAATGTAGTGGTTGTAGATCGCCGCCAGGCTCGCAGCATCGCGGTGCGCGGCCTGTCGCAGCATGGCCCGGAACCGGCTGGGCCAGCGCTCAGCGCGCGGTCGACGACAGGTTGAGCCGGCCGGCCTGTTCGACTCGGATGTCCGGCATCCAGCCACCGACATCGAGGCGGGCGTTGAAGCTGTAGCCCACCTCGCTGCGCTGCCGGCTCATCAGATCGCTGAGCAGCCGGGCGCTGCCGAGCAGGTCCGGGCTCAGGTCGATGCTGAAATCCGCCGAGCCATAGGCCGGCACCACCGGCAGATCCGAGGCCGCGCCGCTCAGGATGCGGGTGCCCTCCAGGCTCACCGAGTAGCTCATCCCGACCAGCGGCAGCGCACGCGGATTGGGATTGACCACGTTCAGGCCAACCCGAAAGCGCGGCGCCAGCCCGGTCGATTCCGGCGCCAGGCTGAACGCGGTCACGTTGACGCTCGGCGTTTCGGGGTAGGGCGACAGCGCGGCACAGCTGCTCAAGCCGGCCGCCAGCAACAATACGCTCAACAATCGGATCATCGGGGGCACCGGCCTGCTTCGAGTGAAGGTCACGCTAGCGACTCTACACAGCGGGCAGGGCGATCGGCAAGTCGTCCAGGCCTGGCACTCAGGAACACGAAGGGATCCTGGACGACGGCTCGCACGTAGCCGATCTGTTCCTCGAAGCGGGATCCGCTGCTGATCCGTCGTCGTTCCATGGCTGTGATTATGGCATCCAACACAATGGGGACCGGTCGCGGCCGCACTCAGCCCACGAACCAGACGGTGCGGATGCCCTGCGGCGTGACCTCGTAGATCGCGGCCACTTCCTGCGGATCGGGCTGCAGTCCGGTCACGCGCTCATGGTCGATGACCTTGTCGCCGAAGACCATGCGATTGACCAGCTCGGCGTGAAGTCCGGGCCGGTTGAAGCGCTGGCTGCGGTAATGCTCGGCGAAATCCGCCTTGCCGACCAGCACCGGCTCCGCGGATGGCAGCCGGTAGACCACGACATCGTCGGTGTACTGGGCCAGGAAGCGCTCGAGATCGCGGTCATTGTAGGCTTCGAGCTGGGCCTGAGCGAAGGCTTCCGGGCGGAAGGCGGCAGTCATCGAATCATCCATCGGCATTGATGCGGAGTTTCGCGGCCGCAAGCGGCGCCAGGGCCAGCACGGCCAGGCCCGCCAGCATGTAGCCGCCTTGCCGCGGGTCGTAGTCGGATGCAAGGCGCTCCCAGGACAGGCCCAGCAGTCGGCCGAGGCCGATCTCGAAGGCGACCATCAGCACCACCCACATCAAACCCACGGCCAGCCACTGCCGGGTAGTGACGGCCCCAATCCAGAGGACACTGAGCGAGGCGATGGCAAGGATGATCAGCGACCCGGTCAGCACACCGAGCTGCCGCGACGGCAGATCGCCCAACAATGGCGTCAGGAACAAGGTTCGCAGCGTACCGTGGAGCGCTTCGGCTACGGCGATCAGCAGCCAGACCAGGAAACCGCGCCACAAGTAGCCCTCCGACGAGCGAACCGTACGCTGATTCATCGGCCCGGTCACTGAATGCGCGGCGCGACGAGATTCAATTGCTGCGACTTCAAATGCATCCTCCGCTCGTCCGGGTCGCCGCTGAACGCCAGCCAGTAGTCCAGTCCGGGCACGTACAGCACCGTCCGATCAGCCGGAAAGGCTCGGAACGCCAGCCCCTGGTCAACCCTGATTTCGATACCGTCGTCGCCAACTGTCAGCGCGATCGGCGCCAGGCCCGGCGCGGCGTAGACGCCGGCGAGGTCGTCGCTCAAGATTTCGGCCAGGGTCAGAAAAGCCTGGTCCGGATCCGGATCTCCCGGGCGCCCCGCCAGCGCACTGACCAGCTCACGCTGCAGGCTCGCGGTGGCCCAGGCCGGCAGGCTGCTGTTGCTGACGAAGGCCACGACCTCGCGGCGCTCCCGGTCCCCATGCAGGAAGGAATGGAAACCGGCATGGTGTCCGGTGTAGTTGCAGCGCACGGCCTGCTCATCGCAATACCAGCTCAGCCCGGTGAGGGGCAAGGGCAGGCCGGCGACCGACAGGGGCTGCTGGGCTGCGGCGAAAGCTTCGGCGGGCAGTGCGCTGCCGGCTGCCATTGCATCGCCCCAGCGCGCCAGATCCGCCGCCGAGAAGTAGAGATTGGAAGCCCCCAGGAAACCCTCCAGGTCGATCGCGTCGTTAAGCAGCCATTCGCCCTCCTGCCAGCGGTAGCCCTGCGTGCGCAGCCCTGGCCAGTCAGCCAGACGCGCCGGTCGCGCGAAGCTCGATGTCATGCCCAGCGGCTTGAAGAACCGCTCCGAGACGAAGCCCTCATAGCTCTGGCCCGTGACCCGCTCGATGAGCAAGCCCGCGGCGTCATAGCCCAGGTTCGAGTACTCATAGCGACTGCCTGGCGCGAACACGGGCTGAACTGCGTGCTCGGCAACCAGGGCGAGCATGGCCGGGGTCGTCCAGACTTCACCGGGGCCGAAGTACGGGTCGAAGAAGCCATAGCTCGACGGCAGACCGTTGCTGTGCGCCAGCAGCTGGCGCACGGTCGTGTCCGCATGCGGATACTCCGGCACATGGCGATGGACGGCCGCGTCGAGATCGACCAGACCTTCTTCCGCCAACCACCACAGCCCGGCCGCAGTGAAGGTCTTGGCAAGCGACCCGCCATCGACCGGCGTGTTCGGCTGAAAGGCCAGCTCAAAAGCGTGATTGGCCACGCCGAAGCCACGCTGGTAAACCACCTCGCCGGCCCGCATCAGCACAACGGCGCCGCTGAACGCCCTGGCGTCCACCAAAGGCGCCAGCAGCCCGTTCACCTGGGCGCTCAACTCGGCCTCGAAATCCTGGGCGGTGCGCTCGACGGAAGCCGAGCAGGCGGTGAAGCCGGCGGACAGCACCGCCAGCGTCGAGGCCGCGAAGCAGGGCGGGTACTTCTTCATGACGCAGTACCTCGGTCAGGGGCTTCACAGCTGGCCCTCCGCCGCCGGCTGCCGAGGCGTACTGAACGCTGCAAGGCAACGGGGTGCTGTAGGAGAAGTCGCCGATTGAACGGCGATCCGGGCTCAGGGCTTGGCCTATTGCTCGTCACTGCGGCTCAGCGCCCCCGGCGGCTGTCAAGGTAGTTGTCGCCTCTTTCATGCTCAAGCAGCCTGATTCATCGGCTGGTTTTCCTTTTCCGGGTTCAGCCACACCGCGCCGGTCGGTGACCAGTTCCTGGTATCGCCACTCC
>JBJHCC010000034.1:0-40327 GCA_050485825.1 Gammaproteobacteria bacterium
TGGACGCTGACAGGCCAACCCTTCGGGCGCTCCTGTGGCGCTCCGCTGCCGCGTTCCGCCGCTTGGCAAGGGCTTGTGGCCATTCCCTGCGCGGCGCGCCTTGCAGCGAAGCGCCACAGGAGCGCTGAACCCTTGATTATCAGGTGGAAGGACCACTAGGGTCGACAGGCGCTTGATCATTGTTCGTGTGGTGGAACTGGAGGGGCTGCTGACCGAGGCCACCAGGCTACCGCCGCTGTTGCAGCGATGCCTGGCGCGGGCCCAGCGCCGGCCGCTGGATGACAACAGCGCCGAGGCCGAACTGGTCTGTGGCTGGCCCGTTGCGGCCGCGCCACTGCTCAGAAACCGCGACCGCGCAGATGGCCAGGCCGGGTATTGGCTGTGCGCGGACCCGGTCGATCTGTTGCCTGACCTGAATGCGGTCTGGGTGCGGCCAGGGGCCCGCCTGGCAGCTGATTCCGAACTGCTGGCCGATCTCGAAGCGCTGTTTGCGGCCGAGGGCATGCGCTTCGAGCTGGCCGACCCGAGCCGAGCCTTCATCAGCCTGCCGGCGCCGCCGGCGGTGCTTTTCCAGCCGCCCTGGCGGTTGCCGGGACGGAGCCTGGATGATGTGCTTCCGGCAGGCCCGGACGCTCCCCTGTGGCGCCGGTTGTTGACCGAGACTCAGGTCCTGCTGCACCAGGCCGCGCGCCGAGGCGGCGGCGGACCGGGCAGTCTGTGGTTCTGGGGCGGCGGTGAACTGCCGGCGCGGGATCGCGGCAGTCCGCGGGTGGCCCGAGTGTGCAGCGACGATCCAGTGATGCTGGCCCTGGCCGACTGGCTGGGGCTGCCGCGCGCTGAGCTTGCCGGCATCGATCAAGCCAGCGATGGGACGCTGGTCGATTGGCCGGTCGACCCGCGACTGAGTGCGGATGAGAACCTGAACCGACTGGCCGCCGAGCTCAGGCCGCTGTGGCTGCGGCTGCGCGGTTTTCGTATCAATGCCCTCGAACTGGCCGGCCGCGAACTGTGCTGGCGGCTCAGTGCTGCGGGATCATGGCAGCTCTGGCGGCAGCGCTGGGCCCCGCCGGAGCCGCGGACCTGATGCGCCGCGTCGCGCTGCGCCGTCGTCGCGTCGCCGGGCTGCTCGGCACGGGCTTGCATCCACGTATCGCCCGAATCCTGGCCGCGCGCGGCCTTGAGGAAGCGCCCGATTACGCCCTGAGCCGGCTGTTGCCGCCGACCATGGGCGGGCTGGCGCGCGCCGCCACGGTGGTGGCGGACGCGATCGTGGCCGGCGAAGGCATTCTGGTGGTCGGCGATTTCGACGCCGACGGCGCCACCGGCACGGCGCTTGCCGTGCGTGCACTGCGCGCCATGGGCGCAGCCCGGGTGGACTGGCGGGTGCCGGACCGTTTTCGCCACGGCTACGGCCTTAGCGAAGTACTGGTCGGCGATATTGCCGAACCGCTGCCGAGGGTGCTGGTGACGGTCGATCAGGGGGTCAGCTCGCTGGCGGGTGTTGCCCGGGCGCGGGCGCGCGGCATGGCGGTGGTGGTCACCGACCACCATTTGCCCGGGCCACAGCTGCCGGCGGCCGACGCCATCGTCAATCCCAATCTGAAGGACGACCCGTTTCCTTCGCGCTGCCTGGCCGGGGTCGGGGTGATGTTCTACCTGCTGGGCGCGCTACGCGCCGAGCTGCGCCGTCGCGGCTGGTTCGCAACCCGGGCCGAACCGCGTCTCGACACCTGGCTGGATCTGGTCGCCTTGGGCACGGTGGCCGACCTCGTGCCGCTGGATGACAATAATCGACGCCTGGTTCACCAGGGCCTGCAACGCATTCGCAGCGGCCGCTGCGCCCCCGGATTGCGCGCGCTGCTGGAGATTGCCGGGCGCAACCTGGCGCATGTCCAGGCCAGCGATCTGGGCTTTGCCGCCGCGCCGCGCCTGAATGCCGCCGGTCGGCTGGAGGACATGGGGGTCGGTATCCGCTGCCTGCTGACCGATCGCGAGGAGGAGGCGCACGTCCTCGCCGCCGAACTGGACCGGCTCAACGGCGAACGCCAGGCCATCCAGGCCGACATGCAGCTTGAGGCCGAAGCCCAGGCCGAGCGCCTCGCCGAGGACGCGGGGCGCGATCTCAAGGGTTTGTGCGTCTTCGATCCGGGTTGGCACCAGGGCGTGGTCGGCCTGGTCGCGGGGCGCCTGATGGAGCGTCTGCAGCGGCCGGTGATCGCCTTCGCGCCCGCAGAGCCCGGCTCCGACGCCCTCAAGGGCTCGGGGCGCAGTCCGGCCGGGTTGCACATGCGCGATCTGCTGGTCGATATCGATGCGGCCAGTCCTGGCCTCATCGAGCGCTTCGGCGGTCACGCCCGGGCGGCCGGGCTGAGTCTGCCGCAGGCCAGGCTGGACGCCTTTCGCGCCGGCTTTGAACGTGCCCTGGCCGAGCAGGCCTTTGACGATGAACTGGTCTGGTCGGACGGCATGCTGGCGGCGGAGGAGTTCTCACCGGCTCTGATCGAGGCGCTGGATGCCGCCGGGCCCTGGGGGCAGGGCTTCCCTGAACCCCTGTTCGATGGCGCGTTTCGGGTGCTGGAGCGGCGGGTGGTCGGTGAGGCGCATCTCAAGCTGCGTCTTCGACCCGTCCCGGACGGGCCGGAGCTGGACGCGATCGCTTTCCGCGCCGGCGCCCTGTGCCATCAGGAACTGCCGGATCCGCTGCACGTCACGTATCGGCTTGAACTCAATCGCTGGCGCGGCCGAATCAGCGTTCAGCTCAACCTCCAGCATCTGGTGGAGACATGTCGCTCCGACTGATCGGACTGCTCGGGCTGGTCATCGTCGTGCTGTTGCTAGGCCCCTGTGGCCGGGCTAGTGTCGGTACGATCGATCTGCCCGACGGCCGTCAGCTCCAGTTTCACAGCGCGCTGAGTGTTGATGCCGAGCCCTTGCAGGTGCCGTTGGACTGGCCTTATCCAGCCTTGCGGCTGGGCGATTTCAGCTTGAGTCCGGTGGCGGAGTTCCAGATCGAGGCAAAAATTCTGAGCCGTCGCGACTACCGCTGGGATACCGAGTCGGCGCTGTCGCCCATCGACTTGCTGCTGGGCTGGGGCCGCATGGCGGATCCCGACATCGTGGCGCAGATTCGATTCCGCCAGGCCGGCCGCTTTGGTTACTGGCGGGTTGCCGAGTTCCCGATTCCCCGGCGCGAGATCGAGACCTCCAGCGCCAATATCCATCTGATTCCGACCGATCCAGCGGTCTATCGAACGCTGCGCCGTGCCCGGGCCGGCCAGTCAATCCGCATGGTCGGCTACCTCGTCAACGTCGACCGCGCCGACGGCTGGCGCTGGCGGACGTCGCTGACGCGCGAGGACACCGGCTCGGGTGCCTGCGAGATTCTGCTGGTGACCCTGGTTGAACTGATCTGAGCGCCCTCGCGCAGGGCTGGTTCGATTTAGCGATGCGATACCGGCGGCAAACCGTCCCGGGCCGTTCCAGCTGGCAGGCCCAGCCAGTCGCGCAGACCGCGCTGGCGACGGGTGGAACTCACCAGGTAGATGTCGGCGCGCTCGACGGCATTGAGCAGGTAGTCATCGCTGGTGCTCAAGACATCGACCAGCTTCAGCGCCAGCGCGGCGCGACCGTACCAGTACTCGCCGGTGGCGACCCGATCGAGATCCAGCTGCGGCCGATGTTCGTGCACGAAGTCCTTGAACAGCGCGTGGGCTTCCTCGATTTCCTGCTGCAGCTTGCCGCGGCCCTGGTCGGTATTTTCGCCAAACAGGGTCACCGTGCGCTTGTATTCGCCGGCGGTGAACTGTTCGAAATCGATGTCGTGCTTGCGCAGCAGACGATGGAAATTCGGCAGCTGGGCCACGACGCCAATCGAGCCGACGACGGCAAAGGGTGCGGCGAGGATGCGATCGGCCACGGCTGCCATCATGTAACCGCCGCTGGCGGCGACCCGATCGACCGCGACGGTCAGCTTCAGCTCGCGCGCGCGCAGCCGGGCCAGCTGGGCTGCTGCCAGGCCGTAGCCCGGTACCACGCCGCCGCCGCTGTCCAGGCGAACCAGCACCTCGTCGCCGGCTGCGGCGACGGTCAGGATCGCGGTGACTTCTTCGCGCAGGCCGTGCACGGCGCTGGCCTGCAGATCGCCGTCGAAGTCGATCACGAACAGCCTCTCCCGCTCGTGCTGGCCGTGGTTCTTCCAGCGTTTCCGAAAGGCTTTGCGCTCGGCGCGCGCGGCCTTGCCGCTGAGCATGGCCGATTGCATGGTCAGCGCGGTGCGCTCGTATTGCTCATTCAGGCGCCGCACGCTGAGCTTGCGGTCCTGCTGATCCGGCGGCCGGCCGGCGCGGACCGCCGCGACTGCGGCGCTGATCAGCACCAGGCCGGCCAGCACCACGGTCAGGGTTTGGGCCAGAAAAAGGGCGTAGTCGCTCAGCCATTCCATGGTGGTCGAATTGGTCTCGGATGAGGGTGGAAGCAAGAGTCTAGCGCGAGCCCAGGGAGACCGGGGTCAGTGTGCGCGTCTCTTCGATACGGCCGCAACTCGCCTCATGACCGGCAACTGCCCGCGATCAATTATCATTCCTGGTTCAACTCATCCCGGAGACTGATGCATGCGCGTATCCACAATGAGCGGAGCGGTCTTGGCCGTTTTGTGCCTGGTCCTGACCGTGGCTGTCCCGGCCCAGGCCGATCTGCGGCCGATGACGCACGAGGACATGTGGCTGATGCCGCGCGTAGGCACGCCGGTGCTCAGCCCCGACGGCAGCCGGGCCGTGGTCTCGGTGACCCGTCCGGCCTACGACAGCGCTGACCAGGCCCATCATCTCTGGCTGGTCACGGTCGACGGCAGCGCACCGCCGCGCCAGCTCAGCTTCCAGTCCGGCAGCGAGTCGGGCGTGGTCTGGAGCCCCGATGGTCAACGTATCGCCTTCAGCGCCCGTCGCGACGGCAACAGCGCGGCCCAGATCTACCTGCTCGACCTGGTCCAGGGCGGCGAGGCTCGGCAGCTGACCTCGATCAGCACCGGCGCCCGCAACCCGGTGTTTTCGCCCGACGGTCGGCGTATCGCTTTCACCAGCAACGTCCACCCCGACAGCCAAAACGACGAGGACAGCCGGCGAATTCAGGATGAGCTGGACGCGCGCAAGTACAACGTCCGCACCTATACCGGTTTTCCTATCCGCAACTGGAACACCTGGCAGGACGAACTCCGGACCCGGGTCTTTGTCCAGGGCCTGGATGAAGACGCCGCCCGCGACTTGCTGGCCGGCACCGATCTGGTGGCCATGGCCGGCTTCGAGGGTCGGCGCACCGCTGGCGGCAACGAGCTGGATCTGGCCTGGGCACCGGACGGCCAGTCGCTGATCTTTGTCGCCAGCCGCAACCGCGACCGCGCGGCTTTCGACGGCACCCATACCGACCTCTGGCAGGTGCCCGTGGCCGGTGGCGAGCCGCGCCGGCTGACCGGCAGCGATGCGCCGGAGGGCGCCGACAGCTACGCCGGGCCGCAGTTTTCCGCGAACGGCCGCCGGCTGGTCGCCCAGCGCATAGCGCGCACCGAGTCCGTCTACAACGCCGCCCATCTGGCCAGCTTCGAATGGCCGTCGATGCGCGAACTCGGTCGGATCAGCCTGCCGGATGCGCGCGCGGCGGTCGAGTTCGGCATCGCGCCGGCCAGCGATCGGGTATTTGTGCTGGCCGAGGATTCCGGCCTGGTGCGCCTGTACTCGGCCCCGATTGGCGGCGGCGAGGCGACGCCGACGGACCAGCAGGAGCGCGGGATCTACACCGGTCTGGCGGTGGCCGGCCGCGGCCGCGACACCGTGCTGCTGGCCCGCTACGAGTCGGCTTCCGAGCCGGCCGAGATCGTGCGCCTGCGTCCGGGCAGGGCGCACCAGCGCCTGACCGAGTTTACCGCCGACGCCGTGGCCGGGCTGGACCTGCCCCCGGTCGAGCACTTCTGGTTCGACAATAACGACGGCGTACCGATTCACAACATGCTGGTGCGGCCGGCCGGCTTTGATCCGAATCGCCGTTATCCACTGTTCGTGCTGATGCACGGCGGGCCCCACATCATGTTCCGCGACTACTTCTTCCTGCGCTGGAACTATCACCTGCTCGCCGGCACCGACTACGTCGTCCTGCTGACCAACTACTCCGGCTCGACCGGCTTCGGCGAGGACTTCGCCCGCCGTATCCAGGGCGACCCGCTGCGCGGCCCCGCCAACGAGATCAACCAGGCCGCCGACGTGGCGATCGAGCGTTTCGACTTCATCGACGCTGAGCGCCAGTGCGCCGGCGGCGCCAGCTACGGCGGCCACCTGGCCAACTGGATGCAGGGCGCGACCGACCGCTACCGCTGCCTGATCTCTCACGCCGGCCTGGTCAACCTGATCACCCAGTGGGGCACCAGCGACTCCGTCTTCCATCGCGAGGCCAACCTCGGCGCGCCGCCCTGGGAGGACCCGCAGCTATGGCTGGATCAGAGTCCGCTGATGTACGCGGCCAACTGGCAGACCCCGGTGCTGGTCACCATCGGCAAGCGCGACGAGCGGGTGCCGCTGGCCAACGTGCTCGAATACTGGACCGCGCTGCAGCGCCAGCAGGTCGAAAGCCGGCTGCTGGTCTACCCCGACGAGGATCACTGGATCATGTCCGGCCACAACAGCCGCCACTTCTACGGCGAAATTGCCGACTGGCTGGCGCGCTGGCTAAAGCAGGATTGAATGGGACCAGCATCAAGCCTGAGACCGATGCTCACCCAATCCTGATCCAGAGCGGCGCGTGCCGGAGTGGGGGGGCGACTGGGGGGGGACTAGCCATCGCTTTGGAACCCCCCGGTCGCCCCCACCCCGGCAAGAGCGGCGCCCCTCGATGTGCGCAGCCCGACCTGAACGAGCGACTTACAGAAACGCCGGGAGCCTGTCTTGTCGGCGAAAGGAGCCTCAGTGTCGGTTGTTGAACAGGGACCGGGTGCCAAGCGCGTCGGCGGCGGCGCCGAGGCGCTTCAGGGCCAGGCAGTAGGCGGCCTGGCGGAAGGAGATCTCCAGTTCTTCGGCCAGCTCGCGGACCTTGCGGTACTGCTCGCGCATGCGTGATTCGAGGCGCTGGTCGACCGTCTCGGCGCTCCAGTAGTCGCCGCTGCGGTTCTGCAGCCATTCGTAGTAGCTGACCGTGACCCCGCCGGCGTTGGCGAGGATATCCGGGATCACGGTGATTTCGCGCTGCTCCAGAATGCGGTCGGCTTCCAGCGTGGTCGGGCCGTTGGCCAGCTCCAGTATGAGCTTCGCCCGAATATCACCCGCGTTGTCCTCGGTAATGACATCGTCCAGGGCGGCCGGAATCAGCACGTCGACATCCAGGCAGAGCAGCTCGTCGTTGCTGATCACCTCGACATCGCCCTGATCGCAGACCGACTGCTGGCAATAGACGGCCTCGACGGGCTTGCCAGCGTTCTTGCCCTCGATGATCTTTGGAACATCAAGGCCCTCTCGATCAAGGATGGCGCCGCCGGAGTCGCTGACCGCAACCACCCGATAGCCGTCCTCGTGCAGCAGGCGGGCAATTGCCTGGCCGGCATTGCCGAAACCGTGAATGGCGACGCTGATGTCGGCCGGCTCCCAGTCGCGCTCACGAGCCAGTTCGCTGATGCAGAAGTAGCCGCCGCGACCGGTGGCGCCGGCGCGGCCAGCGCTGCCGCCGAGCGCGAGCGGCTTGCCGGTGATCACTGCCGGCGCGCGGTGGCGGACGACGCTGGAATATTCGTCCATCATCCAGCCCATGATGCGCTCGTTGGTGTACATGTCGGGCCCGGGTATGTCGACCGCCGGGCCGATGAAGTCGGCAATGCCGCGGATAAAGCCGCGCGACAGCCGCTCCAGCTCCATCATGCTCAGATCTTTCGGGTCCACCGCGACGCCGCCCTTGGCGCCGCCGTAGGGCAGGTCCATGACGGCGCACTTGCAGCTCATCCAGAAGGCCAGCGCCTTGACTTCATCGAGATCCACTTCCGGGTGGTAGCGCAGGCCACCCTTGCCGGGTCCGAGCAGGTCGGAATGGCGAACCCGATAGCCCTGGTAGATCGCCAGGCTGCCATCATCCCGGCGAACCGGGATCGACACGCTGACGGTGGCCAGCGGATAGTGCAGGCGTTGCAGGGTCTCGTCGGGGATATCGACTTTCTCCGCGGCCTCGTCCAATCGGGCCAGCGCGCGCTTGAAGGCGTCCTTCGACATGCCTGGGTGCTCCATTCGAATCGGCCTTCATTATCGGCATGGTTCAACAGCGTGATGGCAAGGCCGGTCGGTTGAGGGGCGCTCAGCGCTCCCGAGCAAGCAAGCTGCCGCTGTCAAAGCTGATGCGCGCGCCGAAGCCGGCGATATTCTCCTTGCCGCCGTTGTCGCGATCGACCCGGCGCCAACCGCCGTGCAAGGACAGACGCCGGTCGATCGCAAAGCGCGCGCCCAGGGCCAGATAGTCCGCGTCATTGGCGTTCGCTGAGTGATTGAAGCGCCCGAGATTGGCCATCAGCGACCAGCGGTCGTCGATCCGGTAGCTGGCGTTCAGGAACAGAAAGTTGCCGTTCTCGAAGCCGCGGCCGCGCCACTCGTGGTGGCCGGCGAGGGCCCATGCTCCGGCGCTCCAGCGCAGGCCCAGCTTGCTGCCGGTGCGCCGATCAGGGCCGTCCCGGAAGCGACTGGCGTCGATGTGGGCGAGGATCACTTCGACCGGCCCGATCGGTGCGCTCAGGGAAAAGCTCAAGACCCGCCGATCCGGATCGCCCAGATCGGACGGTCTGGACCCGTCATCAATCGCGGCGAACAGCATGTAGCGCAGCCTGCCGAGCCGGTGGCTGTAGCTGATTGCGTTGTCGACGTAGCCGCCGTGGCCGAAGGCGCCGCCGCTGCGGCCGGTGTTGGCGCGGGCCTGGAGCGAGGTCGCGTTGAGCGGATCCCAGCCCAGCCCGGCCAGCTTGTAGGGTGTTTCCAGGCGACCGACCAGCAGCCGGCCCCAGGGTCCGTCCAGGCCGGCCTGGCGTTCGCGCTTGCGGGCGTCGCCGTCCTTCAGGCCCTGCATGTCGATATTGAGCCCGACGCGCGCGATCAGACGCGTGCGCTCGCCCAGCGGCACACCGCCGTCGATGAACAGCGCGCCCCAGTTGTGGCTGTTGCGGCTGCCGCCGCCCCAGCCGTCGGTCAGCTGCCAGCCATTGCGGCCCCGGGCGTCAGCAAAGGCGCCGTCGACATGAACCAGCTCCGGCTGCACGCGCAGCAGCAGGCTGAAGTGGGACGGTTCAGCTGCCGCTGCCGTCAAGCCGGGCGCGATCAGGGCGCCAAGCAGCGCCGTGGCCGCCATCAACGAGTGCTGGCGGCTGGGCCCGGCGGAGCTGTCACGGCTCCGGGTCCGAGCAGCGCTGCCTGCCGAGACCGGCCGCGCGCCTGCGCGGTGTGCTTCTAACTGCCGTGAAGGCTTCCTTGAGCCGTTCTTGACGGGGCTGGCTGAGGTGGGCAACTCGACTTTCCTCCGGCGACGGACCGCTGGCTTTCAATTCATGCCAAGGTGCTGTCGTAAAACAGGTTTTCGGGCTACAATATAAGGCTTTGATCCTGGGCAAATTCAGCGCTGGCCGGCAGGGCGGGCAGAGTCTGACTTGCAGCCATTCAACATTCGCACCCCCACTTTTTCAAGGATTTTCCATGCAGCGCACGCTTTCCATCATCAAGCCCGACGCCGTCGCCAAGAACGTCATCGGTGAAATCTACACCCGCTTTGAGCGCGCCGGGCTGAAAGTTGTCGCGGCCAGGATGAAGCACCTGAGCACCGCCGAAGCCGAAGGTTTCTATGCCGTGCATCGGGAGCGTCCGTTTTTCGCCGACCTGGTCAAGTTCATGACCTCCGGCCCGGTCATGATTCAGGTTCTGGAAGGCGACAATGCCGTTTTGCGCAACCGCGAACTGATGGGTGCGACCGACCCGCGCCAGGCAGCTCCAGGCACGATTCGGGCCGATTTCGCGACCAGCATCGACGCCAATGCCGTGCACGGATCGGATGCCGAGGAGACCGCGCGCGATGAGATAGCGTTCTTTTTTGGCGCCGAAGAGATATACTCGCGCTAACGCATTGAAGCAGACGCTAAATGTCTGACGTTTCGGTAGAAAAGCTCAACCTGCTCGGGCTGGATCAGTCCGGGCTGGAGCTCTTTTTTGCCGGCATTGGCGAGCGCCGCTATCGCGCTCGTCAGCTTCTGCAGTGGATCCACCAGCGTGGCGTCACCGACTTCGAGCAAATGACCGATCTGGCCAGGCCGCTCCGCGAGCGTCTGGCCGGGATCGCCGAGATCACCGCGCCCCGAGTCATTCGCGAACAGCGTTCCAGCGACGGCACGGTCAAGTGGCTGCTGACGGTGGCCGGCGGCAGCGCGGTGGAAACCGTGTTCATTCCAGAAGCGAGCCGCGGTACGCTCTGCATTTCGTCGCAGGTGGGTTGCATGCTCAACTGCACCTTTTGCTCGACGGCGACCCAGGGCTTCAAACGCAATCTGAGCGCCGCGGAGATCATCGGCCAGGTCTGGCATGCAGTGCACACCCTGGCGGATCTCGAGTACGGCGAGCGGCGCGTCACCAACGTCGTTTTCATGGGCATGGGCGAGCCGCTCCTCAACCTCGATAGCGTCGTCCCGGCCTTGTCCTTGCTGCGCGAAGATCTGGCCTACGGTCTGGCTGCACGGCGGGTCACGATTTCCACCGCCGGTGTGGTTCCGGGCATTGATCAGCTGGCCGATGGGGACGAGTTCGCGCTGGCGGTGTCGCTGCATGCGCCAACCGACGAACTGCGCAGCCGCCTGGTGCCGCTGAATCGCAAGTATCCATTGGCCGACCTGATGGCGGCTTGCCGGCGCTTCGTCAGCGTTCACCACCGGCGTTCGATCACTTTCGAATACACCATGATCAAGGGGGTCAATGACGGCCGTGCCGAAGCCAAGGGGCTGGTCCGCCTGCTCCAGGGCATGCCCTGCAAGATCAACCTGATCCCGTTCAATCCGTTTCCGGGCACCCCGTTCGAGGCCTCGTCGGACGAGGCCATCTACGCTTTTCAGCTGATCACCCGCGCGGCCGGCATCATCACCACGGTGCGCAAGACTCGCGGTGAAGACATCGATGCGGCCTGCGGCCAGCTGGTCGGCAAGCTGCTCAGTCCCAGCGAGCGGCGTCTGGTGGTTCAGCAGCAACTTGCCCGGCAGGCGCTGAGCGCATGATTCTCTCGCGACTCCTTCCGGCCCTCATGGCCGCGGGCCTCCTTGCCGCTTGCGCATCAACGCCGTCGACGCCGCCGCCCGGCGGCGGCCTGGACCGGGTCAGCCCGGTGCGCGGTGCCGAGATCAATACCCGCCTGGGTTTCGGATACCTGGAGCGTGGCCAGCTTCAGATCGCGATGGAAAAGCTGCAACTCGCGTTGCAGCATGACCCCAATCATGTGCCGGCTCATGTCGCGCTGGGGATCATTTACGAGCAGATTGGCGACGATCAAATGGCCAGCCGCCATTTCCGCCAGGCCTCAAGGCTGGCGCCCGGCGACGGCGGTACCCAGAACAGCTTCGCGGTCTTCCTGTGTCGGCAGGGTCAGTTTGCCGAAGCAGAGCGCCATTTCATGGCCGCCGTTCGCGACCCCTTCTACAGCACTCCGGCGGTTGCCTGGACCAACGCTGGTGCCTGCGCAAGGCGATCCGGAGATCTGGATCTCGCCGAACGCCACCTGCGGCGCGCGCTGGATCTTGACGCCCATTTTCCCGACGCCTTGTTCCACCTGGCGGATATCTTCTATCAGCAGGGCGATCCGTTTCGGGCGCGCGCATTTCTGCAGCGCTTCGAGTCGGCGGCCAACCCTGAGCCCGGCGCACTGCTGCTGGGCTACATGATTGAATCTCGGCTTAACAATCGGGATGACGCGAACCAGTACGCTAGTAGATTGGAGCGTCAATTCCCTGACTCCCCTGAAGTCCGCGAGCTCAGCAGACGACGACAACAATATGATTGATTCGACCAGCGAAACGAATAATGAAGACCAGCAGGGAGGCGATGTCAGGGTGGGGTGGGCCCTGCGCAAGGCCCGTGAATCCCGTGGTTTGAGTCTCGAGGAAACGGCCGAGCAGCTGCACCTGTCGTGCATGCTGCTCAACGATATCGAGGCGGGCCGGACGGAGCGGATGGCCGGCATCTATCGACGCGGCTATGTGCTCAACTATGCGCGCTTGGTGGGCCTTGACGGCCAGGCGCTGCTGGAACAGCTGGACCCTCAGCAGCCGCCGCCATTGCGCGATGTACTGCCGGCGAGCCGACGCGACTGGCGGTTCGAGCGATGGCTGAAGTTTGCGACCTATGTCATTGTTACTACGCTGATTGTTCCGCCGCTCGTCGTCATTTATGTCCAGAGCGGATGGCGCATGACGGAGCCGGAAAGCCTCGTCGTACAGGCCGATGAGATGGCCGCTGATGATCGCGTTTCGGCCAGCGAGGAGCGCGTCGCGCGGCGGATCGCGCGGGCCCTGTCGCTCGACGATGCCGCCGACTATGTTACGGCTGCTGATGGTCCTGTCGCCGCCAACGTGCTGCCGATTGCCGCGATCCGGCCGGTGCGCGACACGGAGGCGGCGCAGCACAGCGTCCTGACCGAGCCGGTCGAGGCACCGGCCGAAGTGCAGCCGGAGCTGGCCATCCGGCTTCTGGATGACAGCTGGGTGGAAATCAGTGACGCTCAGGGGCAGCGCCTGGAGTTTGATCTGCTGCGCGCAGGCCAGGAGCGCCGCTACCGCGGGGCCGCACCATTCCGGATCCTGCTCGGCCGAGCAAGCTCGGTGGAGCTGCGGCTGAACGGGGAGCTGATCGACTACCCCGGCGCGAATCGGGCCGATGTGGCGCGGCTTGAGCTGCTCGAATCCGGAGAGGTACTGCGCTAGTGGTCCTTCAACCTGATGTTAGGGTTCAGCGTTCCTGTGGCGCTTCGCTGCAAGGCGCGCCGCGCAGGGAATGGACACAAGCCCTTGCCAAGCGGCGGAACGCGGCAGCGGAGCGCCACAGGAGCGCCCGAAGGGTTGGCCTGTCTGCATCCATGGCAGCGTTCCGGCTCTTGTAAAGGGCTTGCGTCCATTCACTGCGAGCCGCGCCTTGCCCTGAACGCTGGCAGACCAACTGAACCCTAACATCAGGTTGAAGGACCACTAAGCGCCTGCGCGCGCAGGCTGACCCGATCAGGACGGACCGCAGAGCCCGCCGCAAGGCGGGTTCATCGTTTGTTGAGGAACCCAGGGAATATGAGTCAACTGCAGTCGATCCGCGGCATGCACGACATCCTGCCCGAGCGCACCCCGCTATGGCAGTGGCTGGAAGATCGTCTGGCCGCAATCTTTGCCGCCTATGATTTTCACGAGATTCGAGTGCCGCTGGTGGAACAGGCGGCGGTCTTCACGCGGGCGATCGGGCAAGCCACCGATGTGGTCGAGAAGGAAATGTACGCCTTCGAAGACCGAAACGGGGATCTGATCTGCCTGCGTCCGGAGGGGACGGCCGGCGTGGTCCGCGCCGTAATCCAGCACGGCCTGCTGCATAGCCCCGGGCTGAAGGTCTGGTACCAGGGCCCGATGTTTCGGCATGAGCGCCCGCAAAAGGGCCGACAGCGACAGTTCCACCAGTTCGGGGCCGAAGTCTTCGGTCTCGAGCAGGCCGCAGCGGACGTCGAATTGATGCTTCTGGTGGAGCAGATCTGGCGTGATCTGGGCCTGGCCGGAAGGCTGCGGCTTGAAATCAATTCCCTGGGCGACCGCGAAGATCGAGCCCGCTATCGGCAGCAGCTGGTCGACTACCTCAGCCCGCATCGCGAGCGCCTGGATGCGGATTCTCAGCGGCGCCTGGACAGCAATCCGCTGCGTATTTTTGACAGCAAGAATGAACAGACCCAGGCTTTGATGGCGAATGCGCCGCGTTTGGCCGATGCGCTGGGGCCGGCGGCACAGGCGCATTTTGACGAGGTCAGAGCGCTGCTGGATACCCTGGGTGTGACCTATCATGTCAATCCCGGCCTGGTGCGCGGTCTCGATTACTATTGCCGAACCGTGTTCGAATGGACGACCCAGGAGCTGGGAGCCCAGGGCACGGTCTGCGCCGGCGGACGTTATGATGATCTGGTCGAAATTCAGGGTGGCCGAGCCACGCCGGGGATTGGTTTTGCGCTCGGCGCCGAGCGCTTGCTGGCCTTGCTGGAACAGGCCGGGCTGGAACGGGATCAACGCCCGCATGTCTACCTGGTCAGCCAGGTCGATATGGGCGAGACCCTCAAGCTGGCGGAGCAACTGCGGCGGTCACTGCCAGGGCTGAGGCTGGCCTTGTCCCTGGCCGGCGGCAGCTTCAAGGCCCAGTTCAAGCGTGCCGACCGCAGTGGCGCCGGCCTGGCGCTGGTGTTGGGCGACGCCGAACTGGCGGCCGGCACCGTTCAGCTCAAGCCGCTGCGTGAGGCGGCTGCCGGCCAGGAAACGCTGGGCCATGAGGCTCTGATCGAGCGCCTGGCGGCGCTGCTCGATGCCGGTTGACGGGGTATTACAATAGCGGCGCGCTCAGCGGCGGCCGGGGACAGCGCTTACAATTCACCATGACACCGAGCGGGCTTCTGCCGCTCTTCATTATCAGACGGGAACGACCATGGCAGTTGAGCTATATGACGAACATGAACAGGGCGAGCGCGTTCGCCGCTGGATCAGGGAATACGGTTTCTCCATCGTGATCGGCCTGGCCCTGGCTTTTGCCGGGATTTTCGGCTACCGCCAGTGGCAGGATCATCAGGTCACCCAGCGCTTCATCGCCGCCGAATACTTTGACGTGGTCCAGCGCCAGCTGGCCGACGGCAACCTCAGCTTTGCCGAAGAACAGTTTCAGGCAATGCAGTCGGCCGTACCGCGCAGCCCACAACTGGGTCTGGCGAGCCTGGTCATGGCCTCGGCCTATGTCGAGGACGGACGCCTGGCGCCGGCCGCCGAGTTGCTGGAAGTGGTGATCGACGACCGCCGCCTGTCGTCGCTGCACCCGATCGCCCGGCTGCGGCTGGCGCGGGTGCGCGAGGCCCAGGGAGACGTCAGTGCGGCCCTGGGGATACTGTCCGGCAACGCGCCGGTGGGATTCGAAGCGGCCTGGGCCGAGCTGCGCGGCGACCTGCTGCTCAGCCGCGGCGAGCTGGAAGCGGCGCGACTGGCCTATCTTGAAGCCATGGACCACAGCGGCGACGGCGGCATGCAGTTCCTGCTGCAGCTCAAGATCGACGCCACTGGCCCCGGGCTGGATGAGGACCTGTCCTGATGGGATGGCGGCGTGCCCTGCTGCTACTCGCTCTCGCGGCAGCGCTGAGTGGCTGTCAGACCATTGGCGGCTGGTTCTCTAGCGACAAGACCGAGGAGCCGCCAGCTGAGTTGCCTGAGTTCACCTCGTCGCTGCGGGTCGATTCGCTGTGGTCGGTGTCGACGGGTGCCGGCATCAACCGCAGTCGGCCAAATCTGCGGCCTTACTTCGACGATGATGAGCTGTGGGTGGCCGATCATCGCGGCCGGATCAGCGTCGTTGACGCGGAATCCGGCCGGGTCCTGCGGCGGATTGACACTGATTTCGAGGTCTCTTCCGGGCCGGCGGTCAGCGGGTCGATGGTGTTGTTCGGCACCTTCGACGGCCAGTTGGTCGTGCTCGACCGTGCCAGCGGCAATGTACGTTGGCGGGCGCAGCTGTCATCGGAGATGCTGGCCCGGCCGGTGGTCCATGACGGTGTGGTCATTGCGCGCTGCATTGACGGCCGGACCTTCGGCTTTGACGCCGGCTCGGGGCAGCGGCGCTGGATTCACGACCGCAGTGTGCCGCTGCTGACGCTCAGGGGTACCAGCGATCCGCTGGTTCGCGCTGGCCAGGTTTTCATCGGCTATGACGACGGCGTGGTCGTGGCCTTGCGGGTCAACGATGGCGGATTGATCTGGGAGCAGCGCGTCAGCATCCCGGAGGGGCGGACCGAGCTTGACCGTCTGGCTGATATCGACGGGCCGATGGCCATTGTCGGCACCGACCTTTATGTCGTCACCTATCGGGGCCGGCTGGCCAGCCTGGCGCTGGAGTCGGGACGCGTGTTATGGATCAGGGAAGTCCCCTCGTACACGGGTGTCAGCGTGCAGCGGACTCAGCTCGCGGTCAGCGATCGCGACAGCTCCGTGTGGCTGGTGGACCGCCGCAACGGCTCGACCCTGTGGCGCGACGAGAACCTGGCGCGGCGCCGGCTGACCCGGCCGGTTTTCGTTGGCGATCATCTGGTCAGCGTGGATTTTCAGGGCTACATGCACTGGCAGGAATTGGAGCGGGGAGACTTTGTTGCCCGTGTTCGACCGACGCGATCAGCGGCAGCCAGTGCCCCGCTGGTGGTCGGCGAAACGCTTTACTTGCTGGATGAAGATGGCACGCTGAGCGCCTGGCGGGCACGCAACTGAGCGGCTCCGCGGTGAGCAGCGGCACCTTGCCCGTGGTGGCCATAGTCGGCCGACCCAATGTCGGTAAATCGACCTTGTTCAATGCGCTCACCCGGACCCGCGACGCGCTGGTAGCCGATCAACCCGGGGTGACCCGGGATCGCATCTACGGCCGCGCGCGGCTGCTGGAGCGTGACGTCATCCTGATCGATACCGGCGGGCTGGAAAAGGCCGCCGACGAGCTGGGGGAGGGTGCCCAGCGCCAGACCCGCCGTGCCGCCGCCGAGGCCGATCTGGTGCTGTTCGTCAGCGATGGTCGCGACGGCGTGGTGCCGATGGACCATGAGATTGCCGCCTGGCTGCGCGGCCTGGACAAGCCCTTGGTTCATGTCGTCAACAAGAGCGACGGCCTGAACATCGATCTGATCCTGGCCGAGGCGTCCGAACTGGGCCTGGCCCCGCGCTGCGTGATTTCCGCAAGCCATCGGCGCGGCCTGGAGCAGCTGGCCCGGCAGGCTGAAGCGCTGTTGCCGGCGGCATCCGAGCCTGGCACCACCGCCGAACCGGGCATTCGACTGGCCCTGATCGGGCGACCGAACGTCGGCAAATCCACCTTGCTCAATCGGCTGCTCGGGGAGGAGCGTGCGCTGGCGTCGCCGGTGGCCGGCACGACGCGCGATCCGGTGCATGGGCGGGTTGACCGTGACGGGCAGGTTTTTCATCTGGTGGATACGGCCGGCATTCGTCGGCGGCGCGGCAGCCCGGAAGGCATCGAGCGATTCAGTACGATCAAGGCCCTGCAGGCGATGGCGCAGGCCGAGGTGGTGGTGTTGCTGATCGATTCGGTCGACGGCGTTACCGAGCAGGATGCGCGCCTGGCGGGTCATGTCATTGAGGCCGGTCGAGCGCTGGTGCTGGTGCTGAACAAATGGGACGGCCTGGATGAGCGGCGACGTCGTCAGCTGCTGGTTGATGTGGGCGAGCAGCTGAATTTTGCGACATTTTCGCCGGTCGTCACGGCCTCCGCGCTACACGGCAGCGGCCTTGGCGAGCTCACCGACGCCATCATTCACGTGCACACGGCTGCCAGTCAGCAGCCGTCGACCTCGGCGCTGACCCGAGCCTTGCGAGAGGCCGTGGAGCGCCATACCCCGCCAGGCGGCGAGCGCTCCTCACCCAAGCTGCGCTATGCGCACTCCGGCGGCAGCTTCCCGACTCGGATCGTGATCCATGGCAATCGGACATCGCAGCTGGGCGAGTCCTACAAGCGTTACCTGATCAATGCCTTTCGCCGCGAATTCAAATTCACCGGCGTGCCGTTGCGGCTGTTGTTCAAGGACTCCGACAACCCCTTTGCCGGTCGTCGCAATGTCCTGACCCCGCGCCAGGTACAGAAGCGCAAGCGGTTGAAGCAGCTTGGACGACGCAAGAAAAGTCGCCGCTGAGCGACTGCGCGCGCATCTCGATCAACTGCGCGCGGACATCGCCCAGATCGACGCGGAGCAGGCCCAGCAGCGCCTGGCCGAAGGCGCCACGCTGATTGATGTCCGGGAAGCCGGGGAGTGGGCCGACGGCACAGTCCCCGGCGCCTGGCTGATCAGCCGTGGCCAGCTGGAACTGGTGCTGGCCGAGCGCGCGCCGGATCCTGAGCAGGAACTGATCTTGATGTGCGCCGGAGGAGACCGCTCGCAGCTGGCGGCGACGGCTTTGAAGGCGCTGGGCTACCGTCGGCTGGCCAACCTGTCGGGCGGTTTTCGCGCCTGGACCGAAGCCGGCCTGCCGCGCCAGCTGCCCGAGCCGGTCGCGACGGCGCAGTCCCGCTACCTGCGGCACCTCAGCCTGCCGGAAGTCGGAGCGGACGGTCAGCGCCGGCTTGGTCGGGCAACCATCAGCATCATCGGCGCCGGCGGCCTGGGTTCACCAGCCGCGCTGTATCTGGCTGCGGCCGGTGTCGGATGTCTGCGGCTGATCGACGCTGACCGGGTTGAGCGCAGCAATCTGCAGCGTCAGATCCTCCATGCCGATCATCTGGTCGGTCATCTGAAAACCGAGTCGGCCGCGCAGCGCCTGCATGCGCTCAATCCCGACATCATGATCGACACCCAAGCGGTTCGTCTGGTCGAAAACAATGCCCCGGCGCTGCTGGCCGGCAGCGATCTCGTGATCGACGGGTCCGATAACTTTCCGACCCGATACCTGTTGAACCGGGTGTGCCGGGCGCTGGGAATACCGCTGGTCTATGGCGCGGTACTGCGGTTTTCGGGACAAGTCGCGCTGTTTGATCCGGCAGTGGCCGACGCCGGCTGCTACCGCTGTCTGTACCCGGAGGCCCCGCTGCCGGCCGATGCGCCGAGCTGCGCCGAGGCCGGCGTGCTCGGCGTGATGCCCGGCATCGTCGGCTGTCTGCAGGCCGCCGAAGCCCTGAAGTATCTGCTCGGTATCGGCGGCAGTCTGAGCCGTGACCTGCTGCTGGTCGACGCGATCGGGATGGATTTTCGCAAGCTGCGCCGACAGCGCGATCCGGACTGCGCGGACTGCGGTGCCCGTTCAGCCCCTGGCCCGAACCATTCATGAGTTCGCGCGATGATCGCGCGAGTCCATGAACTAGCCGGGCCAGGCGCCTGCGCGACAGAAACCTTCTAGGCGAAACGGATGCCGTCGCCATTGAGTGTGTCTATCGGAGAGCGCCCAAAGTGGACCTGTGTCAGCTCGACGATAGGCGCATTCCATGGCGAGGGCGCCGTTGCAGCCCGGACGGCTTCTGCCGCGCAGGCGCCTAAAGCGACCAGGACTGCAGATTGCGAGTGATCTGGTGGGTCACAGCCGGGTCATCCGGCGGCGTTTGTGCCGGCCAGTGCTCGACCAGCGCCCCCTTGCGGTTGAACAGGTACTTGTGGAAGTTCCAGCGCGGCAGCGCGCTGCCGCCGTACTCCTGGGCCAGATCCTTGAACAGCGGATGCGCGTTGATGCCAATTACCGAATACTTGGCAGTCATCGGAAAATTCACCTGGTACTCGCTGCGGACGAACTCGGCAATGCTGCTCTCGTCATCAGGCTCCTGATCGCCGAAGTCGTTGCACGGGATCCCGACCACGACCAGTCCGGACTGGTTGTAATCCTGAAACAGCTGCTGCAGCTTGCTGTAGTGGGGCGTGAATCCGCAGCGGGACGCGACGTTGACGATCAGGATCGGTTGATTGCGAAAACGCTCCAGCGGCATCGGGCCGCCACCGAGGGCAACAAAGTTGTAGTTGAAGACGTTCATCGGCACACTCTCGTGATGGTCTTTCGGCATCATCGTAACCGCTTCCCGCTACAATGTTGAGCCTGTGAATGCGCCCACTGCGAAAATTTTGGATGGCCGCTCGGTGGCCGACCGTCTGCTGGCCAATGTGGCCGACGCAGTGACGGCGCACCAGGGGCGGGGCGGTCGCGTCCCGGGCCTGGCAGTGGTGCTGGTCGGGGACGATCCAGCCTCCGAGGTGTATGTCGCCAACAAGGTTCGCGCCTGCGAGCGTTCCGGCATCGAGTCCCGGAGCTATCGGCTGCCGCACGGCGTCGGGCGCGGCGAGCTGCTGGCCCTGATCGATGAGCTCAATGAAAACCCCGCTGTCGATGGCATCCTGGTGCAATTACCGCTGCCGCGCCATCTCGACGAGCGTCTGGTCACCCGGCGCATTCATCCCGACAAGGACGTCGACGGCTTTCACCCGGTCAATATGGGCCGTCTGGCCCTGCGAGATCCGGGGCTGCGCCCCTGTACGCCGCGTGGCGTGATGAGCTTGCTGGGCGCCTACGGTATCGACCCGAAGGGAATGGACGCGCTGGTCGTGGGCGCATCCAATATCGTTGGCCGGCCGCTGGCCCTGGAGCTGCTGCTGGCAGGTTCCACCGTCAATGTGGCGCATCGCTTCACCAGAAACCTCGAAAAGCAGGTGCGCGCCGCCGAACTGGTCTGCGTGGCGGTGGGCAAGCCGGACCTGATTGATCCGGAATGGATTCAGCCTGGCACGGTCGTCATCGATATTGGCATCATCCGCTGCGCTGACGGTCGGCTGCGCGGCGATCTGGATTTCGACGCGGTCTCCCGCCGGGCCGCCTGGTTGACGCCGGTGCCCGGTGGCGTCGGGCCGATGACCGTGGCGACTCTGATGCAGAACACGGCCGAGGCCGCCGGCCTGGTGGTGAAGGCGCCATGAAGCGGCTGCCACGCTTGGTGTTGGTTCTGGTTCTGGGCCTGCTCAGCAGCGGCTGTGCCAGTCTGGTCGATCGTGCCACTAATCAGTTCGCCGATGACCTCGAACGCGCCATCCGCGGCCACGATGATCCGGCTACCGTGGCCAGTGCGCTGCCCGCCTATCTGCTGCTGCTGGAGGCGCGCCTGCAAGGGCGGCCGGACGACGCCCGGCTGCACCTGACCACCGCGCGTCTGACTGCAACCTACGCGATGCTGGCCGCCGATAGCAACAGCGCCCAGTCCGAGGCGCGGCTGGCCCGCCGCGCGCTGGACCATGCGCGAACGGGCAGCTGCCTGCATTCGCAACGACTTTGCGGCCTGGAGCGGCTGCATTTCGAGGATCTCCAGCCGGCCATAGAGGAGCTGCGGCCGGCGGATATCGAGGCGGTTTATGTGCTGGCGACCAGCTGGACCAGCTGGATCGCCGCCCACGCCAACGATTTCACCGCGCTGGCCGACTTGCCCAGAGTTGAGGCGCTGCTGGACTGGGTCGCGGGGCAGGACCCCAGTCATGACGATGGCGCGGTCTGGCTCTACCTGGCGGTACTGAATTCGCAGCGGCCGCCGGCCGCTGGCGGTCAACCGGCCCGGGCCCGACGCTACTTCGAGCAGGCCAGAGCGACCTCGCAGGGACGCAATCGCTTGATTGACGTGATGATGGCCGACAGCTATGCGCGTCTGCTGTTTGAACGCGAGCTGTTCGTCGAACTGCTGGAACGGACGCTCAACAGCGACGATGATCACCCTGACTATCGTCTGATCAATGCGCTGGCCCGGCAGCGGGCGGCGGAACTGCTTACCCAGACCGAGGCCTTGTTCGACTGATGCGATACCCACGTCCCGCGCGCGCCCTGGCGCTGCTGATGCTGCTTGCAACGCTGTTCGGGCCGGTCCAGGCTCAGGAACTCAAGATCGCCACGCTGGCGCCGGATGGCTCGAGTTGGATGAACGAGCTCAGGAAAGCGGCCGAGCAGATTCAGTCCGGCAGTGATCAACGCGTTCGCATTCGCTACTATCCGGGCGGGGTGATGGGTGATGCCAACGCGGTGCTGAGGCGCATGCGTCTGGGTCAATTGCAGGGCGGCGCTTTCACCGTCGGCGATCTGGCCGGCGTCAGTACCGCCGTCAACCTGTACGGCTTGCCGTTCATGTTTCGCGACGAGTCCGAAGTGCTGGCCCTGCGCGAGACCTTCGATGCCCTGATCCTGGCTGATCTGGAGCAGGCCGGCCTGGTTGCGCCGGCGCTGAGCATGGGCGGGTTCGCCTATCTCTTCAGCCGCGAGGCGATCCCTGACCCGCAGGCGCTCACGCCCAGTTGGCGAGTCTGGGTACCGACTGGTGATGATCTGTCCAGGCGGACCCTCGAGCGCGCGGGTGTCGGCCCCGTGCCCTTGCCGCTGGCCGAGGTGTATACCGCGCTCCAGACCGGCGCCGTCAACACCTTTGCCAGTACCCTGTCGGGCGCCATCATCCTGCAATGGCACACCCGCGCCCGGCAGGTGCTGGATCTCCCCATCCTGATGACGGCCGGAACGCTCGGCATCGACCAGCGCGCGTTCAATCGGCTGACGCCGGCCGACCAGGCGCTGGTGCGCTCGGCCTTCGCCGATGCACTGGGCCGGATCGAGTCGCTCAATCGACAGGACAACGAAGCGGCGCGCGCCGCGCTGGCCGGGCAGGGGATCAGCCTGAATCCGCCGACCGCTGCTCAGGCCGAGGCCTGGCGTTCGATCGCCGAGGAGACGCGGCGCCAGATGATCGACAGCGGGCAGCTCAACGTTCCGCACCTGGCCGAGCTGAAGCAGGCGCTGGAGCGTTTGCGTGGCGACTAGCTCAGCCGGACCGGAAGACCCGCCTCAGTCCGACCACACCCAGCCGGCCAGCGGTATCGAGCGCGTCGTCGACGGGGTTGAATCCAGCGTTCTGGTAGCACTGCTGCTGACCCTGATCGGCCTGGGGCTGGCCCAGATCATCCTGCGCAATCTGTTCGGTACGGCACTGCCCTGGGCGGACGGCGCAATGCGCGCCATCGTGCTCTGGCTGGCGATGCTGTCGGCTGCGATGGCGGCGGGGCATCTGAAG
The DNA here is from genome assembly GCA_050485825.1 of Gammaproteobacteria bacterium. GTDB lineage: Bacteria > Pseudomonadota > Gammaproteobacteria > Xanthomonadales > Wenzhouxiangellaceae > Wenzhouxiangella. The sequence goes on from JBJHCC010000034.1 coordinate 22,800, forward strand.
CATATTCGCATCGATGTGCTGGAGCGGCTGCTGCCGCCTTCGGTTCAGCGCTGGGTCGCGCGGCTGATGCTGCTTTCTACCGGCGCGATTTGCCTGAGCATGGCCTGGCTGAGCCTGCGCATGGTCGCGCTCGAGTTCGAGTTCAGAACCCAGGCTTTTCTGAACGTCCCGAACTGGGTCGTGGTGTTGATCGTGCCGATCGGATTTGCGCTGATGGCAGCGCGCTTTCTGGCGCATGCGCTGCTGCCGCCGACGCCGACCCGTCCAGACACCGCCCCGGAGACACCCAGCTGATGCTGCTGATACTGGTTGCCCTGCTTGCGATGCTGGGCATGCCGCTGTTTGCCGTGATCGCGGTGGCCGCTCTGGGAGGCTTCCATCAGGCCGAGCTCGATCTGGCCCTGGTGGCGATGGAGTTCCAGCGCATCGGCGAGCTGCCGGTGCTGGTGGCGCTGCCGCTGTTCACCTTTGCCGGCGTGCTGGTGGCCCACAGTCGGACGCCGCAGCGCCTGGTCGATTTCAGCCGGGCGCTGCTCGGTTGGCTGCCCGGCGGGCTGGCGATCCTGGGCTTGATCCTGTTCGCCCTGATGACCGCATTTACCGGCGCTTCGGGCATTACCGTCGTGGCCCTGGGCAGCCTGATCATGCCGGCACTGATCCAGGCCGGCTACTCTCGTCGCTTCGCGCTCGGGATGGTCACCAGCGGCTCCAGCATGGGGGTCTTGTTCGCGCCATCGCTGCCGCTGATCCTGTACGCGGTAGTGGCCCAGCAGGTCGCGCCCGGCCGAGGCATCAGCGTGGACGATCTGTTCCTGGCGGGCATCCTGCCGGGCTTGCTGATGCTGAGCCTGCTGGCCGGCTATGCGATGTGGACTCAACGCGGACTGCCGCCGGAAACAACGCCGCGGCCACCGCTGAGGCGGAGCCTCAAGGCCATCGCCTGGGAGTTGCCGCTGCCCTTTGTGGTCCTGGGCGGCATCTATTCGGGCTGGCTGCTGGTGGTCGAAGCCGCCGTGGTGACGGCAGCCTGGGTGCTGATCAGCCTGGTTCTGATTCGACGCGAGCTGAGCTGGTCGCAGCTGGTCAAGGCCATCGTTGAGGCGATGATGCTGGTCGGCGCGATTCTGGTCATTCTCGGCATGTCGCTGGCATCGACCAACGTGATGATCGACGCCGGCGTTCCCCAGCGCCTGTTCGAATGGATCTCGCCGCATATCGACAGCCGGCTGGTATTCCTGCTGCTGGTCAACGTCGTTTTGCTGATCGCCGGTATGGTGCTGGACATCTTCGCCGCGCTGGTGATCCTGGCGCCGCTGATTATCCCGGTGGCCCTGGCCTTCGGTGTCGACCCGGTCCACCTGGGCATCGTGTTCCTGGCCAACCTGCAGATCGGCTATTGCACGCCGCCGGTCGGCATCAACCTTTTCCTTGCCAGCCACCGCTTTGGCGAGGACATCCTGCGCGTCTACCGCGCCACCCTGCCATTTCTCGCCCTGCTGCTGATCGCGCTGTTGATCATCACCTGGTGGCCGGCCTTGAGCCTCTGGCTGCCGGGGCGGCTCTAGTGGGCAGGTGAGGGTTTTTTAACCGCGAAGACGCGAAGAGCACTAAGAAAGGCTTGTAACTACGTAAGCCACTGGAGATACGGAAGATACAAGAACATCCGGTCTATTCAGTGTTTTCGGGGGTCCAAGTTTACCTTCGTGCTCTTCGCGTCTTTGCGGTTAGATTTTTTTCGCCTCCGCGTTGTTGCGGAGTGCCCGGATCAGCGCTCGAGGATGGCGGCTACGCCCATGCCGCCGGCAGTGCAGACCGAAATCAGGCCGCGGCCTGAGCCTGCCTTTTCCAGGGTGGCGGCCAGGGTCGAGATGATTCTGGCACCGGTAGCGGCGAAGGGATGGCCGATCGCCACCGAGCCGCCGTGGACGTTCATCCGGCCGCGGTCGATGCTGCCCAGGGCCGCTTCCAGGCCGAGGCGCTCGCGGCAGTAGCGCTCTGATTCCCAGGCCTTCAAGGTGCACAGGACCTGGGCGGCAAAGGCTTCATGGATTTCATAAAAATCAAAATCCTGCAGTTGCAGATTCTCCCGACCGAGCATCTCGGACACGGCGATGGCCGGGGCCATCAGCAGGCCTTCATCCTTGTTGACGAAGTCCACCGAAGCGGTGCGGCCGGCGCGCAGCCAGGCCGTCACCGGCAGTTGGTGCTTTTCCGCCCATTCCTCTGAGGCCAGCAGCACGGCGGCGGCGCCGTCGGTCAGGGTTGAGGAGTTGCCAGCGGTCAGCGTGCCCTGCTTGCGGTCGAACGCGGGCTTGAGTGCGGCAAGTTTTTCGAGGCTGGTATCCGGGCGCACGATGTTGTCGCGGATGACGCCGTTATGCGGCTTGACCAGCTCATCAAAGAACCCCGACTCCCAGGCCATGGCGGCCTTGCGGTGGCTGTCCAGCGTCAGCTGGTCCTGCTCGCCGCGCTCGATGCCCCATTCGCGGGCCATACGCTCGCAGTGCTGCCCCATCGACAGGCCCGTGCGGGGCTCGGCGTTGCGGGGCGGCTGTGGGGCCAGCTCACCCAGGCCAAATCCCTTGAACACGCCGAGCTTCTGGCCCAGTGAACGGGCCCGGCCCAGCTTGACCAGGCGTTGCGCGAATCGACGTTGGAACACGATCGGTGGATCGCTGGTGGTGTCGGTGCCGGCGACGATAGCGCAGTCGATCTGGCCCGATGCGATCTGGGCGCCAGCCAGCAAGGCGGCTTGCAGGCTGGTGCCGCAGGCTTGTTGCAGGGTCACGCCGGAGCTCAGCGGTGACAGCGTGGTCGACAGCAGGGCTTCACGGGCGAGATTGAAATCCTTGGGATGGGTCGTCACCGCACCGGCCATCACCAGGTCGATCAGCCGGTCATCGAGGCCGAAGCGGTCAACCACCCCCTGAATGGCAGCGGCCAGCATATCGAGGTTGGTCTGGTCGGCATACAGGCTGTTCGAGCGGCAGAAGGGTATGCGACTGCCGCCGATGACGGCGATTCGGCGCAAGCTTTGGGCGGGCATCAGACAGGCTCCTTCTGGTCGGACGCATCGGGCGCGTCGGGCGTGTTGACAGGGACGGCAGCTGCGGGCGGCGGCGCGGCCGCCGTCGGACGCGATGCCAGGTAGTGCAGCGGGCCGCCGCGAAACGGCGCGAAGCCGGTGCCGAAAATCATGCCGGCGTCGAGCAGATCAGCGTTTTCGACCACTTCGTCGGCGAGGCAGGCGCGGCACTCGTCGAGGTAGGGCTGCATCAGCTGGTCGGCCAGCCGTGCCAGATCATGACCTTCATGGGCCTTGGGGTCACGCTGCGGCTTGCCCTTCTTCCAGCGATAAAAGCCTTCGCCGCTCTTCTTGCCCAGTTTTCCTGCCTTGACCATGGTCTCGAGCACCTTGCGGTCCTCGCCGGCAGCCTCGCCCATCAGCGTGTCGATCACGCCAAGGCCCACGTCGAGGCCCACGGTATCCGCCAGCTCGACCGGGCCCATCGGCATGCCGAAGGCCTCGGCTGCGCGGTCCAGTGCTTCCTTGGGAATGCCCTCGCGGTGCAGGGCCATGGCATTGCGCATGTAAGGCGCCAGCACACGATTGACCAGGAAGCCCGGGGTGGATTTGACCGGCAGGGCGTACTTGCCGATCTGGGTAGCGAAGCTGGAGCCGTCGTTGACCCGATCCGGGATCGACCTGGCATCGTGGACGATCTCGACCAGCGGCATCTTCGCCACGGGATTGAAGAAATGCAGGCCGATCAGGCGCGTGGGGTCGTCGAGCACGTCCGACAGCTCGGCCAGCGGAATGGCCGAGGTATTGGTCGCCACCAGGGTGTGCGGCTGCAGCTTGTCCTTCATCTTCGCGAACAGTTCGCGCTTGGCGTCGCGGTTCTCGAAGATCGCCTCGATGATGACATCGGCACGGGCCACGCCGTCGCCTTCCACATCGGGAATCAGACGGGCGCGGGCGGCGGCCACGGCTTCGGGGGTCTTCAGCTTGCGCTTGAACAGGCTCTGGGCGCGTTTCAGCGCCGGTTCGATGTATTTCAGCTCGCGATCCTGCAGCGTGACTTCGAGCCCGCGCGAAGCGCACCAGGCCGCGATGTCGCCGCCCATCACGCCGGCGCCGATCACGTGCACCCGGCGTGCCTTGAACCGGCTGCGCTTGCCCTGGGCCTTGAGCATCTCCATCAGACGGAACACGCGACGCAGATTGCGCGAGGTCTCGCCGGCGAGCAGGCGCGGCACCTTCTCGGCTTCCAGGCGGATCATTGCCGCCTGCGAGTGACCGGCCGCCTCGAAGGCATCGATCAGCTCGTACGGGGCCGGGTAGTGCTCGCGCCGGGCCTTGGCGGCGGTCTGCTTGCGCATCTGCTTGGCCAGGAAGCCACGCACCGGCCCCAGCGTGGTCAGGCGGGCGCTGAAGCCGGGCTTTGGCGCGCGCTTGTTCTTGAGTACCGCAGTGCGGGCGGCCCAGCGCAGCGAGCCGTGGCGGTCCACGGTCTGGTTGATCAGGCCCAGCGCACGCGCGGCGCGGGCGCGCAGCATGCGGCCGGTCAGCATGATTTCCATTGCCTTGAGGCCGCCCATGGCGCGGATCGAGCGGCCGGAGCCGCCAAAACCCGGGTAAATGCCCAGGTTGACTTCCGGAAATCCAATTCGGGTATGGTCGGCGTCGAGCGCAATCCGCCAATCGAAACACAGCGACAGTTCCAGGCCACCGCCCAGGCAGTAGCCTTCAAAGGCAACCACGGTCGGGAAGGGCAGATCTTCGATGCGCTGGAACAGGCCGTGAACCTTGCGGATATTGTCTTCCAGCTCGCTGAGCTTGTCGGTGGCGTCGAATTCGCGCACATCGGCGCCGACGATAAAGCTGCGCGGCTTGCCGGACATCAGCACCAGGCCGGTGGGCTTGTCGCGTTCCAGCTGGGTCACGATCTGATCCAGCTCGGCAAGCACTACCGTGCCCAGGCTGTTGACCTTTTCGTCGCCTCGGTCAATGGTCAGCCAGGCGATGCCGTCCAGATCGGACTCGAGGCGCCAATGCTGCCAGATCGGTGCCGGCTGCGCTTCAGTGGCCATCGAAATACTCCATTCCGCTGCGTATGGCCCCAAAGTCTACCATCGGCTACAGCTCGGGACGTTACAGGGCGTCGATACCAAAGCGCTCCAGCATGGCCACCAGCGTAATCAGCGGCAGTCCGATCAGCGCGCTGGGGTCGTCGCTGCGAATAGCCCGGGTCAGGGTCGATCCCAGCGATTCGCTGCGCATCGAGCCGGCGCAGTCGAACGGCTTGTCGCGCTCGATGTAGCGAGCAATGCGGTCCGGGGCCAGGCTGCGCATATGCACTTCGGTGGCAATGCAGTCAAGCACGGCCTGTTCGCCGTGAACAACCGCCAGGCCGCTGTGGAAAATCACTACCCGTCCGCTGGCTGCGCTGAGCTGAGCCTGCGCCGTGGCGGCATCGCCGGGTTTGCCGATCAGGCGGCCGTCGCATTCGGCCACCTGGTCGGCCCCGATGACCACGCAGTCGGGGTGCAGGGCGGCGACATGTCTGGCCTTTGCCAGGCTGAGCCGACGAGCCAGGGCTTCAGCCGCCTCGCCGGGCTGCGGGCTCTCGTCGATATCGGCAGGTATGACGGTGAAGGCCAGGCCGAGCCGGGCCAGTATCTGGCGCCGGTAGGGCGAGCCGGAGGCAAGGATTAAAGGGGGCACGTCCAGGTTCCATTGAGTTGTCGGGCTTGCAGTGGCCCATTGTAGGCGGAACGGCTTCGATGATATACTGGTGGGCTTATGTCGAGAGATTTTCCGGACTGGGTAAACCCGGACAAAGCCGCAGCGGCAGAGCGAGTATTCGTCGGCAGCGTGACGACATGCAAGCTGGCCAGGCTGGCCGGCCTGATCGTCGAGGGTGAGCCGGGCGAGCTGCGATTCGAGCTCCGCTTTCACCTCGATGGACAGCGCCAGAGCTGCGTTGACGTCACCGTCGAAGGTGAGGTGCCGATGCAGTGTCAGCGCACCTTGGCGACCTACAGGCAGCCAATCAGCAGCCGCTCTTTGGTCGGCATTGTCGGCAGCGAGCAGGACGCCGAAGCCTTGCCGGAGGACTATGAGGTCCGACTGTGCCCGGATGCGAGGCTGGAGCTGCTCGATCTGGTCGAGGAAGAACTGCTGCTGGCGCTGCCGCTGGTACCGGTCAGCCCGGATTCAGAGCGGGTGTCGGCGCCGCCGTCCGAGCACGAGGTTCAGCGGCCCTTTGCCGCGCTGGCGGGGCTGAAGAAGTCCGGCGAATGAAGAAGTAAGGAATGTAGGGCGCCGCTGGCCGCAACGCTCGGCGCCGAACTGAAACCAGCACGCGGTCAGTCGCGTAGGGACTACTGTTCCGGCCCTCGCTGACCAGGCAATAAACGATGGAGAGCAACAGATCATGGCCGTTCAGAAGAGCAGAAAGACCCCGTCACGACGCGGCATGCGCCGCGCTCACGATGCCCTGACCGCAGCAGCGCTGTCGGAAGAACGGGCGACGGGCGAGACGCATCGTCGTCACCACGTCTCACCGGAGGGCTTCTACCGTGGTCGGCAGGTGATTGAGGTTGCGCCGGCCTTCGACGAGGAAGACGACGAAGCCCAGGGCTAAGCCCTGGCGCCTGAATCCGTGGCTGATTCCGGAGCCATTCGGATCGCCCTGGACTGCATGGGCGGTGATGGCGGCGCAGAAACGGCCTTTGCGGCCATGGCCAGCGCTCTTGCGGCCGATCCTTCGCTCACCCTCCTGGCCGTGGGCCCGGAGGCCGAGCTGGAACGGGGCAGCATGCGCCTGCCCGCCGAGGTTGCCGCAAGGCTTAGCCTGATAGCTGCCGAGACGGTGCTTCCCAACGACATGAACGCCGCCGCAGCACTGCGGCGCGGGCAGGGCAGCAGTGTTTGGGTGGCGCTGGATCTGCTCGCCCAGGGACACGCCGATGCCGTCGTCAGCGGCGGCAGCACCGGCGCGCTGATGGCGCTGTCCCGGCAGATGCTGGGTATGTTGCCCGGGGTGGAACGGCCGGCTTTGATGGCCGCAATTCCCAGTCTGGTCGGCCCCGTCTGGCTGCTGGATCTGGGTGCCAATATCCAGGTCGATGCGCCGCGTCTGCTGGAGTTTGCGCAACTCGGCCACGTGGCCTTTCAGGTCGTCGAAAAGCGCGCGCCCCGCATCGGCTTGCTGAATATCGGCAGCGAACCGGGCAAGGGTCCTGACGTTATCCGCGAGGCCGCCCGGCTGATCGATGCCGAGGCCGGTCTTGATTACGCCGGCTTCGTGGAAGCGGACCGGGTTTTCGCCGGTGAAGTCGACCTGGTGGTCTGCGACGGCTTTGCCGGCAATATCCTGCTGAAGAGCGCCGAGGGAGCCGTCCGGCTGCTGTTCCGTGCCCTCAGCGATGAACTGACAGGTAGTCTCGCCGGCTGGCTGGCGCGCCCGCGATTACGACGGCTGCATGACAGGCTGGACCCGTCCGTGCATAATGGCGCGCCGATGCTGGGTGTGCGCGGAACCGTGATCAAGAGTCACGGCAGCGCCCACGCTGACGGTCTCGCCCATGCACTGCGCCTGGCTGCCCTGCAGGCGCGCGGCGACCTGGTCGGCCGGCTTGAGCGCCAGCTTTGGTCCAGCTATTAGTTCAATCAATTGGGAGCCTGACGGATGTACGCGCGAATCGCCGGAACCGGCAGCTACCTGCCTGAGAAAGTCGTCACCAACCGCGATCTGGAAGCGCTGGTGGACACCAGCGACGAGTGGATCCGGGACCGAACGGGCATCGCCGAGCGGCGGGTCGCCGCTGACGGACAGACCACCTGCGACCTGGCCGAGCAAGCGGCACGGGGCGCGATGGCGGCGGCCGGTGTCGGTCCTCAAGACATCGATCTGCTGATCGTCGGCACCACCACCCCGGACCTGGTATTCCCGTCGACCGCTTGCCTGCTGCAGCATCGCCTTGGCATCGGCGAGTGCGGCGCCTTTGATGTCAACGCGGCCTGTTCGGGATTCATCTACGCCCTGTCGGTCGCCGATCAGTACATCCGCGCCGGCACCGCCCGCACGGTGCTGGTAGTGGGTGCCGAAACCCTGACCCGGATTCTGGACTGGAACGATCGCGCAACCTGCGTCCTGTTTGGCGACGGCGCCGGGGCCGCGGTGCTGGTTGCAGACGAGGAGCCCGGCATCCTGTCGACGCATATCCACGCCAACGGCGGCTACGGTGACCTGTTGAAGACTGAAGTCGGCGTCTCGCGTGGTTTTCTTGCCGAGCCTCGCGGCGGCGTTCGGGTCAGCATGCGCGGCAATGAAGTCTTCAAGGTCGCGGTCAATACGCTCGGCCGAATCGTTGACGAAACCCTGGCGGCGAACAATCTCGACAAGGGTGACCTTGACTGGCTGATCCCCCACCAGGCCAATCTTCGCATCATCACGGCGACGGCAAAAAAACTGCAGATGTCGATGGACCAGGTTATCGTGACCGTCGATCGACACGGCAACACCTCGGCAGCCTCAGTGCCGCTGGCGCTGGACGAGGCGGTTCGCAGCGGCCGGGTCAAGCGCGGCGACAAGCTGCTGCTGGAGGCCTTTGGTGGCGGCTTCACCTGGGGCGCTGCCCTGATCGTGTACTGATTCAGTCGCGCCGATTCCCCCAATCCTTCTTGATGGGCATTCATGACCTCATTTGCATTGCTGTTTCCTGGCCAGGGCTCACAGTCGGTGGGTATGCTGGCCGGGCTGGCTGATGCCCGGCCGGAAATCAGCCAGACATTTGCCGAGGCCTCCGCGGCATTGGGCCGTGATCTCTGGGCGCTGGTCTGCGAAGGCCCGGCCGAGGAGCTCAACCGCACGGAATTGACCCAGCCGGTCATGTTGACCAGCGGTGTCGCCATCTGGCGAGTCTGGCTAGCGCTTGGCGGTCCCCAGCCGAGTGTCCTGGCGGGCCACAGCCTGGGCGAGTACAGCGCGCTGGTGGCGGCCGGGGCGATCGACTTTGCCGATGCGGTTCGCGTCGTGGCGCGCCGGGGCGAGCTGATGCAGGCCGCCGTGCCCGCTGGCGAAGGCGCCATGGCGGCAATTCTGGGGCTCGATGACGAACTGGTCGAAGCCATTTGCCGAGAGGCCGAGGAAGGCGAAGTGGTCGCAGCAGCGAACTACAACTCGCCGGGGCAGCTGGTCATTGCCGGCCATGCCACCGCGGTGGAGCGGGCCATCCATCGCTGCCGCGACGCCGGCGCAAAACGGGCGCTGGTGCTGCCGGTCAGCGTGCCGGCCCACAGTGAACTGATGCGGGCGGCCGGCGATGGCCTGGCCGCAACACTGGCCTCGATCGAACTGCGTCCGCCCTCGATTCCGGTGCTGCACAATGTCGACCTGGAGCCACGCTTCGAACCCGAGCAGATCCGGGCCGCCCTCGTCGCCCAGCTCTGGTCGCCAGTGCGCTGGACCGAAACCGTCCGGCGCCTGGCCGGCCAGGGGCTGACCCGGATGGCCGAATGTGGGCCCGGACGGGTCCTCGCGGGCCTGGGGCGTCGGATCGAGCGCGGTGTCAGCTGGGCCGCCCTGGACCAGTTGGACAGCATCGAAACCACCCTCTCCGAATGGAAAGATTGAAAAACCCATGAACATCCATCCAGACAAGGCCTATCGCCTTGACGGCAAGGTGGCGCTGGTCAGCGGCGCCAGCCGCGGCATCGGTCGGGCCACAGCCCTGTGGCTGAAGACGCTTGGTGCGGAGGTTTTTGGCACCGCCACCAGTGAGGCGGGCGCCGAGCGAATCAGCGCCGAGCTGGGTGCCGGTCGCGGCCTGATGCTGGACGTGACCGAGGCCGCGGCGATCAGCTCAGTCGTGGATCAGATCGCCGCGGCGGCGGGGCCGATCACCGTTCTGGTCAACAATGCCGCGATCACCCGCGATCAGCTGTTGATGCGGATGAAGGACGACGACTGGCACAGCGTCCTGGAGACCAACCTGACCGGCGCGATGCGTCTGTCCCGGGCCTGTCTGAGGGGCATGCTGAAGGCCCGCCAGGGTCGCCTCATCAACATTTCTTCGGTGGTCGGATATGCGGGCAACCCCGGCCAGGGCAACTACTGCGCTGCGAAGGCCGGGCTGGCCGGATTGTCGCGCGCGCTGGCCCATGAGTTGGGCTCGCGGGGGATCACGGTCAACGTCGTCGCGCCCGGTTTCATCGACACCGACATGACCCGGGCGCTGGACGAAGCTCAGCGCCAGCGTTTGGAGGGTACAATTCCGCTGGGAAGAATTGGTCAAGCGGATGAGATTGCAGCCTGCGTGGCGTTCCTGGCTTCCGATGCGGCGGCCTACGTCACCGGACAAACACTGCATGTCAACGGCGGCATGTTCATGACATAACCGTCAAGAAACTCTTTTATCTATATAAAAATTAACAATTTTTAAAAACCGGTCGCAGCATGCAGGGATTCGTGCAGCGGTCATTTCAAGTGGCGAAGCGGCCTTGGGTCCACTACAATGTGCGCGCTTCGGGTAACCGTACTAGAGGAAATCAAACAATGAGCAGCATTGAAGAGCGCGTCAAGAAAATCGTCATCGAGCAGCTCGGCGTGAAGGAAGAGGAAGTCACGCCCAGCGCTTCGTTCGTCGACGATCTCGGTGCGGACTCGCTGGATACCGTCGAGCTGGTGATGGCGCTCGAAGAAGAGTTCGAGTGCGAGATTCCCGACGAGGAAGCCGAAAAGATCACCAGCGTTCAGCAGGCGATCGATTACATCAAGGCCAACGTCGACAAGTAAGGCCGCGATGACGGTCGATGCAGGGAGCTTGACGCATGCGCGGTGACCGACGAATCGTCGTGACCGGCCTGGGCTGCGTCACACCCATTGGCAACGACGTAGCCACCGCCTGGGCTTCGGCCCAGGCCGGCCGTAGCGGGATCGGCCCGCTGACGGCCTTCGATGCAGCGCCGTTTCCGGCCCGAATCGCGGGCGAAATCCGTGACTTTGATCTGGACGCGTATCTGTCGCCCAAGGAAGCGCGCAAGTCTGATCCCTTCATTCATTACGGGATGGCGGCCGCCATTCAGGCGATCACCGATGCCGGGATCGACAGTCATCCGGATGACGCCGAGCGGGTAGGGCTCGCCATCGGTTCGGGGATCGGCGGTATCCACACGATCGAGCAAACCTACCAGACCTTTCTGGAAAGCGGGCCGAGGCGGATCTCGCCGTTTTTCGTGCCCGGCTGCATCATCAACATGATCGCCGGCAATATTTCGATTCGCTACGGTTTCAAGGGTCCCAACATATCCATCGTGACCGCCTGTACCACAGCGACCCACAATATCGGTGAAGCCGCCCGCATGATTGCCTACGGCGACGCCGACGTGATGGTCGCCGGCGGCGCCGAATACGGCACCACGCCGACCGCTTACGGCGGCTTTACCGCGGCGCGGGCACTGTCAACACGCAACGACGAGCCCGAGCGCGCCAGTCGCCCCTGGGACGTTGACCGCGACGGCTTCGTTCTCAGCAACGGGGCCGGTGTGCTGGTGATCGAAGAACTCGAGCGCGCCCGTCGGCGCGGCGCGCGGATCTACGCCGAGCTGGTCGGATACGGCCGCAGCGGCGACGCTCACCACATCACCTCGCCACCCGAAGGCGGTGAAGGGGCGGCACGATGCATGGCCAGTGCGCTGCGCGATGCCGGCATCGATCGGGAGCAGGTGGACTACGTCAATGCCCACGGCACCTCAACCCTGGTGGGTGACAAGGCTGAGCTGGAGGCAGTGCGCGCCCTGTTCGGTGACCATGCCGGCAAGCTGATGATCAGTTCGACCAAGTCGATGACGGGTCATTTGCTCGGCGCCGCCGGCGGCATCGAGGCAATTTTCAGCGTGCTGGCCCTGCATGATGGCGTGATACCGCCGACGATCAATCTCGACCAGCCCGACCCGAACTGCGCTGGCCTGGACCTGGTACCTCACGAGGCCCGCCGGGTCGAGATCGAGTATGCCCTGTCCAATTCGTTCGGCTTCGGCGGCACCAACGGTTCGCTGCTGCTGCGCCGCTTTTCCTGATTCGGCGCCGAGCGACGTCGATGGCGACGGCGATGTCCCGGCAGGCTCGCCTGGCCGCCTGCTGGCAGAAACTGGACGGTTTGCCCGACCTGCTCAGCGTGCATGCCCAGGCGCCGGCGCGATGGCCCTTCCTGCTGGCCAGTTCAGCCGCCGCCGGCAGCCTGGGGCGCTGGTCCATCCTGCTGGCGGCAGACACCCAGCGGCTGGAACTCCGGCCTGAAGGTTTGCGCGGCGGTGGTGACGCCGCCGGCTTCCTGCCGCGCTTGAAGCAATGGGTCGGTCCGGCCCGCTCTGACTTCGACCCCGGTCCGCTGCCATTCTGCGGCGGCTGGTTTCTTTATCTGGGCTACGAACTGGTCGGTGAGATTGAACCCGGGCTGGGTTTGCCGCCGGCGGTCGACGGACTACCTGTCGCCCTGGCCGTGCGTTGTCCCGCCGCCCTGCTGCATGATCACCAGACCGGACAGACCTGGCTGAGCGCTGACAGTCCCGAGGCGCTGAGCTGGGCCGGTGACCAGCTGCCCGCGGCCGGGTCGGCCGTCCCGATTCCGCCGCAGCCCGTGCCGCCGCTGGATGTCGGTGCCGACGACGGTGAGCAGTTCAAGGCCGGCGTCGCCCGAATTCGGGACTGGATTCTCGACGGCGATGTTTTTCAGGTCAATCTGTCGCGAGCCTGGCGCGCCCGCTCCGCCCACAGGCTGGATCCGGTTGCGCTGTATCAGGCGTTGGCCATGTCCAATCCCGCCCCCTTTGCCGGCCTGGCCCATCTGCCGGGCGGCATCCTGCTGAGCTCTTCGCCCGAGCGTCTGGTTTCGATACGCGGCGATCGGGTCGATACCCGACCCATTGCCGGTACCCGGCCGCGCGGAGCCTCTCCGGAGCAGGATTCCAACCTGTCCGCCGAGCTGGTCGCCCATCCGAAAGAGCGTGCTGAACACATCATGCTGATCGATCTGGAGCGCAACGATCTGGGTCGGGTCTGCCGGCCGGGTACGGTCGAGGTCGACGAGCTGATGGTGATCGAAAGCTATGCCCATGTGCACCATATCGTCTCGAACGTGACCGGGCGTCTCCGACCCGGCCTGCATGCGGCCGACGTGATCGCCGCGGTGTTTCCCGGCGGTACCATCACCGGCTGCCCGAAGGTGCGCTGCATGCAGATCATCGCCGAGCTTGAAGGCCAGGGCCGCGGCTTCTATACCGGCGCCATGGGTTACCTCGGGCACGATGGTGCGCTGGACCTGAATATCCTGATCCGAAGCATGCTGGTCGGCGAGCATACCGTCAGCTTCCGCACTGGCGCGGGCATCGTCGCCGACTCCGATCCGGCCGCGGAGCTGGCCGAGACCGAGGCCAAGGCACGCGGTCTGCTGCGCGCGCTGCAGGCGTGATGGATTGTTTGGTCGACGGTGTCGCCGACGCCCGGGTCCCCAGCGATGACCGCGGGTTGCGCTATGGCGATGCGCTGTTCGAGACGGTGGCGTTTCGTCGTCGGCAGGCGCCGTTATGGAACTGGCACTGGCAGCGCTTGCAGACCAGCTGCGAGCGCCTCGGGATGGCGCCTCCGGTCGAGTTCGAGCTGGTCGAGGATTGCCGGCAACTGACCCGCACAGTGCCCGACTGCGTGATTCGATTGACCTGGACGCGGGGCAGCGGCGGTCGTGGCTACTGGCCTGATCCCGAGGCGCCTCCGCGCCGCATCGTTGAACGCCGACCCTGGCCGACCGGGCTGCTCGAACAGCGCCGGTCCGGACTGGCGCTGCAGGTATCGCCGCAGCGCTTGGCGATCGGCGCCGGGCTGGCGGGCATCAAGCATGGCAATCGCCTTGAACAGGTGCTGGCCGCTCGCGTCTGCAGCGCCGCCGGCTTCGACGAGGCCGTCATGCTCGACGCCGCAGGCCGGGTGGCCGAGGCCATCAGCGCCAATCTGCTGCTGGAGTTGGACGGAGAGGTGATTGCACCTGAGGCCGAAGCCGGAGTAGCCGGGGTCGGACTTGCCTGGCTGCTGGCGCAGCCGGAAGTGCAGGTCCGACGCGCAGCGCTGAGCCTGGCCGAGCTGGACCGGTGCGAGGGTCTGATGGTGATAAACTCGGTGGCCGGCATTCGCCCGGCGCGCGCGCTGGACGGCCGCCCGCTGAGCATTTCCGATCGCTGCCGGCAATGGCAGGCACTCTGGGACCAACGACTGGGCTGATGGCTCGATTGCTGCTGACTGTTCTGCTGTTGATGGTGGTGGCGGCTGGCGCGTCCACGGCCTTGCTGTGGTCGCAATGGGAGGCTTTTCAGGCGCGCCCGCTCAATCCTGACGGCGAGCTGAGGCTGTGGCTGGAACCGGGCAGTTCGCTGCCACGGCTGGTCGATCAGCTGGCGCTGCTGGGTGTCGCCAGGCCGAGCTGGCACTGGCGGCTGTATGGGCGCCTGCATGCGCCGGCGCTGCGGGCCGGCGAGTATCGCGTGCCGGCAGGCAGCCGCGTCGATGAGCTGATGGCGCTGCTGTCCTCGGGGCGCGTCCTTGAGCATCGCTTCACCATCGTTGAGGGCTGGACTCTGGCCCGGCTGCGCCGCGAGCTGGCGGCCGACCCGCGTTTGCGCTCGACCACGGCTGAGTGGAGCGATGAGGAGCTGATGACGGTGATGGGCTGTGAGGGCTGCTTCGCTGAGGGTCGCTTCCTGCCGGAAACCTATTTCTTTACCCGTCCCGGCGACGATCAGGCGCTGCTGCAGCGCGCCTTCGATGCGATGACGCAGCTGATGAACGAAGCCTGGCGGACGCGGGCGCCGGATCTGCCGCTGACTCGGCCCGAGGAGTTGCTGATCCTGGGCTCGATCATTGAACGCGAGACCGGCCAGGCCGGAGAGCGCGCCAAGGTAGCCGGTGTCTTTGCCCGGCGTCTGCAGCTGGGCATGCGTCTGCAGACTGATCCGACCGTGATCTATGGGCTGGGAGAGGACTTCGAAGGCCGGCTGTTGCGCGTTCATCTGCGCAGCGATCACCCCTGGAATACCTACACTCGTCATGGCTTGCCACCAACGCCGATTGCCCTGCCGGGTCGTCGTGCCGTCGAAGCCGCAGCGCAGCCGGCCCCGGGCACGGCGCTTTACTTCGTCGCCCGCGGCGACGGCAGTCATCAGTTTTCCGACACGCTGGAGCAGCACAATGCGGCCGTCAATCGCTACATTCGGGGGCGTCGCTGATGCGGGGGCGCCTGATCACCCTCGAAGGCGGCGAAGGCGCGGGCAAGTCGACGGCCCAGGCGACCGTCGTCGACTGGCTGCGTCGACGGGGCCGCACGGTGGTGGCCACGCGCGAGCCTGGTGGGACGCCGGTCGCTGAACGGGTTCGGGACATTCTGCTGGACCCGGCCAGCGGTGAACTGGCCCCGATCACCGAATTGCTGCTGATGTTCGCCGCCCGCGCCGAGAATCTGGCCCAGGTGATCAGGCCCGCGCTGGCCCTGGGTCAGGATGTGATTTGCGATCGGTTCACGGATGCCAGCATGGCCTACCAGGGCGGAGGCCGCGGCTTGGGCCGGGGGCCTGTCGAGCAGCTCGCCGCGCTGGTCCATCCCGATCTGCAGCCTGATCTGACCTTGTTGCTGGACCTGCCGGTGACCCAGGGCATGGCCCGAGTAGGCCGGCGCGGCGCCGGCAAGGATCGCTTCGAGCAAAGCCGCTCCGATTTCCTCGAGCGCGTTCGGCAAAGCTATCTTGAAGAAGCCGCCCTCGACCCCGTGCGCTATGCCGTGATCGACGCCGGCCGGCCGCTGGCCGAGGTCGGCGAACAGATCGAGGCGGTGCTTGCCGCACGACTGGCATGAGCTTGCCGTGGCTGGAAGAACCGCGAGCGCGTCTGGCAGCCAGCCTGGCTGACGGACGACTTGGCCATGCGCCACTGATCGCCGGGCCGGTGGGCGTCGGCAAGCAGCAGCTGGCGACCTGGCTGGTTCAGCGCATTCTCTGTCTTGATGCCGTGGATGTGCAGCCCTGCGGGCGCTGCCGTTCCTGCGAACTGCTGGCAGCCGGCACGCATCCGGATCAGTTCGCGGTGGGCATTCCCGAGGACAAGAAGGAGATACCGGTCGACAGTATCCGCGAGCTCAGCGCCAGCCTGCAGCTGACCCCGCGCATCGGCCCGCATCGGCTAGGCTGGATTGAGCCGGCCGAAGCGATGAATCGCAATGCGGCCAATGCCTTGCTGAAAACCCTGGAAGAACCTGCGGCGCAAGCCTGGCTGGTGCTGGTCAGCCACCGCCCGGGTCGGCTGCCGGCGACGGTGCGCAGTCGTTGCCAGCCCATCACGATCCGGCCGCCGGAGCTCGACCTGGCGATGGAATGGCTGGGGCAGCAGTGTCCCGGCCGGTCGGAGATTGAGCGCGCCGAAGCGCTGGCCTTGAGTGCCGGTGCGCCGCTGGCCGCCGCCAGCTTGCTCGCTGACGAGGGCATGGCACTGGGGCACACGATTCTGGAGGGGCTGCTGGTCCTGCGCCAGGGCGCGGCCGTCAGCACGGTCCTGCGGGACGAATGGCTGGCCGCACCGCTGCAGACCTGGCGCTGGCTGGCGCTGTGGACCCACCGTGCCCTGCTGGCCAGCCACGGCAGCGAACTTCGGCCCGGTCAGCGGGCACCAGAGGGCTTGCCCGCGTGTGCAGCGCTGGCGCGTCTCTGGGAGCAGGCGCTGCACGGCGGCCGCCTGGTCGAGGCCAACGCGCGTCAGGAATTGCTGCTGGGCAAATGGCTGCTAGAATGGAAAGCCAGTCCCAGCGGAAATTGATCGATGGCGCAGAAAGGCATCCTGTCCTACAGCATCGAGACCAAGCAGGAGCTATACGCCGCCTACATGCCGTTTCTGGTCAACGGCGGCCTGTTTGTGCCAACCAAGAAAACCTTTCGCTTGGGCGATGAGGTGCTTATCCTGCTCAGCCTGCTGGGCGAAGAGCGCATCGCGATTCCAGGCCGGGTGGCCTGGATCACGCCCAGCGGCTCGCAGTACAGCATCAGCAGCGGCGTCGGCATCCAGTTCACTGACAGCCCGGAAGGTTTGCAGGCCAAGACCACCATCAGCTCGCTGTTGGCCGGCATGCTGGAAAGCGATCGACCGACGCGAACCATCTAGCCCGAACAATTCATCAATTTTTCGGGCTAGTGGTCCTTGGTCCCGCCCATTCAGCTAGGAGCCTGCGCGGCAGAGACGTTGGCGGCGAAACGGATGCCATCGCCATTGAGTGTGGCTATCGGAGAGCGCGCATAGTGAACCTATGCAAGCTCGACGATAGGCGCGCTGAATGGCGAGGGCGCCGCTGCAGCCCGGATGGCTTCTGCCGCGCAGGCTCCTGATATGGATTGACCTGTCAACTACTTTCTCCGATTTTTGTTCTCCGGTGTCAATGTCTTCGGTTCAGGGTATGAAAGGCGATTGGCGACGGTGGATCATTCTGATATG